>JAJFFX010000100.1 GCA_021776455.1 Hyphococcus sp. | reverse complement strand
GCAAATTGGAGTTTGGATGAGCGACGAGGTCGAAACCGAAGACACGCCGGCAAAAGGGCGCCGTCCCTTAACCTTGCGCCGCACCGAGACCGGTGCGGTCAAGCAGAGCTTTTCGCATGGCCGTTCGAAAACGGTTGTTGTCGAAACCAAACGCCGCCGCATTTTAGGACCGAAAAAAGCTGCCGCCGCGGACGTCGCGCCGGAACAAAAAGTCGCGCCCAAGCCGGAGGTGAAAGCCGCCCCGAAAGCGCCGGTATTTGATGACGCCAAGAAAAAAGGCGCAGTTTTAAAAACCCTTTCCAACGACGAAAAAGTCGCCCGCGCCGATGCGCTGGCCAATTCGCGCCGCGACAAAGCCGAGCGCGACAAACGCGACGCCTCAGAGCGCGAAGCGCGCGGGGTGCGCGAAATCGAGGAGCTCGCCAAGCTTGAGGTGGATCGCAAGCGCCGCGCCGATGACGAAGAAAAACGCGCCAAAGAAACCGAGATCCGCCGCATCGCAGAAGAACGCGCCCGCGCAGCGCTTGAAGAAGAAGAGCGTGAGCGCAAAATGCGCACCGCCCCCAAAACCGATACGCGCGTCAAGCCCGCTGCTGAAGTCGACCCCAACGCGATTGCCACCGCCTCCGCTGACGTTGACAACCCACTGGCGCAGCTCGGCGGACGGTTGAAAACAAAACGCAATATCGCCGGCGACGACCGCCAGGCAAAATCCAAAGAGCCCGCACGCCGGCGCACCGGTAAGCTGACCATCGGCAATGCGCTCGACGACGAAGAGCGGCAACGCTCGCTGGCGTCGGTTAAGCGCGCGCGCGAACGTGAGAAGAAGGCGCGCCAGCAACGCGGCGACGGCAAACGGATTATCCGTGAAGTGATTATCCCAGAGAGTATCACCGTTCAGGACCTGGCTGCGCGGATGTCGATGCGCGCGGTCGATTTGGTTAGAGAGTTGATGGCGCAGGGCCAGATGGTCACCGGCGCGACGGTGCTTGACGCCGACACCGCGCAACTGGTGGCGGAAGATTTTGGCCACACCATCAAACGCGTGGCGGAATCCGACGTTGAAGAAGGTCTTGACGGCGCCCTCGACGACGACGCCGCGCTTGAGCCACGCCCGCCCGTGATCACCATCATGGGCCATGTCGACCACGGCAAAACTTCGCTTTTGGACGCCTTGCGTCAAACCGATGTGGTTGGCGGCGAGGCTGGCGGCATCACCCAGCATATCGGCGCCTATCAGGTTAATTTGGGCGATGATCGCAAAATCACATTCCTCGATACGCCAGGCCACGCCGCCTTCACGCAGATGCGCGCGCGCGGCGCCAGCGTTACCGACATTATCATTCTGGTTGTTGCGGCCGATGATTCGATCATGCCGCAGACCGAAGAAGCGATCAGTCACGCCAAGGCGGCGGGCGTTCCGATCATTGTTGCGATCAACAAAATCGACAAGCCCGACGCCGACGCCAACAAAGTGCGCACCGACCTTCTCCAACACGAGATCCAGGTCGAGGCCATGGGCGGGCAGGTGCAAGATGTTGAAGTCTCGGCGCTGAAGAAACTCAATCTTGACGGCTTGCAGGACGCAATTCTTCTGCAATCGGAACTTTTGGAGCTGAAAGCTAATCCCAACCGGCCGGCAAGCGGCGCTGTCGTTGAGGCCCGCCTCGATAAGGGCCGCGGTGCGGTGACCACATTGCTGGTTGCGAACGGAACCTTAAAGCGCGGCGACATTCTTGTGGTCGGCGGCGAGTGGGGGCGCGTGCGCGCCATGACCGACGACAAAGGCGCGACGGTCAAGGAAGCCGGTCCGGCGGTTCCGGTCGAGGTGCTCGGGTTGAACGGCGTGCCTAATCCAGGCGATACATTCCATGTCGTTGAGAGCGAGGCGAGAGCCCGCGAGATTGGCGAATTCCGTCGTCGCGCGCGTCGCGATAGCGATGTCGCCACAACATCGGGCAGCTCGCTTGAGCAGATGATGGCGCAGCTTCAAGATGCGCAAATCAAAGAGCTGCCGATTGTGATCAAAGGCGATGTTCAGGGTTCAGTTGAGGCGATTGTCTCCTCGCTTGAAAAGATTTCCACCGATGAGGTGCGGGTTAAAGTTCTCCACACCGGCGTCGGCGGGATTTCCGAAAGCGACGTGGTTCTGGCCGAAGCCTCCAGCGCCCCGGTGTTCGGCTTTAACGTCCGCGCCAACAAGCAAGCGCGTGATGCGGCCGAACGGGGCCATGTGGAAATCCGCTATTATGCGGTGATTTACGACCTCATCGATGACATAAAAGCTGTTCTTTCCGGCATGCTCGCGCCGGAATTGCGTGAGACGTTCCTCGGCAATGCGGAAATTCTCGAAGTCTTCAATATTTCCAAACAAGGCAAAGTCGCCGGTTGCCGCGTCACCGAAGGTCAGGTCAAACGCGGCGCCTCCGTCCGGCTTATCCGTGACGATGTCGTTATCCACGAGGGCGAACTATCCCAGCTCAAGCGCTTCAAGGACGACGTCAACGACGTGCCGATGGGCCAGGAATGCGGCATGAGCTTTGCCAAATACGAAGACATGCGCGTCGGCGACACCATTGAGTGCTTCTCGGTCGAGACAATTACGCGGACGCTTTAGAGCAGGTCTTGTCGGATACATTCCTATCGAATACCTTCTTGCGGCTGTTTAGACTTTACAAAGAGGGGCGCGGGTCAATGGGAATGTTTTTCAAATGGCTGTTTTATCTTCTGCTGCTTGTGATCGTAGCGGTTGCAGGGTTTTCATTTTATCTGACAACGCTCGGGCCTGACCCGGCTCAAAAGCCAGAACGGCAGATGTCTGGCGTGTGGGCGGATTATCCGTTCACGTCCCATTATGTCGCGGTCAATGGCAGCCAGATGCATTACATTGACGAAGGCGACAAAGACGGGCCGGTCTTTTTGTTTCTCCACGGCAATCCGACATCGTCCTATCTGTGGCGCGACGTCGCGCCAGTGGTCGCCGCCTCTGGCGGGCGGGCAATCGCGGTCGATAATATCGGCTTTGGCGCATCCGATCGGCCTGACATTGGCTATACATTTGCAGAGCATGCCGATTATATCGAAGGGTTCATTGATGCTCTGGAACTCACCGACGTCACGCTGGTGATCCACGATTGGGGCTCTGCGCTCGGCTTTGATTACGCCTACCGCCATCAGGACAATGTCAAAGCCATCGTCTTTATGGAGGCCATTCACCGGATTGCCAGTTTGGACGAGTTCGAACCGCTCCCCAAATCCATCTTCACCGCGTTTCGCACCAAGGGCGTCGGCGAATTTTTGGTCATGGGGTTAAACGGCTTCATAGAAACAATACTCCCGCTCAGTGTTGTAAGCGAATTGTCCGAAGAGGAACTGGACGCCTATCGCGAACCGTTTCCAAGCTTTGGGTCGCGTTATCCCCTCCTTGTCTGGCCGCGGCAGATCCCGTTTGACGGATCGCCCGAAGAGGTCGCCGACCGGCTGCGGCCTTTCATCGACTGGCTGCCGACATCGTCCGTGCCAAAGCTGATCCTCTATTTCGAGCCGGGCGCGCTAATCTCGAAAGACATGGCTGAGAGTATTGTCCAGACATGGACCAATATTGACGGAAAATTTCTCGGCGACGGCATTCATTTTGTCCAGGAAGATAATGGCCCAGCCATCGGCACAGCAATTGTCGACTGGTATGGTGGGCAGTTTCCAGAACCTGTGATCGAAGAAATCCCTGCGGCGTTGGAAGCCGTCGAAGAGTAGGCAAGGCGCGCCTTTTCGGCGCGGTTCCTTTCGGTTATTGATGGCCGGATGATAACGCCGCCAGTTTTTCTTCGCCGACTAGATCCAGCCCGCGACGCACAAGCGCTGCACGCCATTCTCGGCGATGAGGACTGCTGTCGCTTAATGTCGGGACCGGCGTCGGCGAGCGTTACGGAGACCTGCCGTCTGCTGACGAAGTGGTGGGTGGGCGCTGAAGATATGAACTGGGCGATTGTCGAGCGTGAAGACGGCCCGGCGCTGGGCCGCGTCGCCTTGATCCCCCGCGGGGCAGGCGTCTTCGAAGTTGGGGTGATGGTTGCGCCGGCGGTTCACGGGCGAGGCTACGCGCCGGCGGCGCTTGCTCAAACCTTTGACATTGCTTTTGAAAAACTTAGCGCCAGACGGCTTTACGCTGACATTGACCCCGACAACGCCGCTTGCATCCGCATCTTTGAAAAGCTCGGCTTCCAGCAGGAGGGATTGCATCGTGCGACATGGAAGACCCATATCGGCGTGCGCGATTCCATCATCATGGCGCTGATCGACGACGATCCGCAGCCTTGGCGTTAACCCTCAGTTCGCTTCGCGGCCAGCATTGTTACAGTAGCGGCGCCAACCACAAGGCCCACGGCGCCGGTTCCATTGGTCAAGAGTGCGCGCAGGAAAAACGCAAATTGCCCCTGAAAGGTCAGCACAACAAACGCCATATTCAGTGCGCTTAAACCACCGACAATAGCGGCGTTTACAAACACCGGAAACGGCCAGGATATAGAATGGGCTAGCAATGATGCGATGGACCAACGCAGAATAAGTTCTTGCAGGAAGGCGTTTGAAATCGGCCATTGTCCACTTGCCAGAAAAACTATGACGCCGATATGCGCCGCCAGGGCAAAGAATGCCGTGATGATAACTTTTCCAAAAAAACCCATTTTCACCTCCAGTTGGGTTGGTATGTTGCGGCCTGGGGTGCGCCCGGCAAGCCTCATGAGGCGGTGCGTTTTGTCGGTGCGGTGAATGGCGTATGCCTCACGCAGATGTTATCTGTGTCTGCAAATCCAGCGCAAATGACTGTCGATTATCCTGCCGCTGTATATTAAGGGGTCGACATGACCGTTCACTTCAAAGTTTGCTGTATCCGTTCTGCCGGCGAAGCTGAGTTAGCAATTGCTGCTGGGGCGGCGGCGGTGGGGCTCGTTGGTGAAATGCCGAACGGGCCGGGGCAGATATCGGACGATGAAATCCGCGACATCGCCGCCACTATACGCCGACGCTATGGCGAAAAAATATGGACGACGCTGTTGACTAGCCGAACCGAAGGCGATGCGATCACGGATCATATCGCTGAGACGGGGGTTAACACCGTGCAAATCGTCGATGCGCCGGCGGCTGGCGCCTATGCGGCGATTCGCAAAGCGCATGAACGTGTACGGCTCATACAGGTCATTCATGTCGAGGATACGGGCGCGGTCGATGCGGCAAAACACGCAGCGCAAAGCGTTGACGTTATTTTGCTGGATTCAGGAAAGCCCAGCACGGCAGCGCGCACCCTTGGCGGCACTGGCGAGACCCACGACTGGGCCATCAGCAGGCAGATTATCGAAGCGGTTCCGATCCCGGTGTTTCTCGCCGGCGGATTGGGGCCAGACAATGTCGCTGCCGCGGTCGCTGCGGTCAGGCCTTACGGCGTAGATATCTGTTCCGGTATTCGCGACAAGGCGGACGCCTATCAGCTTGTGCCTGAGAAACTGGAGGCTTTTGCTGCGGCGCTACGCCAGATTGAGCCACGCGAATAGCTCACAGGGTCGCCCGCAAGAGCGAATTTCTTCACCGGAGGGTTTCGCCGGCGATATTCAGCGCCTATTTGTCACCGCATGACAAAACGATTTTCAAATTCTTCCGGCCCATCCCAGCGTCAGCTCCGTGCTGGCGAGGTGCTCCGCCATGCGCTGGTCGAGATCATACAGCGAGAGACCTTCCATGATCCGGCGCTGGCGGGCGTCTCGGTGACGGTAAGTGAGGTGCGGGTCTCGCCTGATTTGAAACAGGCGAGCGTTTACGCAGCGCCGCTTGGCGGAGAGAACCAGGGAGAGGTAGTGGCGGCGCTCAACAAGGGCGCAGCTTACTTGCGCGGGCTGCTCGGCAAAAATATTGACCTCAAATTCACGCCGGCGCTTACTTTTTTGAGCGACGAGACGTTTTCAGAGGCCGAGCGGATTGATGCCTTGCTGGCCCGTCCGGATGTCGCTCGCGACCTAAGTGACGAATAGCCATAACACTCTTGACCTCTGGGCATAGAGCTGTTTGAACCTGCAAAATCCGCCGTGCGCGCCGTCCAAACCGGCGCTGCGGTAATCGAAAGCAGCTTTTACAGGAGCCCGAGATGGGCCGACGACGAAAAAAGGGCCGGCCGGTATCCGGCTGGCTGATCCTCGATAAAGCCCATGATGTCGGCTCGACCGAAGCGGTCTCGAAGGTAAAGTGGCTGTTTCAGGCGCAAAAGGCGGGTCACGCCGGCACGCTCGACCCGTTGGCGACGGGTGTGTTGCCGATTGCGCTGGGCGAGGCGACCAAGACGGTTCCCTACATCATGGATGCGCAAAAGCGCTACCGCTTCACGGCCAAATGGGGCGTCTCGACCGCGACCGATGATGGCGAAGGCGAGGCCATCGCCACCTCAGACAAGCGCCCATCGCGCGATGAGATTGAACGCATTCTGGATCAGTTCACCGGTGAGATAGAGCAGATCCCGCCGCAATTTTCCGCTATCAAAGTCGGCGGCGAGCGCGCTTATGATATCGCCCGCGAAGGCGGCGAAGTCGCGCTTGTCGCGCGCGTCATCACCATTCATGAATTGGAGATTGTTGATACGCCGTCCGCGGATGAAACCGTGTTTGAAACGGTTACCGGCAAAGGCGCTTATGTTCGTGCGCTGGTTCGCGATATTGCTCATGCCATCGGGACCGAGGGCCATGTCTCGCAGTTGCGCCGCCTCAGCGTTGGTCCATTCCATGCCGATGACGGCGTCGCTATCGCGCAGCTTGAAGACATAACCCTCCTGGAAGACCGCGATGCGGTGCTGACGCCGATTGCGATTGCGCTGTCAGGCTTGCCGCAAGCGGCGATTGACGGCCCGCAGGCAGATAAGCTCCGCCGTGGCCAGGCGGCGGTGATCGCCCCACCGGTCGCCAAAGGCGTCAGGGGCGACCACGCGGGAACAATTGAGGCGGTGCTTGCGGTGTTGCACGACGACCCAGTGGCAATTTGCGAGCTCGACGGGCTGAAGCTAAAACCAACGCGGGTGTTTAATCTGTAGGGCCGCCAATCTGGCGACTGTTGGGAGTTTATTGTGCTGATCATAGCTGAAGATATACATTTCGCACAACTTCTCGACGCAGAGGCGCAGCTCTCTTTTGTGGTTGCGGAGGGCGGTCTGGAGACGCCCGAAGTGTTGGCTATGCTCAAAGGCTTGGCTGTTGGCGTGCGGCGCCAGTTCAGCCCGGCTGCGTGGTTGATATCTGAAGATGGAGAAGTCATCGGGCTGTGCTCACTGATGTCTGCGCCGGACGATGATGGCGTCGTCTCGATTGGCTACGGGA
The DNA here is from genome assembly GCA_021776455.1 of Hyphococcus sp. Lineage (GTDB taxonomy): Bacteria > Pseudomonadota > Alphaproteobacteria > Caulobacterales > Parvularculaceae > Hyphococcus. Next base: position 424 of record JAJFFX010000100.1, on the reverse strand, counting down.
TTGCCGCCTCACGTCGCGGAAGGGGCGCCGCTGGCCGTGCGGTTGCTGATGTGTTGCGCTGGGCCATGAGCGAGCCGCGCGTCACTGCGGTCGCTGCTGAAACCTCAGTTCATAACATCGCCTCCCAGCGCGTCCTTGAGGGCAACAGTTTTGTGCGCGTCGGAACGAGAATTGACGACGAAGATGGCGAGTTGATTTGCTGGAAGGCCCTGGCTGCCGACTGAGATCATCGCCTTGAAAGCTGTCTTGAGGGCTTGCATAGAGGGTATGAAGGAGCATTCCGATGGCGCATCACAAACGAAAAGGTCCAAAATCGACCCGAGCCGGCTGCCTTTTGTGCAAGCCGCAAAAGCGCCAGGGCGCGCCGTTGATAAGCCGGCGGAAGTTTAGCGAAACAAGAAAAATTCAGATTGCGAAGGAAGAG
>JAJFFX010000099.1 GCA_021776455.1 Hyphococcus sp. | reverse complement strand
GGTTATGAAATCATTGCGCTCCTGCCGTCCAATGGCGCCCACTACCAATATCGCCTTCGTAATTCCGAAGAGAATTTCGAGCGCGTCGCTGCAGAAAACGAAATGACTCTGCGCAATTAAATGACGCTGTGCAATTAAGACTTAAGCGCGCGTCTTCAATCCAGTAAGGAGTAGACATGGCAGATGCACTGAAAAGCGGCCCAAGCCGCCATGATCTCCAGAAAAAGCCGATCCGCGGATATTCTCCGGTGTCGCGTCAGGCGATTCGTGAAGAAGCGGAAGCTGCTGCGCTGGCGGAAGTTGACGCGGAGCTGGAAGCGCGCCGCCGCAAGTCGGACGAGTTGCGCCGCTTGCGTCTGGCTCAGGCTGCCGAATAAGCCGCTGCGCCGCAGTCCTTGAAAGCAAGTCTCACTCGCATCAAAGCATCAATCGTCGCAGGCAATAGATACCGGCGCGTGGCTTGCCCATGTTTAACTATATAGCATGAGGAGGGTATCCATGTTTTCCAAACCATCGATCCTGACCCGCATCACTGTCGCCAAACTTATCGGCCTGTTGCTCGGCGTGATTGGCTTTTTCGCCTTGCCGGCATACGGCATTGACGACATGCGGCTGCGTGTTGGTATTTTGTTTTGGTATATGACGGTTGGCGCCTTTATCGGCATGGCCGGCGTTTTCACCTGGCACCCGATGCTGAAAATGAAAATGCCTTGGTGGTTTATGGGACCGTGGATCGGCGCCTGGATGAATTTTATCCTTATCCTGATGACTTGGGAGATATTTGCGCCGCTGATGGCTGATGGAAGATTTTGGGGCTTCATATCACCCTGGTGGTGCGTGGTTGAGGGCGCAATTGTTGGCCTCCTGATCGGCGGGCTGGCGACACTGTTTGGCGGCGAAGGCCCGGACACCGTCCGGGTGATTGAGCGCGCTTAAGACGCGAATTTGGCGGGCGCCGCCACGACGTCCGGTGCTTCGGCGCCGGGCATTTCGGCATTGGGCGCCTCCAGATAGATCGACCGCGACGGGAAGGCAAAGCCGGTCCCAGCGTCCTCAACAATCTCTTTGATCTTGTAGGCAAAGCGTTCCTTGATCTCGAGCCATTGGCCCCAGTCAGTGGTGCGGGTGAAGCAATAGATCATGATATCGATCGAGGAATCGTTAAAAGCGTCAATACGCACAAAGGTCGAGACTTCCGGCGGGTGGGCGAATTCATCATTACTAAGAATATAGGCCTCGATCCCGTCGCGGATCTCGCGCAGCTGGCTGGCGCTCGTGCGGTATTCGACGCCGATCTTCCAGTAAATCCGCCGGTGCGTCATTTCTGAATAATTGGTGACCGCGTTATCGGAAAGTTTCGCATTCGGCACATTGACCAGCGCCTTGTCGAACCGGCGCACCGAGGTTGAGCGAAAATTGATCGTCTGCACCGTTCCTTCAACGACACCGTCCACCAAAATCCAGTCGCCGGGTTTGAACCGCCGCTCGGCGATAACCAGCAAGCCGCCAATGAGGTTCTTGAAAAAATCCTGTGCGCCGAGCGCTACCGCGACGGAAAGCAGAGACAGGCTGGCCAGCACCGGCATCACCGGAATGCCCCAGATGGTAAGAATCGCGACCGTGCCGACGAAAACGAAAAACCCTTTCAACGCCTTGCGCACCCACTGGATCAGCGTGTCGGTGAAGACCCGCGCCAGGGGCTGCAACAAGTAGCCGAACGGATCGACGAGACGGAACAGCCCCCAGAAAATCGTCAAGGCGATCAAGGTTTGATTGAGCTTGGTCGCTGCCATTGCGGCCGTCCCCTCCAGTCCGAGCATGCGCGCGGCGAGGAAGACGCCAAACGCAATCGGCACGAAGGTCAAGGGTTGCTCTAGCGCGTCGAGCACAAGGTCATCCATCTGCGTCTTGGTGCGTTTGACGACCCGCTTCAGTGAGCCGACAATCACATGCGCGACCACTCGGCGCAGCAAGATGAAGAGCACCAGAACAAAGGCGGCGATGACAATCCGGTCAACGCGCACGCCCATAAGGCTCATCTGCCAAACGGCGACGACCTGATCCCAAAAAGCGGTTAGTTCAGTCATGGCGTTGACCTAACGCGGCTTGCGCGCGGCGTCTATCCCGAAACGGCAGCGCGCGCCGGCGTCTGCGTCTGTGCCCGGGCCCGCACAATCGCGGTCTCAATCTCACGGCGCACATGAAGCGGTTCGCCAAGGATCGGAAAATTGATGACGGCGACCCCGGTGCCGCGAATGGTCAGTGCGCCATAGCCGAGCACCCGGCCGAGAAAGCTTTGATGCACCAGTAGTTCCTCGATCTTGTCGAGACTGATTTCATGAGCGTTGCGAGAGATAAGCCCGGTCTTCAAGATCAGCCGCACGGAGGTCACCGCGATGACCGTCGTCCAGCGATGGACGTAACGCTGGGTAAAAATGATCAGGCCGGAAGCGAACGCTACGCCGCCAAGGATGACGAAGCTCTTGCCAAACGCCGGCGCCTGGCCGCCGGTGATCAACGCGGCAAGCCAGAACGCTGTGGGCAGAGCGCCCAGCGCCAACCAAAACCAGCTTCGGAAATCATAGGTCCAGTTGAAATGCGCGCGGTAGAGATAATCCTCGTCCGGCGCCAGCGTCTTTTTCACATATGCCATCGCCCGCTCCATGGTTGCGGAAGGAAATCTGGATAGATGAAATATAGTGCGTCAACGCACAAAATACACGAGGGCGTTGGCGGTTGTTTGCTTAGCGCCGCTGCGCGGCTCAGCAATCCGGCGGGGCTGGGCGAAGATGTCGCGCCTAAAGGAGTGGCCGCAAGCGCCGCCGCCAGGCCATCATCGCACTCATGAACACAGCACTCCTGATATCGTCGCTCGCCGGCATCGCTACTGCCGTCGGCCATAGCTGGCTTGGCGAGACAGCTATTTTGCGCCCTCTCTATCGAGAGTACAAAGGGGAGGGCGTATTGGCGCCGGCGGCAACCCGCCGGATCCTGCGCGCCGTCTTTCATCTGCCGTCGCTCGCCTGGGCGCTGACAGCAATCTTGACCTTCGGCTTCGTCTATCACGGCACAACGCCGCCAATCTTCTTCACCGTCTATGGCGCTGTGCTCTACTGCCTCTCGGCTGCGGGCAACCTATGGGGTCTGCGTCGTCCGCATGTCGGCAATATATTGCTGACGATCGCCGCAGTGGCGCTGGTGATTGGTGCGGTTTGATCTGAGCACTGACGGGGTATGGGCGCGGTCTGTTTCATCTGTACGACAGGACGGATGGCCGGGACTTGCGCTCGACTGAGCTGATTTTGGGTCTGTCGAAGAACGGCTCGGCTTGAAATACTTTTCGATTCTGAGAAATGGACGCCATGGGATAAGGTGGAAAAAATGATTCTTATCTCTTTCGGGGGCGCCCACTTTAATGATTACAGAACCACTTATTGTTATCGCGCTCTGCATCGTGTTTTATGGCGCGTTCTCGTCCTGGTTCGGTAAATCTATAGTTTCTGCACCAATGGTTTTTGTGCTGGCGGGGCTCATTACCGGCAGCGCCGGCCTCGGTATTTTTGAAGTTGATATCGACAATCAGGTGCTTGAGGGGTTTGGCGAATTAACGCTCGGATTTATTCTCTTTGCCGATGCGGCGTCGACGAACAGCAAAAACCTTATCCGCGAAAATCGTATTCCCAAGCGCCTGTTGCTGATTTCTTTACCGCTGACGATTTTATTTGGCGCTGTGATTGCGATTGGCTTGTTCCCAAATCTGTTGTGGCAGGAAGCCGCTCTGATCGCCGCAATATTAGCGCCGACGGATGCTGCGCTCGGTTATGCGGTTGTGACCAGCAGTTATGTTCCTGAACGTATCAGGCAGGGTATTTTAGTAGAATCCGGATTTAATGACGGGTTAGCACTGCCGGCGGTTCTGCTTTTTGCAGCGCTCGCCTACAGTACAATGCCAGATGAGGCCAGGGGCGCCGGTTATTGGATTGGGTTCACATTAAAGCAGGTTGCTGTCGGCGCTCTTGTCGGCGCCGTTATTGGTGTTACGCTTGGTAAATTTATTCATTATGCAGACGGGAAAGAGTGGATCGCGCATTCGTTCCGCAATCTGACCAGTATCGGCGTTGCGATTCTAACCCTCCTGGGCGCTCACCTGGTTGACGGAAACGGCTTTATCGCTGCATTTGCCGGCGGGCTTGCCTATGGCAGCTTTTGTTCGCGCCGCGCAGGTTCATTGACGGATTTTGTAGAAGAAGAAGGCCAGCTTTTTAGCTTGATCATATTTTTCATTTTCGGCGCTGTTTTATTGCCTGCAGCGCTTGGCCATTTTACCGCATTTTGCGTCCTTTATGCAGTTCTTAGCCTGACTGTAATTCGTATGGCGCCGACGGCGCTTTCGTTGCTGGGCCTGCAGTTGAAATATCCATCCGTCTTGTTTCTTGGCTGGTTTGGGCCGCGGGGTTTAGCATCGATCCTGTTTTTGATGATTGCCGTTGACCATGAAGAAATGGGTCGCTTCACTGAAATCGAAGCGGTGGTTTATGTGACGGTCTTTTTGAGCATTATCTTGCACGGCGCCACCGCAGCGCCATTTTCCAGGCGCTATGGCGAGAGCGGTGCCGCCAGGCTTGACGGCAAGCCGGCTTAAACGCGGCGGTAAGCGTCAACGTCAGCGCGAAACTGCAAGAGATCGCCGACTTGGATGATTTCACCTTCCGCCTCAACCGGGTCCGCCACTAGCGGCAAAATATCCATCGGCATCGGACCGCCATCGGCTGTTGTCATCAATAAAACAGATTCAGCGCCATCTTTCGTCCGCACCCAGAGGCTTGGCGGTATGCCGCCGCGGATGCAAAGGCTGGCGCACGCTTTATGAGTTTTCCCGCGGCCGGGGCGCATTACACCGAAAAAACATTTCGTATCCATGATCGCGCCCGTTAGGCGCGCAACGCCCAAGGATTTTACCTGCGGGCTGACAACAGCCGATGTCAATTCCATTTTCGAAGGCAAGAGCCAGTCGTCGAGAAATGGCGGCACTTCCAGCATCTGGCGACCTTTGCGCTGAATAAGCACGCCGCGCGCGGTGACCGGGTGGCCGCGCTGGTCGTCCAGCCGCAATGCAGAGGTGCATTTGCCCTGCGCGACGATCAACACCGTGCGGACCCCACCGGGCATCGTCGGGTCCGCAAAACGCAGCATCGGATAGGGATCGGTGATCAGCGCGCCGGCGATTTTATGGGCCGCGCCCGTCAGCCATGCGCCGGCGCCGGGATCGTCAAGCTCGCTGGCGATCAGCCAGGCCGCGCCCCCCGTTCCGGCAAGGCCAAGAGGTAGGGCGCCAAGGAGAAAACGGCGATCAACCTTGGGCGCGGGCGCCCAACCGACAAACATCTCGTCGGGGTTTTCCGCCTTGGGATCGATAACGCCTTTAGGCAGGCTCATGTCGCAATGGCTCCTTGTTCAGCGATGATGGCTGGTTCGGTACGCGTGCCGGGAGGATTTGGATTGGGATCGACAAACACTCGGCCGGCCTCGATTTTGACATTGTAGGTAGCAATCTTTTCCGTAAACGGCGGCGGAGAGACGCCGTCATCAGGGCGATATTGCCATCCGTGCCACGGGCAAGTGATGCAGCCGTCGATAACCCGGCCTTCGCCCAGCGGTCCGTTCTGGTGGCGGCAGGCATTGGTGACGGCGGAGATTTTGTTGTCGTAACGGAACACCGCAACACGGTCGCCCTTCGGCAGTGGCGCAATCACCGCGCGCATATTTGGAATATCGTCCGGTGCGCCGATTTCAATCCAGCCTTTTGCTTTCAGAGATTTCATGCCGCTGTCGGTCCGCCATTCGCGATAGCCGGTATAAAGATGAAGCGCCGAAACGGAGGCAAAGCTAACCGCCGTCAGGACCGGATAGATCATCGACTGTTCTGTCATCAAGGCGCCAAGGGTGATGTGAAAAACCAACACTACATAAGCCGGATAGACCAGCATATGCAGCGCTTTCCAGACCGGGGCGGACAGGTTGTTCAGCCAGAAATCATGGCTTGTTGCGGCCATCACAAAAAGAATGAGGAAAGCGGCAAAACCCAATATTTCAAACGGGAAGCCGGGAATTGAATCATATAAAGGGTTGCTGACAAACAGAGAGATCAACGGATTGAGCGGCCCACTGCTGTGGTACCACGTCAGCGCCAGCCCGAAATGTGCGGCGGCGACGATAAAGGTCGTCACGCCGAGATGTCGCCGGTTATAAAGCATGGGCGCAAAGCGCGGCGATAATCGCGCTAACGGGCCAATCGATAAAATGACCGTGAGCATCGTAAACGCGGCAACGCCAAGAGCGCGGATCGCCAGAACTACCGGGTCAGCGGTGTGGCCGGTCGGTTGGGTTTGCACCCCGACAGCCATGAAGACGCCGATGAACAGCAAAATCGCAACGCCCATATAGAGATCATATACGACCTTGTTCCGGTTCCATTGGACGGCCTTATATTGATGACCCATCAGCGCTGCTCCGTTATGTCTGGATTATCACTGAGCGCAGCGGGGAGGTCCGTGTAAGGTGTTTGCGGGCGCAAGCTCCAGGAGAAAAAGGCGCCGATGATGACGGTGGGCGCGGCAATCAGCCAGAACAGAAAATGCACGCGCCGGTGAGGGCGTTTCATGGCGCGTTCTCCTCTGGCTGGCTATCTTCTGGCTGATTGATTGTCTTCAAGGAAAGAAACCGCAAGATGATATAGGGCCACAATGCGACACAGCCTAGAAAGACCATGGGCCTGAAAAGTGGGCTGGCGCCTTTTGCGGCGTGATCAACGCGTGAGACGCCAAAGCCAAGAAATAAAATCGCGACAATAACCCCCACGCCGAAATAGACGCTGAGACAGATAACAATTGTTTCTGCGAGCACCATGTTATCGCATGCTCCCTGGGCGCACACCGCCATAGGCAATACCAGTCAGCTCCGCCATTTCTTTTTTGAAGGTGGTCAGATCATCAACATTGAAAGCCGAAAGCTGTCGGTGGCCACAGGCGCGGGCGAGCAATGTCATCAATTCGGTTGCTGCATCGAAAAACTGTGCGAGATGTCTTGCCGACGTTTCGACCATCAGGCGTGCACGCAGATCTTCTTTTTGGGTGGCAATGCCGACTGGGCAATTGTCGGTATGACATGCGCGCATGCCAAGACAGCCGATCGCCTGCATCGGCGCATTTGACAACGCGACTGCGTCCGCGCCTAGCGCCAGCGCCTTTGCAAAATCTGCGGGTTTGCGCAGGCCCCCGGTCGCAACCAGCGAGACATGGCCAGCGCCGCACGCATCAAGGTGACGGCGGGCTCTGGCTAGCGCGGGAATGGTCGGCACTGAAATATTGTCGCGAAATATGATCGGCGCCGCCCCGGTGCCGCCGCCGCGTCCATCGAGAATGATGTAATCCGCCCCAGCTTCCAGCGCTGCGTCGATATCCTTTTCGATGTGTTGTGCGGACAGCTTAAACCCTACCGGTATGCCGCCGGCGCGTTCGCGCACTTCGTCGACAAAATCTTTGAACTGAGAAATTTCACTCAGTTCCGGGAAGCGAGCCGGGGAGATCGCATCCTCGCCCGGTTTGAGACCGCGGACTTTAGCGATCTCGTCTTTGACTTTGCGGCCGGGCAGATGGCCGCCGGTTCCGGTCTTGGCGCCTTGTCCGCATTTAAAATGGAACGCGGCGGCCTCGGCGACTTTTTCCCAGGAAAATCCGAATCGCGCCGAGGCGAGTTCGTAGAGATAGCGGCTGTTTGCGTGGCGCTCCTCATCAAGCGAGCCGCCTTCGCCGGAACAGATGCCTGTGCCTGCGATCTCTGCGCCCATAGCGAGCGCAATCTTCGCCTCGCGCGACAGGGCGCCAAAGCTCATATCGGACACGAAAAGCGGTATTTTGAGCGTCAATGGTTTGGCCGCGCCAGGGCCGATCGTGACAGACGTGTCCACCGGCTCATCATCCAAAAGCGGAACCCGGTGAAGTTGCGCGGTGATAAACTGAATATCGTCCCAGCTCGGCAGGTCGTCGCGCGGCACGCCCATCGCCGCGACCACGCCGTGATGGCCGGTTTTAGAAAGACCGTCGCGCGCATAACCTTGGATCAGTCCGACAAACGGTTCTTCCGCTATCGGGTGTGTGTCAGCGTAAAGTCCTTGATAAGCGCCTCTATCGAAGGGTTGCGGATGGTCATTCGCCCAGGCCTTAATTTCATCCTGATCGACATAGACCTTCTTATTTTTCAGACGGCTGGAAAATTTCTGCAATGCTTCTGAATTGTTATATTCGCTGATGCCGGAATCTAGCCGATAGTCCCAGTCATGCAGTCCACAGATCAAATTCTCGCCATCTACATGACCGTCCGACAGCAAAGCGCCGCGATGAAGGCAGCGGCCGTACAGAACAGAGACGGCGTCGTCATAACGGACGATGACGAGATCTACCCCGGCAACCAGCGCATAGGCTGGCTTGCGATCTTCAAGCTCCGCCCACTTAGCTACCGCGACCCAGTTATGCGTCATATTTCTCAACTTTCATGGCCCGCCAGGCGGGTCGGTAAACAGTGTGATTGGCGCCACCCTATTGGCTCTGCTCAAAATTGCAAAACAAGAATTCCTGCCTACTTTGCGGGCCAATTCCCAAATCAAACTATTTTCCCAGAATAATTAGGGAAAGACAGACTTTGGATATGTCTGCCAGCAGACTATAAGAAGCTGCAAAGGAGAGACCGCCGATGAGTGATGCGACGTCGAAGAATATCGAGTGGAAATTTGCAGCGGCCAGAGATGAGGTGCAAGAGGGACGGGTAAGGTCGGTAACGGTCGGGCGCCGAACCCTCGCGCTGGTCCATTTCGATGGTCAATATGCAGCGATGGACAATCGCTGTCCGCACCAGGGCGGTCCGCTCGGTGAAGGATCGATTGAAAAAGGCGCCGGTGGCAAATGTTGGCTGCGCTGCCCGTGGCACGGATGGGATTTTGATCCGCTCACCGGCAAACCGCCGGGCGGACATGAGGATTCAGGCCAGGAGATGTATCCTGTCGAGTTGCGCGCCGACGGCGTTTATATCGGCATGCCGCCAGAACCCGCACATCAGCGCACATCGACCGATGTCGTCGCGGAGACCATGGTCAACTGGGGCGTGAAGCGTATCTTTGGCATGGTCGGCCATTCCAATCTTGGTCTTGCAGATGCATTCCGGCGTCAGGAAGAGGCCGGTAATCTCAGCTATGTTGGTATTCGCCATGAAGGTGCGGCGTCTTTCGCCTGTTCGGGATATGCAAAATTGACCGGTAAACCGGCGGTGTGTTTTTCGATTGCCGGGCCGGGCGCGACAAACCTGATGACGGGCCTGTGGGACGCCAAGGTTGATCGCGCCCCGGTCATCGCCTGCGCCGGTCAGGTTCAGGTGCAGGTGTTCTCACCGTTTGCGTTCCAGGATATCGATCTTCACGGCGCCTTTGCGCCGGTTGGTAAATTTAACCAGCTTGTTCTGCATGCATCCAATTATGCGGAGACGACGAATTTGGCGATGAAGACCGCGTTGGTGGAGCGCGACGTGTCAGTATTAATTTTCCCCGATGACGCACAGACTTTGCCGGCGCCGGATATGACAGCGGGAAGTCCGCAAGGGCGTATTAGCGATGCGCGCATGACCCCGCCTGACGATGTGGTCCGCACGGCGAATGAGGCGATTTACGCCGCCAAACAACCATTGATTATTGTTGGCTATGGCGCCCGCGAGGCGATGTCGGATGTCGTTGAGCTGGCCGAGCATCTGCGCTGTCCGGTGGTGACGACGTTTAAGGCGAAGGGGCAAATCCCCGATAGCCACCCCAATGCTGGCGGCGTTCTGGGTCGCTCAGGAACGCCGATTGCCTCGTGGTTCATGAATGAGTGCGACCTGATCGTCGCGGTTGGCGCATCGTTTTCGCATCACACTGGGATAGAGCCGTCAAAACCGATCGTGCAAATCGATTTTGATCGCATGCATCTAGGCAAAAGCCATGCCGTCGCCATCCCGGTTTGGGGGGAGATCGGTCAAACGCTACAACAGATGCGCAGCGTCCGGCCGAAACGCGCCGCCGCCGCCGACCAACTTGGCGAGATCGCCGAGCGCTGGAAAATCTGGCGGCGCGAAAAGACACGCCGCTTTGGCGATGACCGCGGCAAGGGCGTCAATGCGGCATCGCTCTTTGCGGCGATGACAAAAGTGGTTCCCGCCGACGCCATCATGCCGGTTGATGTCGGTAACAACACCTATTCTTTTGGCCGATATTTTGAGCCTTGCGGTCAGCGTATATTAATGTCGGGATATTTAGGCTCCATCGGTTTTGGGTTTCCAGCGGCGATGGGCGCTTGGGCGGCGACGCAAGATTTTGACGAATATCGCGGGCGCAAAGTGGTTTCTATCTCTGGTGATGGCGGGTTTGGTCAGTATGCGATGGAGTTTACCACGGCGGTTCAGTATAATATGAATATCACGCATGTACTGATGAACAATTGCGAGCTCGGTAAGATTTCAAAAGAACAGCGCAGCGGCGAGTGGCCGGTATGGCAGACGTCTCTTACAAACCCGAATTTCGCCGAGTTCGCGCAAAGCTGTGGCGGGCTTGGGCTGCGGGTCACGTCGCGTGATGAACTGGAAGGCGCCCTGCGTCAGGCAATCACCCATAACGGTCCGGCGCTGGTGGAAGTGCTCACCGATGCTGAGTTAGTGTAAGGCTAAGCGGTAAGCATTTTACGCGCATCGGGAGCGAATAGCAGCGGAATCGCGGTTTGCAAGAGGGGTGTAAGCCTTGTGATGCGCATAAGTTCGCTTGTTGGCGGACGGGACATGAGCGCCAAACGTCAAGCAGCCTTCTCTTTCGGCGCGTCAAAACTCTTTCGATACTGAAAAGAAACCGCGCCAGTCTTTATCGCCCTGGGTGAATGGGGCGCGATTAAGCGGGCGCGCCGCCTCAAAGGTCACATAAACAGATGTCGGCAATGTCAGGCGAAGGCCCGCACCAGCCGAAGACAGAGTTGATGATGCGAACCCAGGAGCCGCGTTGTCATTCCAGACGGCGCCGAAATCATAAAATCCGTAAACCTGATAGAAATCCAAATATGTGATGCCGGGATTGCGGCCGTGACGCAGTTCCACAAGTGTCGCAACACCGTCATCGCCGGTAAGTTCTGCATAATCAAAGGCGCGGCCGTAACGGGCGCCGCCCAGGGCAAATTCTTCTGAAGCCAGTAGCGGATCATTCGAAGCCTGTCCCGCCACCGACGCATACAAACCGAATGTCGCCCCGATGTTCTGGTAACGCGTGACTTGCCCTTCAAGCTTAGTAAACCCGCTATCTGCATCAGGGCGCGACAGGGAAACGTCGCCAGCGGATACATCGAACATGTTCAATCCCTGGCTGGCTTTTGCATAGACAGTCGTCAGCCCGTTCCAATACTCTTGATGATAGTTCACAGACGCGTGAATAACGCGTAATTTATCTTCAAACTGTGGCGTGTTGAGTTGCTCTTCCATGATGTTGCGGCCTTCAAAGCCAATATTGCCCCAAAGCGAGAGTTTGCGGCGGCGCATAAATGGATGAGAAAAACGAAAGGAGACGCGTTTCGTCTTACTTTCGGTGTCAAGCGCTGCGAGAGAAGCGCCCGCATCGAATCGCGATATCATGCCGGATATGGTCACGTAGGTTCCAACACCTGTCAGCGGCAACTGATAGCTAATATCGCCGAGAATTAGTTCATTGGGGTCGTCGGGGATAGTGAACAGCCCAATGCTGAGTTGGTCGCCTGTTCGAATGAGTGAATTCACAGCAGCGCGGGCATAGGTCTGTACGTGGCCAGCTTCTTCCGTGCCCCTGTTGTCGGTATAAAGACTTGCCTCCAAGTGGTCGACATCCACATTAACGATGAGGCGGTGTGGTGCGAGCTTTTCGATGTCCGGCTCAAGCCGCGACGAGACAATGGAAACCCCCGGAAGATCGCCAACCAGCGCCAGTATGCGCTCCAATGACACAAGCCGCAGCGGCCGTTGCCCTATTAGTACATTAAGCCTCCGTTTTAGAGCGGCAGGCGCATTTCCTTCCACGATGACTTCAGAAACATAGCCTTCAGCGATTTCGATGCGGAGAACGCCGGCAGATGCATTTTGTGCGGGCGCAATGGCGCGTGACAGAAAGTATCCTTTGCGTCGATACATGGCGGTAATCCGGTCTGTCAGTACGGTAACTTCTGTCAAGGACATTGGTCGCGCAAGCAGATCATCATAAAGCGGCGCAAACGCCTCCGGCGGAAAGGCGCTTGCGCCAACGACCTCAACGGCTGTTAAAACAAACGGCGCTGTCGCGCCATCACGCAATGGCGGAGGCGTGGATAGCACAAGCTGATCTTTGCTGTTCCCGGCTGTTGTTTCACTGCTATCAGGCAGACGGCGCTCAATATCTGTTGACTGAATGCTTGCGAGCAATACGCCTTCGCGCAGCGCGGGCTTTACTGGAAAGGCGCCTGTGGTCTGACCAGAAAGATTACCGTCGAAGTTTTCGTATGGTTGGTGAAATGCGATATTAGACGCTTCTTGTGCATAGAGTAGCGCTTCGCCGCCGTTCAGAGCGGGCAGCAGCACTAGAAGCACACCTGTTATGCGAGCAGACGCTGTCATTGCTCTTTTCCATGCGGTCCATTGTGCTTTTGCATTGCCCGCTCACAGTCCAATTTTAACGAAATTATTGGCTAAAAAGGCTAAATTTGCCCTGTGTTATCAGGCCTAATAAACAGTTCACAGTATACAAACGATTAACCTTGGTGTGGAAAATTTTAATCTTTTAGAAGGCCCTCAATCTTTATTCTTTGCGGCTACGAATGGCATCTAATGCGTTCAGGGGCCGACCCGAATTAATTGGTAAGGGCAGTATTTAGTAAGGGCAGCATAATGAGCAATCTTCTGAAAACAGCCGTGACGATTTTAAGCGCAGTAGTGCTCACGATTACGCCATCTCGCGCACAGAACGATTCATGGCGCGTTGTCGAGACGGCGGGGGCTGTGCGAATGTCCCAACCCATGACGACAGCAGAACCCGTATCGACGGGCAAGACTTTGAGCGCAGGCGCTATTTTGTCGACCGGGTTTAATGGTCGCGCAGTTCTTGTGCGCGGGGATCAACAAATTATTGTAGGGCCGAACAGCCGCATGTCGCTGCCGGCAAGCGAAAAATCAGGCATGACGCGCGTTGTGCAGGACCTCGGCACACTCTTATTTAAAGTCGACAAACGAGAAAAACACCATTTCCGCGTTGAAACGCCAGTGATCGCTGCTGTCGTGAAGGGCACAACATTTACAGTGACCGCCGGCGCTGACACACACGCCGTCCATGTTGCAGAGGGCGCTGTTGAGGTGTCTTCGCGCAACGGCATGGCGCGAGAATTGGTCACGGCCGGCCATACGGCCCGTATTGATCGCACTAATCCATCAGTCATCCGTTTTAGCGATAGCCCCGCACGCGGCGATGCAGACAGAAAACCTGACGTCATCGAACAGCGTACGGATGGCGGCGGTGATAGCGCTAACAAAGGCGTTACACCAATCCAGAAAGCGTCCCTTACAACTCCGGCGCGTGCCATCAATCAACCGCGCGATTTGACAGTGCCGGCGGCGATTGGCCATGAACGGCTTGATTTTTCTGCGCTGACAGAGGGGCTTGTTCAGTCTCCGGAAAACGGGCGTCGCGCGGTTGGCGCGACCCATTCGACCGGGCAGGGAAACGCCGTAGCGGCAACATTTGGTGATGCGCTGTCGCCAGCAAATGCCGTTGCCGCATTACGGTTAAGCACGACGAATCAAAATGACGCCGCCCGGCGTGCTGTTAGCAACAATGGAGGTTCAGACGCCAAACGTCCTGCAAATCAGAACGGTAATGACGGGACGAGCACTTCGTCCGACTCGAATGGAAACAGTGGTCCGTCTAGTAATTCGGGTAGCAACGGAAATGGAAACAGTGGCCCGTCTGGTAATTCGGGCGGGAACGGGAACAGTGGCTCGTCTGGTAATTCGGGTAGCAACGGAAAAGGCAAAGCTAGAGAATTTGCATTAGAACTAGATGGCGAAAATAGAAACGAAAACACGAATAAGAACAAGAATAACTAATATTCTTGACTGCGGCTTTGCAATGCGCCGCAGCTTGATCTTGGGGGATCCTTTTGCCGACGCGTGTTCAACAAACCTGGACTAACCGGACGCAAAGGATGGGGGACGCGGTGCGGCGATATTTTCCCCGCGCGCTCATTTTCACAATAGTTTGCCTTGCGACACTATCTGGCATACTCGAGTCGCGTAATCTTGTGCTGATGGATATGCGTTTTCGGATACTTGACCGAACGCCCAGCGACACGCTTTTGATTGTTGAAATCGATCCCTACAGCCTGAAAGAAGAGGGGCAATGGCCCTGGCCACGCGACCGATATGCAACGGTGATCGCCAACCTTCAAGACGCTGGCGCAGCGCTGATCGCCCTCGACATTGATTTCTCGTCGCCTTCTGATGAGGCCGGAGACGCAGCTTTTGCAGCATCTTTGGCTCGTCGCCCAGGCGAGGTTATTTTACCGGTATTCTCGCAATGGTCATCGCATTCAGGTTCCGAGCTCGCCATTATGCAAACACCGCCCCACGCCTCCTTCCTCAACGACGCAGTCGTCGCCAGCGTCAATCTGACGACAGAGGAGAACGGCTTTGTAAGGCGCGGATGGCGTGGCTTCGACGAAGGCGGCAGTTATCGGGCGACGCTCGCTGCGACACTCGCTGGCGTACCTGCAAACCGCACCGATGCATTCTATATCGATTACAGCGTCGATCCATCGAAGATACACCGCTTGTCCTTTAATGATGTGCTGAACAACTCGTTTTCGAGAGATCTCGTTGAGGGAAAAAATATTCTTATCGGCGCAACAGCGTTGGAGCTGGGCGATGAATTCGCTGTGCCGACTCACGGAGTGATCTCAGGCATAGCCCTACACGCCTTGAGTTATGAAACCCTCCAGCAAGATCGTGCACTGTTTAGGCCCCACGTAGTTGTCACATTGATGCTCGCAGCGCTCGTGATCTTATGTTTCGGTCGCGCAGGCGGAAAATGGGGTTGGCGCACAACAACAGGATTGCATCTCGCTGTTTTTACCGCATCGATTGGCGGGCCGGTCATCTTGCAAGCCGTCACACCCATAAGCCTTGATACTGTGCCTCTGCTCGTCGCACAGATCTTATGTATCGCCCATGTTACAGCCCATGAATTACACTGGCGCGCAAAACACCTCATCCGTCATCGCGCCACAACAGCACGTTATCAAGTCTTAACAAGTCTTGTCGTCCGCAACAATTCCGACGGCGTTATTGTGACGGATGCGAACGGCGTGATCGAATTGTGTAACGATCGCGCAATGGGCTTGCTGGCCGTGAAAACCGAACTGGCGCCAAACACGCATATCCGCGACCTCGCGCCGGACTTTCCATTATGCCCTTCGATTGAAAATTCCGTTGATGCGGGGGCTTGCGTTGACACAACAGCGCCTTCGTCTGGTTCCTCAGAATATTGTGTCGGCGGCCAGAAAGATCAGATGCTTGAGATTGTTTTTGGCAGTGCCCCATATGATCACCAGCATCCCGGCAACGACGCTCTTGCGGTAAAGTCGCATGTATACGTCTATACTATTCGAGATATATCTATTCGCAAACGAATTGAAATGGCAGAAAAAACAGCAAAAGAAAACGCCGTTGCAGCAAGCAAACTAAAATCACAACTCATTTCGAATATAAGCCATGAACTTCGAACGCCGTTGAATGGCGTTATGGGATTTGCTGAAATTTTGCAGAGAGAAGCACTCGGGCCACTCGGCGCTGCGGAGTACAAAGAATACTCAAAGAACATTTATCTCAGCGGCGAACGCCTCTTGAGCATCGTCAATGATATGTTGAATATATCGAAGTTAGACGCCGGCGAATTTGAATTAGACAAGGACGCCATGCCGCTAAGAGACGTCGTGGAGAATGTCCTGAATGACTATGAAGCAGGAGGGGGCGGTGACGGGAAATCAATTCGCGTAGAGATTCCAAAAGACCTTCCCTTGTTTGAAATAGACTTCACTATTTTTAAGGAAATGCTGTCGCATTTGCTGTCGAATGCTGTAAAATTTACGGGCGATGATGCATATATTTTCATCCGTGCGGTATTTGAAGACAATGACCTTGTTCTCGAAGTGGAGGATAATGGCTGCGGTGTTGACCCGTGCATGTTGTCGAATTTGACGGAGGCCTTTTTCCAAGCAGACAGCTCGCTTAACCGTCAGCACGAGGGCGCTGGGCTAGGCCTTTATCTCGTCTCGACATTTGCCGCTCTCCATGGCGGCTCCATCGAGTTCGACAGTAGGAAAACGGCCGGTTTTACTGCCAGGCTGCGCTTTAAAAACATCGTCACCCATGATCGCCAGCGGGCTGCATAGCAACACCGTGGTCATTCAATCCGTACATTGCGCGCGTAGCTTTGGTTTTGAAGCCATTTCTTTGCAAGAATTTCGCTACACCGATTATCACGCGTAAATACGGTCTTTATCACCGTGAAGGCTCTGACCGGAGTGACCGGCGGTCAGATATGCACGCGTCAAAGGCACAGCATCCTGATGTTTTGCGAGTTGTAGCTGGAATACGACATGTTCACCGTAACGGAAAGACAGCTCGCTAATCACGAGATAATAATCCCACATCCGGACAAAGCGCGCACCGTATTTCTTGGCGATTTTTTTGGTGTTCGCCTTGAAGCGACGGCGCCATTCCCGCAATGTCTCTGCATAGTGTAGTCGCCACACCTCCAAATCAGTTAAAATTAGGCCTGCGCTCTCTATTGCCGGCATAACTTCAGACAGCGCCGGGATATATCCTCCTGGGAAGATATACTTTGCGGTCCAGGCGTCTGTGGCGCCGGGGCCATGAGAGCGGCCAATCGTATGAATGAGCGCTACGCCGTCTTCATTCAGGAGGCGCGCGATCTGATCAAAATAGTTTTGAAAATGCGGCACCCCGACATGTTCAAACATGCCGACTGAGACGATGCGATCATAACTGCCCCGGGTTGCGCGATAATCCTGAAGCAGAAACTGCGCCTGTTCCGATAACCCTTTGGCGCTCGCCCGCATCCGCGCGACACGGAGCTGTTCTGTCGACAGGGTTACACTTTTGACTTTCGCGCCCGCCTCTTCAGCAAGAGATATTCCAAGACCGCCCCAGCCGCTGCCGATTTCCAGAACCGAGTGATGTGGCTCGACGAGAAGTTTTCTGGTAATCAGATCTTTCTTCGCTCTTTGCGCCTCTTCCAGCGACATATCAGGGTGTTCAAAATAGGCGCATGAATATTGAAGGTCCTCATCAAGAAAATGCCTATAAAGGTCATTGCCGATATCATAATGATGGGCGACGTTCTTTTTCGCCCGGCCCGCCGGATTAAACTGAGCGAGACGGCGAAGAATGCGGCGCATAAAGGCGAGGATTCCACGGCCTTCTTTCTTCAGCAAGATGTTTGTCCAGATCAAATCTAGTAGGGTGTAAATATCATCGCCCTCAACTTGTAACCCGCCCTCCATATAGGCCTCGCCCAACACAAGATTAGGATCAAGGACAAGACGGCGGGTCCATTTATCATGCGTGAGACGAGCCCGTACTGGATCGGCGCCCGGCTCGCCATAGCGCTGGGCTGCACCGTCTGGATAAGTGAGCTCCAAAGCGCCCTTTTTTACGGCGTGAGAAAGTCTGTTATGTAGAAATGATTTCCAAATTGTCATGCCTCTCTCCTTCGAATGAAACATGCACGTAGAACAAGTGTGCATACATACTACGCATATGAAGACGCCGGCCCTCTCGAATTGCGCAATAAAAAGTGCGTCGCGCTGCCACACCCACTCTTAAAAGTAGTTAAGCGATAGAAAGATCAGCCTATGAGCGGCATAGCGCTGACTATTGGATGCGCGGCAACAATAAATATCGCGGCTTCAATGTCTTTTACATAAGTTACAAAGCCATCTCTTACAGAATGTGGTTATGGCCCCCATCAATGACAACGGGTTCGGTGTAGGTATTGTCGAAAAAAGCGATTTTTATTGGAATGTTATGCATCACAGTGTCAATGACGGTCTAAAAATGGACCATTCTGGCGCTGCAAAAATGTACTACGGACGCTGGCGTACTGTGCGCTGAGCTGTAGGAAAGCGCGCTGACCGCTGCACGAGTCAAAGCGCGCCTTTTCCACAGCTCAGCCATGCCGCTGGTTCAACAATTTCAATATCTTTATTGGGTAAGTTCTGTGGGCTGACGCTTTTAACTTGCCTGAACCGATAGCGCATGTCGCAGCAGCCTCTGGACCGGTTCGCAGTTTGGTACGGGAATGGCGTGCTTAGACAGAGAATCTTTGAATCGCTGTTACGAAGAATTACGGGATTGGACAAGGCATTTATATAAGTAGTTTTGCCTGCTCAGCAGGCTAACTCCCACATAGAATTCATGGCAAGACAATTTTGGAATAGGTCGCTTTGTCGTTGAGCCTGCTCGTCACGCTTGCGTTTAGCGCTTACAGTTTCTGCGTTCCGCCATGCGCACACAAACCCGCCAGCGCGCGCAATCTACCCGAACTAATGTCGGCCGCGAAAATCGCGATGCGTCAATTACGAGCATGCGAATGTCTTGAACTTGGCTTTTTTCCATGCTCACATCGACCGATAATGCTGCATTGTAATCCCCGGGATTGCAGCCTCGTGTCATGGGGCGCGCATAAATGGCTGAACCGCATGCCCGACCAGATGAAATCGACGGCCAAGGGACGCAACACGCTTCGATCAATCCGCAACATATATGGGGCGGATATCGAGCGACGCAAATGTGAATTAATTGCAGCATTGACGATGCAACCGCCACGTTCAATGCGCGCGCTCGTGCGATTACATGAAGATCTTTTGTTCCTGCGGGCATTTCCCGGTGAGCCGCGAACGCTCCGGTCAGCTAAGCAGGCGCTGGAGCAGATTGAAACGTGGTTCATGAAGGCGCCGAGGACCGATCGCGCAATACTCGATGATTCGGGCGCCGTCGGTTCAAAAGGGGGCTATGTGTTCGCCTTTCCCATTGTGCAATGGTTGGTACGCCGCGCAGCCGGCGAGGTCGAAATCGACTGGCGTAATTACGACAATTGCTCACAGCTCGATCTCCCCTTGCGGGCGTTTGCACGCATCGCAGAGCGCGACGGCTTTGACAGTGGCGAATATACGACACGGGAATGGGTTGCCATCGCGCGCCGACATGATCTTCAGACTGATCTTCAATGGATGATCGAAGCGCTCAATACCGCATCGGGATTTGACGCCGATCAGCTCTGGACCGCCGCTGAACCGCCCATTGTCTGGGATCTGAAAGGCTCGCGCTGGTCGGTCACACATAATGCCTTGCGTACAAAGCCTTATGTGATGCGGCGTGCAATGCGTCACCCGCCGCCTGATCCAGCCCGGCATATCGCAAGGTCCCTGAAGCACATCCGAACGCTTAAGCCGCGCCAGGCGCGTGAAGTCATAGATGTTACCCGCGCGGCGCTTACGGCGCGCTGCCGCGAAGTTGTTTCAATAAGTTACGCCAACCAAAATGAAGTCCACTGGTGCGACCTCGGACAAGGCGCCGCACTCGCTGTCATCGGCGCCACGCCGCGCTATCGGATGAGCATTGAAGCCAATTACGGCTATCTGCTCCTCTCAAATGGCGTACCAATCGGTTATGGCGGCGTGACGGCGCTGTTTCGTCAGGCGAACACCGGCATCAACATCTTTGATCCGTTCCGCGGCAGCGAGGCAGCATTTTTGTGGATCGAGATGCTGCGTGCATTTCAAACACTATTTGGCGTGCGGCGTTTCATCATCAATGGGTATCAATTCGGCGAAGGGAACGCCGAGGCGATTAAAAGCGGCGCCTACTGGTTTTATTATCGCCTCGGTTTTCGGCCGGTCTCCTCCGCACAAAAGCAGCAAGCGGCGCGAGAAGCCAGCCGCCTCGCGAAGCCTGGTGCACAACGAAGCCCTGCCGCAACGCTGAAAGCGCTAGCAAAGGGCGATCTTGTTTTGGACTTGCCGGGCTTTAACGAAGGTGATCATGTTGACGAAATGTTGCTGCCGCAAGTGGGCGCCCGCGCAGCTGGAAAGCTGGCGGGCGAATCCATCGGCTCACGGAAAACGGCGGAGCGGCAGCTCGCGACTAGACTTGCCGGCGCCCTTGGCGTACTCTCGATGAGAAGCTGGCCGGCTGCCGAACGGCGCGCCTTCGCTATGCTGGCGCCCGCCATTTCAATTGTGCCAGACCTCGCCAGCTGGAGCCGCGCTGAACAGCGATCTCTAGTCGCCATGATGCGTGCAAAAGGTCATGCGCAGGAAAGTGATTTTGCGCGCGCCGCGGCCAAAACCCCGCATTTTTTTCGCGCACTAATTCACGAACTAGAATCATAATCCCCATAGGGTCACCGTGAGTGTTCACGATCTGCACTTATGCTACTTGATCCGCATAAAAGTGTGACGCCGATACGCCGCGCTCTATTAGACCAATCGTTTAGAGTCTCAAATGAAAAATAAAAAACAACGCGTTGTGTAGTTAACAGTATTATGGCGCGCCTAGACGACATTGCTTTGAGCCAATGTTACGAGGAATTTAATGATTGGGTAAGGCAATTACCCAAGTAAGTACATCAAGTTAGAGAGCTAATTCTATTCAATGAGAGCACTCGCAAGTAGATGGTCTGGGTTATCGATAGCGACGCAGCAACGAGATCAATGCTCTTCATCTCAAGGTGCACGATCCAAGAGCAACTGCCGCATTTCGTCCAATTCAACTTTGTTCAGATCGGAAATTGCCCAAAAAGTTAAATCGGCGTCTCGCCAATTCAAGACATTATATCCTTGGCGGGTTTTCATAGGAATGAAGCGCGCTTCAGAGTCGGGCCAAATGAACAGATTGATGACATGGCGCTGGCGTTGATAGAGCAAGGCGGCGACAGGCTGCTCATCCAGATAATCGACCCGCCCGCCAATGAGCGTAAAGCCTGCATCGGTAAGGTCATAAACCGGCGGAGAGAAATCCAGCTTGCCGCTAAACCAGGGCTTGACCGTATGCATGTCGGACGAGGCGACATCGGTAAGGTGGCTGTCCATTTGTGAACGCACATGCGCGGCTACAATGTCGCGCGAAAGATCAGTACGCCCAAACATCATGTCGGATAGAATGGGACTTGCTACCAGGCCTAAAATCAATCCCGCCGCCATTGCAGGCGCTGCGTTGGCAAACCATGAGGGGCGTGCATCCGACCGAACTGGGACGTAAGCATCATTCTCCAGTGCTGATTTCACTCTTTTTCTCAATCCGGCTGGAGCATTGCGCCGCCCCTCAGCCAAGATGTCCTTGCGAAGCGAGGCCATCTGCTCATGAATTGACGTACATTCCGAGCATCCCAATAAATGGCGTTTAATGTTCTCCTTGTCCTCTGAGGAGAGTTCGCCATCGAAATACGTATCAAGAAGAGGCCGGGCCTGTTTACATTCCATTGCAATCCTCCTGGTCCATTTCCGCGCTAAGAAATTGCTTCAGGTGATTTCTCGCCCTGGACAGGCGGGACATAACCGTGCCTGTAGGGATATTCACGATATCCGCAATTTCGCGATATGACAGTTCCTCAAACTCACGAAGAACAAGCACCTCGCGAAACTCAATAGGCAAGCTTTCTATGGCTCTTCGCACCAGGTTTTGTTCATCGACCCGCATCATTACTATCTCTGGCGAGACCGGTATGGACTCGCGATAAAGCGGGATAACCTGATCTGGCGTATGAATGTCTTCATCAAAGCTGACCGCACCGTCAGCAACGTGATTTCGGCTTAAGAATGTGAAGCAGCAATTGCGGACGATGGTGAGAAACCAAGACTTTGCATTATCATCGGTAAAGCGCCCGGAAGCTCTGTAAGCGCGTAAATACGCATCCTGAACAATATCTTCAGCCTGCGCGTCATCACGCAGGAGATAGCGCGCTAAATTATACGCAGCACTCATAAGCGGCAGAAACAGGCGTTCAAAACGCTTGTGCTCCATAGGGTTAGTCACACGGTCAGGCAATGGTTTCCATTTCAGTTCATCGTGGCGCGCCTTATGGCATCGTCTTGCCTATAATTACTTAACCAGCCAATCGACGCAAATATTCCCGTCAAATGCCAATTTTTTTAGTTTTCTCTTCCGGGAATAAACCGGCTGGTCTTCTGGTTAAGCATAGAGAATGCCGGAATTTCGTTCGGGCGCGCTACTTTATTATAGGAGAGTTTTATGCAGATCGGCAGACGCGACATACTAAAGCTGGCCGGTATTGGCGGCATTGTGTTTTCGACCGGGCTTCCCGGCGTGGTCAAAGCCTTGGGTAAACAGAGCATTCAGGATGAGTTTTTCTTCGTCCAGCTCTCTGACACGCATTGGGGTTTTAACGATGCAAAGTTCAATGCCGGGGGAACGCTTCTTAAAGCAGTGGAAGTCGTCAACAGTCTCGATCCTCAACCGGATTTTATCGTGTTTACCGGTGATCTGACCCACACGACGGACGATCCCCAACTACGACGAGCGCGCATGACGGAGTTTCGGGATATTGTCGCGGGTCTGAAAAATCAGAACATTCGTTTTCTGCCCGGAGAACATGATGCTTCATTAGATGGCGGGGAAGCTTACCGTGAATTCTTTGGCGATCTTCATTACACTTTTGACCACAAGGGCATTCATTTCATTGCGCTCGATAATGTTTCTGATCCGCGCGCTTTTATGGGTGAAGCCCAACTTGCATGGTTAGCCGCTGATCTTGAGAAGCAGGATAAAGAAACGCCCATCATCGTTTTGACCCACAGGCCCCTGTTTGATTTAGCGCCGCAATGGGGCTGGTCGACCAAGGATGGAGCAAAGGCTATAGAACTCCTGATGCCGTTTGAATATGTGACTGTTTTCTATGGGCACATTCATCAGGAGCACCACCACAAAACGGGGCATATCCCACACCATTCCGCGAAATCCCTGATATTTCCGCTATCCGAGCCTGGCTCGGCTGAGAAGAAGCAGAAAATCGCCTGGGATTCCGCACACCCCTATCAGGGTTTGGGGCTTCGGAGTGTCCGCACTGCGGGTGGGATGGAAGAAAACTTCCGCATCACCGAATTGCCTGTGAAGAAAGGGTAGACATGTCGGAGATTTCGCGCAGAAAAATTCTCGCCGTTGGGCTACCGCTCACCGCGATAATAGCGAGTGGCGCCTGGGTGCTTTTAGGCAATGGCGCGAACCGCAAGGTTTCAAAGCAAAACCCTGTATTGAAAGCTTCAACTCAAAATACTGATGGAAAAAAGGTTGTCAAAATTACGGCTCAGCGGTTTCACTATACACCTTCAGAAATAATTTTGAAAAAAGGCGAGCCTGTCCTTTTGGAACTTACGTCTTTGGATCGGCTGCACGGTTTTTACATCCCGGATCTGAATGTGCGGGCCGATATCGTTCCGGGTCGCGCTACGCATGTTCCGCTAACGTTGGACGAAATCGGAGAACATGATTTCCTATGCGATGTATTTTGTGGATCAGGGCATGGAGAGATGAGCGGCAAGATCGTTGTTGT
>JAJFFX010000098.1 GCA_021776455.1 Hyphococcus sp. | reverse complement strand
CTGGCAAGTAAACATGCTGTTCGGGCCGGCGTCCCGGCAACGAAGTGTTCAAGCAGCTTGTTCGTCTGATTATGCGTGAGTTTTGAGTGCTTTAACCGCATCCCGCCATCCTAGATGTTCTAAACATCTGGGACAGCCCCTAATGATGTCGCAGTGTTGGACTACACCTCCAACCGCTTAGGGTCGTTTGCTGATTTTTGTAGAGATAAGTCAATTGAAATTTTTCAACGACTGGCCGTTTGGCTGGTTATTGGGAACATCGCTGCGGTAGGTTTGCTAATTAGCTTGGCTGCAAAAGACTTTAACGGAATCGAGTTAGCGAGCTATACCTTACCAATTGTGCTATTTTTAGCCTCCGCAGGCGGTGCATTCTTTGGGTTGTTTGTGTTCTCACTTTACCTAGGAGTCTACATGGTGAAATCCATTAGGCTACAAACAGAATACCAACTATTGAAGTTACACTACATAAGTTCAGAAGACATGGATGAACTCAAAATTAAATATAATGACGCACACAATGCAGGCGAATTTAAAAGACTTTCCGATAATGCGGCAAAGGCCCTTAAAGATAAAGAAACAGAAATCCAGTCGTTAATAGAAAATAGATGGCTGGGAATTTTAATTTCATCTATCTCATACGCATTATTTGCATTGTCTGCTATCGGGTTTGGGTTTGGCGCACTAAAAACGCTGTTTATTTTTCAGTAGCCGGAGCTTGATGGTTCAGTTTCGTAGCGACTGGGTTCACATCTCTAATGGTTCGGCGTAGCCCCCTCCGTCAGCTTCGCTGACACCTCCCCCGTTATCACGGGGGAGGAATTAGGTTTTGCTTGAGGCAGGCCTCTTTTCTTCCCCCGCTTGCGGGGGAAGTGGCCGCGAAGCGGTCGAAGGGGGTGAGCCTACCTAATAATACTCTCCACGCTCAACGCCGTCATCCCGGATGCGCTGCGGTGTGAAACACCGCTTCGCTGGTCCGGGATCTCTCGCAGTAGGCTGGAGATTGCCGTCACGCGCATGGTCGGCGGCATGGTGCTGGAGGCTTGCGTTCCAGGAACGCGCTAATGCCGCCGCGCCATGAAGAAGCTCGACACGCCAAGGGCGGAATTGATGGCAATAAAGCTGATTAATGCGATTTCTATAACGCCCATGGTCTCTCTCCTTAACCGGCGGCATGGACGAGCCTCACCGCCAATGAAGGAGGATTTAGGGCTGAATTGAGAAATTCCAAGGGCCCGTGCGGTCACGCGTGCTCACGAACCGATGAGGCGAGTGACGGCCAGTGCCAGGCCCGATGCGGGCCTTGTCGCTGGCCTATTTTGAGCCGGGGGTCATCGCTTTCAGGGTGACCCGTCCGAAGTCGGCCGCCATCACCAGCAAGCCGATCGCCACGCCGCGGTGTATCTGGCCGGTAAACTGATATTCGTTCCAGGCATAATAGGCCACTGCGGCAAGGATTATAATGCGCACAAGGAATGTAGTTGAAAAATTGACTATTTTGGCCGCAAGGCGGCGCTTATGCGCTTCCGGCGTCGCGTCGAGCATATTGGTTTTTTTGATGCGCGAAAGGTCCGGCTCAAGCATTACCGGACGCGCCTCCACATGCTCGGGCGCCTCAATGGCGCCGCCGCCCGCAACCGCCGCCAATCTGTTCAGACTGATCTGCGCGGTTGGTTTTTTGTCGCCGAATCCCATCGCAAGCCTCGCCATGTTTGCCCGTTTAACTGAAGACAAAGCATTTTTTAAATTGCGTGAAGGACACGGGTAAAATTTTAAAGATATGCCGGCGCGGCCTCAAACTGGGTCCCCCAAAAGGAAACGGGCGATCAAAAGATCGCCCGTTTGACTTAAGTCCCCTCTGACGCGTCCGGCGCTAGAAGTTTTTTGCAGAGCCCGCTCTAGTAGGTAAACCGCAACGTGGCGCCATAAGTGCGCGGATCGTTTGGATAACCGTTAAGGCCGCCCGGCTGCGCTACTGAATCGAAGATGCCTTGGGCAAACTCTTCATCAGCAAGGTTCCTGATCCAACCCACAATTTGCCAGCCCTGGTCAGGATTTCCTACCCCAACGCTAGCATTCAGCAATGTGTAAGAGCCACGTTGCTTGAGCGGGTTTTGATCGCCGCCAAGATTGACGTCACCCTTAAATTGGACCTCACCGCGAACAAAGCCTTCCAGATCACCCATGGGGACAATCCAGGTCGCTGTCGTTGAGGAGCTGAATTTAGGCAGACTTAAATCCAGACCGCTGAAGTCACGGGTGTTGGTAAATGCCGGATTTGCAACACCTGAAACCGTCGGTGAACATGTCAGCAATTCCGCCGGGATATTCGTGTCGTCAATAAAAGCGGAGTTGATGCAAGGGCCGTTGATGAATTCATCGTATTTCCCATCAAGATAGGTAACCCCTGCGGTAATGATCAGGTTATCAACCGGATTGATCACCGTATCAATTTCAAACCCTTTGATCGTCGTTTGACCGGCATTGGTCAGATCAAACGCGGCGCCGTTGAAGATGTTCGCCTGGAAATCTGACACACGCTGATGGAACAAGGCGACATTTGCCGTCATGGCTCCATCGAAGAAGGCGCCCTTGGCGCCGAGCTCAAATGCGCGTGTGGTTTCCGGGTCAAAACCAGCCGTAGACACGGAAGACCCGCGCGACAGGTTGAACCCGCCGGATTTAAAGCCGGTGCTGAAGCTGCCATAGACGTTAAGATTATCGTTCACATCATAGGCGATCCGAGCAAGATAGGAAACTTCCTCATCCGTGCGGGAATCGGTAAAGTTCACAAACGGATTAGCGAAGAACTGAAACGGCTGCAGGCCTGCAAAGGCTCCAACAGGAAGCGGTATAAAGGCAAGTTGCGGGATGTTAGTTAAATCAAGCGCCAGGAACGGCCCTGTGACAACAACATCGCTGACGACATCTTTGGTTTCCGTTTCCCAGCGAATGCCGCCGGTCACGGTCAAGGCGTCGGTGAGGTGATAATCAAGCGTGGCAAACGCCGCAAAACTTTCATCCGCTTGATCGAAATGTTCCTGCTGTAACCCCTCGCCTTCCGCAAGGAAGGAGCCGGGGGTCGCGGCGCCAAAAAGCGCCAGAATATTTTCTAATGTCGTAATATTTCCACCGGCAAGAATTATATCAGCGAATGGGCGCAAATCCGGACCAAACGTTGAAACGCCATCAACGGTCAAATCCTGATTAAAATAGAACGCACCAACCATCCAGTCGAGTGTGTTGTCGCCGGATGACGTCAGTCGTAATTCTTGCGTGAAAGTGTCGTAACTGTCGGCGCCTTGGTTAATTGTGGAAGCCTGCAGGTCAAGAAAGTCGGCATCAATGTCATTCGTTTCCTCAAAGTCGCGATAGGCGGTGATCGAGGTCAGTTCTGCGTAGCCGAGATCGATATCCACCTGACCGGAAAACCCGTAAGTGGTTTGATCGGTGAGAAGATTGCCGTCAAACGCAACCTCGCGCTCAAACGGCGTCGCCGGTACAACAACAGCGCCAGGAAACACCAACGGAAGGGCGCCCGCAACCCCTGGATTATACTGGAAGAACGGCGCGGCGCAGCAGGCTTCTTCAATTTTGCTATAGTCACCGATAAGCCGTACAGAGATATTGTCTGCCGGCTCGAACAACAACTGTCCGCGCACAGACCAGCGATCACGTTCGTTTACGTCTTCACCGTTAACGACATTGGTGATGTAGCCATCGCGCTGATTGACATTACCTGAAATGCGAAAAGCCAAGTTTTCCGAAATCGGCCCGGTCAGCGAACCTTTGACGATAACGTTGTTGTAATTTGCATAGGTAACCTCAGCATCGGCGCCAACCTCAAATTCGGGCTTTTGGGTAATGATACTGACAACGCCTGCGGGCGTGTTGCGGCCATAGAGGGTGCTTTGTGGGCCGCGCAGAACTTCGATACGCTCCACGGTTGGGAAATCATTAATGCTGGCGCCCTGGCGTGAGCGATAAACGCCATCGACAAAAACGCCGACCGAAGGTTCAAGTCCGGAATTGTTGCCCGATGTGCCAACACCACGAATAGAAAAGGTTGTTGCAGATGAGGTTTGTTGTTGGTTCACCGAAAGCGACGGCGCCAACAGCGACAGATCGCGAATGTCGCGAATTTGCGAGGCTTTTAAGTCGTCGCCGCTGACGACGCTGACCGCTACGGGGGTTTCCTGAAGCGTTGTTGCGCGTTTTGTTGCTGTAACGATGATGACGTCATCTGCCGCCAAAGCTGTACCGCCTGAAAGCGCGCTGACGGCGGCTCCAGCCAACAAAACCCGCGAAAATGAGCTGGTGGAATTCCTGAATTTCATTTTTTGACCCTCTGTTCGCCCCGCCCTGTGGGGCCTCCCTAAACTATCGGCCATTTTTAAGTTCAGGCCGAATTCTAACACTCGCGCGCTGGCGGACTGGCGTCCAGCTTACTTGGCGCCTGGACAGTAAAGCACTCATCGACCGTTACAAAATAGCAACATCCTCACCCTGCTTAGCGGGTGATTCCACAATATGGTTAAACAAAACGATTAAGTAGTAATGAACAGAAATATGACGTGCATCTTAAAAAAGAACGTGTGGCCGTCGCCAAAAATCCTCCAGAAACAAGTCATTATCAGCTTTTCAGGGCCTATCTCCAATAATTCATTGGGCGGACCTTGCCAGTTGAGCGGAAATGGACTGGCTAAGCGGCGTTTTTGGCGCGCCGGACCACTGGTGGCCGCACACGGCTTGCTGGCAGCAATATCGCCGCCCGGGTGCCTGAACCGGAGGTAGAGTTAATCTTCAATTGCGCGCCGTGGGCGCTGGCAATTGCCCCAGCGAGCGGCAAGCCGAGGCCCAATCCCTGCTCGGAGCGTTTGAGCGACATATCCGATTGAGCAAACAGCGCCAAAGCCCGCTTCAACTGATCAGGCTCCATACCTGACCCGTTATCCTTGACCAGAAGCGCTAGATCGCCATTTTTTGTACGCCCTGCGCCAATAGTGATTTTTTCACCGCGAGGCGAGAATTTTGCGGCATTTTCAATTAGTTTTGAAAGCGCCCGCGCCAGCAGTGGTTGATCGCAGTTGATGACGAGATCAGCGTCTTGAATGGTCTCGACGATTTCGGTTTGCGCCGTCGCGACGACTCTTGCGGAAATTGCTTTTGCCGCCGCAACAATATCTTCTACCGTCGCCTCCGCCTCAGCGATCTCAATCGGCCCGGAGCCGGCGTCAGAGGCAAGCAACATGTCTGAAATCGTATTGAGAAGTCGTTTGCCGCCATCGATTATGTAATCTGCATATTCTTTATGGAGAGGGTCATTTTGCTGTACAAAACGCTCGCCCAGAAGCTGGCCAAAGCCGATAATCGCATTGAGCGGCGTTCTGAGCTCATGGCTCATGATCGACATCAACCCGTCTTTAAACTTAGCGCCCGCCTCGGCCTGATCGCGCGCCTGACGCAATGCGCGTTGATCATTGCTCGCCCGCAGCACAAATTTTACTGCCTGATTGAATAGCGTCCAGTTGATCGGCTTTGCCAGAAACGACGTTGCGCCGGCGCCAAAAGCACGATCCACCGCATCGGCATGATCACTTGCAGTAATCACAATAACCGGTATTTGGGCGATGCTTCGGTCAGCACGTATGGCCTGGGTCAACTCGAACCCGTCCATGACCGGCATTTCTAGATCGGATATGATCAGATCAGCCCCATCGCGCTTCAAGATGGCAAGCGCCTCAGCGCCATTTTCCGCCGCCGTTACCTGATAATTCGCAGCCTGGAGCTTTTCATACGCAAGCTCGCGCATGATCGGATCATCATCAACCAGTAAAACTTTCGGCGCTGAGGACACGCGTTAGTCCCTTGATATTAGGCAGAGCCCCGGCGCTCGGCCTGCGACTGTCACAAGTTAAGCAAAAGTTCCTTAAAAAGTGATTGCCGCCATCAACAGGAAATCAATTAGCAAGCAATTTAAGCCACTACTTGTCGTCGCAAAGCTATTCTCGATACCCACGAGTAGAGCAAGGGGCTTAGGTGAAAAAGCGAACCAACTCGTTGCGTAGCCGGCTAACCGCGCTGGTGATCGTCGCCATAGTCGGGACCGTTGCGATCGTTGCTGTTTCGTCCGTCTTGCGCGAGGCGACGCATTATAGCGACGGCGAGCTTACGGAACTTACCGCGACCGCAGGAATTCTAGCGTCAGCCATTTCCGGGCCTGTCGCCAACGGCGACAGGCGGCAAACGCTGAATGCGCTCATCGCAATCACCGATATTCCAATAGTGGAATATGCCCGCGTGGAAAACATTAACGGTGATACGCTCATTGAGCATAACACCGCCATATCGGCGGCGGGCGTCGATATGGCGGATGCTCATCTTAGAAATTTCGCAAGCCTGTTTGCGGTAAAACCCGTTATCGCGACCGCACCGGTGATGTATGGTGGCGAGAAAATTGGCGTCCTTACAATTCGCGCGGCTACGCCTGCGCTATCCAACAGGTTCGGCGTTTTAATATATGATGCGCTGTTGGCGGGCCTATTCGCTGGCGGCATAGGGTTATTGATAGCCCTGAAAATGCAGCGATCGATCACCGACCCCATTCTCGCGCTTGCAGATGTGATGGGCGAGGTTCGTAAAACCGGTGACTTTTCAATGCGTGCGCCACCCAGTGAAAGCAATGACGAGCCTGGGCAGTTGATTGACGCATTTAATGATATGTTGGGCCAACTCCAGCAACGCAACGCCGAACTTCGGGCCCATCAGCGCAACCTGAAGAAAATTGTTCATCGCAGAACGCGCGAACTTCAAACCGCCAAGGAAGTCGCCGAAGCGGCCAGCGTCGCCAAGTCAGAGTTTCTAGCGACAATGAGCCATGAAATCCGTACACCCATGAATGGCATGATGGTGATGGCCGAACTGTTGAGTAAATCTCAATTGCCCCCACGCCAGAAACGCTATGCTGACGTCATCTCGAAATCCGGCAAAAGCCTTCTGGCGATCATCAATGACATTCTCGACCTTTCCAAAATCGAAGCCGGCAAACTTGACCTGGAGGAAATTCCACTGCGGCCGGTGGAGATTATCGACGACGTTGTCGCGCTTTTCTGGGAGCGTGCGGCAAGCAAGGGCATCGATCTTTCAGCCTATGTCGCGCCGTCCACACCGGAATTGATCACAGGTGATCCGGTCCGAATCAGCCAGATCCTTTCCAACCTGGTTAATAATGCGCTCAAATTTACCGATAAGGGTCATGTGGTTGTTTCCGCAAAACGCCTGCCAGCCGATAGTGGTGAATGCATTATCGAATTTTCAGTTGCCGATAGCGGCGTCGGCATCGCCAAGGCTAAGCAAAAAGCGATCTTTGAAGCGTTCTCACAGGCCGACCAGACGACGACGCGAAAATTCGGCGGCACCGGCCTCGGTCTTGCGATCAGCCGCCGGCTGGTCGAGGCCATGAGCGGATCAATCGGCGTCGCCAGCCGGCAAGACAAAGGCTCGCGGTTCCACTTCCGGTTTCCAGCGGAGATTTTAGCAGCGCCGGTGCGGCCTCGCCGCGCCGAGGGCGATAAACGCGCGATCATCGCCATAGGCGGCACCGCGACCCCGACAGTTTTGTCCCGCTACCTGGAAGAGGCGCGTATTTCGGCGCAAGTCATCGATCGCAACAGTTCGGTCCGTGCGCATATCGCCTATGCCGACATGATATTCGCCGACCCGGCTTTTCTCGACGCGTTCCAAAAAGCAATCAAGGGTGATCCCAATCAATGGGCGCCGGCGCGCATCTGCATCAGTGAACTTGGAGACGCCGCCCCGGATCGACTGCTAGCGACCGGCGTTGCTGAGGACTTATTGATCGCCCCGTTGTCGCGCCGTGAAGTCATGGACCAGATCAATCGCATATTAGATAAAAAATTACGCGGCAAAGCCGCCCTCAGTTATGCAGAAGAAACATCCGACATTGCCGCTATCTTCAACCGTGAACGTGTCCTTGCAGCTGACGACAGTGTGGTGAACCGTGAAGTGGTCAAGGAAGCGTTGACCCGTCTCAACCTGGTCCCAACCCTCGTCGCTGACGGGCGGGAGGCAGTCACGGCCGCAAAGGAAACAGCCTTTGACCTGATCTTGATGGATTGCTCGATGCCGGAAATGGACGGCTTTGAAGCCACAAGGGCGATCAGAAAATTTGAGGCGCAAACCAAGCGTCCGCAGGCCCCCATTGTCGCCCTCACAGCCGATGTCGCCGGCGCCGGCGGCGGCTGGCGCGAAGCCGGCATGACGGACTATCTCACCAAACCCTTCACCATCGAAGCCTTGTCCGATCTCATCCAAAACCATTTG
Organism: Hyphococcus sp.; assembly: GCA_021776455.1. Classification (GTDB taxonomy): domain Bacteria; phylum Pseudomonadota; class Alphaproteobacteria; order Caulobacterales; family Parvularculaceae; genus Hyphococcus. Next base: position 13,641 of record JAJFFX010000098.1, on the reverse strand, counting down.
GATCCGTTATCGGCTAGCGCAACACAACCAGCTCCCCCGGGCCCAACCGCAGGCCGCGTTGAACGCCGCGACGGTCCGTTTGATCGCGCGGTTCTGGACCAACTGGAGGGCATGCAATCGCGTGGCTCCAACTTACCTGAACGCGCACTCAAGCTGTTCCAGACGCACTCCCGCAACGCCATGGCGCGCCTTAATGATAGTACGCAAACAGATCGTTCAGGAGTGGCAAAGGCCGCCCATGCACTCAAGTCCATGAGTGTGAATGTTGGCGCGGTTAGATTGGCGCAAGCTTGTGCCAACATCGAAGAAAACGCCATTGCCGGAGCGTCGCCTGATGAAGTCGCAACGCTTATTAATATCGCCGGTCAGCGGTTTCGCGAGGCGCAGGCGCACCTGCCTAAGATGCTCGATTATTATGCGCGGAGCGCGGCCTGACCGACGTTCAAGGCCGGTATTTCACTTCTCGCAGGGTGACCAGAAGGTATATTAGTGAATACGAATAGACAGGCGCGCGCAGCCAATAACTGGCGTTGCATCATCTGCGAAGACAGTCTCGTATCGGTTTTCGCTTGAGGCCGGCTCAAACCGTGCCGGCCCCTCGCGCCAGCGGCGCAAAATCGGATCGCCGGCAACCGAGGCGAGGCAAAACACACCGTCATTGGGCGCGTGATCGGCGTAATCGACGACGACCAGCGTGCCGATAGGAAAGACCAAATTAACCGCCTCATCTTCCATAAAAACGCCGAACATTTTTGGCGAGCCGGCGGTGACCGGAATATAATCCTCAGCCATGGTGTGCGGATCGGCTGTCATATCAATGGCTAGCAGCGCAGCTGAGCGAAAACTGATCACCGGCACATGCTGCACCGGCCGTCGTAAATAAGCCGCCGCTGCAGGCTTGTCGCTCCCGCCCACCGAACGGTCGCCGGCGGCGAGCCAGTCCAGCGGAGATTCCAGCGCTGCTGCAAGCTTTGCCAGCATCAACCGCCTCGGGTCATGCAGCCCGCTCTCCCAGTTGGCGATCGCCGGTTGGCTGACGCCCAAACGCCGCGCAAGGTCGGCCTGACTCATGCCACACGATTTTCGCGCCTGCCGGATCCTTTCGCCAATCGACCGGGCCCGGTGTTCAATCGGTTCAGCGTTGCTCATATTCATCCTCAAATATAAGCCTAACTTATATTATTTTTGAACTTTGCGCAATATACTTCTCAAATCAACCCAACTTGATTAATAAATCAAGGGTTTTTGGTAAACCAAGGGGTATAAAAAAATACCACTACGGCCTTGAAAAAATCAGATTTCCTTATATTCTTCATTCAGTAGCAGTTACTCAATGAAACATCGGGGTAGTCTATGGCTGACCAGTGTGATCGCGACGGCGCCAATCGTCTTGCCGTGAGAATCCAGGACTTCTGGCGTAAGCGCGGCTTTGATGTCTCTGTTGAAATGTCGGATGAGGGTTTCGTTTCCACCATGCGCTCAGCGCGCACAGACGTGCGCAGCGACATGATCAACGGAATGCCGACCCGTAACGTCAGCGTGGAAGCTGCTGGCTAGCGCGCCAGCAATTTTTCAATCATCGGCGCAGCCTCACCATACGTAGCAAACGACGCTGTCGCCCGGTCGCGCAGTGTCAGCGGTCCATAGCCAAACTCGGCAATCAGACACGGCAAACCGGCCGCGCCCGCCGCCTTTATGTCTGTGTCGCTGTCGCCAATGAAAACAGAACGCTTTGCGCCTGTCCGTTCAAGGCAGAGAAATACCGGTGCTGGATCAGGCTTTGCCGCCACACCCGTATCCGCGCCAACAATCGTATCAAACAGACCGCCAATGCTGAGCGTGTCGATTAACATGCGCGACATCGCTTCGCGTTTATTGGTGCAGATCGCGATCCCGGCGCCGCGGCGGCGAAATCCCTCAATCATCTCTATGACGCCGTCAAATGGCCGTGAATGGGCGGCGATATTTGCGGCGTAATGATCGAGAAAACTCTTCAAACCCTGTTCAAGTTCAGCATGACTGCCCGACCGCCCGGCGCCGGCCTCTATGCCGCGCATCAACATGGCGCGCGCGCCATGGCCGACAAGGTGACGAACCTCGCTATGCGCCACCGGGGGCAGACCGGCCTCGCCAAGGGCGTGGTTCATCGACGCGACGAGATCCTCGGCGGTGTCGATAAGCGTGCCGTCAAGGTCGAATATGACAGCGGCGCCCTTCAAATCCTGTATCATTGCCATTCCTTATCGCGCTTGCGCCTCTGCGAATCGCTGCAAGGCTCGCATAAGTTAGTTTCCATAAGTTATGATACAGCGGTTGCAATGGAATAAATGAGCCCTGGAATGACCGATATTAACATCGCCGCCATAGTTCTCGCCGCTGGCCATGGCAAACGAATGAAATCCGTCAAGCCAAAGGTGCTGCATGAAATCGGCGGCCGGGCAATGCTCGGCCACGTCCTTGATAAGGCGATGATGCTAGCGCTGGATCGCGTAACGCTGGTGATCGGAGATCACGCGCCACAGGTCGGCGACTACGCCAAAAGAATATATCCGAAAACTGCGATTGCCATACAGGCGCCGCCGCGCGGCACCGGCGACGCTGTCGCAAAAGCGCTACCCGCTCTGGAGGGTTTTGACGGTGCGGTGCTGATCTTGAACGGCGACACCCCGCTGGTAAGAATAGAAACTCTGTGCGCGCTTGCCGGCGAAATCAAAAACGGCGCCGCTGTCGCCGTGCTCGGCTTTCGCCCCGACGACCCGGCGCTTTATGGTCGCTTAAAGCTTAATGCAGAAGGCGCACTGGTGGCCATCGTCGAGACCCGCGACGCAACCGAAGAAGAGCGGAAGATCGACCTTTGCAATGGCGGCGTCATGGCGATTGAGGCGGCCTTTCTCCATGCCCGCCTAAAGGACATAGACAACAAAAACGCCAAGAACGAATATTATCTAACTGATCTTGTCGGGCTTGCGCGCGCTGATCATCGCAAATGCGCCATGCTCGAAGTTGATCCGGACGAAATCCTCGGCGCCGACAGCCGCGCCGATTTGGCGGAAGCGGAAATGATTTTTCAAGGCCGGGCCCGCGCGGAAGCGCTGGAAGGCGGCGCCACACTCCGTGATCCGTCTACGGTCTATTTTTCCTATGACACGCAGATCGGCCAGGATGTCGTTATCGGACCGAATGTCGTTTTCGGGCCCGGGGTTGTCATTGAAGACAACGTCGAAATTAAAGCCTTCTCCCATCTGGAGGGGGCAAAGGTCGCCGCCGGCGCCACGGTCGGCCCGTTTGCGCGGCTGCGCCCGGGCGCCAACCTTTTAGAGGGCGCGAAGGTCGGTAATTTTGTTGAGATCAAGAACGCCGATATCGGCAAGGGCGCGAAAGTCAGCCATCTGACGTATATTGGCGATGCGGAAATCGGCGCCGGCGCCAATATCGGCGCTGGAACCATCACTTGCAATTATGACGGCTACAGCAAACATAAAACCACCATCGGCGCCGGCGCCTTCATTGGATCGAATTCATCGCTGGTCGCCCCGCTGACGATTGGCGCCGACGCCTATGTCGGTTCGGGCTCGGTGATCACCAAAGAGGTTGACGCCGGCGACCTTGCTGTCGCGCGCGGGCGCCAGAAGGCGCTTAAAGGCTGGGCGGCGCGGTTTCGAAAAACCAATAAAGGCGAGCGTTAGGGACCGGTTATGGACAGGCAGGCGGGCAAAAAACGGGCCGGCGAAGAGGCCGCAAAATATGTTGAGCGCGGCATGACGCTCGGCCTCGGCACTGGCTCCACTGCGCGTTATTTCGTGGACGCTTTGGCGGCGAAGACCGCTGATGGCTGGCATCTACGCGGCGTACCGACCTCGCAGGAGACCCGCCGGCAGGCCGAAGCGATTGGTATCGAAATCATTACCCCGGACGAGACCACAGTCATCGATCTTGCGGTTGACGGAACCGACGAAGCCGACCCGCAGATGAACCTTATCAAGGGCGGCGGCGCGGCGCTGTTGCGCGAGAAAATCGTCGCTGGCGCCGCCAGGCGCTTTATTGTTATCGCCGACAAATCAAAACGCGTCGCGGCGCTGGGCGCCTTCGCCTTGCCGGTAGAGATTGAACCCTTTGGCTGGGCGCTCACCGTGCGCCATATCCGCGCCGCGCTGCTCGGCGCTGGGTTTGATGGGGCCGGGGTTGAATTGCGCGCCCGCGAGGGCGCGGTCGTAAAATCCGATGGCGGCCATCTGATCCTCGACTGCGCGCTTGGCCGGATTGACGATCCTGCAAATCTCGACGGCACGCTGAAAGCCATCCCCGGCGTGATCGAGACAGGGCTTTTTTGCGGCATGGCCGATATGATCATTTATGCAGACGAGACTGGCGTTAGCATCGACCAAGCCTGATGCTTCATTTCACGATGGCGTGCTTTGCACTTTATCACCGCCGTACGATAGCCTATTTACCGCAATCCAACCCCTTCCAGCTCGCAATCATGGGACCTATGACAAAAACTCGGTTTGAAAAACTACAGGACGCGATCAAAATCTATGGTGCGGCGGCGTTTGAGAATCTTATGCGCTGCAAGGGCCTGGGTGAAGAGATAGTCTCCAGGTTTCCCGACTATATTGGTTGCTCAAAAGGCTGCGTTAAAGCCGTGCCGCCGGTGGGCGAGTTCGATCCGCGCAAGGATTATGGCGACGCTGCATTCAGCTATAGTCAGCGCGAGGTCATTGTTCTTGAGCCGATCCGCTTCGCCCTTGCGCTGACGATTGAAAATTCTGAAGATTCCGGCGCCCTGTGGCTACGCACGTCCATTGCCGTCGAGGTTACCGGCGACAGTTTTGATATCTTTGTCGCCGACCGGCCGATGATCCGTGTCCCCCTTGATTACAAGGGAAAGCTTAAGCCTGTTTTTGAGGCGATCTATAAAGAATTTATGCGCATCTTCAAGGTTGAGGTGCTGGAATTTAATGACAAACGATTTGAAACCGGCATTGGGTTTCTTCCAAAGAAATAAGAGCCAAAGATAACAAGAGAATGACATGACAAAATTTGACTATGATCTGTTCACTATCGGCGCCGGCTCCGGCGGCGTGCGCGCATCGCGACTAGCCGCCACTTTTGGCGCCCGCGTCGGCGTCGCAGAAGAATATCGCGTCGGCGGCACCTGCGTCGTGCGCGGCTGCGTGCCCAAGAAATTTCTGGTCTATGCGAGCGAATATGGGCACGGGTTTGATGAGGCGAAGGCCTATGGCTGGACGGCGGACAATGTGTCGTTCAACTGGGCCCGGCTGATTGAGAATAAAGACGACGAAATCGATCGCCTCAACGGCATCTATATTCGCAACCTCAAAAACGCCGGCGCAGAAATTTTCCAATCGCGCGCGACATTGAAAGACGCCCACACCGTCCATCTCGAAGCAGAAGGGCGCGAGGTCACCGCCGAGAAAATCCTCATCGCCGCCGGCGGGGCGCCCTTTGTCGATCAGTCTGTTCCCGGCCACGAACTCGGCGTCACTTCAAACGAAGCCTTTCACCTCGACAAGCTGCCAAGCCATGTCGTCGTCGCTGGCGGCGGATATATCGCCATTGAATTCGCCTGCATTTTCCGCGGCCTCGGCTGCGAAGTGTGTCTGGTCTATCGCGGCGAAGATATTTTACGCCATTTCGACACCGACATCTCAGTTCAGGTTCACACCGAAATGAAACGCCAGGGCATTCGCGTTATCACGCAAGCCAATTTCGAAAAAATCGAAAAGCGCGATGGCGAGATGAAGCGCGTTCATCTGACCAATGGCGCCCATGTTGATACGGATCTTGTTTTCTGGGCGATCGGGCGTACGCCGTCGACCGGCGGGCTGGGTCTCGAAGCGGCCGGCGTTGCCGTCGACAAACAGGGCGCTGTCATTGTCGATGAATATTCAAAATCATCCGTAGACAATATATACGCCGTCGGCGACATCACCAATCGCGAGAACCTGACGCCGGTGGCGATCCGTGAGGGCGCGGCGTTTGCGCAAACTGTGTTCAACAACAATCCGACAACGATGGACTACACGTTTATCCCAAAAGCGGTTTTCTCCCAGCCGCCGGTCGGGACCGTTGGTTATGCTGAACACGAAGCGCGGAAAAAGTTTAAAAATATCGATATTTACAAAACTAATTTCCGGGCGATGAAGCACATGCTGACTGGCTCGGAGGAGCGGGTTTTGATGAAGCTGGTGGTCGATGGCGACACCGACCGCGTTGTCGGCTGTCACATTGTCGGCGCGGAAGCGGCGGAAATGATCCAGTGCCTCGCCATCGCCGTCAAAGCCGGCGTCACCAAAGCCCAGTTTGATGAGACCGTCGCGCTCCACCCGACCATCGCTGAAGAGCTGGTGACGATGCACGAAAAGTTCAAACCAAACCTTTAGCCCGGTCGAACGATGTAACGCCGCACGCAACATTTCTCGCCCCAAGGTTGAATTCTGGCGCCATTTTCGTGCCTTAGGCGCGCCCTATAAGGGCTCCAGCGCCTTGTAGGCTAATAATCGGGCCTTGCCGCCAAATCTCATCCTCACGGTTTCTCGCGGGCCTATTCTTCCAACCTATCCGTTTGGATGTGGCGCATGACAGAGCCGATTGATGAGAATGATGATTCTAAACGGGCGCGACCGCGCCCCGGCGCTTATGCGCCGCGTCCGCGCAGGCCCTTGCCTAGCAAGGATTAGCCGCGAGCGACAACAAACCATAGCCAAATCAATGTTCATTGAATTGGCTATGGCGCCAAGAAATATTGCGCTGCACAAGGCCCTCGGATAGACCGGGCGCAACTTGAAAACACTGACGAAAGGAACAACGGGCATGGCGACGACGATCAGCGGGTTGGATTTTATCGGCGAGGTAACCTCGGCCGACCGGGATATCCTGACGCCGGAAGCATGCGCATTCCTCGCCGGGCTGGCGGATCAGTTCTCTGCGCGCCGCGACGCCCTTCTGGAGGCGCGCGCTATTTGGCAGGAGACGATCGACGCCGGCGCGCTACCGGATTTTCGCGCTGATTCAAAATCCGTGCGCGATGGCGACTGGCGTGTCGGCGCACTACCAGCGGACCTCCTCGACCGGCGGGTGGAAATCACCGGGCCGGTGACGCGCAAAATGATCATCAATGCACTCAATGCGGATGTTAAAGTCTTCATGGCCGACTTTGAAGATGCGCTGTCGCCGACCTGGCGCAATGTTATTGAGGGCCAAGCGAACATGCGCGACGCCGTAAATCGCGAGATCAGCTTTAAAGACCCGAATTCCGGCAAGAAATATACGCTGGGTAACAACCCGGCGGTGTTGATCGCACGCGTTCGCGGCCTGCACCTTAATGAGAAGAACGTCCACAAAGACGGCAAGCCAATCCCCGGCTGCCTGATGGATTTCGCGCTTTATCTTTTCCATAATCACGCACGCCTGCAACAAAACGGCACGGGCCCATATTTCTATGTGCCGAAGCTGGAACACTACGAAGAAGCGCGGTGGTGGAACGAGGTGTTCGTCGCCGCGCAGGAAGAGCTCGGGATTGCCCGTGGGACCATCAAGGCGACCTGCCTGATAGAGACGCTGCCGGCTGTGTTTGAGATGGACGAAATTCTTTTTGAGCTAAAAGACCATGCAGCAGCGCTCAATTGCGGACGCTGGGACTATATTTTCAGCTATATCAAAACCCTGAAAAACCACCCCGACCGGATGCTGCCGGACCGTCAGGCGGTGGGCATGGACAAGCCGTTTCTCGATGCCTATTCACGGCTTCTGATAAAAACCTGCCATCGCCGCGACGCCCTCGCCATGGGCGGCATGTCGGCGTTTTTACCGGCCAAAACGCCTGACGAAGACGCCGCCAACAAAGAAAAAGTACGGCAAGACAAACAGCGTGAAGCCGATAATGGTCATGACGGCTCGTGGGTCGCCCATCCGGCGCTCTCGGACGTCGTCAACAGGGTTTATTCAGACGCCTTCAAGCCCGGAAAAACCAACCAGCTCAAGGTCAGCCGTGAGGGCGACGCGCCGATTACCGCCGCGGACCTGGTGGAGACCCCGCAAGGCCCGTTCACCGACGCCGGCCTGCGCAGCAATATCCGCATCGCGCTGCAATATATCGAGGCCTGGCTCGGCGGTCTCGGTGCGGTAGCTATTTACGGGTTGATGGAAGACGCGGCCACCGCAGAAATCTCACGCGCGAGCATCTGGCAGTGGATCAAAAACAGCGCCCAGCTCGACAATGGCGAGACCATGACCGCCGATTATTATCGCAAAGTCAAAACCGAGGAGATGGATGTCGTCAAAGCCGAACTCGGCGCGGCGCGCTGGAGCGAAGGCCGCTTCACTGAGGCCGGCGATCTTCTCGACAAGCTTTGCCTGTCGGACGGTTTCGATACGTTTTTAACCTTGGAAGCCTATGACCGCCTCTGACAGCTCCTCCAACGCCGCCTTAGCGGCATTCGCGCGCGACGCGGTCAAGCGCGGCGGAAACGCCGCGCAGCGACATCACATAGTTGGTCGTGGTCCCGCGTTGAGAGACGGCGCTGACGCGCATATCCGCGCCGCGGCGCATCGCCCGCACCAGCCGGCTTTCCTCATCGCTAGATTCGATAAACGCCTCATTTTCCGACGTATACATTTTCCACTTGTCCGACCCGACCCGCAAGGTCGGCTCCGGCTTGGTGTTGAGTGCATAGCCGGTCATCAGGCTCGGTTGCGTGGTCGCGGCGCCGGATTTCCAACTCGATACCAGAAAGAAGACATCACCGTGATTGACCGATTTGGGCGATTTGTCCTTCGCCTCGGTTGCGGCAAAGCAAATCTTGTCGCCGCCAGCGTCGCGCACGAAGACGCTCCAGTCCTTATAGGTCGCGACCGCCTTGGGCTCGGCGGCCAGCGCGCTGAACGATGCAAAGCTGGTGATAGCGGCAAGGACGGTGAGAATAATCGGACGGGCCATGGCTACGGGTCTCCTTCGGATAAACAAGAACAGGCGGGCAAACAACAGCGGGTCTTTGCGCCCCATATCATAGTTCTGATTATGTCGCGACTTTTGTCGAGTCTGGTGTCAAAATTGGGGCAAAAGCTTGAATTGCATGCGCACGCCTCAGGCGCCATAAACGGCGCTGAAATTCCTTATATTTTCCCAACCGGAGACGCTCAATGATACCCGGACGCGATTCGCTGAAAACCAAAAAAACCCTAACCGCCGCCGGCAAAGACTACGCCTATTACAGCCTCGCTGAGGCTGGCGCTCAAATTGGCGATATTTCGCGCCTGCCATTTTCGCTCAAGGTTCTGCTCGAAAATCTGCTGCGCTTTGAAGATGATCGCTCGGTTACGGTCGACGACATCAAAGCCTTCGCCGAATGGGCCGCCGCCGGCAAATCAGCCCGCGAGATCGCTTACCGGCCGGCCCGCGTCTTGATGCAGGATTTCACCGGCGTTCCGGCGGTTGTCGACCTGGCCGCAATGCGCGATGCGATGAAGGCGCTCGGCGAGGACCCCGAAAAAATCAATCCGCAAGCGCCGGTTGACCTCGTCATCGACCATTCGGTGATGGTCGATTATTTCGGACAATCCGATGCATTCGGAAAAAACGTCGCGCGTGAATATGAACGCAATGGCGAACGCTATAAATTCCTGAAATGGGGTGAGCGCGCCTTCGATAATTTTCGCGTCGTGCCGCCCGGCACCGGCATTTGCCATCAGGTCAATCTCGAATATCTGGCGCAAACCGTCTGGACGGCCGACTATCAAGGCGAGACATACGCCTATCCCGACACGCTGGTTGGCACAGACAGCCACACCACCATGGTCAACGGGCTGGCGGTGCTTGGCTGGGGCGTCGGCGGCATTGAAGCAGAAGCGGCAATGCTCGGTCAGCCGATCTCAATGCTGCTCCCGGAAGTGGTCGGCTTCAGGCTGACCAACGAAATGCCCGAAGGCGCGACCGCAACCGACCTTGTGCTGATGATTGTTGAAATGCTGCGCAAGAAAGGCGTGGTCGGCAAGTTCGTTGAGTTCTTCGGCGCCGGCCTTGACCACCTCTCGCTCGAAGACCAGGCGACGATTGCGAATATGGCGCCGGAATATGGCGCGACTTGTGGGTTTTTCCCGATTGACGAAGAAGCTCTGCGCTACATGCGGGCCACCGGCCGCGATGAGGCCCGCATCGCACTGGTTGAGGTCTATGCAAAAGAACAAGGCATGTGGCGCGATGCGTCAACGCCGGACCCGGTCTTTACCGACACGCTTGAGCTTGATCTTTCGAGCGTTATGCCTTCGCTAGCCGGGCCCAAACGCCCGCAGGACCGCGTCCTTCTTTCCGAAGCGCCGCAAGGTTTTGCCGCATCGCTCGACAAGGAATATGGCAAGGCTTCAGAGGCCAGCAAGCGCGTCGCCGTTAAAGGCGAAGATTTCGATCTCGGCCATGGCGACATCGCCATTGCCGCGATTACCTCATGCACCAATACGTCGAACCCGTCAGTGATGATCGCGGCGGGATTGGTTGCGCGCAATGCGGTCGCAAAAGGATTGACCGTCAAGCCGTGGGTCAAGACATCACTGGCGCCGGGCAGTCAGGTCGTGACCGACTATCTGAACGCCGCCGGGTTGAGCGATGATCTTGATGCGCTTGGATTTAATCTTGTCGGTTATGGCTGCACTACATGTATTGGCAATTCCGGTCCGCTGCCGACGCCGATATCCAACGCCGTCAATGAAAATGACCTTGCTGTGGCGTCGGTTCTTTCCGGCAACAGAAATTTTGAAGGCCGGATTTCTTCCGATATTCGCGCAAACTATCTCGCCTCGCCGCCGCTGGTGGTCGCCTATGCGCTAGCCGGGTCTATGAATGTCAACCTGACCACCGACGCCCTTGGCAAGGACACAGACGGCAACGATGTTTTCCTCAAAGACATCTGGCCGTCGAACCATGAAATTGCCGAAGTGGTTCGCGCGCATGTCACCGCGAAAATGTTTGCGACCCGCTACGCTGATGTTTTCAAAGGCGACGACCAATGGCAGGCCATCGCCGTCAGCGGCGAGGAAACCTATCAATGGCCGCCCTCAACCTATATCGCCAAGCCGCCGTTCTTTGACGGCATGAAACGCGAGCCGGATGCGGTCAAGCCGATTGACGGCGCGCGTGTGCTGGCGATGTTTGGCGAATCGATCACCACCGATCACATCTCTCCCGCCGGCGCCATCAAAGAAGACGGGCCAGCCGGGGAATATCTGAAATCACATCAGGTGCCGGTTGAAGGGTTCAACTCTTTCGGCTCACGGCGCGGCAATCATGATGTAATGATGCGTGGAACCTTCGCTAATATTCGCATCAAGAACCAGATGCTGCCGGACACGGAAGGCGGCGTCACCAAATTTGCGCCCACCGGCGAAGACATGCCGATCTATGATGCGGCGATGAAATATAAAGCCGCCGGAACGCCGCTGGTTGTTGTCGCCGGCGAACAATACGGAACCGGATCGTCACGTGACTGGGCGGCAAAGGGCACAATCCTCCTCGGCGTGCGCGCCGTCATCGCCAAAAGCTTTGAACGCATCCACCGCTCCAACCTTATCGGTATGGGCGTTTTGCCCGTCCAGTTCACCGGCGAAGATGGATGGCAGGCGCTTGGCATGACCGGTGATGAGGAAGTGACAATCCACGGCATCGACGACATCAGACCGCGCGATACGATCAAAGCGTCGGTTAAATTCGCCAATGGCGATATCAAAGACATCAACCTATTGGTGCGCATCGACACCGCAGACGAGCTCGACTATTTCCGCCATGGGGGGATTTTACATTACGTCATCAGAAAACTGGCGGCGTAGTCTCGAAATCAAGAGTAAGTAAAGTTTAAACACAATCTAAAGTTGTTTATTTATTTATTTACTACCTATGGTTTGTAGATTGCACCCAAGACTTGAGTAATCTCAAAATCGCTTTTCAAGCGAATTGGGGAATTCAAGATTGTCCGCCTGATCAATATGTTCATCTGGTGCATCGCATGTGTCGCCAGCAGCGGAGCATCAGCCTCGCCCTGGGCGCGCGCCGATAATGAACTTCTTATTATAAGCCGCGCCGACTATTTCAAAGCTGACCTCGGCCCTGTTAACACAATTGGTGGAATTGTGGACAGCCGTTTTGAACGGTTCATGTCAAACACTTATGTCGAATACGGATTAACCGAAACAATTACCATCGGCGGCAAAGCGCTTTACGGAACAAGCTGGCTAACCCGCGGCGGCGCAACCGAAACAGCTTCAGGATTTTCCGAAGTTGAAACTTACATCCAGTATCAGGTGTTTCGATCACCCATTCACTCTGGTGCAGTGCGTCTCGCGGTTGCAAGGCCTGCAAATTTCTCGTCCGGCGCCCGTCCGGAACTGCTAAGCAATGGTGTCGATATGGATGTATCCGCACTATACGGACGGAATATAACAAGCAACTCTGTGAAAATCTTTACAACTGCGGAGCTTGGGTACAGGAAAAGATTTAGTGATTCCGCCGATCATATTCGAATGGACGCAACAATCGGCATCGAGCCGAGCGACCAGTTTCTCATTCTATTTGATTTTTTTTCAACGCTTTCAATTCAAAATGAAAGTGCGGGCGGCGCCGATTTCGACATTATAAAAATCCAACCCTCGTTGCTTTGGCGGGCGACCAGACGGTGGGCCTTTCAGGCCGGGATGACTGAAGAAATCGCAAGCCGAAACATTTCAACCGGCCGTACATATTTTTTCGGTTTGTGGACGAGCTTTTAGATGTTCGACAGCGCGCCGAAACTCGATACTGAAAAACCAACGGACATAGAGGTTCCTCCGCCGGACATCGAACTGCAAAGATTTGTCGATCTCCGCCGCTATGTGACATCCGGCAAAATCCCGTGGCGGAAAATCTCTTCCTGGAAACGCGAAAATCTGTGCAACCAGGATATTGTAACGCGCGAAGAGGTTGGCTATCGCAACGGCATTCCATTTCCGCTTCGCGCGCACCGCTTTACACCAAAGAAAATATTTCAAGAAAATCTTCGCCAACGCTTTGCCGACGAAATTTCGACGGCGTCCGTTCACGATCTGCAGGAACAACATCCCGACCAATCCGCTGCCAAGGTTCTGAATTGGGTTCAAAAGATTCTTCTTACTGCGTCAATAATATTAGCCGTAATGGCGCTTTTTAAATATCCGATGACGACAATCATTACAGCCAACGCCGCCGTCACAATTTATTTTCTGCTTGCTATCGCTTACAGAATTGTTCTTGTTTTTACACCGGCGACGCCGTTCAAGGAAAAGGGGCCGCCCCTCGCGCTCGACGATGATACGCTTCCGACGATCACGATTTTGCTGCCGCTTTACCATGACGCCGATGCGATTGTTACGCTCTGCCAGGCAATCGACCGGCTGCAATATCCTGATGACAAAAAAGACGTAAAGCTTCTTGTTGAAGAGGACGATCATGCAACCCTCATAGAGGCGCGCCGCCTCGGATTGGATGAGCGTTACGAGTTGATCATCGTCGCCGATACCGGCCCGCGCACCAAGCCCAAGGCATGCAACTACGGTATGCATCTGGCGCGCGGCGACTTGATCGTGATCTTCGATGCGGAAGACCAGCCCGAAGCCGACCAA
>JAJFFX010000097.1 GCA_021776455.1 Hyphococcus sp. | reverse complement strand
CCTTATGCGGTGTCGGCCCTCGCAGAGTTGCGCTATTCGATAAAATCAGCACGAGCCTGGGCGGTGATCGCCATCGTCGCCTTGGTTTACGCCATTGTCGCGATGGCCGGCGCCGGCCTCAAGCCGTTGCTGTGGGGTGTGGTATTGCTTGCCGCAGGGCTTCCGGTATTTTATTGGGCAAAGCGATCCAGGCATTGACGGTGCGGAGCAAAATAGCAGTGCAAGCAGAATTAGAAACTGGCCTGCCGGCATGGGCGTATACGGATCCTGATTTTTTCGCCCTTGAACGCGCCAAGCTGTTTGCATCAAGCTGGCAAATTGTCTGCCATGAAAGCGACATCGCCAAGCGCGGGTCTTACGCAACCTTGAATTTCCTGGGCGCGCTTGCGTTTGTCATACGCGGCGACGATGGCGCTATTCGCGCATTTCAAAATGTTTGCCGTCATCGCGCTGCGCGGCTTCTGGACGATCCGTTCGGTCAGTGTTCCTCGCGCATTGTCTGCCCCTATCACGCCTGGACATATGATCTTGAGGGACGGCTCGTTGGCGTGCCGGGACAGGATGGATATGAGGCGTTTGACAAAAAGAAATATGGGCTAAGACCTTTGGCGCTTGGCGAGTGTGGCGGGTTTGTGTTTGTTCGCTTTGGTGAAAGCGGTCAGTCTTTCGATGAATTCGCAGCGCCTTTGCGCGAAGAGTTTGAGATTTACAAAACGGCAGAGATGCGCGCGCTTGGCCGCATCACCTTGCGGGAGCGCGAAGTCAACTGGAAGATCGCAACGGAAAACTATGTCGATTCCTTGCATTTGCCGGTCGCCCATGACGGCCTGAACGGCCTTGTCGGCGACACCTACAAGCTGAACATCAAAGGCGATGCGTATTATATTGACGCAAGCGTAGAAGATTTGCCGAGCCAAGCGCTTTCGGTGCGCGCCTATCGCAAGTTTCTTCCCGAAGTCGCGCACCTGCCGCCGGAACGCCAGCGCCGCTGGGTCTATATCAAGCTCTGGCCAAATCTCGCCTTTGATATTTACCCCGATCAGATTGACTTCATGCAGTTTATTCCGTTATCGGCGGAGCGAACATTGTTGCGTGAAATTTCTTACGCCCTGCCGGATGACCGCCGTGAAATGCGCGCGGCGCGTTACCTCAACTGGCGCATTAATCGCGTGGTCAATATTGAAGATATGGACATTATTGAGCGTGTTCAGGCGGGCTTTGGCATGGGCGATTATGAGCCAGGTCCAATCTCGCGCGATGAGATTTGCCTGGTCGATTTCGCTGAAAGGATGCGCCGCGAGCTGCCGGTGTGCCGTGAGCCGCAAAACCCGGGCCCAGATGCGTTGCGCAAATTGCTTGACGCTGACGCCTGAGCCTGTGCTTGATCGCCAAGCGACGCGCGCATAGCGCCTCGAGCAGGTTCAATTTTTTGGGAGAATCACAAAATGTCCGAACCGATCAAGATTTATGGTGCGCCGCTTTCACAAAATGTGCGCAAGCCGCTCGCCGTCGCCGCCCATCTCGGCATTCGTATTCAGTCCATTCCTGTCGGGCCGCATGACCCGGCGGTCAAGGCGGTTAATCCGTGCGGGCGCATTCCGGCGATGGATGATGACGGGTTCACGCTTGGCGAGTCGAATGCGATTATGGTGTATCTCGCCAGCAAAAAGCCGAGCGACATCTATCCAGAAGATGCGATCCGCCGCGCCGAGATAAATTCCTGGCTCTCTTGGGATACCGCCCATTGGACGCCGGCCTATCAGCCAATTCAGTTTGAACGGTTGATCAAGCCGATGCTCGGCCGCGGTGAGACCGATGAGGCGGTTGTTGAGGGCGCGACGAAAGCGTTTCACCGTGAGGCGGCGCATCTTGATGCTGCGCTCGCTGATAAGACATGGTTGGTTGGCGAGGGTCCGACCCTTGCCGATATTGCTATCGGCGCCGGTTTAACCCATGCCGACGCGGCGCAGTTTCCGTGGGGCGATTACGCCCATATCCGCGCCTGGTATGAGCGCCTTGGCGCGCTCGATTGCTGGAAAAAGACCGCGCCGCAGATGGGCTAGAGGGCCGGTTGTTGACTGCCGCGACGATTTCAGGTGCAACGCGGCAACGCATAACATACGTAGTCTGGGCGCCATGAGTGAGTTGAAAAAAAAGCGGTCCTTTCAGGGTCTTATTTTGGAGCTCCAGCATTATTGGGCTGATCAGGGCTGCGTTATCTTACAGCCCTATGACAAGGAAATGGGGGCGGGGACTTTTCATCCGGCAACGACGCTGCGCTCGCTGGGGCCAAGGCCCTGGAAGGCGGCTTATGTGCAGCCCTGCCGGCGCCCGACCGACGGGCGTTATGGCGCAAACCCCAATCGCTTCCAGCACTATTATCAGTTTCAGGTGACGTTGAAGCCGTCGCCGGACAATATTCAAGAGCTCTATCTTGGATCGCTCGACGCCATTGGCGTTGATCGCTCCGTACACGACATACGCTTTGTCGAAGATGATTGGGAAAGTCCGACACTCGGCGCCTGGGGGCTCGGCTGGGAGGTCTGGTGCGACGGCATGGAGGTCACGCAATTTACCTATTTCCAGCAGGTCGGCGGGATTGATTGCAAACCGGTGACCGGCGAGATCACCTATGGGCTCGAACGCCTGGCGATGTATGTGCAGGGCGTCGATAATGGCTTCGATCTCGATTTCAACGGCGCTGAGGGTGACGATGCGGTCACCTATGGCGATGTTTTCCACCAGCAGGAAGTTGAGTTTTCCGCTTACAATTTTGAACTTGCCGATACTGAGATTTTGTTCAGCCAGTTTAAGGCGGCGGAGGTTGCGTGCGCCGCCATTATCGCCGCCGGCAAGCGCGACGGTAAATCCTATACGCTGCCAGCTTACGACAAATGCATAGAGGCGAGCCATCTGTTCAACCTCCTTGATGCGCGCGGCGTGATCTCTGCGACAGAGCGCCAGTCTTATATTTTAAGAATTAGAACGCTCGCCAAAGCCTGTTGTGAGGCGTGGCTGGAAAGTCCGCAAGGGCGCAGTAAAGGCGCCGGTATTGTCGATTTTACGGAGGTATGAATGACGAAAATATCTTTGCCGCTTGAGGGCGGGTGCCAATGCGGCAAGCTGCGCTATCGGGTCAACCAGCCGCCGCTAATGCTTTATTGTTGTCACTGCACCAACTGCCAGAAGATTTCCGGCAGCGCCTTTGCAATCTCGGCGACGATTGTTGAGACCTCATTTGAGTTTGTCACTGGCGAACCCCGCAAAACCGAGTGGCAATCCGATGCGGGCAATCAGCGTTATGGATATATCTGCGGCGATTGCGGCACGCGCATTGCCCACGGCCAGACACCGACAATCGGAATGTTGAGCCTGCGCGCCGGAACCTTTGACGACACCAGTTGGGTTGAGCCATCAGGCCACATCTGGACAAAGAGTGCGCAGCCCTGGGTACGGTTCAAAGCTGACGACATTGTCTGCGACGGTCAGCCGACGGATTATACGCCGTTTGTCGAAAAATTTAAATCACAAGGCCGGTTTGACGGCTGAGCGTTGTGATCCACACTGCTTGAAACAATGCGGGCTTCTATTTTGCACCGCAATATTATCCAAAATGCCAGCAAATTCACCAAATTAGCTTGCTTCCCAAGCTGCGCAAACGCCGCTAGATTTGAGGTAAGCAACATAAGTGAGGATACTGATGTTTGGTTTAAAACCTATTCCTGTTTTGGCAGCAACACTCGTCTTCTGGGTGCTGGGTTTTGTCTGGTATGGCGTAGTCTTTATGAATGCGTGGATGGCCGGTCATGGCATCCCCGTCGATCAGGCCGGCGCCTTCGACATTTATATGGCTGGCGGCATTCTCATAACGTTATTGCAAGTTATGGGGTTGGCGTTCGTTTTAAGCTGGCGCAATGTGAGCGGGATCCACGAGGCGGTAAAGACAGCGCTTACGCTGTGGTTTTTTTTGGCGCTGCCGATTATTATGTACGCTTACCTCTATCTGCCGGCGCACAATTCGACGTTGCTCATGATTGATGCATCCCATCAATTGGTTGGCTGGGTAGTGAGTGCAGTTATCTTGACGGTAATGAAGTAAGGTGTAACGCATTTGAAATGCGAATGTTTTAAACCGAAACTAAAGCGCAGGTCCGTCCTGCGCTTTTTCGTATTTCTCAAGCGCTGTGAGCCATTGGGTCTCCGACCGTTCGATGGCGGCGATGAGGGCGGCGCGTTCTTTTTGGAGTTTTGTCGCACGCGCGCGGTTGTTGCGAAATAGTCCGGGCTCTGCGAGCGCTGCATCAAGCCGGGCAAGGACGTTGTTCAGTTGTTCGAGTTTGCGTCCGGCGTCATCGGCGGATTGTTTGAGCGGGTGGACCGCAGAGCGGTCAATGGCGGCGGATTGGCGCGCGGTGCGTTTGCCGTTCGGCTTGGCTTTTTTTGAGCCGCCCTGCGCCGGGGTTTTGCTGGCTGCGATCACTAGCCTGCGGTAGTCAGTGAGGTCGCCGTCATAAGGTTCGGCTTTGCCGCCATTCACCAGCCACAAACGGTCAGCGATTGAGGCTGCCAGATGCGCGTCATGAGTGATGATTAAAACGGCGCCTTTAAATTCATTGAGCGCATCGACCATCGCCTCGCGCGCCTGAATGTCGAGATGGTTGGTTGGCTCATCAAGCACCAGAAGATGCGCGCCATGATAGGTAATGAGGCCGAGCAAAAGCCGCGCTTTTTCGCCGCCGGAAAGTTTTTCAACCGCGGTGTTCGCCTTGTCGGGTCCAAACCCTAAACGCGCAGTCGCCGCGCGTTTTTGCGCTTCGGTCGTATCAGGAATGAGCGCGCGAACATGATCATAGGCAGATTCTTTGGGCCTCAACTCGTCGATCTGATGTTGCGCAAAATAGGCGATCTGGAGTTTTTTATGTTTGTAGACATTACCCGATAGAGCGCTAAGACGCCCGGAAATCGATTTCACCAGCGTCGACTTGCCCTCGCCATTGGGGCCGAGAATGGCGATGCGATCATCCTGATCGAGGCGCAGATTGACATTGCGCAGAATGGGCTTTCCTTCCTCATAGCCGAGATCAGCCTCGACCACACGCACGATGGGCGGGGCCATGGGCTTGGGGTTTGGAAAAACAAAAGGCTGCGTCCGCTCCGACAAAGGCGGCGCGACCATCTGCATACGCTCCAGCGCTTTCAGACGGCTTTGTGCTTGCTTGGCTTTGGAGGCTTTGTAGCGGAAGCGGTCGACAAAGGCTTGCATATGTTTGCGGCGCGCATCCTGCCGTGCGGCGAAGGAGGCGGCGTTTGCGCGGGCCTCGGCGCGTTTGCGTTCATAAGTGTCGTATCCGCCGGGGTGAATGGTCAGCTTGCCGTTTTCAAGCGCCATAATGTGCGTGACCGCATCATTGAGAAGGTCGCGGTCGTGACTGACAATTAATGCCGTATACGGATAACGCTTGAGATAGTTCTCTAGCCAGACCGCGCCTTCGAGATCGAGATAGTTTGTCGGCTCGTCGAGCAGTAACAGATCGGGCGCCGAGAACAAAACCCCGGCGAGCGCAACGCGCATGCGCCAGCCGCCGGAAAATTCCGAGCACGGCCGGAGCTGCTCGGCAGCCGGGAAACCAAGACCGGACAGGATCGCACCGGCGCGCGCTTCAGCCGAATGGGCGTCAATATCGACGAGGCGGATCTGGATTTCAGCAATCCGGGCAGGGTCTGTCGCAGTCTCTGCCTCAGCGAGCAGCGTGGTACGCTCCTCGTCCTGCTCCAGCACCGTATTGAGCAGGCTTTTCTCGCTCGCCGGAGCCTCCTGATCGACGCCGCCAATACGTGCACCCTTGCGCAGGGAGATTTCATCGCTTCCGGCATAAGTCTCGCCCTTGATGATTTTCAACAGCGTTGATTTGCCCGAGCCATTGCGGCCGATAAATCCGACCTTCCAGCCAGCGGAAATCGCCGCCGTCGCCTGCTCAAACAGGGCGCGGCCGCCAATACTATAGGACAGGTCGTTGATATGCAGCATGATGGAGGGGCCCGGCGCGAAGATAAGAACACGAATTGAACGGTTTAGCGGCAGATGGTTTTATTTTGCAAGCGCGAAAATGACAAAGACACTGTGTGAAGCTTTTGTGATTCGCCTTCTGTTCGCGCATCCGTTTCTTGATTTTACGTAACTACGCCCCATCTGAACACCATAAGTGGAGGGCGGATGATACTCAAAAATCTTGGACGCATTATAAGCTGGCCATTCAGGGCTATATTGAAATTGTTTATGCGCGGCGCAAAAGCGGGGCCGCGCGGCTCGGCGGCGGTCTCGCGGACGGCTGCTAAAACCAGCGGCTCGGCGATTGCCAAAAAGGCCGGCGCCAATGTGGATGAGAATGCCGTTCTGGATACGGAATATCGCGACGCGCCGCCCAGCGGCATTGAAGCAGCGATGTTCACGCAATTGCCGCGCCCGCGTCTCACCGAAAAATCAGCATCCGACCTTACAATCGAGCAGGCGCAAAGCTACGCCGAACAGGCGCGGCGCTTTTACGAATATAACTTCCCATTATTCCCGCGCGGAGATTTTTTCTACGAAGAAATAGAAGAAGAGTTTTTGAACGCCGCGCTCGGCTTTGATGAAGAGAGTATTGACCGGCGCTTTATCGAAGTCACGACGCTGTTCCGTAAAACGCTGAACGCCAACACAAGGCGGATGCTGCTTTATTGGGCGCCGGTTATTGGCGTGGCTGTATTTGTGGCGGCGATTGTCGCCTCGCCATTTGCATTGGTTGCCAGGGCGGGTGGTCCGGCAGCGCAGGCTGGTTTTCTTTATGGCGCTGCGGCGCTGATTGGCGCGGCGCTGACATTTTTGGTCTATAGCTGGCCTTATAAAGTCGTGCAGCAACGCAATTTGATGAATCTCGACAATTACGTCACCTCGAAATTCGCGCGTATCAACAATAATTTTCAAGTCGCCAAGCGCCGCGCGCTTAATGTTGAGCGCGACAAGCGAATGTCAGAGCGTGATGCTTTAAAAGACGAGGCTGGCGCCTGGACACTGTCCTATCATTGGTTCGCATCAAGATTATATTTATGTGAAACCATGCTGCGCAATAAATTCTACCAGGTGCGGCGTAATACAACGCTTTACTGGGTCGGCGGCATGACCCTCAGCGCTGTCTTGCTTGCTGGAATTGGCGCGTATCTGGTTGTTACTGGCGCGGCATTGTTTGTGATCGGCGCATTCGCGGCGGCCGCGGGCGTCTATCTTGTCGCGACCGGAGCGATTACCGCGCGGGCGACTGGGATGATGTTCGGGGTTCTTGAATCCAATGAATGGAGCCGGTTTCATATTATCAACCTCGACCGCACCATCCGCGATCATGTTGGCGAGGATAAACTTCAGATCGTCACCTTCCGCGATCGCAACCGAATTGAGTAGCGGTGTTAGCGGTCCTGA
>JAJFFX010000096.1 GCA_021776455.1 Hyphococcus sp. | reverse complement strand
AAACCAATAGGCGTCGCTTGGATAGGGCAGCTTTTCGTCGGAAACGCCTGTTGCGCCATCAAGAACCCATGCTGCTTTTTCCGTCCATCCAAAAAAGTCTTCGTTCACAACGCCGTCACCCGCGACAGAACAGCCAGCTACCAAGTCAAAGCCGAACAACATGTTTTCCATTGAATCGCCTGTCTCATTTTTTCGAAGTAAACCATACGCACCGTCGATTTGCATAGATAGCATTTTGATCGATCGTCCCTCAACTAAAATCGGCACGGTGCTCAACGATTGACATAGCGGCAGGAACAGAACCATCAGCTCAACCTGTCTCTGCAGGAAATTCGATTCCGACTACATTTGTTGTTGGTCGCTTCGTGTTAGCTTAAACTTACCGACAACATCAGCTGTGCGACAGTAGTTCGGCGAAGAAGTCGGGTATCAAAAGTACCAATAATTTGGGGCTATGGATCACGCAGGGGAAGCCTGACTATGCCCCGAGTGTTGGACCAGCGTTGAGCAGAGCTTCTCGATCTCTTGAAGCGCTACCCTTAGTTGGACCACCCGGCTGGAGGATTTCCGGGTTTCAGCATCACGGCGGATGATTGTCCGTCGCGGGGTTATTGACGAAACCCCGATAGCGCAGCCACCCTTTATGTAACCATGAGATTGCGTTTTGGGTCAATTTTGAATTTTCAGTAAACGAACTGATATAAGAAGGTCTTGTCACATCCTAAATTTTGCCTAGACGTCGGTTTGCGTTTGAGCCAGCAGAAAACCTCCCCAGCTTCCAGCCTCATCGCCTTGACCTGCGCTAACGATGGTTTCCGGATTAAACGGGACATAGCCTGCATTCAACAATCCAGCATGCCGTCTCGTTGCAGAGAGGATATGCTCATTTTGCATGATCCCTCCACCCAAGACGATGGCGTCAGGACGAAGCATCAGCAAAATTGAATAGCAAAGTTGGCCGAGATAATAGCCAATGACATCAGTACCGATATCACTTTCTTGCAATTCCGCGGGATCGCCAAACCGATCCCATATTGCCGGTGCGCTCGCGATCCCTTCGAGGCACGATCCATGAAAAGCGCAGGTTCCTCTAAAATCGGTATCCGCCGGATGGAGTGTTACACCGATGTGGCCGAACTCAGGGTGCATCGGCTTGCCCAAAAGCATGCTGTTGGCAAAAGCGCCAACACCGATCCCTGTGCCGACGGTTATATAGGCTGCTGTTGAAGCGTTGCGGGCTGCGCCCCATTTCATTTCCGCCAAGAGCGCCGCATTGACGTCCGTTTCAATTGCGACTGGAACCTGCAATTCTTGTTCAAATAGCCGCTTCAAAGGCGTATTCGACCACCCCTCTTTCGGCGTTGGCAGGATTGTCCCATAATTTTCGGACGCAGCGTTGACGTCTAACGGACCGAAGCTGGCTATTCCGATTGCGGCTATCTCGCCGCCTAAAGTTGCCGCCGATTCCCGAAAGAACGTCGCGCAGGCTTTGATTGTCTCGTTGGGCAGCGTTGTCGGCACGCGCGTTCGAGCAAGGACCTTCCGTTCTGGGGTTGCGAGAAGGCACTTAAAAGTTGTCCCGCCGGCGTCGATGCTTCCGATCAGCTCAATTCCCATTTTATCCCACAGTCCTCGTTAATCTCGAATCTGGACGCTGCAAAACTCTCTTTTGCATACGAGTATGGCATTTCCAATCGTTTGTATTTAGTGTATCGAATCCTTGAAAGGGAAGGTCAACATGAAAAATACAAGCTTAGGCGCGACAAACCCGAAGGGGTACCCCGTCGTCGTCGCCCTCACTTATTCGATGTTTTTTATGTTCGCGATGACCACTGACGCCGTCGGGGAGATTATTCGGATTGTAAAGGCGGAGATGTCGTTAACGAACACTGAAGCAAGTTTATTCCACTGGGCGACGATGATCGGTATTGCCTTGAGCGGCATGCTTCTTGGCTTTCTCGCAGATCGCATTGGGCGCAAGAAAACAATCAATTTGGGGCTTAGTCTCTACGGAGCCGCCAGCGCCCTCTTCGCCGGGTGGGCGTCTTTTTCTTGGTATTTGTCACTTCTTTTCGTCAGTGGGTTAGCTATTGGCGTATTCAAGACGGCGATACTCGCCTTGATCGGCGATATCGCTACATCGACATCGGATCATACGCGACGCATGAACGCCAATGAGGGTTTTTTTGCGCTCGGCGCCATCGTCGGCCCACTATTGGTTACGACGTTGGACAAGCAAGGCCTTCCGTGGGTCTGGCTCTATTTGATCGCCGCCGGCATGTGCGCGGTCATGATTATTGCCGCTGCGTTAACCTCCTATCCAGAGTCAGTGGTCGAAGCCAAAGCGGTTTCCGTTGATAAGGGATCAACGGATCAACGGTCGGGGCTTCTGACATCCATTTCCCTGATTGGTAATCCTTACGCACTGGGATTTTCATTTGCTATTGCTCTTTACGTTGCTTGCGAAGTAGCGATATTCGTTTGGGCGCCAACTCTTTTTGCTGACTATGTTGGGACGAAGTCGGCAATGTGGATTGCGACCTATGCAGTAGCAATTTTCTTCGTTCTTCGTGCAGTAGGACGCTTCGCTGCGGTCTGGCTGCTTGGCGTCGTCGATTGGAAAATTGTGATGGTTCTATTTACCGGCGCGATTTGCGCATGCTTTCTTGCCAGTAGCCTTTTGGGCAAGGATGCGGCTGTGTATTCCCTGCCGCTTTCCGGCCTGTTTATGTCGATGATCTACCCAACCCTCAATTCAAAGGGCATCAGCTGTCTGCCAAAGTCACGGCATGGCGCGGTCGCGGGATTAATTTTGTTTTTTACCGCTATTTCCGCCGCCTTTGCGCCGCTCGCTATGGGTTATGTAGCTGACGTTATTGGCGGCGGGAACATGCAGGCCGGCTTTTACCTTGCTACTGTGTTCTCAATTCTCTTACTGCTCTTTAGTATAACTAATCTCGTTCTAGACCCTGCTGGGCGCGTTCTAGCGTCGGCCGATAAATCGGAATATTAATTTTATTCTATGACCAAACAACGCTCCATACTTGTGCCAGCACCATCAACTGTCATCTTCCAAAACGGCATTGTTCATCCGGACTTGTGGTTGTGGGATGCTTGGACGGTAAAGGATGGAGACGTGCTAAGGCTGTACACGCTTGCCATCAACAAAGTTGACGCGCAAGGACGCAACACGTCTCCAAAAACGCGTAATGACTATCCGTTCCACATTCGGCATTTTGTTTCCGCCGACAAAGGTGAGAGCTGGCGCGATCTCGGGGTTTTCTTCGCGCCTTCGCAGGATGGCGACGGTGGTTATTCGCGCAACATTTGGAGCGGGTCGATGCATAGGGTGAAAAGCCGGCATTTCATATACGGCTTTACCGGCATTCGCGAACTGGGCGAGGCGCGGCCCTTCCTGCAAGCTGTCTATCTTGCGAACACTGAGACGCCGTTAGAACTGGCGGCGCCCCCTCACACGGCGCTTTCTTGCCCCTTGCGAGATTACGATCTCATTCGCAAGCACGGGTATTATCTTGGTCCGCGAGAAACATTAGGATCGGCTCAAGGTGAGGAAGGTGGCCCAATCTTAGCGTGGCGTGACCCATTTGTTTACGCCGAAAGTGACGACGTTTTTGAAGTTTTTTGGGCAGCCAAAGTTCGCCCAACGGAAGGCGCTGTCGCGCACGCGACGGTCAGGCGCGTAGGAACCGGTTTTGAAATCAATACCCTTCACCCACCAATGACTCTGCCCGACGGCAATTTATTTACTCAAGCTGAAGTGCCCAAGGTCTACAAAGATGGACGGACGGGTTTGTATTTCTTGCTGATCTCAGCGTGTACGCGCATCAGCGAAATGCAGCCCGAATCCGAAGTCGCAAAGGATTTGCGCCTTTATGTTGGGCCAACATTTCGCGGCCCTTGGAGTGGGGCGTTTGCTGATGGGCGCAGCATGATCGAAGGCGTCGATTTTTTATTCGGCGGCACTATTGAGGAAGTTGATACATCGATGGGCCGCCTAAAGTTATTATCGGCGTATACGGAGTATCACTCTGACGCCTTGCAATTGACAATCGCGCCATTGCGTACGGTCTGCATAGATCCCGCTTTGCCGTCTAATGTTCAAATGTTGGAACAGCCTGCTACTGTTGGATAATGGGTGTGTAAATTAGATTGACCTAATGTCGGACAAATAGCCTGAGCAAATGCTGTTCATGCGGTTGCTCTCTGGACCTCTTTGGCGCCTATCGTTCGGTGCAGCGAATGCTAATCCTGGTCGGTTGGGTAGACAAAAACCGGCTTTTGTTTTTCGAGTGATACAAGTGTGCGAGCACAATATTTTGCGCGAAAAGGGTGACCTCCTGCCAGTCAGTTCCTTTTGGCCAACAGTAGCGGATCATTCGGTTGTTAGCAGAATCTGTCGGTAGCTGCTTGCTCAGCATTTCGTAAGTGTAACCTCTTTGCCACATAGCTTCGGGATTATCAATTTCAACTACAAACGATTGTAAAAGTATATTGCAATCGTTTGTGAAATCGGTTTTCCTTCAGGCCTAAACCCTCGCGCTGGGCTAATTTTTAGGGCGAGGCCCTTGGATTTGTAACCCCGAAAGGGAAAGGGAGGAAAAATGCATAATTTTTCAAAGCAATCATTGCTGTTATCGGTAGCGTCGATTGCTGTAATGGCTTCACCGGCATTTGCGCAGGATGCGCTCGTGGTGGATGATACAATCATCGTAACTGGTGTTCCGCTCGCTGCGGGTAAGAACAAAGTCGAGACATCAATTTCTGTCAGCTCGGTGAACATCGACAAGATTACTGACAGGGGCCCGCGCAACCTGGCTGAAGTTTATCGCAATCTTCCGGGTATTCGCTCCGAGAGCTCGTCAGGCGGCGGTAACTCTAACGTGGCTGTTCGCGGCCTTCCACTTTCAACGGGTGGCGCGAAATTTCTCCAAACACACGAGGATGGCCTGCCTGTACTTTTGTTTGGCGACTTCGATTTTGCGCCCGCTGATGGTTATGTGAAGTTAGATAGTACATTGGCCCGCGTCGAAAGCGTTCGCGGCGGTACGGCTTCTACTCTTACGACCAATGGCGCTGGCGGCATTATCAACCTGATCAGCAAGACAGGTGCGCAAGAGGGCGGAAGCGCTGCGGTCACATTCGGTCTTGACTACGACGATTACCGTGTCGACCTTGAATATGGAGGGCGGATTTCCGACGATATGTATTTCCATATCGGCGGCCATTTCCAACAGGGCGGCGATTATCGCGACTCTGGTTTTGATACGATTTCTGGCGGTCAAATACGCGGCTCACTGACGAAAGAGTTCGAAAATGGCTTCGTTCGGGTGTCGGCCAAATGGATTGACAAAAAGGATGCTGCATATTTCCCACAAGCGCTTGTTCTAAATGGTGATGTGGTTGGTGAGGGCGTTCCTGGCTTTGACGCAAATACCGACAGCCTGCAAAGCCCCTTCACGCGTTTTGGTCGCGATGTCGACGGCACAAACACAATCAACAATTATGACTTAGGTGACGGTATTCGCTCCAAAGTTAAATCGGTGGGTGCGGAAGCTGATTTTGATCTTGGCTCTGGCGTCACACTGAATAATAAGGTTCGATACCAAGATATCTCTGGCAACTTCAACGGTTTGTTTACGCACAATGTTGACGGCTTTGAGAATCGTTTTGGGACTACGTCAGGCGCAACCATCTTTAATGGCCCAAATGCAGGTGCGGCGCTTTCCGATGCGGCGTTGATCGGTTTGACAGGCAACAACTTGGTCAGCGAGATTGCATATTTTAATGTTGATCTTGATGATATGAGCAACTTCGCGAACGAGCTTAAATTGTCGAAGTCATTTGATCTGGAAGGGTCAACAGTTGATGTGACGCTTGGCCACTTCTTCATGAACCAGCAGTTTAATCAAGACTGGCACTGGAATGCGCTTCTGTCGACAACACAAAATGAAGCCGCTTTGATCAGCGTTCCAGGTCAGACAACGGATGGCGTCCTTGGCTTCAACCGTGCGTTTGGTTGGAATGGCAACAACCGGAATTACGATCTGGAATATCAAGCGAATTCTCCGTTCGTGTTCGTTGGCTGGAGCAATGACCAACTTAGCCTTGATGGTTCTGTTCGTTACGATAACCTCAAGCAAACGGGCGTTCGTACTGAAGCGATTGGCGCGCCATTCGATATCAATGGGGACGGCGTCATTGGTCCGGCGGAAGCGGATGTTTCAGTGAATACCGGCATGGTTGGGGCTGAAGCGAATTTTGAAGTCGACAATGTTGCCTGGTCCGTAGGGGTAAATTACATGCTCCAGGATAACCTTGCTGTCTTCGCGCGCGCATCAAGCGGCGCCTCTTTCAACGGTGAACGACAATTGGGCAACGCTCAAGTTCCTGGCGGCGGCCTTATTCCAGGCGGTGAGGACACTTACGTCGATGTCGCTGACCAATATGAAATCGGTGTTAAGTTACAAGGCGCGTCCGTTGGCGACGGCCGGGTCGACTTCTATCTGACTGGTTTCTATACGGAGACTGAGGAAAGCAATACACAGCTGACTGGCGGCGGTACGCCAACGACGATCGCGAATGAGTACCAATCGAAGGGTATCGAGCTCGAAACCTTCTATGTGATCGGTGATTTTGAACTGGCCGCTACCGCAACTTGGACGGATGCAGAGGTCTCAGCATCGACCTCTGCGCCAGCAACGGTAGGCAACACGCCTCAGCGTCAGGCTGACTTTATCTGGGCAATTTCGCCGGCCTATAACTTGGATGACCGTTTCCGTATTGGCGGAAGCTGGGTTGGCACAACAGATAGTCCCGCTAATTTCGCAAATACATTGACCCAGGACGGCTACTCTGTGGTCCATTTGTATGGAGCGGTGTCCGTCACAGACGGCCTGGAACTGTCGGTAAATGCTAATAACCTGTTTAACTCAACAGGTATTACAGAAAGTAACAATGACGGTCGTATTTTCGACACGGACGGGGATGGTACAAACGACCATACAATCGGGCGATCCATCCTTGGCCGGACGATTTCCGCTTCTTTGCGGTACTCGTTTTGATAGAAAAAGGGGGTAGCCACGGTGTGGCCGCCCCTTTCAACGGCATGGCCTCGCTTTTCCTCCCGGTGGCAAGGTCGTGCCTTTTATCTTTCCGTCTTCTTAGGGTATGAAGCGGGATTTAAGCGGAAAGTTTGAGGTGCTGCGGACAAAAACGCAGCACCTCTTTTCTTTTCGAGCGGTGCTGAAGATTAGAGCGCCGGGCGAAAACGTGGAAACCGGCTTTTCGCACAATCCGGCGTTCAACAGACCATCTAGACCATTAGGCGATAAAGAAGAAGCGCCCAATGATCTAGGTCTGGGCTAAGACTAAGATATGCCAAGCGCACCGAATATCGCTTTATTATCTACAGTATCTCGCATGACGAATTGGCGCAGGCGGTCGCGGCGTTGAGCCAACTGCGCTAACATGGCGGCAATTTCAGATCGTTTGTCCGTATCTGGCGCAACGTGACTTGGCCAGCCCATCCCAAACAAAACGAATTGGTAATTCGTAACTGAAAAACACTGTGTGGTCCGGTCGAAGTCGTAGATGCTCGGTATATTGTCACGCCAGGTTTTAAGCTTTTGGATCAGGGTGTCAGGGATTGATTTCAAATCGGTATTGTCGCGCCAGAAAGCTGAATCGCGCCTTTGGCTGATACAGTAATGCAGTTTTAGAAAATCCACGATATTTTCATAGTGGTTGGACATGATCTCGTTATACCGCGCCGCAGGATTTGCACCGGATGCAAAACGCGGGATCATATCCGCCAATGCCCAGTTGGCCATTTCGATAAGATAGATACCGGTCGATTCGAGCGGCTCTAAAAAGCCACTTGATAAGCCAACCGCCACGCAGTTTCCGCGCCATTGATGTTGGTGATAGCCAATGCGCATATCAAGTTTGCGGCTTTCCAGTGATTGAGGGTCCGCATTGAGATAGGTTGCTAATGTCTGGCGCGCTGTTTCATCGTCCACATGACTTGAAGAGTAGACATGTCCGACGCCACGTCGCCCCTGCAAGGCAATGTCCCACATCCAACCGGACTCCTGCGCCGTGCTTCGAGTGAAACCCTTAATATCTGCGACACCACGATGCGGCACTCTCGTCGTAACCGCGCGGTCAACGAATAGTACATCAGTTTTGCTGTTGAAACTGTTTTTGTTATCAGCGTTGATCAGCCGTGCGACAAATCCGGTACAGTCGATGAACAGGTCGCCATTAACAGTACGGCCGTCATCGAGTAGCAGTTCGGCGATATTATTTTCTTCAGTCATGTTGACTTGCACGACACGAGCAATGATGTGCTCAACCGATCGCTTGCGGAACCGTTGTTTCAAGAATTCTGCGAAACATCCGGCGTCTAGGTGATAGGCGTAAGGCAAGGCCCCATCATAGGCGCGGTCCTGCAGCGATTTAGGTGCGCGGCCGGCAAGCGCCATTTCTTTCTGTACTGAGAACAAATCGGCAAAAGCGCCGCGCTCTTCAACACCGAGCCGACTCCATTGTCGCGCTGGGTTGTGGTTGGCGACTGTAATTGGCTCGCCAAAGGGGTGGAAATAGGCTTCCCCAGGCGCCTCTGCAGCGGTTTTGCGCCATTGCACGAATTCAATGCCATGCTTGAAAGTAGCGTCACACTCTCGTAAAAACTCGGCTTCATCGACCCCGCACGCTGAAAGCGTTTGACGCAATGTCGGTATCGTCGCTTCACCAACCCCCACAATCGGAATGTCGCTGGCCTCGACAAGGGTCACTTTGACTGGACGTCCCAGCGTAAGTGGTAATTGCGTCGAAAGAAATGCAGCAGAAATCCAACCCGCCGTTCCCCCACCGACAATAACGATGTTAAAGTCCGACACCTTATCAAAACCCAATCGATTGCAATTTTTGTATTATCGCCCTATATCTGAAAATCGCAAGTAACAAGAAAGCGCCCCTTGCGCCTTGAGGAGGCATGACCTGAAGGTCTCAGACGCTGTAATGCGGATATTGATTGTCGGCGGGGGCAGCGCCGGATGGATCACGGCCAATGTTTTGAACGCCGTGCTCAATGGCGACGCGACGCCTAGCTTTGAAATTACTCTCCTGGAGGCGCCGGAAATTCCAATCATCGGCGTTGGCGAGGCGACCGTTCCAAGCATAAGGCGGACCCTTCAGACGATCGGGATGCCCGAACGAGAGTTCATGAAAGGGTGTGAGGCGACGTTCAAGAATGTGATCCGATTTGTTGACTGGAACCCTGGCGCCCAATACGACCACCCCTTTGATCGACGTCAACGGCCCGAAACCGACAGCCAGGTTCGAAGCTGGCTAGCGAGCGCTGCGCAGGCGCCATTCGATAAAACCTTCTCGATTTTATCTCACCTTTCCGATCACAATCGCGCGCCGAAAGCCGTTGGGTGGCCTGATTATGGCTCGACTTTTCCTTATGCCTATCATTTGGACGCGGCGATGCTGGCAAATATACTTGCCAATTGGGGCGTTGCGCGAGGCATCAAACACAAAAAAGCGCTCGTGCGTGATGTTGAGATCGGCAAGGACGGCAACATCATAGCTGTTACGACAGATGCGGGGGACCGGTATAGTGCGGACCTTTATGTTGATTGCACGGGATTTCGAGCGCGGCTTATCGGTGAAGCGCTTGGTGTCAGCAAGCGACAGTATGAGAAAAACTTCTTATGCGACCGCGCCGCGACCATGCGTGTTCCTTACGACCTTCATCGTCCGGAGCGGCTCCGTCCTTACACGCTAGCAACGGCAAAACCCGCCGGCTGGTCCTGGGATATAAATCTCACATCAAGGCGCGGCCTCGGTTATGTTTATTCTAGCGCCTTTCTTAGTGAGGATGAAGCCGAAACTGAACTCAGAGCATCTGAAGGGGCGCATACGGATAAATTAGAAGTTGGTCATATTCGTTTTGAAACTAGCAAGCGGGCCAAATCTTGGACTGGAAATTGCGTTGCCGTCGGCTTGTCTGACGGTTTTCTTGAGCCGCTGGAATCATCAGGGCTATATATGATTGAATTCGCGGCGCAGGCGCTTGGCGAGCTTATTCCAGGCTATCGGTTGGCGCCATCGCAGACTGCGGCGCATTATAATTGCTTGACCCAAGGGCTTTTCGATGAAGTGAAGGATTTCATCAATCTCCATTATGTGACCTCTCTTCGGTGTGATACGCCTTTTTGGAAAGCGGCGAGCGATCAGTCTGCCGTTCTCGACAGCTTGAGAGATAGACTTGAACTTTGGCGCACACGACCGCCTTCTGATCTCGACTTTGCATTGAATCAGCGACTATTTTCCTTAGAGAGCTACGAGTATATTTTATTTGGAATGGAGCATTGCGTGTATCGAAACCATGCGTCTGACGCTGGAAACGATAACGATATCTCATCTCTTGTTGATAAGTGCCTCGCGAAACTTCCATCCCATGAAGAATGGCTTCGCCTAACGTTGTAATAAATACCTCTCACGCAATCACTAACACAGAAATCTTGAGTTGGAACTTGAATGCTTCCTAAACAAAAAAAACCGACCATGCCTGAATTGGCGAAGCTCGCTGGTGTTGATGTTTCAACTGTATCGCGCGCACTAAACGATAGCCCGGTTGTCAAAAGTGAAACGAAGGAACGTATTCGTAAGATTGCTGAGGAAACGGGCTATGTCATGAACGTCTCGGCGCGGAACCTTAGAAAACAATCCAGTGGGGCGATCGGTATCGTCATCCCTCTGCGGCCGGAGTCCGGACAGGGGATTTCGGACCCGTTTTTTCTCGAAATGGTTGGTGCGGTGAGTTCAGCGGCGTCCAAACGCGGCTACGATCTCATCGTGCACCTGCCGGAAGGAGAACAGACGATCGCTGAAAAACGATTATTGCAGACCGGTCGGGCGGATGGCCTCATTGTGATTGGTCAGGCAGGTCTTTCGGAGCGGCTTAATCGGTTGGGTGATATCGTCAACAAGGTTGTTGTCTGGGGTGGCTCGGAAAAAAATGAGAGCTATACGTTGGTGGGGAGCGATAACAAGGCGGGAGGGTACGCGGTTGGCGCTCATCTTTTGTCACTTGGTAAACAGCGTATTTTGTTCATTGGAAGTCTCGCGCTTCCGGAAGTGAAGCTTCGCTATAAAGGTCTACTTGAGGCCTATAGTACGGCCAACCTTACCCACCCTTCTGATCTTGTACTGGAGTTGGATTTCGGGGGCCAAGAGGCCCACGACAGGGTCGCCAGGCTAATCGAAGATGGATGCAAATTCGATGCGATATTTGCATCATCGGATGTGCTAGCCATTGCCGCTTTGCACGCGGTTCAGACAAAAGGGCTTTCCGTTCCTGGTGATGTCGCAATGGCGGGGTATGACAATATTGGTCAGTCAGGCATGATCATGCCGCAGCTCACAACAGTTGATCAAAACATAAAATTGGGCGGTGAGATAATGGTCAACCTACTTCTTCGCAAGCTTGCAGGAGAAGAAGTTTCGTCACAACTTACGCCAACGAGCCTTGTTGTTCGGGAAACTACGGTCGCTCGCGTTGGTCGCACGTAATTTTAGTAGGTTCGAAATCGCAATAAGGTTCGATGTGATGACAAACACCAGTTGTGTTTACCGAACCCTATCTAGAGGATTCGCAGCGCAAAGCGACTTATGTACGTATGGCGGCATGTTGGAATTCTAACGATTCTTGATCTGTGCAACACGCGATGTGTTTTGCGCTCCCCCTGTCCCTATCGAGAACTAGATTCTAGTGTATTCATGATACAATCCGCCAGGATGCAAAATCGCTATGAT
>JAJFFX010000095.1 GCA_021776455.1 Hyphococcus sp. | reverse complement strand
TTGCGGTTGCGGTTGAAAAGGGTAAGCGGTCTGAACATAGCTATGTCTCCCTCATTTGGGTTCAATTGAAATTACGAAACAATGTCAAACGGAGAGGCCAACGAATTAGCGCCCGCTGACGGTTATGAAATAGGAATGGTTTTGCACGCTTCAAGTGCGACGGATTGACGGGTGTTTTGCGGGGCGGCCCCCTCCGTCAGCCTCGCTGACACCTCCCCCGGTATCACGGGGGAGGAACAGGTTGAGCTTTCGGCGACCTCTTTTCTTCCCCCATTTTGGGGGGATGTGGCGGCGACGCGGTCGAAGGGGGGGGTCTTACTTCAACAGCGCGTCCTGAACGTCTTTAGTCCAACCGACCGTGACATCGCCTTCGCACTCAATCACCGGGCGCTTAATCAGCGCTGGATGCTTTTCCATCAGCGCGATCGCCTTTTTCTCATCAACGCCAGCCTTGTCCTTATCGGCCAGCCCGCGCCAGGTCGTAGAACGTGTGTTCAACAGCGCCTGCCAACCGGCGGCCCGCGCCCATTTGGTGAGATAGGCCTTGGTTACGCCATCGACGCGCACATCATGAAAATCAGGCTGACGCCCGGCATCAGCAAGCATCTTCAGCGCCTTGCGGCAGGTATCGCAGTTTTTGAGGCCGAAGAGTTTCATCAAGCCACCTGCAACCGTAAATAATTCAATAAATCCGTACGCGTAATAAGTCCCTCGAATTTGCCCCCGGCGACGACGACGGCGACGTGGCCTTTGGCGAAAATTGGCAGAAGGGACTGCATGTCCTGGCCCGCTTCGACGGTCTCGACGCGATAGGTCATCGCCGATTTTACCGGGTCCTGGAATTTCTCGCGATTGCGCACGACTGCGAACAATAAATCTTCTTCGTCGAGCAGTCCGGTGACGGTTCCGTCCTCACTCAGCACTGGCAATTGCGAGATGTCATAGAGTTTCATCTTGCCATAGGCCTGCATCAGCGTGTCGTCGGGCTTGACGGTGACGGTGGCGCGCTCAGAGTGGCGCCGGGAGATGAGATCGGTGAGGTCGCCCTTGGGCGGGCGCTTTAAAAAGCCCTGATCATACATCCAGTAGTCGTTGAACATTTTTGACAGATATTTGTCGCCGCGATCGCATATAAACGCGACCACGCGCTTGCTCTCTTTCTGCTCGCGGCAATATTTAATTGCAGCGGCGAGAATAGTGCCCGAGGAGGAGCCGCCAAGAATGCCTTCTTTCTTCAACAGGTCGCGCGCCGCCTCGAAGCTTTCCTTGTCGGAAATCGCATAGGCTTTTTTGGTGTGGGTAAGATCGGCAATGTCGGGAATGAAATCTTCGCCAATGCCTTCAACCAGCCATGAGCCAACCTCGTTGGGGATGGCGCCGGTGTTGACATAGTCGGTCAAAATAGACCCGACCGGGTCGGCGAGAATGATGTCGGTCTTCGGAGACTTCTCGCGGTAGAACTGCGACAGACCGGTGATGGTGCCAGCAGAACCAACGCCGCAGACGATGGCGTCGACATCATTGTCCATTTGGCCCAGTATCTCCGGACCCGTCGTATCGACATGGGCTTGCGGATTGGCTGCATTGCCGAATTGATTGATGTAAAAGGCGCCGGTCTCCTCGGCGATGCGCTCGGCCATGTCCTGATAATATTCCGGATGGCCTTTGCCGACATCGGAGCGGGTCAGGCGCACATCGGCGCCGAGCGCTTTGAGGTGGAAGATTTTCTCCTGCGCCATCTTGTCGGGCACGACGATGATGGTTTTGTAGCCCTTTTGCGATGCGACCAGCGCAAGAGCGAGGCCGGTATTGCCCGCCGTCGCCTCGATAATCGTGCCGCCGGGTTTCAGCTTGCCCTCGCGCTCGGCCGCATCGATCATCGCAACGCCGATCCGGTCCTTGATCGACCCACCAGGATTGTTGGCCTCAAGCTTTAAGAAAAGCGCACACGGGCCGGTGTCGATATGTGAGACCTTGATCATCGGCGTCTTGCCAATGCCTTCCAGGACATTGTCGTAAACCGGGCCGAACGGAGTGTCTTTCATCGGAGAAATCCTCATTGAACGATTAGCCGGACTTAACCCATAGCCGCGCCGGGGGGCAATACTCAGTTGATATTGTCATTGCCAGACCAGGTCCGGCAATGACAGACGTAGTGTTTATGGCAAAGTCGCCCGCTTCAAATCACGAATGAAAAATCGCGCCGGGTGGAGCGCTTCGGCAATGCCGGCCTCGACCGGGGCTGGCGCGCCGGCGATTTCAGCGGCGATCATGGCGGCGGCGAGCGGTGCGGAAACGAACCCGCGCGAGCCGAGCCCGGTGAGGATGTAAAGTCCGTCCTGGGATTGGCCGTCGGGATAGGCGTGGGTGAGGCCGTGGCGCAGACCGTTATAGGCGTTGGCGTAGCCCCCCCAATCGGGAACTGGACCGGCGATTGGCGAGCGGTCCGGTGTGGTGCAGCGAATGCTGGCGCGCGGGCGGGCGCCGTCCGGCTTTAATGCGGCGCCAAGCTCAGGGAATTTTGCGCGCACGGCGTCGATATTGGTTTGCGTCGCCTCGGGCGAGAATGCCGGCGAGCGGCCTATCTCAATCGGCGCATAGGTCGCGCCGATGACCACGCCCCCTTGTGGCGCCGGCGCGACATAGGGACCGAACGCGATGGCGCTTTCGGGCGTTTGCGCTTCTGGGAACCAGTCGATTTGACCGAGCGCGCCGGTGAGCGGCAGCTTGCTGGCTTGCGTGAAAGACAGCGCGTCCAACCCATTGGCGATGATCACCGCATCAAAGATATCGTGATTGCCGTCGGCGTCTTCGGTGCGCCATTTGCTGTTTTGGTTGTCGAGGCGAATGATTTTAATTTGGCGCAGCGGCGTTTCACCTAGCAGGGCGCGGACGAACGCCGCCGGGTCAACGACGCCAGCCTGGGGGAAGTGTAAATCTTCGCCCACAGCTTCGATCCAGCCATCGGGCAGGGCGGCCATCGCCAGGCGTTTTTCATGACGGGCCTTGTCATGATCATAAGCGGCGCAAAGGCGCACGCCGCACGCGTTAAACAATGGCGTGGGCGCATCTTGTTGTAGTTTGTTCAGTAGACGTATGGTATGAAGATAGGCGTGGGCGAAATAATGTGCTGTCGGGGTTGTGTCGACATCGAGGCGCGGCATGATCAGTCCGGCGGGATTGCCTGAGGCGCCGCTGGCGGGCGTTTGCGCTTCATAGACGATTGGCGTCAGCCCAAGGGCGTTAAGCGCGTAGGCAAGGCTCGCCCCGGCGACCCCTGCGCCGATGATGGCGATGCGAGCATCAACGCTCAAGGCCGCAGCCGGGCGGGTGTTAAACCAGGCAGCGCGGGTTTTTGCGTTGTCGGGCTGTTGCTTCAGACTGCCGGCGAGCATTTCTCGCTTGCGGCCAAAGCCCGGGCGCTTTTCCGGCGTAAAGCCCGCCGCAGTCAACGCCCGGCGCACAGCGCCCGCGACCGTAAATGTCCCGAAGCTCGCGCCGGGTGCGGAAAGCCGCGCAACTTCGCTGAAAATTTCCAGCGACCACATCGCCGGGTTGCGGTTCGGTGCAAAGCCGTCAAAAAACCAAGCGTCGATTTGAGCCTCAGCGTGGGCCAGCCCCTCCAGCGCATCGCCGAGGTAAAGCGTAAGCGTGACGCCGTCGTCAAACATCAGTTGATGAAACCCGCGATGCGGCGGCGGGTAGGCCTCAATCAGCTGGTGCGAAAGATCAGCGAGCGCCGGCCAGGCGCGATGGGCTTTGCGCAAATCTTCCCGTTCAAGAGGAAAGGCTTCCACCGATAGAAAATGGAGCTGCGCGCCGACCGGTTTTTTTGTCCGCCGCCATAGGTCAGAGGCGGCCAGGAAATTGAGCCCTGTACCAAAGCCCAATTCACCAATCGCAAAACGTCGCGCGGTTTCAAATCGCTGCGGCAGATGATTGCCGGCGAGGAACACATGGGCCGTTTCGGCAAGTCCGTCTTCGGAAAAATAGATGTCGTCGAATAACACCGACCGCGGCGCAGGGCGCTCATTATCGGAAGCGCCCCAGTCCAGCATTGCTTTGTCTATGCGCGTGTCATCGGTCACAAGGCGTCATAGCGTGGGCCGGTTACTTTGTCTTAGTTTTCGCTGACGGGTGGGCTAAAATCCGCGAAAGCTGCGTCAGGGCTGGAGTGCGTTCAACACCGCCAGGGAGGCGTAGCCATCTGCTGGCAGGCCGGCGGCTTTCTGCCAGGCCCGGAGCGCGCGCTTGGTGCCGGCGCCGATGATCCCGTCCACGGGGCCCGGATCATAGCCCCGGTCAATCAAGGCTTGCTGCAGCGCCTTGCGATCATCGAGGGCGAGGGGTTTGTCCTCGCGCGGCCATAGCGTCGCGACGCGGCCGCTTCGTCCGGCGACTTCCTCGCTCAGCAGGCCGACGGCCAGCGCGTAAGCGGTCGAGCGGTTATATTTTAAAATCGCCCCGAAATTGTCGAACACTAAAAACGCTGGCCCACGCGCCCCGGCGGGTAAAATAACTCGGCTGCGCATATTCGGATCGAAGCGTTCCAACAGCGACGCGCCGTGCGGTTGGGTCAGACCCATCGCCGCCCACTCGACCAATGGTTTGCGGATCGAAGCGTCAGCCAGCGCATAGTCAAATCCATCCGGCAGACGCGCCTCCGAGCCCCACGCCTCGTTTTGTCGGTATCCTGAAATGCTGAGGTAATTTGCCGTTGAGGCGAATACGTCGCCGAGATTGTTCCAGATATCGCGCTTGCCATCCGCATCATGATCAACCGCGTAAGAAAGATAGGTGGTCGGGATAAACTGGGTATGCCCCATCGCGCCCGCCCACGAGCCTTTCAACTCATCGCGATGAGCATAGCCGTTCTGAATTATTTTCAAGGCGCCGATGAGCTGTGTACGGCCAAAGCTGGTGCGGCGGCCTTCAAACGCCAATGTGGCCAACGCCTGAATCGTATCGTAATTACCGAGAATTGCTCCGTATGAAGATTCAAGTCCCCAGATCGCGACGATGATTTCCTCATCGACGCCATAGGCTTGTTCGATCAGCGAGAGGAGTGAGGCCTGCTCGGCCATCTTGGCGCGGCCGCTGGTGATGCGGACCTCAGACAATGCGCTGTCCAGATAACTCCAGATTGCGCGTGAAAATTCTGGCTGGTTGTCGTTGAGTTCGTAGACCCGCTGGTTGACGGTCACGCCCTCAAAGGCGGCGTCAAATACTTCGGCGCTGACGCCGGCGGCGGTGGCTTCGGCGCGAAAGCCTTCGAGCCAGGTGATGAAATTGGGGTTTTGCGCCAAAGCCGGCGCAATGCCGGCCGTCCACAGAGCGAAAATCGCAAACAAAACTCTCATTACCGTCCCCAAATAAAAACACACCGATTCATACTGCGATGTCGCCGCATTTCACAAGCATTTCCGCCAATTTGATCCGATTGAACGCCAAGACTATGGCGAGAATTTGCTAGCGCGTTACGCTTTTGGGGTGGTATTGTCGCCCGGTTACAAGGGTTTCAGCTAGCGGGCGAGGCCAAGAACGGGGAGGAAAGATCATGCACATTCGTAAATTTGCGCTTGCAATTGGCGTCGCCTTTATTGCCGGGGCGATGATTGGCGCGCCGGCGCTTGCACAAGAAACAACCCAAGAGCGGTTGCAGGATTTAGCGCGCCGCGTGATCGGACCGGAATTACCCCAGGTCGACCGAACGGTGGGCCGGGCGAGCTATGATAGCGGCGCCACCCACTGGATCTCGCCGGTTTTGCGCAATGCGCCGGGCACGATCAGCGGGGAGTACTATACGATTGGCCGCAAGCGTCTGGCGCGGACTTTTGAGTTTTCTGTAATCAATCCAAACGCCGACAATAATATCACCGCCTATGTTAGCTGTTACGATGAGGCCGGCAGCCATCTCAGCCGCTATAGCCAGAGTTTTAACGTGCTGCCGATGGGGGCCGTGAACTGGAGTTCGAGCAGCGTCACGCCGCTGGTGAGCAGCGATGGCGCGACTGAAGAAATTGACGATGTCTGGTGCGTGGTGGGCGGCGATCGTCCGACAGTGGTTTTCGGGCGGACGGTGAGAAACCACGGAGGCGATGTCTCCACAGCTCACTTTTCCCTCGAACGGGCGGCCCCAACGGCGCGCTGATCGTCGCAGTTGCAAATGTTTATCGAATGAATGCGCCGGGCGGCTTTATCGCCCGGCGTTAGCGCATTATGGTGCGCGCAACGAGATTGATATTTGACCCCATATCTGGAGCCGGCCCCATGAAACTATTATTGATAGCGAGCCTTGCTGTGATGACCGTCGCATGCGGCGGCGAAACCACTTCGACGCCATCGACGGCGACGCCTGTCGATGAGAGCGCTGCGGCGCCCGTCGAACACGAAACATCCGCAATACCAGCTGCGAATGCTGAAGCGCTAGGCGTCATGCGCGATCAATTTGCGATTGTCGAGATGGCCCCGGATACGTCTTTTCTGAGTGCGAATGAGCGCGCGGTTATCAACAAGCTCAACCAGGTTGGCGTGTTGATGTCGGAGATTTATTTGCGCCAGCGAAGCGAGATGAACCCGGTATGGCGCGAAGAGATCGCGGCCAGCGATATTGCCAATAAGGATATCATGCTTGATTTGTTCGATCTGCATTTCGGTCCATGGGATACGCTCGATCATAACAAACCGTTTTATGGCGTAACACCAATGCCGGAAGGCGCTGCGTTCTATCCGGCGGATATGACGCGCGAGGAATTTGAAGGTTGGCTCGAGGCCCATCCGGAAGATAGGGATGCCTTCACTAGCGGTTATACGGTGATCCGCCGCGATGGCGACGGACTGGTTGCGATTGCCTATTCGGAACATTACCGCGAATGGCTGGCGCCGGCGGCGGCGCTGTTGCGTGAGGCTGCGGACATGACGGCCAACGCTAGCCTGAAAAACTTTTTGTTGTTGCGCGCGGACGCGTTTTTAAACGATGACTATTATGCTTCCGAAATGGCATGGATGGATCTCGACGGCCCGATTGAGGCGGCGATTGGTCCTTATGAGGTCTATACGGACAATCTGTTCGGCTACAAAACTGCGTTTGAAGCCTTCATCACCGTCAAGAATCCAGAAGAGAGTGCGGCGCTTTCCAAATATAAAGACTTTCTGCGCGACATGGAGGCCAATCTCCCGGTAGAGGAGCGCTACAAGAATTTCAAGCGCGGCTTTGAATCTCCAATTGCGGCGGCCTATCAGGTGCATGGCGGCGGCGACAATGTTCCGGGCGTGCAAACCATCGCGTTCAATCTGCCGAATGACGAACGCGTGCGCGAGGCCAAAGGCGCCAAGAAGGTTATCTTGAACAATGTGCTGGGCGCAAAGTTCGACCGCATCCTCAATCCGATGGCAGGGGCCGTGCTGGTCGATGAACAGGCGGGTCTGTTGGTCAAAAAATACATGACCGGGGAGACCCTGTTCCACGAGCTCGCCCACAGCCTCGGGCCGGGTTCAATCACCAAGGACGGCGTAGAGACCAGCGTTAGTGCGGAATTAAAAGAACTTTATACGCAAACGGAGGAAGGCAAGGCTGATGTTATGGGCGCCTATAACATACTCTACATGATGCAGCGTGGCGAAATGCCGGCGGCGGAAAAAGACAGCTTTCTTGCGACCTATTTCGTCGGTCTGTTTCGCGCTATGCGCTTTGGGATAAATGAAGCCCATGGTCGTGGCGCAGCTTTCCAGTATAGCTATTTTAAGGAAGCCGGGGCATTTGAGTGGGATGCGGACGAAGAA
The DNA here is from genome assembly GCA_021776455.1 of Hyphococcus sp. GTDB lineage: Bacteria > Pseudomonadota > Alphaproteobacteria > Caulobacterales > Parvularculaceae > Hyphococcus. Next base: position 31,422 of record JAJFFX010000095.1, on the reverse strand, counting down.
AAATTCCGCATAGATTTTCCGGCGCTGGAGCAGGCGATTTCTGACCTCACTCGCGATATAATTATTGTTCAGGGCGATGGCGATTATGACAAGGCGGAAGCGTTTCTCGAAACCTATGGAAAGCTTGACGCCAATGCTGAGCACATCATCGCATCGCTGACCTATCTGCCAGTGGATATACAGCCGGTCTATGCCGATGCGCTTTGAGGGCGCTGGTCTGTGAACATTTGGATCACCGGGACAGGCCCGGTGATGGCTTTATGACAAGGCGGCGAAGCTCAATTCGCTCGCCTCGCCAGCGTTACTTTCGACGCCGGGCGGCGGCTGAGCTTTTCTGAAACCCACAGGCTCGTTGTAACCAATGCGTCAAGGTTCACGCCAGTGTCAAAGCCCGAACCGTGCAGCATGTAGACCACGTCTTCGGTCGCGACATTTCCGCTTGCGCCCGGTGCATAGGGGCAGCCGCCTAATCCGGATATGGAGGAATCGAACGTTCTGACGCCTTCTTCCAGCACAGCATAAATATTGGCGAGCGCCTGGCCGTAAGTGTCGTGGAAATGTCCGGCCAGCACGGCGACGGGAACCTCTGCGGAGACGGCGCGGATCATGTCGCGGGCTTCGCCGGGTGCGCCGACGCCAATCGTGTCGCCGAGCGAGATTTCATAACAGCCCATTCGGTGCAGCGCCTTTGCAACGCGCACGACATCTTTAACGGGGATTTTGCCTTCATAGGGACACCCCAGAACGCAGGAAACATACCCGCGCAGGCGTACACCATCTGCCTTTGCCGCCTCAGCAACCGGTTGGAACCGCGCCAGGCTTTCTTCAATGCTCGCGTTGATGTTCTTCTTCGAAAAGCTTTCCGAGGCGGCGGCAAAAATTGCCACCGTGTCGGCGCCCCCGGCACGCGCGCCTTCATAGCCCTTTAGGTTCGGCGTTAGCACCGGATAAGAAACGCCAGGCTTGCGGGTAATGCGCGCCAGCACATCGTCGGACGCCGCCATTTGCGGCACCCATTTCGGCGACACAAAAGCGCCGGCCTCAATAGTGTTCAATCCCGCATCACCAAGCCGCTCAATCAGCTCAACTTTGGTCGCGACATCAATGGTCTGCTGCTCATTTTGCAACCCATCGCGCGGCCCGACTTCGACAATGTTGATTTTGGCAGTCACGCGCTTTCCTCAAACTCTACCAGCAAGTCCCCATCTTTCACCTGATCGCCGGGCGCGAAACGGTAGGCTTTGATGACGCCGTCATAGGGCGCCTTGATGGCGTGCTCCATTTTCATTGCTTCCATCACCAATAGTGCATCGCCAGCGGCGACCGCCTCTCCGGGTGTGGCCGACAAGAGCGTGACGACGCCGGGCATCGGCGCGGTGAGCGAGCCTTCGCTGGAGTGATGAGCGGCGATGCCGGCGAGAGGGTCGGGGAAGGCGATATCCCAGTGATCGGCGCCGATAAAGATGCGCACACCTTCTAAGTGCGCCGCGGCGAAGGCGGTGAAGGTCACGCCATCAACGGTGAGTAGCATGGCGCCGTCTGTTCCGCACTTGCCGGTGAATGAAAATTCGATTGCCTCCTGGGCAGCGTCACCCTCGCGGCGCGAGGCGGCCGATGCGTTGGGTTCAAGCGTCACGTCAATGGCGTCTTCCCGACGGCAAAGTGTCGCCAGCGCTGGTGCTCCGTCAAGGTCAATCCAGGTAACCGCCTTTTGCGGCCGGTTGAGGCGGAAGCCGCTTAGCGCCTCCCACGGGTCGGCGCCGCAGCCTGTGCAGCATTGCAGATGACGCGCATAGAGCGCCGCCGACAGGGTGCGTGCATCGACCGGCGGGCGGTGAAACAATGTTTCTTCGTGCTCGTCGATATACTGTGTGGATACATTGCCTGCGGCAAAGTCCGGGTCGGCTGCGAGCGCATGGAGGAACTGTACATTGGTCTCAACCCCGGCGATGCGGGTTTGGCTTAGCGCGGCGCGCAGACGCGCAAGCGCGATGTCGCGGCTCGGTCCATGGGTGATAATCTTGGCGATCATCGGGTCGTAATAGGGCGTGACGTCTTGGCCTTCTTCAACGCCGGAATCAATGCGGGCGACATGGTCCGGCAATCGCATCATCGTCAGTGTACCGATGGATGGGGTAAAATTCTGGTCGGGGTTTTCCGCATAAAGCCGCGCCTCGAAGGCATGGCCATGTTCGGTGATATCGCTCTGCGCCAGCGGCAGGCCTTCGCCCGCGGCGATACGCAGTTGCCATTCAACGAAATCAAGCCCGGTAATCGCCTCCGATATTGGGTGCTCCACCTGCAGGCGGGTGTTCATCTCCATGAAATAAACATTGTCGCCGCCCGCCCCATGCCCGGGGTCGTAGAGAAATTCAACCGTGCCGACGCCGCGATAGTTCACCGCCTTGCCAGCCTCAACACCGGCGCGCAAAAGCTTCTCGCGTATAGCGGAGGTCAGGTCTGGCGCCGGGGCCTCCTCAATAATTTTTTGGTGGCGGCGTTGCACCGAGCAATCGCGCTCGAACATGTGCACGACATTGCCTTGGCCATCGCCAAAAATCTGCACCTCAACATGGCGCGCACGCGCGACATATTTCTCGATCAAAAAACGGTCATCGCCAAAGGCGGATTTGGCTTCGCGTTGCGCCGAGTTGAGCGCGCCTTTGAGGTCAGCTTCATTTTCGACCAGGCGCATGCCCTTGCCGCCGCCGCCTGCGGTCGCTTTTAACAACACCGGATAGCCGATGCGTTTAGCCTCTCTCTTAAATGTCGCGACGGATTGGTTCTCGCCTTGATAGCCGGGCGTCGTCGGCACGCCCGCTGCCTCCATTAAATCCTTGGCCGCAGATTTCGATCCCATCGCGCGAATGGTCTCTGCCTTTGGGCCGATGAACGCCACGCCCGCCTCCTCCAGCGCATCAGCGAAAGCGGCGTTCTCCGACAGAAAGCCATAACCCGGATGCACCGCCTGCGCGCCAGTGCGTTTGACGGCATCGAGAATTTTGTCCGCAGAAAGATAGCTTTGCGCCGCCGCCGCAGGGCCGATAGGAATCGCCTCATCGCAAGCGCGGACATGTAGAGCGCCCGCATCGGCGTCGGAATAAACCGCCACGGTCCGAACGCCAAGCCTGCGCGCGGTTCTTGCAACCCGCACAGCGATCTCTCCGCGATTGGCGATGAGGATTTTGTTGAACATGTCTACCTTTAAGAAACCGCGTCAAACGCCGGGTGGTAATGGACAAGACGCGGCTCGTTGGCGTTGATATCATCGAGAATGACGCGAAAGGCATCGCCTGCGTCGCGCTCCGCCCATCGGATGTTTTTTGCAGCGCCCGGTTCAAAACCGAACCGGGCGTAATATTGCGGGTGGCCAAGTACAGCGATCAGCCTTGCGCCTTGCTCGCGACAGGCCATTAGCCCGTCCTCAATCATTGCCGAGCCGAGGCCGGTCTGTTGATGGTCGGGCGCCACAGCTACGGGTGCGAGGCCGAGTAACACCCCGTCCAGTTTTGGCGTGCAAGTGATCGGGCTAAACGCGCAATAGCCAACAATTTCGCCGTCGACCACCGCCAGTCTTTCGATTGTAACCGCAGCAGCGGCCCATAGCCGTTGGGTCAAAGCCGCCTCGTCTTCCTGACCGAACGCCGCCGTTACGACGGCGCATACGCGGTCATGGTCAGCGTCGCGAACATCACGGATATTGTAGGGGCGCGCTTCCATCAATGCGCAAGCCAGCCGGGTTTGCGTTTTTCTAAAAACGCTGTCACGCCTTCCTTGCCTTCCACGCTTGCACGTATTTGTGCGATGCGCCCGGCGGTGTCTTTCATCACCCCCTCATCAATTGAGCGGCCAGAAACGGAGCGGATCAGATCTTTCGCCTCACGCATGGCGATAGGCCCGCAACAAAGCAGCTTGTTGGTCATGTCGCCCAGCGCAGTGTCAAGGTCAGCCAACGGCGCTGTCTCGTGGAGAAGGCCCATTGTCTTTGCCGTTTCAGCATCAAAGCGTTCGCCGGTGAGGAAAAGCCGGCGCGCGTGCCGCGGACCAATGGCTTGCAGGACAAATGGGGAAATGACCGCCGGGATAAGACCGATACGGACTTCCGTCAGTGCAAAGAACGCTTCATCCGCGCCGATGGCAATGTCGCAGGCGGCGATCAGGCCGAGCCCGCCGCCCATCGCCGGACCGTTGACGAGCGCAATGGTCGGTTTTGGCGAATCATAAATCGAAATCAGCATATGAGCGAGACGGCGTGCATCGTCTTTGTTCTGTGCAGAAGAATATTCCGCCGCGCGTTGCATCATATTGAGGTCAGCGCCAGCGGAAAACGCCTTACCGGCGCCCGTCAAGACGATGATGCGGACATCGGGATCGCAGCTTAGCCGACCCATCGTGTCGCAAATCTCGTTGACGATCTCTTCATTGAAAGCATTGCGCAATTCCGGCCGGTTCATCGTCAGCAGAGCAACGCCGCTATTGTCAGTCGTGGTGATCAGGACTTGTTCGGGCATAAGGGGCTTTTCTTTCGGTTATTGAAAATTTTTGCCGAGTTTTTTTGCGGCGACAAGTCCGTCAAGCCAGTCCTTGTCATGGCTGGACAAGAGGATCAACGATGGTTCTGCTGTACTAAGCTCATGCAGCGCACGCACCTGGCGCTGAACCTGTGCCCGGTCTTCTTTGAAGAACATATATTGTAATAAGCGCGGCCGACCCCAGGCTTTTTTGATATTCTTCATTGCCCAGACGATATCTCCAATGAGAAGATACTCCTGGCCGTTGTCAGTGCGAATTAGAAAAATTTGCGAACCGGGTGAGTGGCCGGGCGTCGGTGCGACGGCGACACCGGGCGCTAAGAGTCGCGGCGATGAGAGATCGGCGGGCGCCAGGGTTTTGTAGGCCGCCGCCAGTCCGTCGTTGCCGGCAAGCACCGCCATGGCGGCAATTTGCGGCGCGCTCAACATCAAATTCGGCGCTAAAGCCGCCGGGTCAGGCGCGCGGACGATACCGCCGAGATGATCGATATGTTCATGGGTGATAAGCGTTGCATCAGAGGCGAGCATCGCGTCCAGCATTCGGCGATAGCCCGCATCGGAAAATGTCGCATTGTCGCTCTGCTTTGTCGGCTCGTAGAGGGTTTTATCCATGGCGCCGCCGATAATGATATCGCCATCGCCGCCCTTCACCTGAAAGCTGGTCATGGCAAGGTGGAAGGCTTCAAAATGCAAGCCGGCATGGGCGGCCAGTAGCGGCGCCTCATCGGTGCTGATGATCTCAAGATTGAGCGCCGTAGGCAAAGGCCCATCGCTATCGTTGATTAATTCGCGCATTTCCGCCAGCGGAAATTCATAGTCAGTATTCGCCGGCGTTGACCCGTCGAGAATGAACCAATAGGCGCCAGCGGTGAGCAACAACACTAAAGATATAATGATACGCATAAAAGCCTCCCTACATCCTGAAAATACCGAACCGGGTTTCCTCGACGGCTGCATTCATCGACGCCGAGAGGCACAAGCCCAACACGTCGCGGGTTTGCGCCGGATCGATAATACCATCATCCCACAAACGCGCGGAGGAATAATAGGGTGAGCCTTGAATATCATAATCGGCGCGGATCTTGTCCTTGAATGCCTCCTCGTCAGCTTGCGGCCAGTTTTCGCCTTTTGCCGCCATACCGTCGCGCCGGACCGTGGCGAGAACGCTTGCGGCCTGCTCGCCGCCCATCACCGATATCCGCGCATTCGGCCACATAAACATAAACCGCGGGCCATAAGCGCGTCCGCACATACCGTAATTACCGGCCCCGTATGAGCCGCCGACGACGACGGTGAATTTCGGGACGGCCGCAGTGGCGACAGCGGTGACAAGCTTGGCGCCATCCTTGGCGATGCCACCCTCTTCGGCGGCGCGCCCAACCATGAAGCCGGTGATGTTCTGTAGAAAGACCAACGGAATTTTGCGTTGGCAGCACAGCTCGATAAAATGCGCGCCTTTCTTGGCGCTTTCGGAAAACAAGATGCCATTATTGGCAAGGATGCCGACCGGAAATCCATGCAGCCGTGCAAAGCCGGTCACCAGGGTTGAGCCGTAGAGCGGTTTGAACTCGTCGAATTTCGAGCCGTCGACAATGCGCGCGATAATTTCACGCGCATCATAGGGCTTGCGCGCATCCGCCTCGACCACGCCATAGAGTTCTTCAGGCGCATAGAGCGGCGCCTCGGGCGCGACCATGGTCACTTCGCCGAGCTTGACCCAGTTGAGCCGAGAGACAATTTTCCGGGCGAGCCCCAACGCGTGATCGTCATCATCGGCAAGATGATCGGCGACGCCGGAAATGCGCGTATGCGTATCGCCGCCGCCGAGATCTTCGGCCGAGACAATTTCGCCGGTCGCCGCTTTGACGAGGGGCGGGCCGCCGAGAAATATCGTTCCTTGTTTTTTAACGATGATCGCCTCGTCCGACATCGCCGGCACATAAGCCCCGCCGGCCGTGCAGCTGCCATGGACAACAGCGATTTGCGGAATGCCCTTGGAGGATAGCGTCGCCTGGTTAAAGAAAATTCTGCCGAAATCATCCTTATCCGGAAAGACTTCATCCTGCATCGGCAAAAATGCGCCGCCGCTTTCGACGAGATATATGCAAGGCAGGCGGTTCTCGAGTGCGATTTCCTGCGCGCGCAAATGTTTTTTGACCGTGATCGGATGATAGGTGCCGCCTTTAACGGTCGGGTCATTGGCGACAATCATGCACTCAACGCCGGCGATACGGCCGATGCCGGCAACGACGCCGGCGGACATCACATCGCCGGAATACATTTCCCAGGCGGCGAACTGGCCGATTTCGAGGAATGGCGCGCCGGGGTCTAAGAGCCGCGCTATGCGCTCGCGGGCGAGAAGCTTGCCGCGGCCTTTATGGCGCTCGGTATATCTGGCGCCGCCGCCCTCAGCGACGCGATTGGAATTGGCGTGCAGCGTGTCGATCAGCGGCCGCATCGCGGTTTCGTTAGCCGCAAAACTGGCCGATTTCGTATCGATGCTGGATTGAATGACCGTCATGGGCCTGCGCTTTTGTCCGTTCTTTTCATCGGTTTATCACAAAGCCGCGCTAGATCGCCGCCAAAACCCTATAATTTTGTACCACAAATACATTGTCCGACAATCATAATGTATGATAATAGGATTATATTCATTGAAATACTCTGAACCATTAATGGTTCGGTCCCGAAAGGACGGTGCATCCGATGGCGCGACCCAACAGCCTGACTTTTAATTTTGGCCTCGACCCGGAGCTGGAGGAAATGCGCGACATGATCTCCCGCTGGGTTGATGACAAGCTGGCACCGCGCGCCGCTGAAATCGATGAGAGCAATGAGTTCCCGCGCGATCTGTGGCCGGCGCTGGGCGAGCTTGGTCTGTTGGGGATCACTGCCGATCCGGAATTTGGCGGAACCGGCCTTGGCTATCTCGCCCATTGCATTGCGATGGAGGAAATCTCGCGGGGCTCCGGCGCGGTTGGGCTTTCGTATGGCGCGCACTCCAATCTCTGCGTCAACCAGATCAACCTCAACGCCAGCAAAGAACAAAAAGCGCGTTATCTGCCCGCGCTGGTCGCCGGCAACCATCTTGGCGCGCTGGCAATGTCCGAACCCGGCGCCGGCTCTGATATTGTTTCCATGAAACTGAAAGCCGAGAGGAAAGGCGACCGTTATATTTTGAACGGTAACAAAATGTGGATCACGAATGGTCCGACGGCGGATGTCGTCGTCGTATACGCTAAAACCGCGCCAGAAAAAGGCTCGCAAGGAATTTCTGCTTTCATCATCGAAAAAGATTTCAAAGGATATTCAACCGCGCAAAAACTCGACAAGCTTGGCATGCGCGGCTCGGACACCGGCGAGTTGGTGTTTGAAGATTGCGAAGTGCCGGCAGAAAACCGCATCGGTGAAGAAGGCGATGGCGTGCGCATCTTGATGAGCGGGCTCGATTATGAGCGCACGGTTTTGTCAGGTGGATCGCTCGGCATTATGCAGGCGGCGATGGATGTGGTGATCCCTTATATTCATGACCGCAAGCAATTTGGAAAATCGATTGGTTCGTTTCAGCTCGTGCAAGGCAAAATCGCGGATATGTATACCGCGATGAATGCCAGTAAAGCCTATGTCTATGCGGTGGCGGCGGCGTGTGATCGCAAGGAGACGACCCGGCAGGATGCGGCCGGTTGCATTCTGTTTGCCTCGGAGCGGGCCACGCAAATGGCGCTCGATGCGATCCAGCTGCTTGGCGGCAATGGTTATATCAACGAGTTCCCGGCAGGAAGGCTGCTTCGCGACGCCAAACTCTACGAGATCGGCGCTGGCACCAGTGAAATCCGACGTATGCTGATTGGCCGGGAAATCTTTGAAAAGAGCGCATAAAGATGAAACACAAATTCAAACCCCTCGACCGTGCGCCGGTCTATGTCAAAGTCTGCAACGCAATTGAGGAAGACATTCTTTCTGGTATCCTGAAAGAAGGCGCGTTACTGCCGACAGAGGCTGAGCTTTGTACGCAGTTTGGCGTGACCCGTTCCAGCGTGCGCGAGGGCATCCGGCTATTGCAGCAATCGGGATTGGTGGCGCGCGGGGCGGCCAAACGCCTGGTGGTGAAAAGTCCGAAGGCTTCAGAGATTGCCGAAACAGCAAGCCGCAGCATGGCGCTTGGCGGGGCGACGTTTGGCGAAGTGTTTGAAACTTTGGCGATGCTTTACCCGGAAGCCGCACGGATTGCAGCGGGGCGGCTCAGCGACGAAGCGCTCGGCGCGCTATGTGATGTACGCGACGGTTTGCGCGATGCGCCGCCGGGCGCTGCCGATGAAATTGTCAGCTATGCTGTTGAGTTTTTTCAACAGCTCGCCAGCGGGCTCGACAACCGGGTGATGCTGGCGATGTTGCAGTCGTTAAACTTGATGATTGGCGCCAGTCTGCGGCGAGTGATCGACCAGACCCCGAACGCGCATGAGCGTATTTTAGGGGCGCAATCTGAGATCATTGAGGCGCTAAAAAATCGCGACAAGAACCAGGCGCGGGCCTGGATGACAAAGCATATCGAAGATTTACGGCGCGGCTATGTCGTCGCCAAGGTCAATCTCGACGCACGGATACTCTGATCGTTGTGATGCTCGGCATTTTGGCGGCAGATCGTGATGTCACTAATCGCGATAGCCAAACAATAAGCCAATCGCACGGTTGGTTTCTTTGTCGACGATGCTGGAACGTTCGATATGTTTGCTTTTGAAGCTGGCTTGCAAAATTTCGGTTTCAGTTAAGCCAACTTCTTTCATCAGGTGAAAATACGTATGTTGGCCTTGTTTTCCTCGCCTGTCGTCTGATGCTGTCGCTCTTGCGTTCTTAAGATATGTCTCAAGTTTGGTGCGTTTGCTATAAAAATCCCAGCGGTAGTATATGTAACCGCCGCTGGCGATAAAAAATGTTGCTATTGCGGCCAACTGCCCTGCGATTTCTAATGTTTCCATATTATTCAGTTCCAGTATTGACGCGAAGGGTTTCGATTTCTGTAGCCACATACTCTCTGAAACTGGCGGCGTAGATATCTTTGCTATCTTCCCACCATTCCCGAATGCGCGGATTGGACAGCATGCGCCGCAAGCGTCCCGCAGCGCCCTGCCATAATTCTTCTTCGTAGATATCATAACGGCGATGGGCATGGAGGACTTCGAGATGGCGAAACCCGGTGGAGATAAAATTGGAAACACGCAAGCGCTCAGCAGCAGTGAAGTCGTCAAAGGCGCCGCGCTCGCCGGAAAGAAGTTCGGCGAGATCGGGGCTGTCGGTGACGCGGCCTAAATTTTCCGCCAGCAACTGCGCGCTTGTCTGGGCCGCTGTCATTCGAGCGATACGTGTATTGTAACGCACTTGCATACCGACAAAGATCAGTGTCGCAACCACTGCGAAGGCCTGAACGATGTCCGCTACAAGCGCAACCTGGTCAAGCTGCATGCCAAAATCCTCCCGTTTTCATGGTAAAGTCATAAACGCAGTGGTGACTGGAAACAACGCGCCGGTTCAGCTCAAAGACAGCAATGCTGTGCGCAAAGTCTCCGGCAAGGGTGCCGGTTTTCGGCTCGCGCGACCTACATAGACATGGACGAAATGACCTTCGGCTAGGGCCTCGTCTTCGCCCTTTTTGAACACGCCCAACTCATAGCGCACAGAAGAATTGCCGATATGCGCAACGCGTAAGGCGCCTTCGAGCGCATCGGGGAAAGCGGCGGGCGCGAAATAATTGCAATGGGTTTCGACCACAAGGCCAATGACGGCGCCGTTATGAATATCAAGCGCGCCGGCGCCGATCAGATATTCATTCACAATCGTATCGAAGAAACCGTAATAGGCGACATTGTTGACGTGGCCATAGATGTCATTATCCGCCCAGCGGGTTTGCAGCGGGAGAATGTGTTTGTAGGCGGTGCGCTTAGAATTTGAAGCCATTCATTAAGGTATCCGTAAAGCAATTTTATGATCTTATACGAGAAAAAGGCCGAGAACACACTATGCTCTATTTTTCTTATGGATCCAATATGTCGAGCGTGAGGCTCCGCGAGCGTGTGCCGTCAGCAAATTTTTTTGCTGTAGCCAAACTTTTCTCCCACGAACTTAAATTTCACAAGATAAGTAAAGACGGATCTGGAAAATGTGATGCACATAATACTGGCCTTGAAGAAGACGTCGTGATTGGGGCCATCTATAAAATTGAGAAAGATGAGAAGAGTATACTTGATAAATTTGAGGGGTTGGGTGTTGGTTACGGAGAAAAACGCGTGTGCGTGACTTCGTTGTCCGGTGAAGAGTTAAGGGTTGTTACTTATTTAGCTAAGGATATTGTCGAAGGTCTTCAGCCATTTGAATGGTATAAGGAACATGTTTTGCGAGGTGCGAGAGAGCATAAGCTTCCCGCTGAATATATAAAATTTATATATGCAATAAAGGCGACTTCAGATTCTAATAAAACTAGACATGCTGATGAGCTGAGCATTTATAAGCGGATATAATTATATATTCACAACACCTCCGTATAAAGCCGCAAAGCGTCATCATAGGTCATGACGCGCGGGTTGTTCTTCAATAGACGCTCGATTTTCATGACGTCTTCAGCCAGTTGCGGCAGAATGTTGTGAGAAACGCCGACATCGCTGAGGCGATTTTTGACGCCGGTCGCGGCGCAAATTTCCTGCATTTTGGCGACGAAGGCGCCGGCGCGGGTTTTAAAATCGCCGGTGTCATTGGCGCCGATGACATCGCCAAGCTCGGCGTAAAGCGGCGCGGCCTCGGCCATGTTAAACTTTAATACCGGCGCCAGCATCAGTGAGTTGGCAAGCCCGTGCGGGACATGAAAGTGAACGCCGAGCGGATAGGCCATGGCGTGCACGGCGGCGCAAGGCGCGTTGTTAAACGCCTGACCGGCGAGCATCGCGCCCAGCAACATATTCTCGCGCGCTTCAATGTCGTCCGGCGTGGTGCAGGCGCGCACGATGTTCGACGATAATAGCTTCAGCGCGCGGGCGGCGAGCGCGTCGGAGACCGGGTTTTTTTGCAGCTTGGTTGTATAGGCCTCAATCGCGTGGACCATGGCGTCAATGCCGGTGGCGGCGGTGACATGGCGCGGCGCCGTCAATGTCAGGGCGGCGTCAAGGACGGCGATATCGGCATAGAGCGGGCGCGCGACGATGCCTATTTTCTGCTCGTCTTCAGAAGTGATGACGGCGATGTTGGTGACTTCCGAACCGGTGCCGGCGGTGGTCGGCAGGAGGATAAGCGGCGCCGATTTCCCCGCCGCCTTGTCCATGCCGTATATGTCTTCAAGCCCTTGCGATGAATTCATCAGCACCGCGATGACTTTGGCGGTATCCAAAGACGAGCCGCCGCCAAAGCCGATAACCCCGTCGCAGTTGTTGGCGCGCGTCGCAGCAATGGCGGCTTTAACGACCTTGGCTGGCGGGTCAGCCTCGACCGCGTCAAACAGAAAATAGTCAAGGCCTTCAGCTTTTAGATTTTCAAGCGCGCCGGCTACGAGCCCGGCGGCGATGACGCCCTTGTCAGTAACGACGCAGGGGCGCTGCATATGCGGCGCTGCAATCGCGCCAAGCCGCGCCGCCGCGCCGGTTTCAAAAATGATGGAGGGAACGGTGTCGAAGGTGAAGTTCATTAGCAGCTCCTATCCAAACCTTACCAATCGACCCGGCCTTGCGTCCGTCACCTCATCATTATCGATCACCTGCTCGCCAGCGACCAGTGTTGCACGGTAACCCGACACAGGCTGCAACAATCGCTGCCCGCCGGCGGGGAGGTCTTGCACCATTGTTGGCGGGCCGAGGCGCAGCTTGTCGTGGTCGATTACGTTGATGTCGGCGCGCAGCCCCACGCGCAGCCTTCCGCGATCTTTCAGCCTGAGATAATCGGCGCCGTCGGCGGTGAGCATTTGCACGGCGCGGGCGAGAGCGATGCGGTCATGATCGCGGTCGCGGCACCAGTAAGACAACAGATAAGTCGGAAAGCTGGCGTCGCAAATGGTCCCCACATGAGCGCCGCCATCGGACAGGCCGGGCAGGGCGTTGGGGTGAGTCAGCATTTTGTGGACATTGTCATAGTTGAACTCGGTGTAATTATAGATCGGGAAATAAATCAGCTGACGGCCATCCATTTCCAGCAGCGTATCGTAAAGTTTCTCCATCGCGCTGACGCCGTCGCGCTGGGCTTCGGCGCCGAGGGATTGCTCCGCGGGCTGTTCATAGTCCGGCGTCTCGCCGAGGCGGAAGAATTTATTGGCGACCAGCTCAATCGCTGCAATCATCGTATCGGCTATCGGCGGCACCGACGAGCCTTCGCCGGCAAGCGTCACTGGCGTCTCGGAAAGGCATTGTTTTTTAAATGCCGGATCGCGCATGATGGCGACGCGTTCGGCCAGCGGTTTATCCTTGATTTCAATATAGCTTGGCTGCGCCATGATCGGGTGGAAGGTGCATTGCAAGCCCTGAAAGACGCCGATGGCGCGGGGCGCCACCTGAACGTTAAAATCTATGCCGTCGGCGTTTAAGCGTTCGGTTTCAACAAGGATGCGCCGCCAATCATCCGGCGCCATGTCGCGTTGCATCAGTGAGATTGAGGCCGGCTTGCCGCCGCCAGCGCGCACGAACGCTTCGACAATCGCAAATTCTTTGTCGAACTGATCGCCTTCGCGTTCCAGATTAAAATCATTGACGATTTGCAGGACGCCATAGTTGAGACCGTCAAGCGCCGAGGCGATGCCGGTCAATTCGGCAACGCTGGCTTCCGCGCTTGGCGTCCAGTCGCCGTCGGCGGTGCGGTGAACATCCGTGCGGCCGATGGAAAAACCAGCCGCGCCGGCCTCCATCGCCTCGCGCACTATGTTGCGCATTTTCGCAATGTCTTCATCCGTCGCTTGTTCATGGCTGCTGGCGCGCTCGCCCATGGCGTAAACCCGCACCGGGTCGTGGCCGATCATGACCGCGAAGTCGATGGCGTGGGGCGTTGCATCGATGGCGTTCATATAGTCGGGGAACGTCTCCCAGTTCCAGGTGAGACCTTCGTGAAGCGCAGTGCCTGGAATATCTTCAACCCCCTCCATCAACCGCACCAGCCGGTCATGGTCATCAGGCTTTACCGGCGCGAAGCCGACGCCACAATTGCCCATCAGCATGGTGGTGACGCCATGATTGACCGAGGGGCGTATTTCCTCATCCCAGGATATCTGGCCGTCATAATGCGTATGCAAATCAATAAAACCGGGCGTGACGATGGCGCCGTCAGCGTCGATGACGCGCTCCGCCGCGCCGTCACAGCCGCCAATTTCAGCGATGCGCCCGTCCTTGACGCCGATATTGGCGTGAACCGGCGCGCCGCCGTCGCCATCATAGACGAGGCCGCCGGTTATTTTGAGGTCATAGGTCATGGGTTTGCTCTTTACGGTCGCGATATCGGAACCAGGCGATCATAGCCCCGCCGGAAAAGAAGTGCCAAACGCCCCATGCAGCTGCAATTGCCGCAGCGCCGCCAAGGCCTTTGAGCTGCGCCAGAAGCAGGACCACCGCCAGGCCAGCGTTTTGAATACCGACCTCGAAGGTGAGGGTGCGCCGGCGCGCGGTGTCCGCACCGAGCACGCGGCCAGCGCCGGCGCCAAGCGCGAAGGCGGCGGCGTTATGGGTGGCGACAGGGATTAAGATGAGCGCCCAGCCGGAGACCAGAACCGGCCAGAATTCAACAACGCCGTCGATAATGACAAAGCCGAGAATGCCGGCGCCAAACCAGGCGAGGGGTTTGCGGAGCTTTTCGGCAGCAGAAGGCCAGTAATGCGCCGCAATCATGCCGAGGCCAAGGGGGGCGGCGAGCATCAACGTAGTCTGCAAGACAAAGGTGATACGATTAAAGTCGATGGTTTGCAGAAGGTTGGCGGTGGGCGGGTATAGCGCCGACCAGAATAATATGGCGGCTGGCGTCCAAAACGCTGCAATGACGCTGGAACCTGCGGTCAGTGACACAGAATAGGCCGCATCGCCGCGTGCGGCGAAGGTCATGAAGTTTGAAACATTGCCGCCGGGACAGGCAGCAACGACGATCATGCCGAGTGCAATCGACGGCGGCGGCGAAAGCAGTGTGATAAGCACGATAGTCATCGCCGGCAGGCCGAACAATTGTGCAGCGAGCCCGCCCCAGAAAAGTTTCGGTTTGGTTTTGAGGAAACTGAAATGCGTCGGTTTAAGTCCGAGGGCGATCGCGAACATCATTGTGACGATAGCGCCGGCGAGCAAGAGCTGCGCCTCCGGGCCGAGCGTGATGGTCAACTGATCAAGCGCGGTTGCATTCATGAGCGCAGCGCTACCCGCCAAGCGCAAAGAAAAGGATGCCAGCGCGCGCAAGCAGGGTTGCGGCAAAAGTTACCGCCAGATAACGCCCGCCAGCCCACCCGATGAATGCGCCGAGAACCGCGGCTATAGTGCTCGCGACCCAGAAAAAGACTGGATTGAAAATGTCAAACACCACCCAGAAGGCGATGGAAATCCCGAAAGAGAGGAATACAGCAAGCACTATATGAACAAGAAAACTGTTGTTTTTCATCAATCAATTTCCGATTTGCATCTCAATAAAAACCCCAGACAAACAGCCGGACGATAATCAGCCCGATCGCCAGCCCCGCCCACAAGGTAAGGCGAATGCGTAACTGTGCATACCAGCGGGGCAACACGCCGGCGGAGGCGGCCTGAAGGTCGCGCATCAGAAGATAGATCAGTAGTAGGAGAATTATCAGATGCCGCCATGCTGCGCCGAGCGAAAAGAAGAAGACCCCGCTTGGAATAATGGCGACAAAAGCAAGGAGAGTGATGAGTTGCCCGGGCAGGAGGGACTCATATTGCTTCACCGCGGGAGCTAACGTGACGCCAGCGCCCGCGCCAGCAAGATAGGCGACCATCACGCCGCCATAGACGAGTGTGAACTGATGAAAATCAAGTGCGAAATATTGCGGCAATAGCCACGGGCTCAGCCATAAGGCGACAGCGGTGGCGACAAAAGGCAAGAGAGACAATAGCCCAAGCTGCGTCATTTCCTCTTTTTGTCGATCGGCCATATTATCCCTCCGGCCTCAGTCTAGACGATATTTATGATTTGCGAAACGCAAGCGCAGCAATCCAGCCTGCAAAAAGTGATATGACGACGCAGAGTATGCCGTATGTCACCGGCTGGTCATGGGCGAGGTCGAAAATGCGGCGTTCAATGCCGACTTTGTTGACCACCAATTCAGCCTCGTCGCGCCCCAGAAGCATGCCGCCCTGATAGAGATACACTGCAACGCTGTATTCGCCGACCGGCGTGTTGGCGGGGAGTTCGACAGTGATGGTAAAGAGCGCGCCTTTTTTAAATTCGACGCCCCCGATGCGGTCGCGATAGAGACCGGCGTCTCTGGCTTCGGTCACGAAGGCTTTGGCGAATACTTCGTTGTGTGCGCCGTCTTGCATCTCCTCTGGCGTTTCGCCAGCGCCTCGTACAGTGTGTATTTTAAGAAAATCCGCACCGAGATGATAGGCGGCCTGGTCCGGTAGGGGGGCGATGTCAGTGATCTGCCGGTTGGCGTTGGTTAGGTAAAGCGCGGGCGCGCCTTTGATTGCATGCATGGCGCCGGGCATCCATATAGGGCCTGTCTTTTGCAGTCGACGAATCTGAAACTGTGTTGCTGGTCCGCGGATAACCGAAATAATGTCAACACCGGCGCCAGCATGAGGCGCCTCAACGCCGCTGACGGCGCCGAACAAAGTCAGCCGGGCGCCGGAAAATCCGGTATCGACCTCAACGTGGTCATTGGTCAGCGCAATGGCGATATCGGCGGCCTGCGCTGATGTGATCGCGAACCATACCCCTATGATGGCGGCCAAACGCATCATGGCGCCCCCACAACAATAAAGGGCGAGGCTGGCGGTGTGACCAGGCCGAATAAGAGCCGTGCGCAAACACCGAGCACGATCAGCGCCAGCAATGCGCGCAATTGCTCGCCTTTTAATCGCCGCCCCGCGCGTACGCCGATCTGCGCGCCGATCACGCCACCGGTTAAAAGCAAAAGCGAAAGCACAATGTCGACGGTTTGGTTCGCCGCCGCGTGTAGGATTGTCGCAATCGCGGTGACGAAAATGATTTGAAACAGTGATGTGCCAATCACCACATTGGTCGGCATCTTTAAAATGTAAAGCATCGCCGGGACCATGATAAACCCGCCGCCGACGCCCATGATTGCCGAAAGCACGCCGACCATAAAGCCGAGTATGATCGGCGGGATCGGGCTGATATAAATTTGTGAGCGGCGAAACCGCATCGCGAACGGCATCACCGCCATCCACTCTACGCTGCGGTGTTTGCGGCGAGGGAGCGGCCTCTCGGGAGAGCGCAGCAAAGCGCGCAGCGATTCAACCATCATCAACACGCCGATAAGCCCGAGAAAAATAATATAGGCCAGCGAGATAAAGGTCTCGATCTGCCCCATGGCGCGAAAATACCGGAAGATAAAAATGCCGACAACTACGCCGCCGCCGCCGCCTGCGACTAAAAACCCGCCCATCGCAAAATCAACGGTCTTGCGCTTTAAATGCGCCAAGACGCCGGAAACCGATGAGGCGACGATTTGTGAGGCTTCTGTGCCGACCGCGACTGCTGGGGGAATGCCATAGAAAATCAACAGCGGGGTCATCAAAAACCCGCCGCCGACGCCGAACATGCCGGAGAGAAACCCGACCACCGCACCCATGAAAATCACGACGAACGGATCGACCGGAATCTCCGCGATGGGGAGATAAATTAGCATGGCGCCTGCGCCGGAATACGTGCCGGAAAGAAGTGAAGCTCAAGGGCTCGTTTATAGAGGCGCCGAGCCGGTCGCGGCAAGCGCAAGCCTTATCCCGCGGGCGCGATCTCGTTAGCTTCCGCATCGGGCGTGCGCACTTGCCACTCGGCAATCGATTTGTCGAACTCTGCTTTTTCCGTCGCGCTAAGTGCGACGGCGACGCTTGCGGCAAGCGGCTTGGCCTGCTCATCGCCATTGCGGGCGGCGAGCGAGTACCAGTAATAGGCCTTGCCGGCATCCTGTACGCCGGACGGCGTTTGATCGCCTGTAGGGTGGAAAATCGCGCCGAGATTATACTGCGAATCCAATAATCCACGATTGGCGGCAAGCTCAAACCAGCCGATGGCTTCGCCAGCGTCAGCCGGTCCGCCTTCCCCGCGCGCGGTCATGATGCCGATGCGGTGCATGGCAAGCACGTTGCCGCCATTTGCCGCGCGGCGAAACCATGTACGCGCCCGGCCGAGATCGACATCGACGCCCTGGCCGGTTTTATAAAATTCGCCAAGTTGCAACTGCGCCGGCGGATATCCGAGCGCGGCAGACTCGCGGAGCTTGGCAATCGCGGCGGCGGATTCTGCATCCGTCTCGGCAGCCCCAAGCCCCGCCATCGCGTCGCTATAAAGGGCGCGTGGGTCAATCGTTGGAAGGTTCGGGACATCCAGCGTATTGTCGGCGGCTGCGGGCGGCGTGTCGCCAACGGGCGTCGCTGCGACAAACCCGCCGCGGTCAGCCACATTGGGAGATTTAAAAACAATATCTTTGACCATGAAGAACAGGACGGCCAGCGAGAGGAAAATTCCGACGATCAGTGCGAGCGTCAGCGGCCGGGCTGACGCAGTTGCTTTCAAGGATTCAAAAGCCGCCCGGTCGCCGTTGCGTAAGCGGGCCTCTTCGATTTCAGGCGCCTCCGGCTCAGGGGTGGTCTTTTCTGTTTTGTTCTTACCGCCGATAAATGGCAGCTTGCTGCGAAGCGCTGCAAAGGCGCCCGCCGCGCCGGACGGGCGATCATCTTCAGCACTATATTCATTTCGCGGCTGTGCGGCGGCTTCCTGCAACGCCTCTTTCGCGGCTGCGGCTTTGATGACATCGACCGGCGTTTCAGCTTCGGCGAGGCGTTTTTTCCGCACCCGCGCGACCAGGATTGCCTTTTGCTTCGGCGTAAGCTTACGGCGTCGGGGCTTTATTTCTTCTTCCGCACGCGTAGCAGCATCCCTCGCTTGCCGGCGAGCGGCCTGGAGATAGTCTTCCTGTTTTTCTTGCGGCGTAGATATCGCGTCCGGGGCATCGGGTTCAGAGTTTTGTTCGCCGAAAAGTAACGACATGGCTTGTTGCCTTGCCCTGGCCTCCGCTTCGAGGTCGTCGTCTGTGTCTGGCGTATCGGGGTCAATGCCTGTCTCGGGCGCATCTAGGCTGGGCGTATGGGAAGCCAGGTCAGTTTGGGTGTCGCCGGTCATCTCGTCGAGGTCGGACAGAATTTGATCGAGGTCGTCGCGGTCATCGGCTTCGATCGGTGTATTGTCGGACGTTGAAGGCGAATTGCCTCCTTGCGAGTTCATGCCGAACACGTCGTGGACTTCAGACAACAAGGCTTGCGCTTCTGCGTCCGTATCGTTTTCGACTAGGCTGCTTGGTTCATCGTCCAGTTCAAAGGAAAAATCGTCCTTAGCGTCGTCGCCCACGGAAACTTCGTCGAGGGCGGCGTCGATTTCATCAGCGAAGGAGAAAGGATCTTCATCGCTTTCCTGATAATCTTCTTTATTCGCTGCTTTCGTGTCGGTGCTAAGTGCATCATCGCTTGCGGCCTCGCCCTCGCCTTTGTCGTCCTCGCTCTCGCCTTTGTCGCCAAAACCAAGGGCGGCGGCGAGAGACGAAAAGGTGGATTTTCCTGTAGCGTCTTCCTCTTTTGCATCGTCGCTTTGTTCTTCATCCTGCGATGCGGCGGTATGGGAAGCGGGCTCGGCGGGAACCGGTACAGCAGAGGATGCAGTCAACGCATCATCTGAGGTCTGCAGGCGCTCGCTCAGAGATTCAAATGAACTTTGCAGGTTTTCAAAGCGTGCATCGGTCTGTCGAACCGCCGCTACAACGGCGTCGTCAATATCTTTCCGGCTGACGCCGCTTGGAGGTTCATTACCGGAATCTTCTCGCAATTCTGCAAGCGTTTCCATGACCTTTTGGAGGCCCTCTGCGCTGCGCCGTTCTGCGGCGTCAATTTGGCTTGATAGTTTTCCGATGGTGTTTTCAAAGGTGCGAATCTGGTCGCCGCTGCGCTTAATTTCATCGCCGAGCACGCGCAGCCGGTTGCCGGTGCTTTCGACGAAGGCCGGGTCGACCTCGCCGCTTGTATCCTGCTTTTGCGAGGTGGCGTTGCTTGCAAGTTTTTCGGTGCGCGTGAGGCGCGCAGACAGGCCGTCAATCGCGTCTTTGACAAATCCGATATCGGCTGTTTCACCGCCGCCATCACTACGCTCACCGTCAACGCGTTCGGCGAATTCCTGCAATTGCTGTTCGGTCGCATCGAGGCGCTCAATCGTCATCTTCTGTGCGGTGTTAAATTGCACGGCAACTTGCGTCACTGCTTTTTCAAGCGCTTTGAGCGCGTTGATGCGTTCGCGGTCATTGCTGTCGAGTTCGAGCTTGTCGAGTCTTGTAGAGAGGTCGCCGTTGTCGCCGCCGCCTGCGGGCTTGACCCTTTCCAGCCGCTGCACCCGTTCTACCATATCGCCAATCTTGCGGGTGACCTCGCTGACATTTTCAACGCCGGCGGCATGGGTTTGCGCAACTTGTTTGTGCAAATGTTCAATCGCGGTGATGATGTCGCGCAGCTTCAGCCCTTCGACCTCGCCGCCAGAAGATTGCGGGTCGCCGGCAGTGTAGATCATCTGGTTGAGCCATTCGCCAACCGTCAGGCCTTTGCGCTTGGCGGCTTCTTTCGCCGTTTCACGTGCATCACGTTCGATGCCTTTGACGCTCCAGGGCGCATTCGACTTCATCTCTTGGTACCCGTCTTTCACGAGGGCCAATTCCCCCGAATAAAGTAGTCGCGGCGCTATCAATGCCGGGACCTAACATTAAGCTGTTAAAGCGCTTTGCATGGCTGGCAAAGCCTTACTGCCGCCACCGCGCTCCGAACAGCTTTCGACATCACAATTGCCGACTATTAACGAAACCTTAACGGCGATTCGGGCCCGTGTGGGTTCATTTCAACCATATTGGGGAGAAATATTGCCAGGTTTTGTACATTGATCACGCTGTTTGCCGTGGTCGCTGCGATGGGCGGGAAATTACAGCGCCCGCAATGGCGCGTTTTGCCTGCAGAGGCTATTAATTCCGGTAGCACTGTTAGGATGCGGTTTCTAATCTCACCATTTAGGAGCTACGTCCTGATTTCAGACCGCTACAGCTTTTTCAACGATTAACATCGCGATGATTTAGGAACCGAGGAACACCATGACCGAATATGCCGCCCCGCTCAAAGACATGCAGTTTATTCTGAACGATGTTCTGGAGATTTCGAAATACTCTAATTTACCAGGCTTTTCAGAGATTTCCGAGGATCTTGTTGAGGCAATCCTTGAAGAGGGCGGCAAGCTGGCGGCGAATGTTCTCCATCCGATCAACCAGTCCGGCGACAAGCAAGGCTGCACCCGTCATGACGATGCTTCGGTGACCACGCCGAAGGGCTTTAAAGAGGCTTATGAGACTTATAAAGAAGGCGGCTGGCAGGGGCTTTCCTTCGACCCTGAATATGGCGGGCAGGGGCTGCCTTATCTTATTGGCGTTGCTGTCGGCGAAATGGTGTCTGCGGCGAATATGGCGTTCGCCATGTATCCGGGGCTGGCGCGCGGCGCGGCTGAGGCTATTTACGCCCATGGCACGGACGCACAAAAGCAGAAATATCTGCCGGGCATGATTTCCGGCGAGTGGGGCGGGACGATGAACCTCACCGAGCCGCATTGCGGCACCGACCTCGGATTGTTGCGCACTAAGGCGGTTCCGCAAGATGACGGCTCCTACAAAATCACCGGCGCCAAGATTTTCATCTCCGCCGGCGAGCAAGACCTCACCAATAATATTATTCATCTGGTGCTGGCGCGGATTGAAGGCGCGCCCGAAGGGGTGAAGGGGATTTCGCTGTTTATCGTGCCGAAATTTCACATCAATGATGACGGCTCGCTGGGCGCGCGCAACGGCGTTGCTTGTGGCTCGATTGAAGAGAAAATGGGCATCCACGCCAACTCCACCTGCACGATGAATTTTGACGATGCGACCGGTTACCTCCTCGGTGAGGAGAACAAAGGCCTGAAAGCCATGTTCACGATGATGAATGAGGCCCGCCTTGGCGTCGGCATGCAGGGTATGGCGATTTCGGAAGTTTCCTACCAAAACGGCGCCGCCTACGCCAAAGATCGCCTGCAAGGCCGGGCGCTGACCGGGCCTGCAGAACCCGATAAGCCAGCCGACCCGATTATCGTTCACCCTGATGTACGGCGTATGCTGATGGATCAACGAGCATTTACCGAAGGCGCGCGCGCATGGATGTACTGGACGGCGCTGCATGGCGATCTGCACAAAAAGGCAGAAGATGAGGCGACGCGCCAGAAGGCCGACGATTATATGGGCCTGATGACGCCTATTTTGAAAGCCTATCTTACCGATAAAGGCTATGCGCATGCCACCAACGCGCAGCAGGTGCTTGGCGGTCATGGTTACATTCAAGAATGGGGCATGGAACAGTTTGTGCGCGATGCGCGCATCGCCATGATCTATGAAGGCGCCAACGGCATTCAGGCGCTCGACCTTGTCGGGCGTAAGCTGATGAAGGACGGTGGTCGCGCCTGGCAGTCATTTTTTGCCGAAATCGACGACTTCATCGGTGATAATCAGGACAATGAAGAACTGAAGCCCTTCCTTGATGGTCTGGCCACAACCAAGGCGCAAGCGCTGGAAGCGACCCAGTGGATGGGCGCCAATGCGATGCAGGATTTTAACAATGCCGGTGCCGCATCGATGGATTATCTCAACCTGTTTGCGCTCACTTGCCTTGCCTACGCCTGGGCGCAAATGGCGAAAGCCGCGATTAAAAAACAGGATACGGATGATGCTTTTTACAAAAACAAGCTTATCACCGGGCGCTATTTCGTTGAACGGATGCTGCCAGACGCCGGTGCGCATCTTGAAAAAATCAAAGCTGGCGGAGCGGCCACGATGGCGTTGCCTGCGGAGGCGTTTTAGGGCTTAGGCTCAATGATTCTCGCCGGTACGCCGACGGCGGTGCTGTTGGCCGGCACATCTGTTAAGACGACGGCGTTGGCGCCGATCAGTGTGTGATCGCCTATAGTTACAGCGCCCAAAACTTTGGCGCCGGCGCCGACATCGACATGGCCGCCAAGAATCGGCGGGTGGGCGGCTCCGCCAACAACGCCGAGGGTGGTTTGGTGCATCAACATGCAGTTGGGTCCGATCTTAACGCCCGGATGAATGACGATGCCGTTTGGATGGGACAATATGAGCCCGCCGCCAATATCGGCTCCGAGTGCGACCTCACACCCCGTTACCGCAGACCAGAAACGATAGCGCAGGACAATGCATTTGCGCCGCAAGCTGTGAACCGGCCCCGCTTCTCCACGCAGTTTTGCGTAAGCGCGGATCGCCTTCAGGAGTTTGCGGCCGGGGTCCCAAAAGCGCCTCGGCGTTTCGCGTGACCAGTCAGGAATTTCAGAAGAAGGAGCCATGCGGGAGAACATACGCATGCTTTGCGTGCGGCTGGAAGATACTTTTGAGGTTATTGCGGCGTCAGGATTTAATCGGGATCGCGCGGGGGTCGAGGGTTTTCAGCTTGCATTCCCATAGCGTAATCACGCGCCAGCCGAGTTTTTTGAGGGCAGCGGTGTTCTTTTTGTCCCGGAGCTTGTTGCGGGCGATCTTGTTCGTCCAGTAGGCGGTGTTCGTCTTTGGGGTTCGCGCGCCGCGTTTGCAATGATGGCCGTGCCAGAAACATCCGTGGACAAATATAACCGCGCCATATTTCGGAAACACCAGATCCGGCTTGCCGGGGAGGGTCTTGACATTCAGCCGATAGCGATAGCCGAGTGCATGCAGTGCCTTCCTGACGGCGATTTCCGGTTTTGTGTCCGTGGACTTCACCGCCCGCATCACGGCCGAACGCTTTTCAGGAGAAAAGACATCGCTGCGGGGCGACGCGGTCACGCCGCCTTCCGGGCCTTCCGGGCGCGGCGCGGCAATGCCGGCGCGAAGATGGTCTCGCCCAGCCATTGCACCAACGGTGCGCAAACCCCGTCGCCGCAAAGCTTAAGCGCTGCGGTTGCACTGTCCGGGAGGATATAATCCTCCCGCAGCCCCATCAGTCGAGCGGCCTCGCGCGGGCTGATCAAACGGGTGCGGACCTTGCCGCCTTCAATTGCAATAACGACCTGGCGCGAGGAACCGCCTGCCGGTGTGCGCAAGCATCCCGCCAAGCCGTCAAACCGCGCCTCAAAACGCTGAACGCTTTTGCCATTCTCCACACGCGTGCGCCGGAAGCCGCCGCCGGCGCGACGGGCGCCGCTGCGTGTAATTGCATCGATGCTTGCGCGTTGCGAACCGCTCATCATGTCGACAAGTGCTTTGGTTTGTTTCGGCGAATGCCAATCCGCCGCCTCCCAATCGATGATATCGGCGAGGCGGATGTTTCTGCGCAGCAGCGGTTGGGGCGCCAACCAAAACCATTGTTCACGCGCCTTCGGCGGCAAATGATTGAGCGCGGCCATTAGCCCCGGCGGCGCCAATTTTTCCGATGTCGGAGCCTCAGCAATAGCGGGTGCGGCAGCGGGACCGAAGCCGAGGATAAACAGGCGCGGCCGTGATTGCGGCGTAAAGGCGCGCGCATCAAAAATCATCGCCGTGACCCGATAATCGAGCGCCGCAAGGCTTTGGATCACCACGGCAAAATCGCGGCCGCCATTGGACGTCATCATGCCGGCGACATTTTCAAGAGCGACGATGTGCGGCGCCCGTCCGGCTGTGTGTAATTGTTCAACCAGACGCCGAAAGCCGAAGAAAGCGCCGCTGCGTTTTGCATGAATGCCGCCTCGCGCGCCGGCGAGTGATAGGTCCTGGCACGGGAACGAGCCCCATGCCAGATCGGCGCGTTCGTCCGGCAGGTCGCTTAGGCCGAGCGCGGCAATATCGGCTTCAATGAGATCCTCTCCGCCGAAATTGGCGCGATAGGCGGCGCATTTTTGCGGGTCTACGTCATTGGCCAGCAAACAGCGCCACGAATCACCAAGTCCTAATCGCGCCATGCCGCCGCCAGCGAAGAATTCGAGGAATGAAAACTGCTGCATTATGATTGTGATGTTATCGCGCTTCGCCGCATTCTCGCCTCATTTGTCCGCATACGCATGGCAGTTGCCTCATTGGCGACACAATCGTCATGTTTCCGCCTTTTTTCAAGCCATTATATCGCAGTTTCTTGATCTCAAACGGATTGACGCTGCTCGCTTCATACCGCAAATAGTATATGGGCGCTAAGGGGGCTCGCTGGACGAATTAAGGAGAAGCGAATGCCCTTGATGGATATCAAACACGCAGGCTTGGCTGCAGCTTCAATGATGGCTTTCGTTATCATTGCAGCGCCGGTGCAGGCTGCCGAGAGTCGGGCGCAAGGCGCCGATAGTCTTAAGCCGTTTCAAATAGCAATGATTGAACGCGAGTCTGACCGGCGCGGTGATCGTGCACGCCACCGTCGCAGTGGCGAGCATAATGGTGATCGCGCAGGAGATAAAAATGACGGCGACCACCGTAGCAAGCGTTCCGGCGAGCGCCGCAACGCCCAGAAACAAGAACGCAAGGGCAACGCTAACGCCGCGCAACGCCGTGACACGCAAACCCGCCAGCAGCGCAGGGGAAAGCGTCAAGAGACTGAACGCAGCATAGCGGTGCAGGAGCACCGCTCCGGCCAGCACCGGCGTTCAGAACGCCAAAACACTCAACGATCTGATCGTGTTCGTACGCAGGACGTTCGTGATGGCCGCCGTGAGGGGCGTGGCCGCTCTGATCGGAACGGCGATCATCGCGGTGACAGCCGCCGCGCCGACCATCGCCGTGACGACCGGCGTCGCGCTGATCGGGGGCGTGACCACCGGCGTGCGGACAATCACCGCGACCGCAGCGGCGATCGCCGCGCCAACGGTGACCGCAATCATCGCAGCGACAGCCGCCGCGACCGCCGACGTACCGACAATCACCGCGACCGCAGCGGCGATCACCGCGCCAACGGCGATCGCAATCATCGCAGGGACAGCCGCCGCCGCCGGGCTGACCATCGCCGCGCCGACTACCGCAGCAGCGGGAGCCATTATCGCACCGGCCATTACACCCATCCAGCAGTGTACAGCGGGCGCCACTACCGCCATGGCTACGGGCCGAGCCGCGGACATGGATATTACTGTGGGTTCCATGGCTTGTTTCACTATTCTTCCGGCTATGATCCGCTTGGCTGGCTCTATGTGAGCTATGGTCACGACCTTTACTCGAGCCGTTACCTTGACGATTGTGATGTCGTCTCCAAGACCTTCTCTCGCCGAGGGCGGCGTTACGAGGAGGTCGCGCTGCTCTGTTACGACAGATATGGTTATGGGTATATCAAACGCGGCAGCCGCCAAGTTTATCGCAGCTAGTGAGGCGGGCTAATTTCAGCGGCGATTGCCGGGCGCATTCAGCGCCCGGCTTTTTCCACAGCCGTTTTCCTTGAGGCGCGCTGTTTTGCGCCGGGTCCCCAGATTGACGGTTGCCCCCGACTCCGGCGAGAGTACAGTCCTCAGCTGGGCATCTGAAAAGCATGGCGGCCATGATTTCCACAAAGCGCGTTCTCGCGCCTATCGTTTTTACGTGGATGCTCGCGACCGCGGGCATGGCGGCTGTCGCCTATACGGCGGCGCCTGAGGGCTCTGTGCAATCGCTAGCCGGCAAGGGAGCCGGCGCACGCATGTCGATCGGCGATATTCAGGTTGGCGAGCGCGGCAATCAGACCCGGATCGCATTTTTATGCGACGGCGCCTGCATTTTGGAAAAACGCGAAGCCGAGGCGTTTTATCTGAGCGGCGTTGATGCATCGTTCATCCTTGACCTTACCCGGCGCAGCAAGCGCGTTCAAAGCCTTCGCGCGATCCCGCAAGGCGACGGCTCGATGCTGCGTATCCGCACTGACGCCATCATCGACCACACCCGCGTTAAACGCTGCACAGTCGGCGGACGTGATGCGGCTTGCCTTGATCTGTTTTTTATCGCCGCAGCGCAGAAAGATAGGCCGCCGCCAACGCCCTCCAAGCAGCGCCAACCTGCAGAGCAGGCGTCAGCCGCCAGCACTTCAGGCGTTGCTGATTCGCGGTCGGCCGAGCCGGCTTTGCGCGAGGGTGCGCCGGAGCGGTTCAAAAGATTTGCGCAACTGGCTGCTCCGGAGCGATTGTCGCCGCCGGCGGGCGTCATCCTCGCGAAAGTCCAGCCGATTGAGTCTTCTGTTGACGTGCGCAAACCGGCGATACGCAAAAGCCAGCCGCTGGTTGAGCCGGTCAAGGTCGATTTTACCGAGCGCGTGAAAACGCTTCTAAAAAAGGACCTGACCTCCGCGTTCTGTAACAATGCAGCTGCGGCGTTGCAGGCCGATGCATGGGCGCTTGGCGCCATGGTTGATGTTGGTTTGTGTGCGGCGGCGCGGGGCGATGTGGTCCAGGGCGATGTTACGCTGTCGCGACTGCTTGAATATACGCCTGACAATTATGAAGCATTGGTCGGGCGCGCGCTAATCGCCGAATTGGCCAAAGAAAAAGGCGTCGCCCGCAAATATTATCAGGACGCTCTAAATTCCCTGCCGCCGATTGAAGAATCCAACCTTATCGTCCAGGCGATGGCGGCGCTTGAATAAAGTTTTAAAGATCAGGTGACTTTCCGGCGCGCAGAGTATTTCGCCTCGCGCCATTCTTCCGTCTCAAGAATATTCGCCAATTTATTCGTCGCATCCCAAACGTCGCGGTAGCCCAGAAACAAGGGTGAGAACCCGAACCGCATCAAGTCCGGCTGTCTGAAATCACCGATAACGCCATGGGCGATCAGCGCCTGGACCACTTCATAACCGTGCTCAAACCGAACCGAGAGATGGCCGCCGCGGCGCTCTCTCGGTGGCGGTGAAATGCTTTCAAGGCCGATCGCCGCGCAGCGCGCAAGGAACAAATCGCCCAATCCTTTCGCCTTAACCTCGATTGCGGCGATGTCGATATTTGTAAAAATATTGAGCGCTGCATCGAGTGCGCTCAGCGAAAGGATTGGCGGCGTGCCGCAGGCGAAACGTTCAACGCCGGGAGCGGGGGCGTAGTTCGGGGCGAAATCAAACGGCGCGGCGTGCCCCATCCATCCAGACAATGGCTGGGTAAGCGCCGCAGCGGTCTGGCGGTCTACATAGATAAAGGCCGGCGCGCCGGGCCCGCCATTTAAAAATTTATAGCCGCAGCCGACGCCATAGCGCGCGCCAGCCCGGCGCATATCAATATCAAGAACGCCAGTGGCATGGCTCAGATCCCAGACAATAGCTACATTTTCTTCCGCCGCAGCCTTCTCCCATGCCGCGATATCGGCGACCGCTGCAGTTTTGTAATGAACGACGCTTTTGACCAGAACGCTGATATCTGAGCTGATTGCGTCATGGCCATCATCCGCCGCCAGCCGTATCAGCGGCGCGCTGGTGAGATTCGATAATCCTTGCAGAATATAACCGTCGGTGGGGAATTCATCCGTATGGTACGCAATGGCGCCGGGCGCTTTTGTATTCAGTGCGGCGGCGAGTTTGAAAATATTGACCGACACGCTGTCCGCGACGATAACGTCATCCGCGCGCGCGCCGATGAGTCGCGCAATCTTGGCGCCACAAGCCTTAGGCAGATCGATCCAGCCGGCGTCGTTCCATGACTTTATGAGCCCGTCGCGCCACTCCGCCTCGCAGGTGGATTGAATACGCGCAAGCACCGCCTTCGGCGGGGGGCCGAGCGAATTTCCATCAAGATAGATCACACCCTCGGGCAGATCGAACTGGGCTTTGTGTCGCGCCAGCGGGTCCTTATCGTCGAGCGCGCATGCTTCATCTCTCGAGATCGGCGTCATTTGAAAACCCGCAGCAATGCGCGCACTGGCGCGGCGTCGAGCCCTTCCAGCTTTAATGGCGGTGCGATTAATTCATAGGCGCCCTCTGGGGCTTCATCGAGGCACAGGCCTTCCAATATCCTCATATCATGGGCAAAGACGGCTTTATGCGCATCCATAGTTTTCGAGGATGCCGGATCGAGCGACGGCGTATCGACGCCGATCAACCGGACGCCCTCGCCGGCGAGCCATGTGATCGCCTCGGCGCTGACGGCGGTAAAGGCTGAGTCCCAGACTTCTGGCTGGCGCTGATAGGTGCGGATCAAAACCCGCGGCGCGATTTTCATGCCGGTTCGGGCAAGGGCGTCGCGAACCATGTCCCGGCTCAGCGATGTTTTGTCGTTAATGATATGAATAACCGTGCACAGACCAATATAAACGCCGACATCAACAACATCGATTGGCGCGCCATCGCCATGATAGTGCAGCGGCGCGTCGGCATGAGCGCCGGTATGGGTCGACAAGGTCAGCCGCGAGACATTGACGGGCGCATCTTTGCTGATTGCCATAACCGATTGCGCTTCAAACGGCGTGTCGCCGGGAAACACAGGCGTTGCCGCAGAGATCGCAGGGGTGATATCGATGAAGCGGTTCAAATTAAGCGTATGCTCTTTGAAGTCGTGTGAAATGTCCGCTTGACTGCGGTGCTGGATGCGCAGCAGTGTTACCTGAAAATGATGACCCACGTAAATACGCCAGCGGAGCCTGTCTTCAATACGCCAGCGGAGCCTGTCTTCGCGTTTGATGCGGCCATTGTGCGCTTGCCGTCAAAATCTGTGATCGGCGGCTTGCGTGCGGGCGACGGCGGTGATCCCGCCTATCCGGGCGTGTGCGCTGAGCATGAAGCCTATGTTGCAGCGTTGGGCGAGGCTGGCGTGGCCGTGACCACGCTGGGCGCGCTTGAGGCCTATCCTGACGCCATGTTCGTTGAAGACCCGGCGCTGGTCTTCTGCGAGGGTGCGATTTTGCTTCGTCCTGGCGCTCTGAGCCGCGCCGGCGAGGTATCCGAGATCGCCGGCGTCCTGCGCGATCAATTTACCACCGTGCTCGAATTGCCGGGGGAAGGCTTTGTCGAGGGCGGTGATGTTTTGACCACGCCGGAAAAAGTCATGATCGGCCTGTCGAGCCGGACCAATCGGGCCGGCGCTAGCGCCTTGCAAAAGCTGCTTGCCGAGTTCGGCCGCGCGAGCGACATCGTCGAGACGCCGGCTGATGTTCTGCATTTCAAAACCGATTGCTCGCTGCTCGACCAGGAAACCGTACTGGCGACGGAGCGGCTGGCGCGTTCGGGCGTCTTTGACGGTTTTGACGTTGTTCTGACGCCTGAAGGTGAGGAAGCGGCGGCCAATGCGTTGCGCGTTCATGATGTGGTGATGGTTGGCGCCGATTTTCCGCGCACCATCGAATTGCTCGACAGGCGCGGGTTTCATGTCGCCCCGCTCAAGACGACGGAGATTGGAAAAATCGACGCTGGCCTGTCTTGCATGTCCTTGCGGTGGCGGCGCGAGCCGGGGTGAGTTTTTTGCACAGATTTTTTAAGTTGACGCCGCCGATGAAGCGCATGAGGATTTGACTATGAATCAGCCTGCTGAGCAATTGCATGACGCCAGCCCCGCTGCGGGTCCCGCCGCGGGCTTTGGGTTCTGGAAATGCTGGTCGCTGTCGGTGGGCGTGATGATCGGCTCCGGCGTGTTCTTGCTGCCCGCTGTGCTCGCGCCTTACGGATCGATCAGCTTTCTCGGCTGGATAGTCACCAGCATCGGCGCCATTTTGATTGCTCTTGTTCTCGGCCGGCTTGCGGGGCGCACCGACCGCAGCGGCGGATTTTATGTTTACACCCGCGATGCGTTTGGCGATCTTGCCGGATTCATTGTCGGCTGGAGCTATTGGCTCAGCATCTTATTCGCCGTCGCCGCCATCAGCGTCGCCTTTGCTGGTTATGCCGGCGCGGTCATTCCCGCTCTTGGCGCCAATACGATCACGCAAGCGCTGGTCGCAGCGTCCATTATCTGGATACTGACGGGCGTTAACATCAAGGGCGTATCGGAAGCGGCCTCGGTGCAGTTGGCGATGACGATTTTAAAAATCATCCCCCTTCTGGTGATCATCGCGCTCGGGGTCTTTGCCGGGACGCCGGACAATATTCCGCCGTTCAATCCACAAGCCCTGCCGGTTGGCGAAGCGCTGGCGACAACTGCGCTTCTGACGATGTGGGCGTTTATAGGTATTGAGGCCGGTGTTGTCCCCGCCGCCGACGTCATCGACGCTAAGCGGACAATTCCGCGCGCCATCATCGCCGGCACGCTCTCGGTCGCCGCGCTCTATATTGCCGCGACCGCTGCGGTGATGATGTTAGTGCCGGTGGAAACGCTTAGCGTTTCCGAGGCGCCCTTCGCAGATGCTGCCCGCGCCCTTGGCGCCTTTGGCGGACCGTTGATCGCCATCGGCGCGCTGGTCTCAACCGCCGGGTCGTTAAACGGCAACATTCTCCTCAGCGGGCAAATGCCGATGGCGGTCGCGCGCGACGGGCTGGTCCCCCAAATATTGGCGAAGAAAAACACCGGCCATGCGCCGGTTGTCGCACTGGTCATGTCATCAGCGATGGCGACTCTGCTATTGATTTTCAATTACAGCGACGGGTTGGTTTCAGCGTTCACCTTCCTGATTTCGATGTCGACACTCGCGACGCTCATGCCTTATGCGGTGTCGGCCCTCGCAGAGTTGCGCTATTCGATAAAATCAGCACGAGCCTGGGCGGTGATCGCCATCGTCGCCTTGGTTTACGCCATTGTCGCGATGGCCGGCGCCGGCCTCAAGCCGTTGCTGTGGGGTGTG
>JAJFFX010000094.1 GCA_021776455.1 Hyphococcus sp. | reverse complement strand
CCTATTCAACTGTTCGGGATGAGCATCGGTACACGCTGGCGGGGTCACTCGCTGAGGAACGGTGTCTAAAGCACCAAGGATGAGACGGCCTCCGCCAGCACCCCTCCAATAACACCATTCCCACAGATAAGGATGAGGGTGTTTTCAATGGCGACATTGTCCGTAATGACCAAACAAGCGCAGCAATCCAACCTAAAAAGGTCCAGCCACCAAAACTGTCAGCGCCAATGCAAACCATCGATGTTGGCTCTTTCTTAGAAATGCAATAACTCCCAGCAAAAGATAACCTGCAATCATCACAACAGTATCGCAATCTGCCAAGGCCCTTTCGAGTCCATCTATTTACCCTCTTGCATCCCTCACCGATCAATCTCGCCAAACACCACGTCAAGCGAACCAATAATAGCGGAGCAGTCCGCAAGCATGTGGCCTCGGCTCATCCAGTCCATGGCCTGGAGGTGCGCATAGCCGGGCGCACGGATTTTGCAGCGATAGGGTTTGTTTGAGCCGTCGCTGACGAGGTAAACGCCAAACTCGCCTTTCGGCGCCTCAACCGCGACGTAGACTTCACCCTCCGGCACATGAAAGCCTTCCGTATAGAGCTTAAAGTGATGGATAAGCGATTCCATATCACCCTTCATGTCGCCGCGCTTCGGCGGCGCCACCTTGCCGTCAGTCGTCATCACCGGACCGGGCGTCGCCCTGATTTTCTCGATTGCCTGTTTCATGATCGAGATCGACTGGGTCATCTCCTCCATGCGGCAGAGATAGCGGTCATAGCAGTCGCCATTTTTGCCGATCGGGATTTGGAAATCATATTCGGCGTAGGTCTCATAAGGCTGGGCGCGGCGTAAATCCCACTGAATGCCGGAACCGCGCACCATCACTCCGGAAAAGCCCCCGGCGAACGCCTCTTCCTTGCTGACAACGCCGATATCGACATTGCGCTGCTTGAAGATACGGTTGTCGGTGATCAGGGTTTCGATATCCGCCATCTTCTGCGGAAACTGTTCGCACCAGACTTCCAAATCATCGATCAGCGCATCCGGCAGGTCCTGATGTACACCGCCGACACGGAAATACGCCGCATGCATGCGTGATCCGCTTGCGCGCTCGTAAAACACCATCAGCTTTTCACGTTCTTCAAAACCCCAGAGCGGCGGCGTTAACGCACCGACATCCATCGCCTGCGTGGTGACGTTCAAAATATGCGACAGGATGCGTCCAATCTCGCAGAACAGAACCCGGATATGCTGCGCACGTTTGGGAACCTCAATGCCGAGAAGCTTCTCCGCCGCCATACAAAATGCATGCTCCTGGTTCATCGGCGCGACATAATCCAGCCGGTCGAAATACGGGATCGCCTGTAGATACGTCTTATGCTCGATCAGCTTTTCAGTGCCGCGATGAAGCAGCCCGATATGCGGATCGCACCGCTCAATAACCTCGCCGTCAAGCTCCAAGACGAGACGCAACACGCCATGGGCGGCCGGATGTTGCGGTCCGAAATTAATCGTGAAATTGCGCGGGGAAGACGCGTCGGAAGTTGAATCTTCGGGGATGTTGTGTCCGTCAGCCATTGTCAGTCTTTCTGGGCATTCGCAAACATTTCAAAAACCTGCGCGCCGGTCATTTGCTGCGTATCTTCGGAAAATGAGTAATAGCCGGGCTTTTCATCGATGAAGACCTCGTGGTCGAGACGCAACGCACCGACACCATCGAATGCGTTAACGGAAACGATATTGGTTTTGCGATCTTTGGTGCGCCAGAAGATTGGCGAACCGCAGGTTTTGCAAAAGCCCCGCTCAGCCCATTCGGAAGAGTTATAGACGCCGAGCGCGCCTTCGCTCTCAAATTTTAATGTATCGCCACAATCAATCGCAAAATATGACCCCGCCGTACCGCGCCGACAAGTTGAGCAATGACAAACCCCAACATCGCCATTTTTGGGCGCAGCGGTGAATTTAACGCCACCGCAAAGGCATTGGCCAGATTTTTCAGTCATCGCAAATCACTCCTTGCCTGCTTCCGTTTTCTCGTCACCGGGCAACACATATTGCGCGCCTTCCCACGGGCTGAGGTAATCAAAATTACGGTATTCCTGGACCAATTTCACCGGCTCATAGACGACGCGCTTTTTCTCGTCGTCATAACGCACTTCAACATGCCCGGTGAGCGGGAAGTCCTTGCGCAACGGATAGCCCTCAAACCCATAATCGGTCAGGATACGGCGCATATCCGGATGGCCGGAAAAGACGATGCCATACATGTCGAAGGCCTCGCGCTCAAACCAGTCGGCGCAAGGAAAGACGCCAGTGATCGACGGAATCGTATCGCCCTCGCCGACCCGCGCCTTGACGCGAATGCGCGTATTATTATGCATCGACAGCAAGTGAAAAACCACATCAAAGCGTTTGGCGCGGTTTGGATAATCTACGCCGCACAGATCAATCAGAACCAGGAATTTCGCCACCGGGTCGTCGCGCAGGAATTGCATCACCTGGACAATCCGGTCAGCACGCACGCGCACTGTCAGTTCGCCATGATCCACATGCCAGTCACGGACATCACTGTCGATGGAAGCGGCGATATGCACGCCTAGTTCTTTGAGTTCTTCAGTCATAGCGTACCCAATAAATTTCATCCTCGCCCTGAGGTGCTATACATGGTGTATATCCTTCGAGGCTTTTGCTATGCAAAAGCACCTCAGGATGAGGGCTGCATTATTTCGATTGCAACCAATCACCGAACAATCGACCCTTCGCGCCTGATCTTCTTCTGCAATTGTAAAATCCCATAAACCAGCGCTTCGGCGGTCGGCGGGCAGCCCGGGACATAGATATCGACCGGCACGACCCGGTCGCAGCCGCGCACCACCGCATAGGAGTAATGATAATAGCCGCCGCCATTGGCGCATGAGCCCATGGAAATGACATAACGCGGGTTCGGCATCTGATCGAAAACCTTGCGCAGCGCCGGAGCCATTTTGTTGGTCAGCGTGCCGGCGACGATCATCACGTCGGACTGACGCGGGGACGCGCGCGGCGCAAAGCCAAACCGCTCCACATCATAGCGCGGCATTGACGCCTGCATCATTTCAACCGCGCAGCAGGCAAGACCAAAGGTCATCCACATGAGCGAGCCCGTGCGCGCCCAGTTGATCACCGCATCCGCCGGCGCGGTGAGGAAACCACGGTCGGCGAGCTGGTCTGACAATTCGTTGAAAAACGGATCTTTCGCCGACGGGTTGTATCCCGGCGATCCGACGCGCGCCGCAGAGCCATAGGCAAGCGCAGACAATGCTTTTTCGTCTACCGCCATTCCAGCGCTCCCTTTTTCCACTCATAAAGAAAGCCGATCACAAAGACGGCGATAAAGACGAACATCGACCAGAAGGCGAAAATCTGGAAGTCCCGGGTTGCGCCAAGCTCAGGATTGAACAGCGTCACTGCCCAAGGAAATAAAAACGCGACATCGAGATCGACGATGATGAACAAAATCGCGACGATGTAAAACTGCACGTCGAACTTCATCCGCGCGTCGTCAAAAGCGTTAAAGCCGCATTCATAGGTCGATAGCTTTTCCGGGTCCGGGTCTGACGGCGCAATGATCGCCGGCGCGATTAAAAAGCCGAGCCCCAGCACAATGGCAATGCCGAAGAAGACCACGATGGGCAGATAATTAAGCAGAAAATCGGCTGACGCCACGGCGGGGCACTCCTGTCTCAGGCGATAATGTCGAGCGATAGAGATTCGCTCGCAGTTATTGCCGGAAACTAGAAAGCTGCGCGCCCAAAGGCAACGCATATCGGCCCGGCTGAGGCCGAAAACCGCAGTTATTTAACGCCTTGGAGGCCTGCGACGTTGCCCAGCCCAGAAATGGGCCCTTAAAAAACCAAGACCCCGCAGCCCCCCTTCGCGACGCAAAGCCCAATTCTTACGAATTGATCTTTGCCCCTCAGGGTGAGGCTTTTGTTGTTTTGATAGAAAGCTACCATCATCACAAATCCTCATCCTGTGGAGCGGCGAAGCCGCGTCGCGAAGAATGGCGAGGATAAAAGTTTATCGGCCCGCCTATTCCTCAGTGTCTCTGTCCGGCGCTTCACCTTCTTCAAACCCATCCCCTTCCCGTCCGGTTTTTAAGAACCCGTCCCAATCCTCGATTTCCCAAAATTGCTCATCAAGAAGGCCGTTTTTTATGGTCTCCGGCAGATCGTCGACGGTAAGGGCTTCTTGTTGCGCGCGATCAGCGGCAAAGGCGGCAAGGTCACCAATCTCGTCGGCGGTGAGAGAAATCGAATAGCCAAGCTCCACGGCCTGGAGCTCGATCATCGCCGGGGCGCCGCGCCACATGCGCGCAGAAAATTCGAGCGGATCAACCATCTGCCCGCCAATTTCAGCATCAAGCGCCGGGGCCGCCTTGCCGCCAACGCCGTTCACGGCATGGCAGATCACGCAGCCTTTATCGACAAAAAGTGCACGCCCGTTTGCCCCATCAAGCTGGTGCGAGACAACCGTTTGTTTTTGTGACTTTTCAGAATTCACTGATGACTTAGCATCGGTGGCTTGCTCGCAGCCAGCAACCATGACCGAGGCGATCACAGCAACGGTAAATATACGCATGTTCTCCTCCCGAAAATTGTTCTTCATTGTCGACTTATTGCGTAATATCGTCAAATACGCGCATGGAGCAATCTAGCTCAATTGCATCCAGATGCTTTTAAGCTCGGTATATTTATCAAGCGCATGCAGCGACATGTCGCGACCAAAGCCAGATTGCTTGAAGCCGCCGAAGGGCGCGGTTATGTCCGAACCATTCCAACAATTGACCCAGACATTGCCGGCGCGCAAGGCCCGCGCCGCTTTGTGGGCCGTGTTGACATCACTGGTCCATACGCCGGCGGCCAATCCATACATTGTATCGTTGGCGATGCGCATCGCATCATCAAAACTTTCAAACGCGATTGCGGAAATCACCGGACCAAAAATTTCCTCTTGCGCAATTATCATTTGATTGTCGACACCGTCAAACACCGTCGGCGCCACATAGTACCCGCCGCTGTTATCGAGCATTTGCCCGCCGCCACAGACAAGCGTGGCGCCTTCGTTTTTGCCTTTTTCAATATAATCGAGAACAGAGTTCATCTGGGTTTCGTCAACGATGGCGCCAAAGCGGGTGCCGGGATCGAGAGGATCGCCGGGCACGAGCTCTTTCGCCACCGTCGCGACTTTATCTAGAAATGCCTGCTTGATTTCCTGTTGAATCAGCAACCGCGAACCAGCGGTACAAACCTGACCCTGATCATAAAAAACCGCCCAGGCAGCAGCTTGCGCCGCAGCATCAAAATCCGGACAGTCCGCCATCACAATTTGCGGGCTTTTGCCGCCGCATTCGAGGGCGACGCGTTTCATATTACTCTGCGCCGCATAGCCCATAATCAACTTGCCGACGGCGGTTGAGCCGGTAAAGACGATGCCGTCGACATCTTCGTGGAGCGCCAGCGCCGCGCCAGCCGCTTCGCCATCGCCGGGGACAACGTTCAAAACGCCCTCAGGAATGCCGGCTTCGGCTGCAAGTTCCGCCGTCCGCAACATCGTCAGGCTCGCCTGCTCCGGCGGCTTCATGATGATCGAATTACCGGCGGCAAGCGCCGGCGCAAACTTCCACGACGCCATCAACAAAGGATAGTTCCACGGCGTCACGGCGGCGATGACGCCCAGGGGCTCGCGTACGATCATAGAGACGGCGTCGCGTGGCGACGGGCCGATCTCATCATAAATTTTATCTATCGCCTCAGCGTAATACCGGACCGCCTGAACCACAAGACGGAGGTCAACATGAGTTGTGTTAAAAATGGGTTTGCCCATATCGAGCGTTTCAAGGAGCGCCAGTTCCTCTTTGTGCCTATCAATATTTTCAGCGAAGGCAAGCATCACATCGCGGCGATCGCGAGGCGCCATATCGCGCCAGACGCCTTTTTCAAAACTACGCCGCGCCGCTTCAACCGCCTGATTAACATCGCCAGCGTCGCAAGCGCTGATTTTCGTCACCACCGACCCGTCAATCGGCGTGACACAGCGCATTGTGACGCCCGACGCCGAAGGCTGGAACTTTCCATCTATAAAGGCCTGGTTACGGATTGTGACTTTTGAAAGCGCTTGTTTTACATTCGCCGAAAAGCTCATTGGAGACCTCCACGCCAGGTAATTTTGTTAGCCTACTGTTGTCAACGCCGCGCCAAGAATGTCGACACCCTCTGCAACTTCGTCGGATGTAAGCGTCATCGGCGGCGCCATGCGAATGACATTGCCGAAAAGCCCGCCCTTCCCCACGAGAAGACCACGCGCGCGCGTTTCTTCCAGCATCGCCGACGCGGCTTCCGGATTGGGCTCTTTTGAACCCGGCTGGACGAACTCCATGCCCAACATCAGCCCCTTGCCGCGAACGTCGCCAATAATATCAACGCTCGCCGCCAGCGCGTCGAGGCCCTCGCGCAGCTCGACGCCACGAAGCAAGGTATTTTTTTGTAATTCATGGTCTTTGAGATAGCGCAGACATGCAATCGCTCCACGCGTCGCTAAAGGGTTGCCGCCAAATGTCGAAATTGAGCTGGCGCTCCAACAATTCATGATGTCGCCGCACGCGACAAGTCCGCCAATGGCGAGGCCATTGCCGAGACCTTTCGCAAAGGTGAGGATATCGGGCGTAAATCCATGCGCCTCATAGCCCCAGAAATGAGTTCCCGTTCTCCCCCAGCCAGTCTGCACTTCGTCGCTGATAAATAAAATACCGTGTTCTTTCAGGACTTCAGAAAACGCGCCGAACAGACCGTCCGGCGGTGCGCCAAACCCGCCAACGCCGAGGATCGGTTCGGCGAGCAAGCAGGCGACATCGCCGGCTGTCGCGACGCTAAGGATTTCACGCAAATCATCCGTGCACGCCTTGATATAGTCATCTTTCGACATGTGTCCGAACGGACTGCGATAAGGATAGCTTCCGTGGATATAATTCACCATGAACGGCGACAGTGAAGACGGTGACCAAGTCGAGTGACCTGTGACCGGCACGGTCGAGAAAGTACGCCCGTGATAGCTATAACGCATTGCAAGGATCTGATTCGACTTGCGGTATGCGGTCGCCAGCATCAGCGCTGCGTCATTGGCCTCGCTGCCGGAATTGGTGAAGAAAACCCGCGCATCGGGAATGCCGGAGAGCTCAGCGATTTCCTCGGCCAGCTCGATCTGGCTTTCGATCAGGTAAAGCGTCGAGCTATGCAAGATCTTGCCCGCCTGATCCTGGATCGCCTCGACGATCTCAGGAACATTATAGCCTATCATATTGGTGAGGATGCCGGCAAAGAAGTCTAGATACTCATTGCCGTTGGAATCACGGACGCGCCGTCCTTTTCCATCCACCAGTGAAATCGGCTCTTTATAATAAAGCCCCATCCAGTTTGGCAGGACGGCGCGGTGACGGTCATGAAGGGAATGCGGATTGGTCATTGTTTCTTCTTATTCCAGCGCAGCCGCCACGCAAAGCTTTTTATGCAATACCATATCCGGCAATGCCCGGCATACCTATTTAGCGTTTTCGAAGCCAACAGTATTTTGAACGACAAAAACTAAATCTGCTACGTCAACGACGCCTATTCCGGCGACTCGTTCTTAATCTTGACACCCTCGGCCTGCTGGAAAAAGATATTACAATCCGTGCGGGGTTCCGGATAAATTTCTAGGCCAACCTTCCGGCTGATGGAACTGAGGATTATGGGTGTTGCGAGCTGGTCTCTTTTCTGCTGACCCGGTAAAGGCCAGAGTCTGCGCCCGGGCACATCGCTGGAACATCCTGATTTTTAGCATCTCGGCGGGTATCTGGCTGACCGGCTTCACCGCCTCCCATCTGGGGCTGCCCTATTGACTTTGCATGACAGGCTGCTTGGTTAATGCTGCATTTATCATCCAAAGATTGTAAATGAGGGACAACCGCTCCCAGTACGTATTATGGTGTGAGCTAAGGAGTGTTGCGGCATGTCAGAGCTGGACAGCTTGTTGGAAGATTATTGCAAATGCACGAACTGCACCTGTGTAGCCTGCAATTGCGGTAATAGTCAGGAGCTCAGGGGCCTGGAGGCGAAGGTCAGGGCTCGCTTGCATACGCAGAACTCGCCTGGTCTAGGCTCGCCCATTCTGGCGCGCGCATTCCCAAAGGGAACATTTCGCCCTGCGGCCATAACCGCGGGACTAATGCTCGGCATGGCAAGCATCGGTCTTACGCCGCCTGCCTATTCCGCTAATCCCGGCGGCATGGCGGTGTTTTCTCTCAATTCACCCGACCTGCCATCAACGCTATTAGGGCGCAACCATTGACACAGGACCTTCGTCGCCTGGCTCTCACCTTGTCCCTGGTTGTAATAGCGGCAATCGGCGGCGTTTGGATTGGCGGTCGTATTTTTTCTCCTCCCGCGCCACCGCATACGGAGTTCCACAAGCAACTTTACGCCGCCCTCGAACTGACTGCAGAGCAACGCCAAAGCCTTGAAGCGCTGGACCGAGACAACAGCAAAGAAGAGACCTATCAACGCGAAGCCTTGCGCATCGCCAACCGAAACCTCGCCAACCTTCTGGAGCACGAACCTGCTTACAATGAAAATATCGAGGCGGCGATTGTGGAAATTCACACTGCGATGAACACCCTCCAGGTTTTGACCATCAAGCATATCTACGCAATGCGTGAAATACTGACTCCAGAGCAGCGAACCGAGTTTGATCGCCTCGTGGCTGACACGTTGCGCGAACATGCCAAATGACAGTGTAGTCAAAACAGACGCAGATTTGCTGCACGACCTGGCCGAGGGGGCGGATGCGGCGCTTTCGGTTCTAATAAACCGCTACAAAGACCCGCTGTTTCGATTTATTCTCCGGTATACAGGCACGGCGGAGGACGCTGAGGATATCTTGCAGGATACATTCATCAGTATCTATACCAAAGCATCGACCTATGACCCGGCGTGGAAGGCATCCACCTGGATATACCGCATCGCACTCAACAAATGCCGCGACCAGGCGCGCAAAAAGAAATTGCGGCGGCTAGTGTCTCTCGATCAATTCGGACGCGGCGCCGATGGCGAGCCGTCGCTCCCAATCGATATTCCAGACCCCGGCGCCAGCCCGGAAGAAATCACCACACAGCGCCAAGCGCTTGCAAATTTGAGCCGCGCCATAGACACGCTACCGCACAAACTTCGCACTGCGCTCGTACTTTCCAGCATTGAGAACCGGCCTCAGGCAGAATGTGCGGAAATTCTTGGCGTCTCACGCAAAGGCGTCGAAATGTTGATCTATCGCGCCCGTAACGCATTGCGTGAGAAACTCAACCTCACAGGTTGAAATGGATTACCGTTCGTTAATCGCGCCTTCGTTACCATAAACAGTGAGGGGTACAGCGGCTTGCCGCGTATAGACCTTCATAGGCAAATCACCCGACGGTTTCGCCGCAAAACTCCCGATCAGGCGCCATACGATACAGGAAACATCATGATCACTCGTC
The DNA here is from genome assembly GCA_021776455.1 of Hyphococcus sp. GTDB lineage: Bacteria > Pseudomonadota > Alphaproteobacteria > Caulobacterales > Parvularculaceae > Hyphococcus. The sequence goes on along the minus strand of JAJFFX010000094.1, from coordinate 757 downwards.
GTGCTTTACTACAAACCAGCACTGGCGCCGGGCTATGGGCCGGTCTAGGGGGATTATTGCCGGCCTGGGCGCAAACAGCCTCCCGCGCGACGAGACCCCCAGCGCTAGCCGGCGTCGACAATGTTTATGATCTCTCGGTCGGCAAGCGCGCAATCAATATTGGCGGCAGAATGGGCGACGTCACGGCGGTCAACGGCTCGCTTCCGGCGCCGTTATTGCGCTTTCGCCAAGGTGAAACGGTGACCCTTCGCGTCGCCAACGCATTGGACGAGGATACGTCGATCCATTGGCACGGCATCTTGCTCGATTCCGAAATGGATGGCGTACCCAACGTATCGGCGTCTTTTCCCGGCATCCCGCCCGGTGAAACCTTTGTTTATCAGTACACGTTGAAACAATCCGGCACATACTGGTATCACAGTCACTCCGGCTTGCAGGAGCCGGCTGGCGTTTATGGGCCGATGATCGTCGATCCGGCCGGCGTCGACCCTGTCGCTTATGACCGTGAACATGTGATCGTCCTTTCCGACTGGAGTTTTGAAAACCCTGACAAGATTTTCGCCAAATTGAAAAAGTCTAGCGACTATTATAACTACCAAAAAAGAACCATTGGTGATTTCTTCCGCGACGTTTCCAATGACGGCCTGAAGGCGACAATGCGCGAGCGCCGCATGTGGGGACGCATGCGCATGGACGCCACCGACATCGCCGACATAACCGGGGCGACCTACACTTATTTGATGAACGGCCAGGCGCC
>JAJFFX010000093.1 GCA_021776455.1 Hyphococcus sp. | reverse complement strand
GATGACGTCGGTGACGACGCTGTTGGCGCTAGCCTCGCTCGCGATGTTCGGCGGCGAGGTCTTGCGCGGATTTACGATGGCGATGATCTGGGGGATCGTTATCGGCACCTATTCATCGATCTTCGTCGCCTCGCCATTCCTTCTGGCTACGGGCGTGAAGCGCGACTGGTCGAAGGCCGCATCGGCGTCCATGCCGGCGTAAACAGCGTTAGCTGTCGATATCGAAGCGGCGCATTCTTGTTCGTTTGTTGGAGTCAGGGAAAACAGCGAACCATCCGCCGGTTGGGCGAGGCCGCAAAATGACGGTTTCCCCGATTTTGGGATCTTTGCGGAGATAAGCGGCTGTTTCCCGCCAAATTTCGCCATTTTCCATTTCAATGAAAAGAATGCTCATATTGTTGCGTTTGGTCGCAACAATTTTCGTTTGATACTCCTCGCGTTGGAAAAACCCGGAGAGGAAGCCGCCGCGCTCTATTTGCTGCAGCTTTGGATCATCCGCGCGCAGAATGACGTATCGCTGATCCTCGCTTGCCGCGACCGTTTTCGGCGCATCTTTGCGGGTCGGCGCGACCGGTCCTTCGGCGGCCTTGGTCTGCGCAGGCGCGGCCGCCGTCGTTGCTGTCGTGGCATCGACTGTGACAACTGTGGCAAGTTGATCGAAGCAGGCGAGGCGATCGGACTGCGAATCAAGTTGCGAGCAGAAACCAAGCGCCTCTTTTAATGCCAGCCCGTCTTCTGGCGCTTGCGCCGCTGCAGCGGCGCTGGCTAGTGCAAAGGGTAAAATAAGCCCGCACGCGGCATAGGCGCGAATTCCGAACAGATCTTTTTTTCGTCTAATCATGTCATTTGTCACTCTAAAAAAGCTCTTGGAGCCGATGTTATGTAACAAATCGACTGCTTAGCCGCAATGGCTGGACCCATCTGGCGGCGGAGAGCCAACTCATAAGTGAATGATGTGTTTTCGCAACAGGCTTTGTGAATCCGTAATACTTTCGACAGAGTCTTGTTATAATTCCACAAAGTTTAGTCACAGATTATTGACTCTGGCGCAAAAAAAGTTCTGTGATGCGGGTGGGGCGTGAGTTGTGGCGGTTTCGAAGTGAAGCACGTTATTCTCACGCAAAACAAAAACCGGACGCTGGTTTAAAAGCCGGCAGGCGAACTCTCTTATGAGAGGGTACGTCGCTTATAAATTAAGGGGCTCACAAATATGTTGCATCTGCAAAAGCACAGTGCTGTGCGTGGTTTGAAGACTTTTCTGATCGGCGGCACATCAATTTTTGCGCTGGCTTCGACGGCGATTGCACAGGACGCCACCGATGAAGATAGCGTTGAGATTATAGAAGAAGATTCGCGTCTCGATGATGTCGAGACAAATGACACCATCGTTGTCACTGGCTCTCGAATCCGGAGAAACGAATTCACATCAGCCTCGCCGATTCAGGTTATCGACGGCCAAATTAGCCGTGAACTCGGCGTTTTCGACACTGCTAGACTTCTTCAGGAGTCTGCTGTTGCGACTGGCGTTCAAATCGACAACACCTTCGGCGGCTTTGTCCTTGACAACGGGCCTGGCGCTTCGACGGTTGCGCTTCGCGGCATCGATCCCGAACGGACGCTGCTTCTCCTGAACGGCCGGCGTCTTGCGCCGGGCGGCTCTGAAGGCGCGCCGACCTCGCCGGACCTGAACCTCATCCCGTCTTCGCTGATCGCTCGCATTGATGTCCTTCTCGACGGCGCGTCGCCGGTCTACGGCTCCGACGCCGTCGCCGGTGTGGCGAACGTTATCCTTCGCGATGATTTTGACGGTTTTGAAATCGAAACGGCGTTCAACCTCCCCCTCACGGGTGGCGGTAAAACCTCCCAGGTCTCCGCGAGTTGGGGTGTTTCGAACGATCGCGGTTTCGTCGGCGCCGGCGTCGAATTCTTCCGCCGTGACCAGTTTTCCGTGGCGGACGCGGATCTGACCTGTAACGAACATGTGCAGGAAACTGAAGACGGTGAAATTCGCAACGTCGAAGTTGATGTCCAGCCGGGCGTTACGCGTCAGCCTTGTAAGACGCAGATCATCGGCCGCTTCCGTACTTTCGGCATCGATGATAATTTCGGGGGGAGCGGTTTGCCCTTTGGCGATCTGTATTGGACGCCAGGCACGTCGAACGTCGGCACGCCGAATTGGTCTGACGCAATTGACGCTAATGGCGACGGAGTGCTCGACGTCGATACCAGGGATCCGCTTTACACGGGCTCCGATCAAAGCCGATCTCTCGTTCAGAATCAGGACCTGATTTCGCCGCTTGAGCGAATTTCCTTCATGGCGTTCGGCAACTACGAGCTGCCCGAACTCAACAACATGGAGACGTATTTCGAGTTTCTTTATGCGGAACGGGATTCGCAGCTTACCGGTGATGGGGCGCAGATTTTCCCGACGGTTCGCTCGACGAACCCGTTTAACCCTTGCGGCGTCGAAGCGTTGGCGGCCAATCCTGGCGCTTGCGGCGGGGGCGTACAGCAGGTAGTGCCGATTGTCCTGATTGACGGCGACCGTAACACGACGCAGGTCGAACAATCGCAAATCCGCATTGTCGGCGGCATTCGCGGCGATCTGCCGTTTTTCAACGACGATCCGGGCGACGATCTGTTCGGTCTGAGCGATTGGAACTATGACCTTTCGGGAAGCTACCACCGCTCTTTCGGCACCTCGGTTCGCCGCGGTATTCAGGAGGACCGCCTCGCCCTATCGTTGTTAACAACGACCCGTCTAGGTGATGGCTCGCTTGCGTGCGGCATCGACCCGGACGGCGACGGCATTCCCAACCTTGCAAATGACTTTGAGCTTTTTGGCTTCCTTTCTGATGAGCCATGCGTTCCGGTGAATCTGTTCGCCTCCAATGTTCAGGAGCAGAACCGCCTTACGCCCGAAGAGGAAGAATATCTCTTCGGTGTACGGACCTTCGGCACTGAAATCAAACAGTCCATTATCCAGGGCTTTGTTTCCGGCGGAATTATGAACCTTCCGGCGGGTACGGTTCTGCTTGGTCTCGGTTTTGAGTATCGTCAGGACGAAATTAATTCCCGTCCAGATGATAACGCCGAGGACGGCAATTTCATCGGGTTCTTTGCTGATCGCGGCGCCGTAGGCCGTCGCGAACTGAAAGAAGGGTATGGCGAACTCGTCATACCGATTTTACAGGATCAGCCTTTTGCAAAGGAACTTTTCATTGAAGCGGCCGGCCGCGTCACAAACGAGTCGTTTTATGGCACGAACTGGACCCATGCGGTAAAGGGCGTATGGCAGCCGTTTGACTGGTTCACCGTTCGTGGTTCACGCGGCACGTCCTTCCGCGCGCCGAACTTGCGTGAGCAGTTCTTCCGCGGCGCGACGGGCTTCTCGAGCGGATTCAACGACATTTGTATTGTTCCGGCGGCGGCCGGCGTTGGCGGAGTTTACGATCCGAACGAGGACGGTCGTACTGCGCGCGCTCTCGCCAACTGCGTCCTAGACGGCGTCGATCCGACGGCTCTGGGCCTCACCGGCGTATCGAGCATTGAGGTCCTTACCGGCGGCACGACGCTGCTCGACGCGGAAACCTCACGCACATTCACCGTCGGTGCCGTCCTCGACGTTCCGTTTGCGGAGATGGGCATGGGCGACGCCTTAAGCCTCAATCTCTCGATCACGCATTTCGACATTCGCGTTGAAAATACGGTGGAAGAACCGTCTGTCGGCTTTCTATTCGGCGATTGTTACGATTCCCGCGATGATCTGAGCAGCGCGTTCTGCTCGCGTATCACGCGCGATCCGAACACAGGCTTCGTCGATCTTGTCGATGCTGGTTTCATCAATATCGGCGTCATCACGTCGCGAGGCATGGATTACAACGCCCTGCTCAAATATGACGGCTTTGATGTTGGCGGAGAGCCGCTGGGCCTAGAGCTTGACGTTCGCGCGACACAGCTCTTCGAGCAAACCCGACAAGTCATTGACACGTTTGATGACAATGTGGGCGAGTTCGGCACGCCGGAATGGCGCGGTCAGGCGACGTTTCTCGCCGACTGGGGCAACTGGCGCGGGCTTTGGCGCGCGCGTCTAATCGGCGCTCAAAACGAATTTTCGAGCGTCGATGACGGTGATCCCCCGAGTTTTGGCAACGACGATACTTGCCGACCGGTTCTTGACATCACTGGAGCGCGCGACACGACTGACGTCGGATGTCGCGTGGTTTCCTCTGCGGGAACATATGTCGTCAACGACGCGTCGATTACCTGGCGCAATGACATCTGGTCGGCGACATTCGGCATCAACAACGTCTTCGACCGGAAACCGCCGAGAGTTGACTCGACTAACGTCACCGTTTCTCCGGCTGGAAACTATCCGATTGGCGTTGGGTACGATCTCTTCGGACGCACGCTGCAGCTTTCGGTTCAGCGTACTTTCTAAAAACGAGCCTACAATCATAAACAGAAAGGCCAGAGCTTTGCTCTGGCCTTTTTTTGACCACCGCCCAAACCATTTTGCCTGTCAGTCGGCAGGATATGAATTAAGCGAAAAAAGCTACGCGCGCTCAGATTCGCATTGGCGAAGTCCCAGTTCGCCAGCTTGTCGAGGAAGGTCGAGGGATAGCTTGGCCGCACATTCTGGTAATCGAGATAATAGACGTGCTCCCAGACATCCATGTCGAGGAGAGGCGTTGCGCTTTCATCGGTGGCGGAGTTCTTGCGTTTGGCGTCTTCATGGCCGCAAACTTTCCGCCGCGCGCGATGAGCCCCGCACGGCCGGTGCCGGCGAGGGCTCCTTAAAACCGTCATAGCCGCTGAACGCGCCTTTATCGCGGCCTCAATGTCTCCTGCCGGCGCGCTGTCATTCGGTTGCTTTGAGATAGGCCGGTGCTTAAGCATCGCTATATAAATGCGCAATGACGCTTGGCGGCATCGATGACTATGTCTGAAACACATGCGCGGGATTATTGTTCCGAGCTTGTTCGAATGCACGATGAAGACCGCTGGCTGGCGGCGGGCTATGCGCGAGGCGCCGCGAGGCGACGGTTGCTTGCGCTTTATGCGCTGCACATAGAACTAAAAAACATCCCCGCCGCGGTCAGCGAACCGCCGCTTGGCGAGATCCGGCTGCAATGGTGGCGTGAAGCACTTAGTGAAATTCGTGGCGGCAAGCGCCCGCGTGCGCAT
>JAJFFX010000092.1 GCA_021776455.1 Hyphococcus sp. | reverse complement strand
ATCATATCCGGCCCCTATTCATATCTCAGCGCATCGACCGGATCGAGCCGGGCTGCGCGCCATGCGGGATAGATGGTGGAGGCAAACGACATGAACAACGCCCAGCCGGCAATGGTGATGACTTCATCGATCTGCATTTCGGCTGGAATTTGCTGGAAAAAATAAATCTCCGCATTGAAAAGGTCCGTGCCAAATACGCCAGACAAGAAACCCTCGATTGAATCAATATAGGTGACGAACAAGGCGCCAAGCGTGACGCCGGCGAACGTGCCCAATACGCCAATCAGCGCGCCGGAAATAAAGAAAATCCGCATCACCGCGCCTTGCGTCGCGCCCATGGTGCGCAAAATCGCGATGTCGCCGGTCTTGTCTTTGACCAGCATTACCAGGCCGGTAATAATATTGAGCGCCGCCACTGCGACAATCAGCATCAAGATTAAGCGCATGACATTGCGCTCGATTTTCAACGCCTCAAAATAAGGCCCGATAATCCGGGTCCAGTCCGTAATTGGCCGCTCACCCACAATCGTCTCAATAGGTGGCAAATATTGCGCAAAACTGTCCGGATCGGCGACGCGTACTTCTATCTGCGCGCTGGCGCCGGACGCCTTAAAAAACAGATTGGCCTGCTCGAAGGGCATAAAGATGATCGTGGAATCATATTGCGAGTTATCCACTTCGAAGACGGCGCCAATGAGATAAGTCTTTGAGCGCACCGGAATACGCCCGAACGCGGTCTCCGATCCGCCATTGGTCGTTAGCGTGACGGCGTCACCTGCCTGGGCGCCCAGCGCGCGGGCGAGGCGCGCGCCAATAGCGATTTTATTGCCGCCATTCTTGCCTTCGCCAAACGCATCAAGGCTTCCCGATTTTATGTTTTCGGCATTGGCGATATCCTCAATCGCCAGAAGATCGCTGCGGCGCATGCCCCGCACCAGCGCCACCTCGCCGCCGCCGGGCGTGGTGATGTAGGCCGGCGCCTGTATGAGCGGCGCCGCGTTCAGAACGCCGTCAATGTTTCCGATCTCCACAATGAGATCGTCCATGACATCCCTATCGTCATAAAGCTGGACGAAGACGTGGCCGTTCAGACCGAGCATCTGTTCAAGCAGTTTGGCGCGGAAACCCTGCATCACCGACATCACGATGATCAGCGTCGCCACCGCCAGCATAATGCCCGCGAAAGCAATGATTGAAATCAGCGAAACACCCTTGCCCGACCGCGTGGCGCCAAGGTAACGCCGCGCAATCATCCATTCAAAAAACGAGAAGGGCGATATGCCGGCCGAGCGTGGTCTGGTTTGCGACGTCATAGAATTATGCAAAACAACTCCGTTTCGAACCGATCTAAGGGCGTCCCGGCGATCTGTCTACTGGGCCCTGCGCATGTAGCGCATATTGATGGATCGGGGTACTATACAATCTGGTTAGAGGAGCGACAAAATAATGGCGAGAATGGGATTGAAGCTGGTTTTAGCCGGGCTGATCGCCGGCGGGCTTTCAGCCTGCGGGCGCGATGACGCCGGGCCTGATATCACACAGCCGGTCGATGCAAACGCCCTGGTGGTCGAGGCAACGATTGCGCAGATACAAGCCGCCATTAAACAGGGCGGCGTCTCCTGCCGCCAGGTGGCGGCGGCTAGCCTCGACCGGATTGAGGCCTATGACCAATCCTCCGGCGTCAGGGCGATCACCGTGGTCAATCCCAAGGCGCTGGACCGCGCCGACGAGATCGACGCCGCTTTGGCGCGCGGTGATGATGTCGGGCCGCTGTTTTGCGCGCCCATTCTCGTCAAAGACAATTTCGACACTCATGACATGCCAACCACCGGCGGGTCGATTTCGCTGCTGGGTCAGTTGCCGCCGGACGATGCCTTTATGGTGCGCAAACTTCGCCAAGCCGGCGCCATTGTGATCGCCAAAACCAATATGGCCGAATGGGCGTTTACGCCGCGTCAAACCATTAGCTCGTCCTATGGCCGCACCGCAAACGCCTATGATGTCGGCCGCGTCCCGGCCGGGTCAAGCGGCGGGACCGCTTCCGGCGTTGCGGCCAGTTTCGGCGTTGCCGGGCTTGGCTCCGACACCGGCAATTCCATTAGAGGCCCATCCTCACACCTTGCGCTGTTCGGCATCCGCTCGACCATTGGCCTCACCAGCCGCGACGGGGTCGTTCCCCTCGCCTTTGACCGCGACATCGCCGGGCCGATGACCCGAACGGTTGAGGACGGCGCTCGCCTGTTGAACATTGTCGCCGGCGAGGACCCGAATGATCCTTATACGGCTGATGGCGCCGGAAAAAAGTCAACCGACTACACCCAATTTCTCGACAAAGAGGGCCTGAAAGGCGCGCGCATCGGCGTGTTGCGGGCGTTAAGTGATGTCGAAGACGCTGACCCGGCGGTGATTGCGATCTTTGATCAGGCGATTGAAGACTTGAAAACGGCAGGCGCTGACATTGTCGATCCTTTTGAAATTGCGGAACTCGCCGGGCATCTGGCGGGCGATTATTTCTGCCCCCGTTTTCGCTACGATATGGCGGAATATCTAAAGTCGCGCGGGCCCGATGCGCCCATTAAAGATGTGATGGAAGTTTTGGAGAGCGGGCAATATGGCAAAGACGACCCGAGGGTCAAAGGCGCGCTGGAATTCTTCCGTGATTTTCCGGCCGACACTCATCCATCCGAATGGAAAGTCCCGTGCCCGGACTATTTTGACCACGAAGGCAGACAAGCCTACAAGAACGATGTCATCGCCGCGATGGACGCCGCCGGCCTTGACGTCATCATCTATCCGTCATGGAACAATCCGCCGGCATCCATCGATCGGGCAAACCAAGACTATGCCGGCGATAACAGCCAGCTTATAGCGCCGGCGACCGGCTTGCCTGCGGTTACCGTTCCCATGGGATACAGCTACGGCAATCTTCCGGCAGGCTTGCAGATTCTCGGACGGCCCTATTCTGAAGGCCTGTTGATCAAACTCGCCTATGCCTATGAACACGCGACGATGCATCACCGCCCGCCGGATGGTTTTCCGAAGTTGGCGGATGAGTAGCGCCTAACCAAAGCGCGCGAGATCATGGGCGATCATTCAAATTCTAGCCCTAACCCATCTCCGCTCATCCCCGCGGAATGTTGATGATGCGTGGTTCAGATTTTTCGCCCAGCACGCTAGTCGTAGCGCAAAGCGTCTTCCACCAGCCCGGCGGCATGCGCAGCCACGCTATCGATAGCAACCTCGCTGCGATCGCCATCCGCCCGACGTTTGAATTCTGCTTCGCCGGATTTAAGCCCGCGCGGGCCGATGACGATTTGGTAGGGCAAGCCGATCAGGTCCATACGCGCAAACTTCTCGCCCGCGCGCGCAGCTGTGTCGTCATAAAGGACCTCAACGCCAGCATCCTCCAGCGCGCGATAAATCTTCTCGCAAGCTGCATCTGTCGCTTCGTCGCCGGGTTTTAAATTAATCAGCCCAACATGGTAGGGCGCAACCGCCATCGGCCATTTGCACCCATTTTCATCGTGAAATGCCTCAATGACGCCGCCGACCAGCCGCGAGACGCCAACCCCGTAAGAGCCCATCTGCAGCGCGATATCCTTACCGTCCGGACCCGCAACAACCGCCTTCATCGGCTTTGAATATTTCTCGCCAAAGAAGAAAATATGCCCAACCTCAATGCCGCGCGCCGAAATACGGTTTTCTTCTGAAACCGTTTTATCAAATTCATCCGCATCGTGCATCTCGTCGGTCGCAGCATAAAGCGACGTGAACCGATCAACGATGGGTTGCAGGTCAGCGCTAAAGTCGGTGTCTTTTCCGGGAACGGATAATTTTATAAGTTGTCGGTCGCAAAATACCGCGCTTTCACCCGTATCGGCAAGGATGATAAATTCGTGACTAAGGTCGCCGCCAATGGGCCCGGTGTCAGCGCGCATCGGGATCGCCTTCAGGCCCATGCGGGCGAAGGTCCGCAAATAGGCGGTAAACATTTTATTGTAACTGCGCCGCGCCGCCGCCTCGTCGAGGTCAAACGAATAGGCGTCTTTCATCAAGAATTCGCGGCCGCGCATCACGCCAAAACGCGGACGCACCTCGTCGCGAAACTTCCACTGGATATGATAAAGAAGCTTGGGCAAGTCCTTGTAGGATTTAGCGCCCGCCCGCAGAATTTCGGTGATCATCTCTTCGTTGGTGGGACCAAACAGCATTTCACGCCCGCCGCGGTCTTCAATGCGCAACATCTCCTTGCCATAGGCATCATAGCGCCCGCTTTCGCGCCACAGCTCCGCCTGCTGGATGGTCGGCATCAACATCTCAACAGCGCCGGCGCGGTTTTGTTCCTCGCGGACAATCTGCTCGATCTTTTTCAAAACCCGAAAGCCGAGCGGCAACCAGGAATAGATGCCCGCCCCCGCCTGGCGGATCATCCCCGCGCGCAGCATCAGCCGGTGCGAGGCAATCTGCGCATCGGCAGGGGTTTCCTTCATGACAGGCAGGTAAAATTGGCTAAGGCGCATGGGACCGACCGGTTGCTTCTATGCTTTGCCTTCTAGAGCACTTCCCGAAAAGTGGGAACCGGTTTTCGGATATAGAAGTGCGCAAAACAAAGGACTGGAGCATGACCGCGTTTCAAGGAAAGGCGGAAATGCTCTAGATAGGCGCCGGCGGAAAAGTCTATCGGGCTGGCGCTATCACCGGCAAGGCCGCTCCGCGGCGGCCTCCTTATTGACGGCATTGCGCGCCAAAATGGTTGGGCTCTGCTGAGCGTTAGCACCATCAAGGCCGTTAACCGGTTTGGCTTGATTGGCGATCTTGTTCCACTGGTCGTGGTCCACGCGTTCAGGCGCCGCCCCGATCACGTAACGCGCCGCATCGCCGTTCACTGCGCAGGCCTCGCCGCCTAGCAATATAGTGCGCGCATAGGAAACGCCGACCACGTAAATCAGTGCAAGAGCCAACAGGAATAATCGCATATTATTTCGCCTCCGAGCAGAAGGCGCCGGTATTCACGACGCGCGTTCCGCTTTCATCAAGCTTCAGATCAAATCGCATGAGGAGACGCTGACTGGCCCAGCCGCTCAGCCGCTTGGGCCGAAAGACGATCACCGGATTGCCGGCCTTTGCCACCGTTACCGGGTCGATCTGGATCAGCGCGCCACTATTTTCTGCAAGAAGGTAAACCGTCCCGCGCGTCACACAGGAGTCCGGGCGCGTCATTATCGTCACAGCGCCCACGGCGACCAGCACATAACCGGCGCAAACCACAGCAATAAAAAGGCGTCTCGCTATCATACGAAACGCCGTTGCATCGATTATGCCTTGTTAACCGTGAGCCCGCGAGGGCGTTAACTTTCGCGATATTTGGTGCGGCCGAGAAGACTCGAACTTCCACGGGTTGCCCCACAGCGACCTCAACGCTGCGCGTCTACCAATTCCGCCACGGCCGCAAGCCAGTTGACGAGCGGCGGGAATAGCAAATGACTATCCGGATGGGAAGCCTGAAATTGCGGGAAAGCTGGTGCGCAGCCATGCAGCGTGTCGCGTAGAGCCAGTGCGCCCAGCAAGGTTATGCAGACCCGCCTCGCCGCTATTCTCGCGCCCACACATAGGCCTTTCATGGCGTTTGCACTCATCGCCGCCAAATGGGATAAATACCAAGGCCATTGCCCCTAACCCATCCCAACCAGACATGAGCGCCATCCCTTGAACAGTCCCCGGTTAAGCCACCCGCCTACCCTTGCCGGCCTGAGAACGGCGGCGCCGGCGCAATGGGCAGTCTCGCCGGGCTATATAGGCTATGACGAGGCCGTCAGCGCAATGGAAGCCCGCGCCGCCGCCATTCGTTCCGGCGACGCTCCGGAGCTGGTTTGGCTGTTAGAGCATCCTCCGCTCTATACTGCGGGAACCGGAGCAAAGCCCGGCGACCTACTCGCACCGGACCGGTTTCCGGTGTTCAAGGCCAGCCGCGGCGGACAATACACCTATCACGGTCCCGGACAGCGGGTCGCTTATGTGATGCTGGACCTGGAGCAGCGCGGCAAAGACATTCGCCGGTTTGTGTTCGGCCTTGAAGAATGGATCATCGAGACCTTACAGGAATTCGGCGTCCGCGGCGAACGGCGCGAAGGCCGGGTTGGCGTATGGGTCGACCGAACCGCGCCGGGTGGCCCGCTGCGTGAAGATAAGATCGCTGCGATCGGCATACGCATCCGGCGCTGGGTCTCGTTTCACGGCATCTCTATCAATGTCGAACCGGCGCTTTCGCATTTCACCGGCATCACGCCCTGCGGCATTGACGAGGCCGGTCTCGGCGTCACCAGCCTGGTTGATCTCGGTCTTCCGGTGACCCTCGACGATACAGATGCGGCGCTCAAAACGGCTTTTGAAAAAGTCTTCGGCAAGGTGCTCGACGCTGCGGCGCCGGCGTAGTCTCCTGCCACGTCGCACCCTCCGTATGACGATCGTGGTTGCCGGCGCGCGCTTGCCTACATTAAAGCTGATTAATCTTTTCTTCCGGAGTGAAAATCCAAAGGAATTAGCAACATCTCGACGTTTTCCTGTATGACTGGTTATGATGGGCTCACCCGGAGGCAATTACCGATGACTGCGAACTCTCTAGTGATGCTGCTAGCCGGCGCCGGCGCGCTTGCTTTTGCCAGCGGCGCTATCGCTCAGGGCACGGAAGCGGACGCTGAAATCGAGCAGGTCGCTATTTCCGAATTGGCCCCGGCCGTGCTCACCGCCGAGCCTGCCCCAGACCCAATGACCGGCGCCGAAGAACGCGCTCCGGAGCCGGCCGCCGAACTCAGCGAAGATGAGGTCGCCGACATGCTGAATTCGCGCCAGCAACTACAACAGACCTTCACCTTAAAGCGCACCATCGACGGTAATGTTGTCGAGACCGAAAAGCGCACCGTCACCTATTCGCGCGACCAGCCTTATCGTGAGACCGAAGCCGGCCAGACCGCGTTGCAAAAACTTCAGGCCACGTTTGACGGAGAAGTCCTGACCCGTGTGGAAGCCTTCGAAGAAGCCAAACTTGACTTCACCATCGCTGACACGAACCGCGATGGCGCCATGACAGCCGATGAGTTCATCGCCCTGGTCAATAGTTGGCGGGAAAACGACACCCGTCAGGCCGAGGCGCCAACCCAGGAAGTCGCGCGGCAGCGCAATTTCGAGGACTTCCTCTTAGACGTTAATCCCGAAGCCGCGCGCGAACAGAACCAGACCCATGTCAGGGGAAAATTCGCCTTCATGTCCGGCGCCGCGCAGACCGTGTCACGCGAGGAGTATATCCGCGAATATCTTCTTGATTTCGATGCGATGGATGCGGACAAAGATACACTGCTTAAGGAAATGGAATTGATGCGTTTTCGCGCCCTCAATCGCGGCGAAGCGCTCGACATGTAGGCGTTTAATCTATGCGTCTTTCATCAGCCGCATAAACTCTGCAATCGCAATAAAATCCCTTTGCATTTGTTGCTCTCGGGCTTTGGCCTCTGCGTCGGCCCCCCAGGTCTGCTCCTGAAAATGTTCATCAAGCCGCGAGGCGGCGAAAATATCCTCAACCGGCCAGGCGCCTTTCCATAATGCGAGAGCCAGAACCGCCGAGCCTGAGATATTTGTCGCCGTGTAAATCCCGAACAAAGCAAACCCCGGCGGCGCCTCAAGCGCATGCGCGACTTGGGTTATCGCCTCGTCCGGCTGGGCAATAGCGGTGACGCCTTGGGTCACGGCGAGCCTGGCGCCAAATTCGCCGCCCAACCAGTCGATATAAGGGTCCCAGACTTGCTGTTGCCGCTCCGCCAGCGCCGCGGGCGTCTCGGCGCGGTAACACAGCAGATCCGATCCCAGATAGGTGAGGATTTCAACGCGCCATTGCGTAGCGCCCGTCTCGCCAGCGTCTATGGCCGCGCTTAGCAATGCTGTCAGCGGCATGGTCTGGCGATCAACACATTCGCCTTGCGCGTCCCACTCCATCGCAACCGCAGCGGCGAGATTTTCACTCGGCGCCGCCAGCACCGCACCGCCCGGCGTGTGCGCCTCACGGCCATCGAGCGTCACACTATAGCCCTCCCCCAGAGGCTTCACGGCAACGTCTTTATAGATGCGCTTTATACGGACCGGGTTCGTCACCCGTGCAAGTCTTCAGGCCACTGACATGTTGCGCGGGCGTCAAACGAGAAGAATTCCCATGTCTGCGCCATATGACCAGTCAACGCCGCGGTCAGCGTCATCTTGCGTCCGGTTTTCGGATGCGGAAACGTCATCGACCGGCAAAAAAGATGCAGCTTGCCTGCAACGCCCTCAATATGCGCCGCCTCACCGCCATATTTTCCGTCGCCAACCACCGGGCAGCCTATCGCTGTCGCATGGACCCGCAGCTGGTGCGTGCGGCCGGTGATCGGCCGCATGGCGAGAAAGGCAACCGGCCCTGCATCGTCGAGCACCTGATAGTCGGAGACGGCTTTTTTGGCGCCCTCGCCTTCTGCCGCGACAACGCGTTCCTGATCGCCGTCCTGGCGGCGCACCATGCGCTTGGCGACAGGCATATCGATGGTCCCTTCGCGCGGATACGGAACGCCGGCGGTCAGCGCCCAGTAAATCTTTTCAACGTCGTGGCCTTTAAACGCCTGTCCGAGCTTTTGCGCGGCAAGGCGGGTTTTGGCGACCAGCATCAGCCCACCGGTGTCCTTATCAAGCCGGTGCACCAGGCGCGGGCATTCGCCATCCGTTCCATATGACTCCAGCATGGCGTCGAGGTGGCGGCTGGTTTTCGTGCCGCCCTGCACCGCCAGGCCAAACGGCTTGTTGAGGGCGATGATGTCATCATCTTCAAACAGGATGAGTTTTCTAATTTCTGCTGCATCTTCCGGGTTCGCTTTGGTTTGCCTTACCTGTCGGGGCGGCGGCGCATCATCCGACAATGGCGGGATGCGCACATCCTCGCCGGTCTCCAGGCGCCGGTTCGACTTGACCCGGCCACCGGCGACGCGGACCTGACCTTTGCGTAAAAACTTCTCCAGCTCGCCATGACGCACTAACGGGAAATGCGTCTTGAACCAGCGGTCAAGGCGCATGCCGTCTTCGTCCGGCGTCACGGTTTTCGTCTGTACACCGCTCATAAGATTTGCCTGCCCAATCCTAGCCCGCCGAGCAGCCCGGCAACAGCCAGCACAATGGACGCCAGCAGATAAGCTGCGGCAATCATGACCGTCCGGTCGCGATAAAGCGTAACGACATCAAGCGAGAAGGTCGAAAAAGTGGTGAAGGCGCCGAGCAGGCCCACCGTCAAAAAGACACGCAAAGCGGCGCTATGCGGCTCGGTGCGCGACAGCCAGACAATCATCAGGCCCATGAGAAACGAGCCCGAAACATTGGCGGCGAGCGTTCCCCATGGGAAATTCGGCCCCAAAAAGTGAAGCGCCACACGCGACACCCCGTGACGCGCCATAGCGCCGATCGCGCCGCCCGCGCCAACCGCCAGCCAAATCGTTCCGCCGCTCATTTCTTAATCCTCATCAACGGCATAAGGATTAACCTTAAAAACGATTGATCTTCAACGCCTTGCAAGCCGATTTTCATGTCTGGACGCCGCTCCGCCGGGCTGCGTGACGAAAACACCCGGTCCCATAGGCTCAAAAGCGATGCGTAGTTGGAATTGGTGTCGCGATCAATCGCATGGTGATGAATCCAGTGGATCGATGGCGTTACCATAATCCGCGACAAGCCTGCCTCAAACGCTTTGGGCAGACGCAGATTGGAGTGATGAAAAACCGCGCTGCTAAGCAGTAAGGTTTCAAAAATAATCACCGTCGATAGCGGCAGCGCCAGAACCATAATCGGGACCAGCCGCAACGCGGCGGACACAACAACCTCGCCGAGATGAAAGCGAAGCGCACTGGTTGTATCGAGAAAATCATCACGGTGATGGACTTCATGCAGCCGCCACATCCACGGAACGCGGTGATAGGCGCGGTGAAGCCAGTAGGTCCAGATATCGAGAAGAACAAGATCGACGCCAAGAACTGCGAGTGCAATCGCGCCCGTGTTCATAACGTCCGGGCGCTCCCAGATGAGGTGGTTCACGCCCCATGCAGTCAGTGGCGCAACAATGAAAGGCGAGGCCAACAGTACAATCAGCCACAGACCGCCATTGCGCAAAAGCCGCTTTTGGGACGTTGGCGCCGGCGCCGCAGCGGCGAGCCGTTCGGCTATGAAGAAGCCGGCAAACCATACACCGATGATCGCCGCTTTTGCGGCAAGGAGCGTTTCAAGCGTCATCGGAGCCTGCCCGTCCGGTCATATATCTATTCATTATCTTGCTGTTTCTCGCGACGTTTGCGCGCCCAATAGTCAAGGCGCTTTGCGATTTCCTTGTCAAAACCAAAGGACGTGGGCTGATAAAATTCCTGTCGCTCCATGTCAGGCGGAAAATAATTCAGCCCGGCAAAACCATCCGCCATGTCATGATCATAAATATAACCATCCGAATAGCCGAGCGACTTCATGAGTTTCGTCGGCGCGTTCATCGCATGTTGCGGCGGCGCCAGCGATCCGGTCTCGCGCGCGGCGGCTTTTGCCTTTTTAAACGCTGCATAAGCCCGGTTCGATTTTGGCGCGCTGGCGAGATAAGTCACCAGCTGTCCGATGGCGATTTCGCCTTCCGGCTGGCCGAGGAACTCATAGGCGTCCTTTGCCGCGACCGCGATGGGAAGCGCTTGCGGGTCGGCGTTGCCGACATCTTCCGAAGCGATAACGACCAGGCGACGCAGAATAAAGCGCGGGTCCTCGCCGCCAACCAGCATCCGCGCCGCCCAATAGAGCGCGGCGTCAACATCCGAGCCGCGTATGGACTTTTGCAACGCGCTGGCGAGATTATAGTGAGACTCCTCGCCCTTGTCGTAGATCGGCGCCCGGCGCTGAACGATAGACCCAAGCTCGCCTGGCTCAATTGCGGTGCGTTCCGGGGGTTCGGCGAACAATTCCTCAGCGAGGTTGAGCACAAACCGGCCATCGCCATCGGCCATCACCCGTAACGCAGCGCGCGCCTTATCTGTAAGCGGCAGCTTGCGCTCCTCCTCCGCCTCGGCGCGGGCGAGCAGTTTCTCCAGCGCCTCATCATCAAGTCGCGCCAGCGTAAAGACTTGCGCGCGTGAAAGCAGCGCCGCGTTTAATTCAAAAGACGGGTTCTCTGTCGTCGCGCCGATCAGCGTGATCAGTCCGGATTCCACATGCGGCAGGAAACCGTCCTGCTGGGCCTTGTTGAAGCGATGAATTTCATCAACGAATAATAGTGTCCCACGGCCCGCCGCGCGGCGCGCCTTGGCGCGCTCAAAAACTTTACGAAGATCGGCGACACCGGAGAAAACCGCCGAGATTTGTTCAAAGTCGAGATCGGCATGATCGGCCAGCAGCCGGGCGATGGTCGTTTTCCCGACGCCCGGCGGCCCCCAGAAAACGATCGATGACAGCCGTCCGGCGTTCAGCATACGCCGTAATGGCGCGCCCTCGCCAAGGAGATGGTCCTGGCCGACAACCGCATCCAGCGTTTGCGGGCGCAAACGATCCGCCAGCGGGCGCGGCGCGTCTTTTTCTAGGCCAGCAGAGGTGAAGAGATCACTCACAATAATCCAATTTTCACAACCTCACCGCACTCAGGCCAGCCGGGCGGCGGCGGCGTCAATCGCCTGGCGACGCGTCGGAAACCGATCCGCGGGCGCGACCTTGTCGAGTGCGCCAAGCCCGTCCAGCGCGCGCGCAACCGGGCCCGACAGGCCGGAGACAAACACTTTCTGGCCGTTTTCATGAGCCAACCCAACGCATTCCTCAATCGCCAATGCAGCGCTGGTGCCGATGAACCCAACATCTGAAAAATCATAAACCACAATATCAACGCCGGTCAGTTCCGGCGACGCCCGCCGCGCCAGATCCCGGGCCGATGCATAAGAAAACGATCCGCTGAGGCTGCTCACGATAATACGCCCGCTGGCGGCACGCAGGATCGCACGCTCTTCTTCATCAAGAAAACCGGCGCCATCAGCGCCAGCCATATCGACGCCTTTCAGCTGTTCTTCAGCAAAACTTTTCGCATTAACAAAACTTGCAAGAATGATCCCCACGCCAACCGCTGTAATCAGATCGACAAACACTGTCAGCGCAAATGTGATCAGCATCACAATGAATTTTTCACGCGGCGCGGACTGCATGCGTTTCAAATATCGCCAGTCTATGATGTCCCACCCGACTTTAAGAAGAATAGCGGCCAGCACAGCTTGCGGCACTTGCGCCACCAACGGCCCAAGACCAAGTGCGATAGATAGCAATACCAGCGCATGAATGGCGCCCGATACAGGCGTGCGCCCGCCCGCGCGGACATTGACCAGCGTGCGCATGGTAGCGCCGGCGCCCGGCAATCCACCGATCAGGCCCGCCGCCATGTTGCCAATGCCTTGGCCGATCAGCTCCATATCCGGATCGTGACGCGTCCGCGTGACAGAATCGGCAATCAAGGACGTCAACAAACTGTCGATAGAACCCAGCAGCGCTAAAATAAACGCCGCCTGCAAAATTTGCGGTGCGGCAGACAATGCTAATACGGGTAGCTGAATTTGCGGCAAACCCGATGGGACCTCGCCAATAACCGGAATATTGCTAAAAAACAATGCCGCAAGAACCGTACCGACAATCAACACCGCCAGCGGCGCAGGAAAGATGCCTTGCAGTTTTTTGGGCCAGATGACCTGCAGCACAAGCGCAGCAAGGGCAATCCCGGCCGCCCCGAGATGGATATCCTGCAGGTGCAAAGTTGACATTGCCTGTAGCGCGCCAATGACGCCCCCTGGAGCAGCCGGTGCGCCAACAAACGGCAAGAGCTGAACGATAATTATTATGATGCCAATACCGGTCATGAAACCCGACACTACGGAATAGGGCGTATAGGTAATATATTTACCAACACGCATGGCGCCGAACATGACTTGGAGCGCCCCGCCCGCCATCACGATTGCGAATGCCTCGGGCAGATTGTTTGCGTGCGTTGCAACGATGACAGCCATGACAACGGTCATCGGTCCGGTTGGGCCGGAAATCTGCGCAGGCGTACCGCCAAAAATCGTTGCAAAAAACCCGACAGCAATAGCGCCATAAAGGCCGCTGACAGCGCCTGCCCCGGACGCTACGCCAAAGGCGAGCGCCAATGGCAACGCGATAACAGCTGCCGTAATCCCGCCGAACAAATCTCCGCGGAACTGGTTAAAGCTATATCCGTTTCTAAAGAATAACAGCGACGGTTTCATGCCGGTCTGCCCCGCTGTTTTCTCATTTCCCGCCGTCGGCGATACTGACGACATATAAATTTATCTCCCCACCCGCCAGGGCACGATGCGCCCGCCCGTGTCGATCTCAAGCTCCCAGCTGCGCGCTGATTTTGAGATTTCGCGGGCTAGGTCGGCGGCTTCGTTGACCGCCTTTCCATTGACCGAGACAATCTTGTGCCCAGGGCGCAAACCACGGCGGGCGGCGAAGGAGCGTGGCTTTATCTCAGCGACAACAACGCCTTTCGACAACGGGTCGAGCCCCAGCTCCTCGCTGTAACGTGGTGAAAGATTATCCACCGTAACCCCGTTCAACGGATGATTACCTTCCAGCACATGCGGGTCGCGCGCCGGCGTTTCCGGTGGCAGCCCCAGCTTGACATTGGCGTGGCGAAGCTTGCCTCCGCGAACATAGGCGACATCGGCTTGCATCGTGTCATCCATGACGCCGACCCGGTATTGCAACGTCTGCGCATCATAAACCGGCTGTCCATCGACTTCGACAATGACGTCGCCAGGCTTGATACCGGCGCTGTCGGCCGGTCCGGTCACCCAGATGTCATCGACAATGGCGCCGACGGGACGGTCAAGCTTTAACGCCTTGGCGATGTCGGCGGTAACGGTGCTGGTCGAGGCGCCAATCCACGGACGCACCAAAGCACTGCCGTTTGTCGCGGATTTGATGACCTGTTGGACTAGGCGCGAGGGGATAGCAAAGCCAATGCCGTTGGATCCGCCCGAGCGCGAAAAGATCGCGGTGTTCACGCCAACCAGCCGGCCTTGGGTGTCAACCAATGCACCGCCGGAATTGCCTGGGTTGATGGCCGCGTCTGTCTGAATGAAAAACTGATAGTCAGAGACCGAGACCGCCGTGCGCGCCAGCGCCGAGATGATGCCGTTGGTTACCGTCTGGCCAACGCCAAAAGGATTGCCAATCGCCAGCACAATGTCGCCGACCTGTAGCCCATCGGAATTGGCAAATGAGAGATATTGCAGCGGCTCGTCCGTTTCAATTTTTAAAACCGCAAGATCGGTATGCGGATCGGCAAGGACAAGCTCGGCGTTGAACTCACGCCGGTCATTCAGGACAACCTTGATCTCCGTCATCCCCTCGATGACGTGATTATTGGTGACGATGACGCCCTCGGGACTGACGATGACGCCGGAGCCGAGCGAGTTTTGCACGCGTTCGCGCGGGGCGCCGGACCGACTGCCGAAAAATCGTTCAAAGAACGGATCACCGGCAAACGGGCTGCGCTGTTTGACGACGCGGCGGGTGTATACGTTCACGACCGCAGGCGCGGCGCGCTCGACAACCGGCGCGAAAGAAAGCCTGACCTCTGACATCGATTCCGGCACCATCCGCGGCGCCGGGGCAATCGCGTCGCCCTGCATTTCCTTAAAGTGGTCGCCGTCTTCCGGCGCTGGCTCGGCGCAAGCCGACGAAAGTGAAATCGAAAAAGCCGCCAGAGCCAATACAATAATCCGGGACATCGAGCCAATCCTCCAAACAAAAAAGAACGCGCAAGGATACCATCCCGCGCGTTCCCTATTCAATCACTTACCATCCGCCAACCCGCGGACAGAAACCTATTCTTCGTCGTCATCATCCTCAACGCCGATAACCGGGCCAGAATCTTTGCCCTTCGCGCTCACATCACGGTCAACAAACTCGATGACGGCGAGCGGCGCATTATCGCCATAGCGATAGCCCGCCTTCATGATACGGATATAGCCGCCGTCGCGCTCTGCAAAGCGGGGACCGAGGGTTTCAAACAATTTCTTGGCCATATCCTTATCGCGAATGCGGCTGACGGCGAGACGGCGCAGATGCAATGCGCGCCCCTCATCGGCTTTGGCGTGCTTGGCCAGCGTCACCAACCTTTCGACGACCGGGCGAAGCGCTTTTGCTTTCGGCAATGTCGTCGTGATCTGCTCATGCTTGATGAGCGCGCACGCCATATTCGCGAACAACGCCTTGCGGTGCTCGTGCGTGCGGTTCAGTTTACGGTGCGCCATCCCGTGTCGCATGGCTATATCTCCTTACACTGACTATCTGCCAGGCTTACTCGTCAAATTTCTTAGCTAATTCTTCAATATTGTCTGGCGGCCAATCCGGCACATCCATGCCTAAATGTAGACCGAGCGTGGCCAGCACTTCTTTGATCTCGTTCAGAGATTTACGTCCAAAATTCGGTGTGCGAAGCATTTCCGCTTCGGTCTTTTGAATGAGATCGCCGATATAAACGATATTGTCGTTTTTCAGGCAATTGGCCGAACGTACGGACAATTCAAGCTCGTCAACCTTGCGCAACAGCGCCGGATTAAAGGGCAGCTCTTCGCGTATTTCGCCGCCAGTGTCTTTGGTCGGCTCATCAAAGTTGATGAAAACCTGAAGCTGGTCTTGCAAAATACGCGCAGCATAGGCCGTTGCATCTTCAGGAGAGATCGAACCGTCGGTCTCGATATCCATGATCAGACGATCATAATCGAGAACCTGGCCTTCTCGAGTGTTCTCCACACGATAGGCGACGCGGCTGACCGGGCTGTAAAGACTGTCAATCGGAATGAGACCAATCGGCGCGTCTTCCGGACGGTTTTGTTCCGCTTGCGCGTAGCCCTTGCCGTTATTGACCGTCAGCTCCATGCGCAGTGAGGCGCCCTCATCGAGGTGGCAGATGACATGGTCTTTGTTGAGAATTTCAACCGCCGAGGTCTCTTCGATGTCAGCGGCGGTCACCAACCCAGGCGTGTCACGCTTCAAAATCAGCCGGCGGGGGCCGTCATCATGCATGCGCAACGCGAGCTGTTTCACGTTGAGGACAATGTCGGTGACGTCTTCCCGCACGCCCGGGATTGATGAGAATTCATGGACAACGCCGTCGATCTGGACCGATGTGACGGCAGTGCCCTGCAGCGACGACATCAAAATACGGCGCAGGGAATTGCCGAGAGTCAGGCCAAAACCGCGTTCCAGCGGCTGAGCGACAATCGACGCCTTCCGCGTCGCGTCGGCGCCGGACGCGACTTCAAGCTTAGTCGGGCGGATCAGTTCCTGCCAGTTTTTCTCAAGTACGTTAGATAGGTCCATGGTCGGTCGCTCTCTCGGGTAAAAGTTCCAGTTAGACGCGGCGGCGCTTACGCGGGCGGCAGCCATTATGAGGGATCGGTGTTACATCGCGGATAATCGAAACTGTCAGGCCAGCCGATTGCAGTGCGCGCAATGCGCTTTCACGGCCTGACCCCGGGCCGCGCACGGCAACGCTCACCGTCTGCATGCCATGATCCATTGCTTTTTTCGCCGCATCTTCAGCGGCAAGCTGTGCGGCATAAGGCGTCGACTTGCGCGAGCCTTTAAAGCCCATCGCACCTGCGGACGCCCAGGAAATTGCATTGCCCTGTTCGTCGCTGATGGTGATCATCGTGTTGTTGAACGAAGCATTGACGTGAACCACGCCGGTCGAGATATTTTTTCGCTCACGGCGCTTAACGCGCGCTGCCGGTGTTTTTGCCATTGAGGTTGGTCCCTATTTCTTCTTGCCGGCGATGGGCCTGGCGGGGCCTTTGCGCGTACGGGCGTTGGTGTGGGTGCGCTGGCCGCGAACCGGCAAACCGCGACGATGCCGTAATCCGCGATAGCAGGCCTGGTCCATCAGCCGTTTGATATTCACAGCCGTCTCGCGCCGCAGATCACCTTCGACCATATAGTCGCGGTCAATCGTTTCGCGGATCCGCAAAACATCTGCATCAGAAAGATCCTGCACGCGTTGTTCGGCCGGAATGCCAACAGTTTCGCAAATCTCGGCGGCTTTGGCCGGGCCGATGCCGTGAATGTAACGCAGCGCGATCGTGACACGCTTGTTGGTTGGTATATTGACGCCTGCAATACGGGCCACAAATGCTTCCTTTTTTCTCGGTCCCCGCCCCATTCACGCTTTTGACAAAGCGATTGGGCCAGCCATTATTCATGCAACGAAGCCCGCGACGGCGCGAATAAACCCGAGCCGAGCGAGCGATACTCCTTATGGCGGAGAGCGCGTAGATATAGTCGCGCCGCCCCCGTCGTCAACCATTTTCCGACAATTTCATCGCCCGAATTGGTCCAAAATCACATCAATTTCAGCCGATACGACCTCAACCGATCCCATGCCGTCTACAGCCTTCAATTTGCCCTGGTTTTCGTAGTAGGGAATCAGCGGCGCCGTCTGGTCCTGATAGACCTGAAGCCGGTATTTGAAGGTTTCTTCATTGTCGTCCTTACGTGGCTTCTCGCCCCTGGCAAGGGCCTCTTCGATCCGCCGGCGCAGCCGTCCAATCAGCGCTTCTTCATCCACTCGCAGCTCGATGACCACATCCACGCTGCTTTCTTTCTTGGTCAGCATGGCATCCAGCATCTCCGCCTGGGCAATGGTCCGCGGGAAGCCATCCAGCAGAAACCCTGGTGCGCAATCATCTTGCTCGATCCGTTCTTCAACAATCGCCGCGACAATCTCGTCGGACACCAGTTTGCCCGCGTCCATGACCGTCTTGGCTTTAACGCCCACCGGCGTTTGCGCAGCGACTGCGGCGCGCAACATGTCGCCGGTAGAAAGCTGTGGGATGCCATATTTATCGATAATGTGAGCAGCCTGGGTGCCTTTACCAGCGCCTGGCGGCCCTAGAAAAACGACGATCATCGACGCCCCCCGCCGCGCAATTTCGATTTCTTGATCAAGCTCTCATATTGCTGCGCGACCAGATGGCCTTGAATCTGTGAGACGGTATCGAGGGTCACCGAGACCACAATGAGGAGCGACGTACCGCCAATATAAACCGGGATAGATTGCCCCGATCCGGCTTTCAGGAGTTCGGGAAAAATACACACCGCCGTCAAATACAGGGCGCCGATAACGGTCAGCCGGGTGACGACAAAATCGAGATATTCCGCCGTGCGCGCGCCCGGACGATAGCCCTGAATAAAGCCGCCGTATTTTTTTAAATTGTCAGCCACGTCTTCGACGTTGAAGACAACGGAAGTGTAGATGAATGTGAAGCCGATAATCAAAAACGCGTAAAGCGAAATATAAAGAGGCCGTCCCGGAGCAAACAGGAAGCCAACCGTCTGCAGCCAGTCGGGCGAATTATCGCCGATGGCGCCAATTGCCGTCGCTGGCAGCAAGAGCAGAGAGGAAGCAAAAATCGGCGGGATAACGCCCGACGGGTTCAGCTTTAGCGGCAGGTGAGACTTCTCGCCCTGGGTCATGCGCTGGCCAACCTGACGGCGCGGATATTGAACGATGACCCGGCGTTGCGAACGCTCCATGAAGACCACAAAGGCGATTAACGCCAGAGCCAGGAAACCAATCACCAGGATCGTGCCGCCGCCAATGCCGGCGCCGGTGCGCCCCTGGTCAAGCAGACCTGCAATTGCTCGCGGTAGTTCCGCCACAATGCCAGCAAAGATGATCAGCGATATCCCATTGCCGACGCCGCGTGCGGTAATCTGTTCGCCGAGCCACAAGAGGAACATAACCCCGCCGACCAGGGTGATGACGGAGGTCAGCAGGAAAAACGGTCCCGGATTGGTGACAACGCCTTGTGAGCCCATCAGGCTGACGGCAATGAAATAGCCCTGCATGGTGGCGAGAAAAACGGTCAGGTAGCGCGTATATTGGTTGATCTGGCGCCGGCCCTGTTCGCCATCTTTCTTGATCGCCTCAAGCGAGGGAATAACTGCCGACATCAACTGCATGATGATCGACGCCGAGATATAAGGCATGATGTTAAGCGCGAAGATCGCCATCCGCTCGACAGCGCCGCCAGCGAAAATATTAAGCGTGCCCAAAATACCGTTTTGCTGGCTTTGAAAGCCTTGCGAGAAAGCCGCCGGATCTATCCCCGGCAAGGGCACAAACGTGCCAAGCCGGTAGACGACCAACGCGACCAAAGTGAACAGAAGGCGCTTTTTCAGCTCCTCCGCCTTGGCGAAGGACGAGAGCGTCATGTTCGACGCAAATTGTTCCGCTGCGGATGTCATTTCAGCAATTCACCTGCTTGGCTTTGGGACGAACGATAAAACCTGATCGTTGCCCCAACCGAAATCATGTGGCGCCTAAATCGCAATCGGCAACCCTCGCCCATAACTCTATTTGGCTTCCAGCACCGTCACCGAGCCGCCAGCCTTTTCAACGGCCGCTTTTGCGCCAGCCGATACATGGGCGACCTCAAACGCAACCTTCGTCTTGATCTCACCGACGCCGAGCAGCCGCACTCCATCAAGCGCCCGGCGCAGAACGCCGGCCTCAACCAACGTCGCGGCAGTCACTTTCGCCACGCCATCTAGCTTACCGGCGTCAATCGCCGCCTGCACACGGCCAATATTAACCTCGGCGTATTTCACCCGGTTTGGTTTGTTAAAGCCGCGTTTTGGCAAGCGCATATAAAGAGGCATCTGGCCGCCCTCATAGGCGCGGATGCCCGATACGCCGGAACGTGATTTTTGACCTTTAACGCCGCGGCCGCCGGTTTTGCCTTTGCCGGAACCAATGCCGCGGCCAACGCGCGTGCGGGTCTTGCGGGCGCCGTTATTATCGGAGAGTTCGTTGAGTTTCATAATATCCTCGACTTTCGACGGGTCCGCTCATTTAAGCCTCGCCGCCTCGCCTATTAGGTCCGCTTACGGACAGTTTTATCGTTGCCAAGCCCTTCGACTGTTCTAGTCTTCGACGACCTCTACCATATGCGCAATCTTGTGGATCATTCCGCGTACGGAAGGCGTATCCTCAAGCTCGCGTACACGGCCAATTTTGTTGAGTCCTAACCCGACAAGCGTCGCGCGCTGGTCTAGCGGGCGGCGAATCGCACTGCCGGTCTGGCGGACTTTGATTGTTTTCTTTGCTGCCATCGGTCTCGTTCCTTATGCCGCCGCGCCGGCAGAATCTGCGACGCTCGCAGGTTCTGTAGCGCTAGCCTGCCCGCCGCCGGTGCGCCGGGAGAGAATGTCCGACACTTTTTTGCCGCGCTTGGCGGCAATCGAGCGTGGGCTTGTCTGGTCTTTGAGCGCATCAACCGTCGCCCGGACCATGTTATAGGGGTTCGACGAGCCGATTGATTTGGCGACCACATCTTGAACGCCAAGCGTCTCAAATATCGCGCGCATCGGACCGCCGGCGATAATGCCGGTCCCCGCAGGCGCCGCGCGCAACACCACTTTACCAGCACCCCAACGGCCGGACGCATCATGATGCAGCGTACGCCCTTCACGCAACGGAACCCTGATAAGGTTTCGTTTTGCTTCCTGGGTCGCCTTGCGTATCGCTTCGGGAACTTCGCGCGCCTTGCCTTTACCAAAACCAACACGGCCTTTTTGGTCGCCAACAACAACCAGCGCAGCAAAACCAAAGTTTTTGCCACCCTTGACTACCTTCGCAACACGATTGATCGCGACCAGCTTGTCAACAAACTCGTCGCGTTCTTCGCGTTCGCCGCGTCCGCGACCCCGGCCTTTTCCGCGTCCTCGTCCTTCGTCACGCGCCATCGCGTTTACTCCTCTAAAGCGTGATCAGGAAAAGTGGAAACCGGTTTTCCGCTTCGATCACGCGATCAATAATAACCTAGAGCCGGTCTACTTCAAAAACACCTGCTCTAGAATTTTAAGCCCGCTTCACGCGCAGCTTCCGCCAGCGCTTTGATGCGGCCATGAAAACGATACGCGCCGCGGTCGAAAACAACGTCGCTCACGCCTGCCTTTTTTGCCCGCTCGGCAATCGCCTTACCAACACTAATCGCCGCCGCGCTATCTGAGCCGGTTTTCAAATCACCGCGCAACGCTTTGTCCAGAGACGACGCCGAAGCCAGTGTGCGCCCACCAGTATCATCGATAATCTGCGCCGAAATGTTTTTCGACGAGCGAAACACAGACAGACGCGGGCGCCCATTGGCGACTTTCGCAAGCTTTGCGCGTGTCCGCCTGGTGCGGTTTTCTTGTTTTTTCTTCTGGTCAGCCATGACCGTTCATCCTCGTATCGAAGTTACTTCTTCTTACCTTCTTTGCGGAAGATATATTCATCAACGTATTTTACGCCTTTGCCTTTATAGGGCTCTGGCGGGCGGAACGCGCGGATTTCCGCAGCAGTCTGTCCAACCTTTTGTTTGTCGATCCCGGTAATAATAATCTCGGTCGGCTTTGGGGTCGCGACCTTAATTCCTTGCGGGATAGCAAAATTAATATCGTGCGAAAAGCCAAGCGCCAGGTTGAGCGAATTGCCCTTCATTTGCGCGCGATAGCCAACGCCCACAAGGCTCAGCGTTTTGGTGAACTCATTGGCGACACCGTCAACCATATTGGCCAGACGTGTGCGGTTCATCCCCCACATAGAGCGCGCGGGTTTTGAATCATTAACCGACTTTACCGCCAAACGATTGTCTTCAAGCGCGACCGTGCACAGATCGTTGACGACGAATTCTAGCTCGCCCTTGGGACCCTTGGCTTTGACCATCTGGCCATTCACCGACACGGTGACGCCCTGCGGGACGGCGATCGCTTTTTTGCCGATGCGGGACATGCCTCGCTCCTAACCTAATAAACTTCGCAGAGCACTTCGCCGCCAACATTGGCGTCGCGTGCTGCAGCGTCGGACATGACGCCCTTCGGCGTCGAGACAATAGAAATGCCGAGCCCGTTGCGGACCGATACAAGGTCGCCCACAGAGGAATAAACCCGGCGGCCCGGCTTGGAAATTCGTCGGATCTTTTGAATCACCGGCTGGCCTTCGAAATATTTCAGCTCAACATCGAAGGACGGCTTTTCGCCCGCCTCCTCGGTGCGCATATAGCCGCGAATATAACCCTCACCCTCAAGCACATCGAGCACCCAGCCGCGAAGCTTGGAGGCCGGCACGTTCAACGATGAGTGACGCCGCATCTGCGCATTGCGGATACGGGTGATCAAATCGCCGACAGGATCGTTAATAGACATTATGTGTCGGCTCCTTTTACCAGCTTGATTTCACGAGGCCCGGAATTTTGCCTTCCGAACCCAAATGGCGCAGTGCAATCCGTGACATCTTTAGTTTGCGATAATATCCACGCGGCCGGCCGCTGATGAGGCAGCGATTGCGAATACGCGTTTTTGAAGAATTACGCGGCAATTCTGCAAGTTTCAGCGCGGCAACGAAACGGTCCTCATCGGGCGCTTCCTTGTTGTGGATAATCTCTTTCAGCCGAGTACGCTTGGACTCAAACTTCTTCGCCATGCGGCGGCGTTTGAGGTCGCGTTCAACCATTGATTTCTTCGCCATTTCTTCTCCTTCTTAAACCGGTTTCCGCAAATCGCGGACCTGGCTCAACTTTGGCCGTCTCGTTCCCATTACTTCCGAAATGGGAAGTTGAATTCTTTTAAAAGCGCACGCGCCTCGTCGTCATTCGACGCGGTGGTGCACACGATGATATCCATGCCCCGGATTTTATCGACCTGGTCGTAATCAATCTCCGGAAACACGATATGTTCTTTTAGCCCCAAGGCGAAGTTGCCCTTGCCGTCGAAGCTCTTTGCATTCAAGCCGCGGAAGTCCCGTACCCGCGGCAACGCCACGGTGATCAGGCGATCGAGAAATTCATACATGCGATCTTTGCGCAAGGTTACTTTCACGCCAATCGGCATGCCTTCGCGCAGCTTGAAGTTTGCAATCGATTTGCGCGCCTTTGTTACAACCGGCTTCTGCCCAGCGATGCGGGCGAGGTCATCGACTGTTTTGTCAATCACCTTGCGATCATTTACAGCATCGCCAACACCGATATTGACGACGATTTTTTCAAGCCGCGGCGTCATCATCGGGTTGGGAAACTTGAATTGCTCATTCAGCTTGCCACGAATTTCATCGCGGTAAAGCGCCTTCATCCGCGGTTCATATGCGTTTGCTTCAGCCATCGATAACCTCACCGGACGCTTTTGCGACCCGTACTTTCTTTCCGTCTTGAATTTTGAACCCAACGCGCGTCGCCTTACCGGTGGAGGGATCTTTCAGCGCTACATTGGAAATGTGCAGCGATGCTTCCTTAGAGATGATCCCGCCCTGCTCGGTCTGGGTTTGCTTCTGGTGTTTTTTAATCAAGTTAACGCCGCGCACAAACAAACGGTCGTCCGCAGGCAGCACCTGAATGACTTCACCTTCCTTGCCCCGGTCCTTGCCGGCAAGCACGATCACGTTATCGCCTTTTTTAATCTTCGCAGCCATGATTTACAGAACCTCCGGCGCCAAGGACACGATTTTCATAAGCTTGGCCGCGCGAAGCTCGCGCGTGACCGGGCCAAAAATCCGTGTGCCAATCGGCTCTTTATTAGTATTGATCAGTACGGCTGCGTTGCGGTCAAAGCGGATTACCGAACCATCGCGGCGGATGATATCTTTCGCCGTGCGGACAACGACTGCGCGCATGACCTGGCCTTTTTTGACCCGACCGCGCGGAATCGCTTCCTTGACGGACACGACAATAATGTCGCCGACGCCCGCATATTTGCGTTTGGCGCCGCCCAGCACTTTGATGCACTGAACGCGCTTGGCGCCGGAATTATCCGCAACGTCCAAATTCGTCTGCATCTGGATCATGGCG
>JAJFFX010000091.1 GCA_021776455.1 Hyphococcus sp. | reverse complement strand
AAACGCCGCACAAGCGCCTGGTCCCGATCCCGCCCTGTCAATTCGCTTCTCGGCGGCAATCATTCGCAGTCGAGTTGACCTTGGAGCTGTTGCCCAACAGCGTCCCGTCGCACCTCACGATTCTGCGCGAGATGGAGAACGATTTTCTTCGTAAGCATCCGGTGAATGCCGCCGGGTTTGCAGTTTTGATTGTGTGGAAGCATCGATTGGGTGATCTGGCGGCCTTGGCTTGAATGCCGGCGTCTATTCGGGGGTTGCTTTCTTTTTTTGCCTTGGCCGCCAGCGTTGTGCCAGGCGTCGGACATTGTGTTGCAGGTCTTCGATGGAGGCGTCGTTTGGATTGAAGTCGGGCGGCCCCCATTCGATCCAGCTCTCGTGTTCTTCGTGGTTCGGATCCGCGATCGCTTCCAGGAACTCGCCATATCCCCAAGGACCGCCCACGTCTTCCGGAGGGCCGCGCCCCTCGCCATCGACCAGATGCGGATAAATCTCGCCGGCCCCGCCGTCGGTGATGCCGGTAACCTTGATTTTGTGTTCCCAACCGTCGCCAAAGTCGTAGTGATAGACGAGCGTCTTGGCGCCGGTGTCCTCGATCACGTCATAAAGCGTTGCCTTGCGGCCGTCCAACGGACCGTCGCCCCAATCCGGATCGGGAATGCCCCAGCCGACATCGCCTGCCGTGATCTGCCACAAATGGCTATCGGTCCAACCGAACGCCGCCTGCAAGACCTGATGCAGGCGATCCAGGCGAATGTCGAAGGGAACTTCCAAACGGCGCTTCACCGGCGGTTCCATATCTTCCAGCGTCACGGCCAATTTCGCGATGATCGTCATGTCGCCTCAGTCTCCAAGTCCGGCGGCGGCGCGCCAATACCACGGCAACAGACCGGACAGGCGGGATTGCGGCGTGTCGGCGAGGCGGGCCAGCACATCGGCCAGCCAGGCCTGCGGATCAACATCATTGAGTTTGGCGGATTCGAGCAATGTCACCATCGCCGCCGCCCGCTCGGCGCCGCGTTCGGAGCCGGCGAACAGCCAGGACTTGCGCCCCAGGGCGAAGCCGCGCAGGGCCCGTTCAGCGGCGTTGTTGGTCAGGCAGATGCGGCCATCGTCGAGGAACCGGGTAAAGTTGTCCCAGCGCCGCAGCAGATAGTCCATGGGCTTGGCCACATTGGCCGAGCGCGACAGCCGGCCCCGTTCTTCGCGCAGCCAGACTTCCAGTTCGCCGACCAGGGGCGCACTCCGCTCCCCGCGGACCTGCTGGCGCGCCGCTGCATCGCGCCCGTTGATCGCCCGCTCGATCGCGAACAACGCGTCGATCCGCTTCACCGCCGCCAGCGCCAGCGGCGAGATCGCCGTCGCCTTCCGACCCCGCCGGGCGTTTGCCGCGACATCCGCCAGTTCGAAGAACTGCCGCCTGGCGTGGGCCCAGCACAGCGCAGACGTCACCGATGCGGGTGATCGTTCCGGGTCGTAGAGCCTGTTGTAGCCACTATAGGCGTCCGCCTGGAGAATGCCGGACCAGCCATCGAGGTGGCCTTCGGGATGCTCGCCGCGCCGGTCCCGCGAGGCGTAATACAGTGCCGCCGGCGGATCCGTGCCCCCGAACGGACGGTCGTCCCGCACATAGGTCCAGATCCGCCCCTTCGCCGCCTTGCCCTTCGCCAGGATCGGCACCGTGGTGTCGTCGCCATGCAGACGACCGGCCGCCAGAACATGCGCCTCGATCAGCCCATGCAGCGGCCGCAACAGTTCGGTGCAGATGCCCACCTGGTCGGCCAGGGTCGACACGCTGAGATCGATCCCCTCCCGGGCATAGCGCTTGCTCTGCCGGTTCAGCGGCTGATGCTGGGCGTATTTATCGAACAGCACCATCGCCAGCAGGTTCGGCCCCGCAAAGCCCCGCGGCGTGACATGGAACGGCGCCGGCGGTTGGCTGATCGTCTCGCAAGCCCGGCAACTGAACTTCTCCCGCACCGTCTGGACCACCTTCCACTGGCGGGGAATGACCTCCAGGGTCTCGGTAATGTCCTCGCCCAGCTTCGAGAGATTGTCCGAACCGCAACAGGGGCAGCTCTCGGGCGCCGCGATCACCACCCGTTCGCGCGGCAGATGTTCGGGAAACGGCTTGCGCGCCGGACGTTTGCGCCGGTGCGGCGCCACACTTGTCGATTGACTTGCCGCTGCACTGGCGGCCTCGTCTTGCGAAGCCGAAGCTTCCAACTCCTCCAACTGCAGTTCCAGTTGATCCAACAGCCGCGCCTTGCGCTCCGAGCGCCGCCCGTAAAGCTGACGGCGCAGCTTCTCGATCTCCAGCTTCAGATGCCCGATCAGCGCTTCGTTGCCCGACTGCACCGCTTGGGCCCGTGCCGCATCGGCCTCCGCCTCAAACCGCGCCGAGCGCTCGGCCAGGATCAGCGCATGGGCGGCGGCAAGATCGGTGGGAAGCGGCTCGAGGGGCGGTTGCATGAGGGGAAGGGAATCACATCCGCCCCAAGATGCAAAGGCAAAACCGTCAGCCCACCGAAGTCGGACGCCAGGTTCTTTGCGGATGGCGCCAATCGATCCCCTCCAGCAAATAACCAAGCTGCCCGGGCGTCAGCGCAACCACACCGTCCGCCGGAGACGGCCAGATGAACCGGCCCCGTTCAAGCCGCTTGGAGAACAGACACGCCCCCTGGCCGTCATGCCAGATGATCTTCAAAAGATCGCCGCGACGCCCGCGAAAGACAAACAGATGGCCGCCCAACGGGTCGCGGCGCAGCACTTCCTGAACTTGCAGCGAAAGTCCGGGAAACCCTTTGCGCATGTCCGTGTGACCCGTCGCCAGCCAGACCCGCACACCGCTCGGAGCCGGGATCATCAATCCTCCACCACGGCCAGCAATCGGCCGAGCGCAGAAGCGTCGAAATCCGGACCCAGAACAACCCGACGCCCGCCCCGGCAGACAAGCTCCATCCGGCCGCCACGAACGGACTCCTCGTCGGCAAGCCCATGACACGCCTCGACAGGCCTCGACGAAACGTCGTCAACGATCACCGCCGGAACAAACGCCGCGGCAAACCGACGACGCCAGTTGAAGATCAAGTTGGCGTTCAAGCCGTGCCGGCGCGCAACAGAGGCAACCGAAACTCCCGGCGCCGATACCTCTGCAACAACCTGACGCTTGAACCGCTCAGAATACTGCCGCCGCTTCCCCGAACGCCAATCCGTCATCAATCCAAGTGTCCATCTAAACGCATACGGACATCTATCGCCCGTCCGCAGAAACTGGCAGATCAACACCAAACAGATAAGGCGGCCCTCACCGGACGGTTAC
>JAJFFX010000010.1 GCA_021776455.1 Hyphococcus sp. | reverse complement strand
AAAATCACGGGCTATCTCTCTGGCAAATCCTTTTTCAGCAAAATCCGGATGACAACGCGCCTCACATAATTCCTCTGTTGTCATGGGAAATACGAATCTGTAAACATGTATGAAATTACATGTTTAGGAGAAAATACATGGCAGCCCCCCTCAATCAACAGACAATGGATATCATCAAGACTACCGCCCCTGCGCTACGTGAACATGGCTTGGCGATTACTACGCGCATGTATGAGCGACTTTTTGAAAACGCCGATATTAAAGCGATGTTTGATCAAGAGGAACAACGTACAGGCAGACAACCCAATCGACTGGCTGCGGCGATCCTCGCCTATGCGGAAAATATTGATAAGTTGGACGCTTTAACGGGTGCGGTGGATCGGATGGCGCAGCGCCATGTTGAAACCGGTGTCCACCCTGAGCATTATCCTTTTGTCGCCAACGCGCTGTTGCCGGCGATAAAGGATGTATTGGGCGAGGCCGCCACCGATGAGATTATTGAGGCGTGGGGCAAAGCATACTGGTTTCTTGCCGACATTTTGATCGATGCAGAAAAGGCGAAATATGCCGGGCAGACCTGAGCGTATGAAAACACGGGCAAACAAACAAAGCGTCCAAAATATTTCGCAAATCCGTTTTGGCTGTGGGCGCGGCGGTTGCAAGCGGTCATTTCGATGCTGACTTTCTCGTTCGGCAATTCCGCATAGCAAGGTTTGGCGGACCAAGTGGTTCCGGCGATGTGTCTGACCCTGGCGGCCGCGAGATTGAGCCATGGCTCAAAACGCCGTGCTGAGGCCGGTTGAATTTGCCGTTGGCTGCTATCCATAGCGGATGGTTCCTGTTAAAGGCATTTTTGAAATCTCAACTCTGAGGGCGCGATGGATTATCAGGCGGCGCGGCGGCATATGGTGGACAGTCAGGTCCGGCCCAACGATGTGACGGATCTGCGTATCCAGACGGCGATGGAACAAACCCCGCGCGAGGTGTTCTTGCCGGTGGAATTGCGCGATCAAGCCTATGTTGAGCGCGAGATCGTTTACGCGCCCGGGCGCCAGCTTTTGCAGGCGCGCGATTTTGCCAAGCTTGTCGCCGCGGCCGACCCGCGTCCCGGCGATATTATTCTCAACGCTGTCTGCGGCAGCGGCTACTCGACGGCCGTGCTTGCTCAACTTGTCGAGATGGTGGTCGCTATAGAAAGCGATGAGGCGATGGCTGGCGCGGCGCAGGAAAACCTCATGTCGCTCGGGCTTTCCAATGCGGCTGTCATAACGGGTGATCCGTGGGCCGGTGCGCCGGATCAGGAACCGTTTGATCTGATTTTTGTTGGCGGCGCCATCGAAAAACAACCCGATACCTTGCTGGCGCAGCTTAAAGACGGCGGCCGGATGGCAACTATCCTGCGCACAGATGGCGTTTCGCGCGGCGGCCTGTACAGGCGTAGTGGCGATGCTATCGCCTTCACCGAATTCTTTGATGCGGCGACCAGCGCAGTGATACCAGGTTTTGACAAGCCTAAAGCTTTTGTTTTTTGAGAAAAAGCCCTGAGTGCGCTGAAAAAGCCTTGGCTGCGCTGCTAAAGCCCATTGAAACCGCGTGATTAATAACAATCCTTAACCAAGATCATTGATGATCTCTGTCATATTCACGCCGCGTATTGTGCGCGATCTAGTGGGTTGTCTGATTGATCGGAGAAATACTTTTGCGCGTTTTTGTTCGAACCGTATTGGCCATGATTGTGTATCTGGGCATGGTCGGGGCTCCCGCACAGGCGGAAACTCTGCGGGATGCGCTTTCGATCGCCTATCAGACAAACCCCACCATTCGCGCTGAGCGCGCCCGGCTGCGGGCGACCAGAGAAACGCGGGCGCAGGCGGTTGCGTCGGCGCTGCCGCAAATCTCGGCCGGCGGCAGCTATTCCAAGGTCGATTCCAGCCAAGTGGCGAATTTCAGGGGCGTGCCAGAACAGCGCGATACAAAATTTTCTCCCCTGACCGCAAATATAGACGCCGAACAGCCGATTTTTGCGGGCCTTCGCAATTACAATGCAATCAAACAAGCGGGCGCGCGGATCCGCGCTGGCGGCGCGCAGCTCGTCTCGGTTGAACAACAAGTGTTGCGCGATGTCGCTGGCGTCTATTTCGATGTCCAACTGAATATTGCGATCTACAATCTGAATATCGCCAATGTCACTGTTTTGCTGCGCCAACAGGAAATGGCGCAGGCGCGGTTTGATGTTGGCGAAATTACTCTCACCGATGTCGCCCAGGCGGATGCGCGGCTCGCTGCTGCGCGCGCGGACATGGCCAATGCGCAAGGAAATCTAGCGATATCCAGAGCCGCCTATGCGCGCCTCGTCGGCCAAATGCCCGGCGACCTTGAGCCCGTCGAGACGCTGCCGGAATTGCCGGAAGCCATTGAGACCGCTCACGCTATTGCGTCTGAATTCGCCCCGCCTCTGATTATGGCGCGCGAGCAAAGCGAAATTTCGCGGCGCCAGGTAAAGATTGCAAAAGGCGTTCTTTTACCGACCGTGTCGCTGACCGCAAATTATCAGTATGCTGATGAGCCAAGCAGTTTTGTCAACCGGGATGAGCAATTTGCGTATGGCGCACGCGCCTCCATTCCTTTGTTTTTAGGGGGGCTGAACTATTCGCGTATCCGCGAGGCCAAGGCGTTGCATGCTAGCGATCGATCGCGCGTTGATGAAGCCGGACGCCAGGTGACGGAAAATGTCACCGCAGCCTGGCAGCAACTCACCGTTGCGCGCGCCGTCATTCGATCCGCCGAGGCGGCGGTCCGGGCCAATAAGCTGGCGCTGAGGGGGGTCACCCAAGAGGCCCTTCTGGGTACGCGGACGACGCTGGATACGCTCGACGCGGAGCAGGAACTTCTAAATGCTGAGGTCACGCTGGCGCGTGCGCGGCGCGACGCGCAGTCCGCCGCTTATGCGCTTTTGGCCGCTATCGGCCTGTTGACGCCTGAAGCGGTTGGCATTGCTGAATTGAGCGTCGATATGGAGACCGGCGGTGCGCTGCTGGAATCGCTACGGCGTTAATCTTTGAGCAAGGAAGGTCTTGATAACTAAGGCGAAGCGCTTGAAACAGGGAGATTGAGAGCGCTCGGCTCATTTATGTATAAGCCTCACGACCTCTAACAGGACGCCTTTTGATGGAAAACTCACAACCGGAACCAAGCATGGAGGAGATCCTGGCGTCGATCCGCCGGATTATCTCTGAGGACGAAGCGGAGCCGGCGGCGGTCCCGTCTGGGGCTTCTAAGCCAGCGCTGGTGGAAACCGCGCAGGCCGCGCCGGAACCGCAATCACCATCCGTTCAGACCGCGATGGCGCCCTCAGGGCCTCCTGCCGACGAAAGTAAATCCCCGCATTTGGAAACGGAAGATGTTGAAATGATTAAAAAAAATGTAGCGGCAGCCATGGGTGAAGACGACGGTGAAATGATCCTTGGCGCCGCTTCAGCGGACGCTGCCTCAACTGCATTCATGTCGCTGTCGGAGACCGTACGGGTCACGGATGGCGGCGGCCGGACGCTTGAAGATATCGTCGTTGCGATGTTGAAGCCGATGGTCAAAGAATGGCTCGACGCCAATCTCCCGGCGATTGTCGAGGAAAAGGTCGAAGAGGAAGTCCAGCGGGTGGCGCGCCGCCGTCGCTAACCCCTCCAAGGCCAAGAGTTTTATGAAAAGCCGGCCTTTTTCGGGGCCGGCTTTTATTTTGCCAAACCGCTGCTGTTGAGCAAAACGCCCGCCCGCGCGCGAAGGCGCGCAAACTATGATCTGGCCGCCTTCGCGGGTGGAATGCGAAAAACCGGCTTCCACTTTTTCGCCCGGCGCTCTAAACCGGCTTTTCGCAATCGCAAAAACGGAGAGCAAAAGCTCCATGCTCGACAAGAATTTCAATTTTCTGGACGCTGAAGCGCGGATTTACGCCCGGTGGGAAGAGGAGGGTGCGTTTAAGCCCTCCGACGCGCCAGGCGCGGAGCCTTACACCATTGTCATTCCGCCGCCCAACGTCACCGGTTCCCTCCATATGGGCCACGCCCTCAACGACACGCTGCAGGATATCCTGTGCCGGTTTGAGCGTATGCGCGGGCGTTCCGTCCTGTGGCAACCGGGCATGGACCATGCGGGGATCGCCACACAAATGGTGGTCGAGCGCCAGATGATGGAGCGGCAGGAAAAACGCACCGATCTCACCCGTGACGAATTTGTTGAGCGCGTCTGGCAGTGGAAAGAGGAATCCGGCGGGACCATCCTCAATCAGCTAAAGCGCCTCGGCGCGTCCTGCGACTGGAGCCGCGAGCGCTTTACGATGGGCGACCCGCACGATCCCGACGACCAGATGGTCAAGGCGGTGATCAAGGTTTTCGTTGCGCTGCATAAAGACGGGCTGATCTATCGCGACAAGCGCCTGGTCAATTGGGACCCGAAATTTGAAACTGCGATCTCTGACCTCGAAGTTGAAAACACCGAAGTCGACGGGCATTTCTGGCATTTCAAATATCCGCTGGAAAATGGCGAGACTTACGAGTTTCCGATCGCCCATGACGAGGACGGCAATCCGACCGAATGGGAGACGCGAGACTATATCTCCATCGCTACGACTCGGCCCGAGACGATGCTGGGCGATGGCGCGGTGGCGGTGCACCCAAGCGATAAGCGCTATGCGCCGATTGTCGGCAAGCGTTGCCTGTTGCCGCTGGCTGACCGTTATATTCCGATCATCACGGATGATTATCCGGACCCGGACTTTGGTTCCGGCGCGGTGAAGATCACCGGCGCCCACGACTTTAACGATTATCAGGTCGCCAAGCGCAACAAGATCGACATGTATATCCTGATGGATACGAAGGGCCGGATGGTGCACGAAGATTTCGTGCCGGAGAAATATCAAGGGCTCGACCGATTTGAGGCGCGTAAAGCGGTGGTCGCCGATATTGATGTGCGCGGGCTGCTTATCAAAGTCGAAGACAAAAAGATTATGCAACCGTTCGGCGACCGCTCCGGCGTCGTCATCGAACCGATGCTCACCGACCAGTGGTATGTCGACGCGAAGACATTAGCGGGCCCCGCCATCGAAGCGGTGGAGAGCGGCAAGACCAAGTTTGTGCCGGAGAACTGGGCGAAGACTTACTTTCAGTGGATGCGCAACATCGAGCCGTGGTGTGTTTCACGGCAATTGTGGTGGGGACATCGGATACCGGCTTGGTATGGGCCGGACATTGAGGGTTATAATAATCCGCCAATATTTGTCGCTGAGTCAGAACAAGAAGCAATAGGTCAAGCTAAACAGCTTTACGGTACAGAAATTGAGGTGACTCAAGATTTCTTCTCTTCGGTTTTTGAGGATGAAGAAAACAACGTAACTTTTATATGGCGCGACCCCGACGTCCTCGACACCTGGTTCTCGTCCGCCCTCTGGCCGTTCTCTACACTCGGCTGGCCGGAGGAAACGCCGGAGTTGAAAAAACACTACCCGACCAGCGTTCTTGTCACCGCGTTTGACATCATCTTCTTCTGGGTCGCGCGGATGATGATGGACGGCATTCACTTCATGAAAGAAGTGCCGTTCCACACGGTCTATATTCACGCGCTGGTGCTCGATGAGCACGGGCAAAAAATGTCGAAGTCGAAAGGCAATGTCATCGATCCGCTGGTGCTGATCGAAAAATTCGGCGCCGACGCGTTGCGCTTCACGCTCGCCGCGCAAGCCGCCCAGGGGCGCAATATTCGCCTTTCTGAGCCCCGCGTTGAAGGCTACCGTAATTTCGGCACCAAGCTGTGGAACGCGGCGCGGTTCTGCGAGATGAATGAATGCAAGCCGGATGCGGAGTTTGACCCGGCAAAGGTGCAATCAACACTCAATCAATGGATTGTGCACGAAGCCAATGAATGCGCCGCAACCGTGACGCGTGAATTGGAAGCCTTCCGCTTCAATGATGCGGCTGGTGCGATTTACAAATTTACCTGGAATGTCTTCTGCGACTGGTATCTCGAACTCGCCAAGCCGACATTCATGGGTGACGATGAAGCGGCGAAAGCCGAGACGCGCGCGACCGCGGCCTGGGCGCTCGATCAGATTTTAAAACTCCTCCACCCGTTCATGCCGTTTATTTCCGAAGAGC
Organism: Hyphococcus sp.; assembly: GCA_021776455.1. Lineage (GTDB taxonomy): Bacteria > Pseudomonadota > Alphaproteobacteria > Caulobacterales > Parvularculaceae > Hyphococcus. Next base: position 111,398 of record JAJFFX010000010.1, on the reverse strand, counting down.
TTTGGGGCGCCTTCGCCAAACGCGATGACCTGATTACCGCGTCATGGCCGGATGCCGACGCGACACTGGAAAATGCGGGCGCGGCGGCGGAGATGAACTGGGTGATCGATCTCATCACCGCCATTCGTTCCGTCCGTCAGGAAATGAATATCCCGGCGGGTGCGAAAATCCCGATGGTTTATTCCGGCGACGATGATATGGCGAACCGGATGGGTCGCCATCAAGGCGTCATCAGCCGGCTTGCGCGGCTATTGGGGATCAGCGCAGGCGCGCCGCCGAAAAGTGCAGTGCAAATTGTTCATGGCGAGGCGATTATCGCGCTGCCGCTGGCCGGCGTCATTGACCTCGACGCGGAACGCGCGCGTCTCGATAAGGAGATCGCCAAAGCGACCAGCGAAATCGCCGGTATCGACAAGAAACTGGCGAACAAGAACTTCGTCGAACGCGCACCGGCCGAGGTGGTGGAAGAACAACACACCCGCCGCGCCGACTTTGAAACGCAGATTGGCAAGCTGGAAGCCGCACTGGAGCGGTTGAAGGGACTGTGATTTTGCCGGGGTGCGGGAATGAGTGGATAGGAGGGTTAGTGCGGCGTCCGCATAGCGCCAACTACCCCTTCGTTCCCATGCTGAAGAAAATCGGATAGAGCGTCGCCAGCAACAAGACCGCGCAGCTGATATTGAAAACCCTGAGTTTGACCGGGTCGCCCATAAAGCGGCGCAATTGCGAGCCCAATACCGTCCAGGCACTGACCGAGGGCAGGTTGACCAGGCCGAAAATCAAAGCCACCAGCAGCAGACTGACCACCGGCTCCGCCCGGGTTGTGTAAGCGCTGACCGCGGTTAGCGCCATCGCCCAGGCTTTGGGGTTTACCCATTGGAATAGAGCGGCCTGCATAAAACTCATCGGCTTGGCGCTGCCTGCTTTCGCGCCGGCGTTAGGGTCAATCGGCGCCGCGGTGGCGATTTTCCAGGCGAGATAGCTGAGATAGGCAACGCTGCCGATTTTCAAAATCACATAGCTGGCGGGAACAGCGTCGAATATCTGGATAATACCGGCGCCGACCAGGATAATCATCAGTGTAAAGCCGATGCCGACGCCGAGCATATGCGGGATGGTGCGGACAATGCCGAAATTTGTACCCGACGCCATCAACATCAAATTGTTCGGCCCCGGCGTGATCGACGAGACGAAGGCGAAGGCGGCAAGGGCGGTGATAAGTTCTGGGTTCATAATTGGACAAGGATATGCCGTTATTGGCGAAATTACCTTGCTTTTTTAGGCGTGAACCATTCTAATTAAACAATATATGACGGTATTGGATGATATTAACAGAAGAATATTGTGTGAACTCGAGCGCAATGGCCGCATCTCTAACGCGGAGCTGGCCGACCGGATCGGGCTGTCGCCGTCGGCGTGTCTGCGCCGTGTTCAAGAGCTTGAACGAAGCGGGGTTATTGAGGGCTATCGCGCGGTGATTAATCGTTCGGCCCTGGGGGCGGGGTTTACCGCCTATATTGCAGTAGGGTTGTCTGAACACACCAAGGCGCAGCAAAAAGCGTTTGAAAAACTGATGGCGAGCGCGTCCCAGGTGCGCGAATGCCACAATGTCACCGGCGCGATTGAATATTTTCTGCGCATCGAAGTCGAAGACCTTGCCGCCTATAAAAACTTTCACACCGAAGTGCTCGGCATCGCCCCGCAGGTCGCAGCCCTCACATCCTATATTGTGATGGAGTCCTCGAAGGATGAGCGGGCTTAGAGGCTGTCATTTCAGCTAGAGCGCCGGGCAAAAAGTGGGAACCGGTTTTTCGCGCCGACCGGCGCACAACCCCCACACGAATCGAATCTTCGAAAATACAACCCTGAGAGGGTAGTTGAGCGTAAAACCTATATTCGGTGAAAAGTTATCCTCACGCATTTCAGCGGCCCTATACTCTCCCCAACGTCGACATGCGGCCTATCTCACAGGCGACATTGCGCAACCAGGCGCGTCGCAAAACCCCATTAGGCTCTTTCAGCGTTCATGTGCAGGGAATGCGAATTCGTCTGTGCGGGCTCTTTGACATAGTAAATTTTTGCAGGCCGTTCGATTGCGATAAGATTGGCGCGCCTGCGCACCCAAACCGGTAGCCGCTAACTCGTCTCCGCCAGGAACGACAGTTGCGTCACAATCGCGTCGCGGTCCTGGGCGTCGCGGTCGGTGAGGCGGGTCGGATAGTCGCCGGTGAAGCAGTGGTCTGTGAAGGCGGGCGCGGCGTCGTCGCGGCGGCCCTTGCGCAGCGCCAGGTAAAGCCCTTCGAGCGAGAGGAACGCCAGCGTATCGACGCCGATCAGTTGGCGCATCTCATCAACGTCGCGGTCGACGGCGAGAAGCTCCTGATAGGATGGCGTGTTGACGCCATAAAAATCGGGATGCTGGATCGGCGGGCAGGCAATGCGCAGATGCACTCGCGCGGCGCCGGCGGCGCGCAGCATTTCGACAATCTTGCGTGAAGTGGTGCCGCGGACGATGGAGTCGTCGATCAGGACGACGCTCTTGCCCTCGATCAGTTTGCGATTGGGCGAGTGCTTACGCGCAACGCCGGCTTCTCTGATCTTCTGTTCCGGCTCAATAAATGTCCGGCCGATAAAGTGCGAGCGGATTAGAGCCATCTCATAGGGAAGGCCTGCGGTTTGCGCGTAACCGATTGCCGCGGGCACGCCGCTATCTGGAATAGGCGATACCAGATCGGCGTCCGCCGGTGCTTCTTTGGCAAGCTCAATGCCGAGGCGCTTGCGCAGCTCATAAACGCTTTGACCATCGACCACAGAATTGGGCTTGGCAAAATAAATCAGCTCAAAGATGCAGGGCCGGGCATTGGGCGGTTCGGGGAAGACTTGCCGGCTTTCGACCGATCCGTCCGCCCGGCAGATGACGACCTCTCCGGGTTTGACGTCGCGCACAAACTGCGCGCCGATAATGTCGAGCGCGCATGTTTCCGAGGCCAGGATCGGCGCGCCATCGAGTTTTCCGAGCACCAGCGGACGAATGCCGACCGAGTCGCGCACGCCAATCAATCCTTCCGGCGACAACACCGCCAGCGCATAGCCGCCCTCAATTTGCTTCAACGAGTCAATAAGCTTGTCGGTGACGGACAGATATTGCGAGCGGGCGGTGAGTTGCAGGAAGATTTCAGAATCCGACGTGGACTGAAAAATACAGCCGCGGCGGACGAGGTCGGCGCGCAGCGTCTTTGAATTTGTCAGATTGCCATTATGCGAAATCGCGACGCCTGCCTGATCGAGGTCAGCGTAAAGCGGTTGAACATTGCGCAACACCATATCGCCTTGCGTCGAGTAGCGGGTGTGGCCGATGGCGCTGTCGCCGTTCAGGCGACCGAGGGTTTTTGCATCGGAAAAAGCATCAGAAACGAGACCGAGATGACGCTCGGTATGAAAGCGTTCACCGTCATAGCTGGCGATGCCGGCGGCTTCCTGGCCGCGATGTTGTAAGGCGTGAAGGCCGAGTGCGGTGAGCGCAGCGGCGTCTTTCGTGCCGATGACGCCGAATACGCCACATTCTTCTTTGAGCTTGGCGCCGCCAAGCAGCGCATCCAGTTCCGATTGCTGCAGCCGGTAGCGCGGGGCTTGAGTTTTAAGGAAGTCGGCGGCGCGGTTTTGTAAGGGCCTTGAGGCGTCGCCGGGCAGGGTCATTATTCTTCTGTCTCCTGAAGAATGTCGGCCATCTCGTCTTCAAGCGCCTTGGCTTCGGCTGTTGCTTCCGCCTCGGGCTCTTCAAGCACCAGAGCCGGGTCGGTCGTCGTTACCGTGGTGACGATTTCTTCAAGTCCGTCACGATCGGCGCGCGCATAGCCGTCAATGGCGGCGTCGGCGTCTTGCGTTTCTTCTTCCGGTTCAGCATCGGCGTCGATTTGCGTTGCTTCTGGCGCGAAGCTTTCAAACCAGTTGGCCATGCCCGCGGCGATGGGCCGGGTGACGGCGGTCTTCACCTCTTCGGGCTGACGCGCTTCGTCGAGATAATAGCCATAACCAAGGAAACCGAGACCGACAAGGACGAGGCCGCGAAACGCGCCAAAACCGCCGCCGGCGAGGCGGTCGATCAGCGCCGCACGCCCTTCCAGCGGAACCTGTTTCAGACCGAGATGGAGGACAATATGCGCGAGCACGAAAAACACCGCGATGAGGACCGCGCTAAGGGCGATGGTTCCGAAAAAACTGTCCGCAAGGCCAACAGCGCCGAGTGCGCCGGGCGCCACCATCCAGGTCAGGCCGCCAGCCATCGCCAGCGCCAGCAGCGTCGCCAATTCGCGCAACCCCCCACGCATGGCCGCAAAAATCGTAGACAAGCCGACGACGAGCACAAAAAGCAAATCGAACATTACGAAACCCGGTTTCCGTCGCCCCATATAGGGCGAGTCGCTGATCCCCCAGAGATTTTCAATACCCTCGATAGCGTCATGGCTCAACAGCTAAGCTTGTGCGCGCACCCACGCAACAAGGTCGCTCAACTTGGCGGCCTGGGTCAGTTGTAAGGCGTCGCTGGCCGCGCCAGCGGGAGCGAGAGCGCCCATAAAGCCTAGCTTTTTGGCTTCTTTAAGGCGCGCCTCGGTCTGGTTGACGGGGCGCACGGCGCCCGAGAGGGCAACCTCGCCAAATACAACTCTGCCGGGCGCCAGCGGGGCGTCAAACAGCGATGAACACAAAGCCGCCGCGGCCGCGAGGTCGGCCGCCGGTTCGGCAATGCGCAAACCCCCGGCGACATTGAGAAAGACATCATGGCGGCCAAAATCGAGGTCGGCGCGGGTATCGAGCACCGCCAGCAACATTGAAAGCCGGGCGCTGTCCCAGCCGACGACGGCACGGCGCGGCGAGGCGAGGGAAGAAGGCGAGACTAGCGCCTGAATTTCCACCAGCATAGGCCGCGTGCCTTCAATGCCGGCGAACACCGCCGCGCCCGACGCCGGTTCTTCGTTGGTGGATAAAAACAGCGCCGACGGGTTGGCGACTTCGACGAGGCCCTTTGAGGTCATCTCAAAAACGCCGATCTCGTGGGCCGCGCCGAAACGGTTTTTCACCGCTCGTAAAATGCGGAAGTCGCGGCCCTGTTCGCTTTCAAAATACATCACCGCGTCAACCATATGTTCGACGACGCGCGGCCCGGCAATTTGTCCGTCCTTGGTGACATGGCCGACCAGGAGAACGATGGTTCCGGAGGATTTGGCGAACCGCACCAGCTCATGGGCGCAGGCGCGCACTTGCGTGACGGTGCCGGGCGCGGCCGGCAGGGCGTCCGACCACAACGTTTGAATGGAATCGATGATGACCGCATCCGGGCGCTCAGATTTCAAGGTCGCGAGGATGTCGCGCAGTGCGGTGGCCGAAGCCAGATGCACCGGCGCCTTTTCAACACCAAGCCGGTCGGCGCGCAGACTGATTTGCGAGGGCGATTCCTCGCCGGAGATATAAGCGACGCGCTGCCCGCCCGCGGCGAGGCCGGCGGCGATCTGTAACAGTAGGGTGGATTTGCCGACGCCGGGATCGCCGCCGATCAACAGCGCCGAGCCATGCGCCAGTCCGCCGCCGCAAGCGCGGTCAAACTCGGCGTTGCCGGTGAGGATGCGCGGCACAGGCTCGCCGCCGCCGGAAAGCGGGGTGAATTCAAGCCGTTTGCCACGGGACTTGGCGCCAGAGCCCGACCCGGCGAGGGAGCCCGGCGGCCCCGCTTCGGTCAGCTCGTGCTGAAGGGTGTTCCATTCCCCACACGCCTCACACCGCCCGGCCCATTTCGCATAGACCGCGCCGCAAGACTGGCAGATATAGGTTTCGGAGTTTCGGGCCACGGCGAATACCTGTTGTAGATTTATTTCTAGGTTGAGCTCACTTTTGTCTAATCGGGAACGCAGTAACGTTAAATCTTGCCCTTCCAGCACATGTCGCAAACCTTATCGCCTTTTGACTGGGTCAATCGACGCTCATAATGACCGCATTTTCCATCACCGGCCATAATGTCAGCGCCGGGCCAGTCATATAGGCACCAGGACTGGTAAAATGCATCCAGCTCTCCCTGATCGCCTTCGCGTTCGATAAGTTCACGGACAAAAGCCTGCGGTGGACACCAAGTCCAATGGGTGAAGGTTTCCTCGCCTTCGCGCCATACTTTCGCTTCGTAGGCCGGGCGGCCCGGTGCACTAAAAGGAAACTTCATGAGCAGTTTAATCGTTCGCTCGACCCGGTCGCCAGGATCGGAACTGGTCAGGCGAAAAGGCAATGAAAATATTGTTATTCCTAACCCGTAAAGCTTCCAGACCACATCCGCGACCAGTTGAGCGGCATAGTCTCGCGATGCGCCGGTGCTGGCCAGCTCCTGATAGGCGGCGGTAGTGACGGCGGCAAGGAATACATTGTTGCGCGAACCGCGGGTCGGCAATTTGGAAAGATTGGCCGTTTGGGCCATCCTGTCGACACGTCGCCAGGTTCGGGCGAGTATTTGGTTGATGTCTTTGCGCGTCCACCGGCCGTTTTGAGGATTATCAAGATCGCGTTGCCGGCCTTCCAATATTTGTCGCGCACTACTCCGGATCAGCGGTTTATAGATCAACTTGAAAATCGCTATTTCCATCCGTCCATTTTCCTTTGCGTTTGTTTGAAATTCTCGGTGTCCTATCCAGAAAGAATTGAACGCAACGGTTTGTACGGTTCTGGGTTATGCGAAGAACACGGAAGATCGCATGGCGTGGTGGGCGTTGATGGCGCCCCTATACAGCTAGTGAATAGCGCTGAACCCGACCATGCGCCCGCTGTCTTCATCCCATAGCGTCATGCCGGGGGACTTTAAGCTATCGCGGATGCTCAGCTTGGGCAGCGCCTGAAGTTCGGGGCTGGCGTCATAACATTCCTGCAGCCGGTAATTGGGAATGAGGCTGCACAGATGGTGGATGTGGTGCAGGCCGATATTGCCGGTGAACCACTGGAGGATGCGCGGCAGATCATAATGGGAGCTGCCAAGAAGCGCGGCGGCGTTATAGCTCCACTCTTTACGGTCCGCCCAATAAGCGCCTTCATATTGATGCTGCACATAAAACAGCCACGAGCCGGCGATGCCGGCGAGCGAGACTGTCGGCGCGATCACAATTAGCGTGGCGAGGCCGCCGAATAAAAACGCAAGCCCGCCATAGAACACTAACAACGCCAGATTTAACAACATCACGCTTTGCCAGATGCGTGGTCCCTTCATGCCGAAATAGACCTCCGAATAGGGCATTGGCCCGGCGTCCAACGGCAGGCGTTGCAAGAGGAGGAAATATACCGGCGGCCCGAACACCAATAGCGTCAGCGGGTGGCGGTAGAATTTGTACAAGGCTTTGTTGCGCGGGGTCAGGCGCTGGAACTCTTCGACCGTCAGCGTATCGACGCCGCCCATGCCGCGTTTGGTGAGGTTGCCGGAATTGGCGTGGTGGCGGTTATGCGCATCGCGCCAGTAGCCGTAAGGCGTGAAGCTCAGAATACTGATTAACCAGCCGACGGCGTGATTGGCGCGTTTCGATTTGAAGAAGGCGCCGTGGCCGCAATCGTGCTGGATGATGAACAGACGCATCAAAATGCCCGAAGCAGGAATACTGAGCAATAATGCCGCCCACCAGGCACCAATCGCGACCAGGCCATACATCGCCGCAATCAAGCCGCCATAAAGCGACAGGTTTAACACCAATTGGCCAATGCTGCGCGTGGGCGCGGCGCCGCGAAAATGTTGGCTATGGTCAGAAATACGCGCGAAAGCGTCAGTTTGATTTGGGGACGCTACTGCGGGCGCCGAAGGGGTACGAACTGGCTGTGACACGATTGGGTTTTTACCGCGATTTCGTTAATCGGCAAACTTATTGTTTCTCGTAATTAGTTCAAATAGATAGGAACTAAGCAACGCTCACTTCTGGCGCCGCTTCTGGCAAATCCTCGCCAAAGGCGCGCTGATAGAATTCCGCCACCGTCGGGCGCTCCAGCTCATCGCATTTGTTCAGGAATGTCACCCGGAAGGCGTAGCCGAGATCTTTAAAAATTTCCGCATTTTGCGCCCAGGTGATGACCGTGCGGGGGCTCATAACGGTTGAAATGTCGCCGGCGATAAAAGCGTTCCGCGTCATATCGGCAACCCGAACCATCGCCTCAATCGCCTCGCGGCCTTTATCTGAATTATATAGCGGGACTTTGGCGATGACGATTTCGGTTTCTTCCTTTGGGTCAAGATAATTCAGTGTCGTGACGATTGACCAACGGTCCATCTGACCCTGGTTGATCTGCTGAGTGCCGTGATAAAGCCCGGTGGTGTCGCCAAGGCCGATGGTGTTGGTGGTCGCAAACAGGCGGAACCACGGATTGGGCCTCAAGACTTTATTCTGGTCGAGCAGGGTGAGCCGGCCTTCGGCCTCCAGCACACGCTGGATTACAAACATCACATCGGGCCGGCCGGCGTCATACTCGTCAAACACCAACGCCACCGGGCGCTGAAACGCCCATGGCAGCATGCCTTCTTTGAAGGCCGTCACCTGAACCCCGTTTTCGACGACAATGGCGTCCTTGCCGATCAGGTCGATGCGGCTGACATGGCTGTCGAGATTGATGCGAATGCACGGCCAGTTGAGGCGCGCGGCGACCTGTTCAATATGCGTTGACTTGCCGGTGCCGTGATAGCCCTGAACGATAACCCGGCGATTGCGCGCGAAACCGGCCAGGATCGCCATCGTCGTTTCCGGGTCGAACCGGTAGGCGTCGTCAATCTCCGGCACATAGTCATTGCGCTCGGCAAAGGCCGGCACGTCGAATTCAACATCGACGCCAAAGACTTTTTTTGCAGAAACAGTCTTTTCGGGCTTTTGCGGAAACTTATCGTCGGTGACGGCCATGGGGCGGATATCTCTTTATCGGGTTTGAGTGGGCGAACCTCGCCTGAAAATCGGTCATTCACAAGGCTTTTTGGCGCCGCTCGGGGGCTACAAAAAACGCGCCTTTTTCAAGATCGTGTGTGATTTGACGACCTCGTTGAGTTGTTCTTCTGCGCTGCGGTCGCCGCCATTGGAATCCGGGTGGAAGCGGCGGACCAGTTCGGCATAGCGCCGGCGGATGTCGCCGGATGCGGCATTGTAGGGCAAAGCGAGCGTGTCGAAGGCGTTGACCTGTAGTTTGCTGAGCCGTTTGCCCTCGCGGTGGTGGCCGCTATCGACGGCCTTGGCGGTTGCGGCCTTGCTGAGGTCGCCGAATGCATCTTGCATATCAGCCGAGCCGCTGGCCCCACCCGTCGCCCGGGCGCGGTCGTTCTTGCCCATCGACCAGGTCGGTCGGCCGCCATAAAGATTGGCTTCGCGCGCGGCTTTGGCCTCGCCGTCGCTCATGCCTTCGAAATAATTCCACCCCTTATTGTGCTCGCGGGCATGGGCGAGGCAATACCACACGCGGGTGCGCGGCTCGCGCGGGCTTTTGGGCAGCGAACAGGCGGCCTGCTCATCGCAGCCTTTCTTATCACACGTCCTGTCAGCCGGCTCAGCCCAGGCCGGGGGCTTGGTTTTGCTCCTTGAGGGCGGTTTAACCCTGATATCAAAACCCAGCCGCGGCTTATATTCTTTCTTCGCCATGGACCCAATATGGTGCGATGCGGGTGCATGCACAATATTGACAGAATCGTAGGATGTGCGATGACCTCGCGCCGATGTCTATTGCGCAAACCATCCAGCGGAAAATCAATGACCGTTTGTCGCCCTCTCACCTCGAGGTGAGGGACGAGTCGCATCTCCATGCCGGCCATGCCGGGGCTCGGGAAGGCGGAGAGTCGCATTTCCGATTGCTGGTGGTGTCGGCGCAATTTGAAGGGCTTAGCCGGGTCGCCCGCCAACGTCTTATCAATGATATTTTACGCGAGGAGCTGGCGGGGCCCATTCATGCGCTGGCGATGAAGACGGTGACGCCGGACGAGGCGCAAGATGAACAAGCGCAACAAGACGCGGCTGGCGCTTAGTGGAATTTCCCGACGCGCCGGCGACTATCGCGCTCATCATCGTCAATTTGATTGTCAGCGTCTACGCGCTCTCGGTTGACCGCGGCTTTGCCAACAGCTTTGCGTTTCACGTCGGTGCTGTCGCGCGGAAAAAACAACACTACCGAATTTTTACATCATCCTTTCTTCACGGCGACTATTTTCACCTCCTGTTCAATATGATGACGTTGTGGTTTTTCGGTCCGACGGTCGAAGACATTCTCGGTACGGACGGATTTCTGGTGGTGTATTTTGGCGCCATCTTAACCAGCGGCATCGTTTCTTTTTACGTCAATCGCGACCGGCTCGATTATTCTTCCCTCGGCGCATCGGACGGCGTTTCCGGCGTGGTGTTGTCGTTTTGCCTGTTCTATCCGCTGGAGCCGCTCTACTTGATGTTCATTCCGATCCCGATTCCAGCATTCATCTTCGCCGCGGTCTTCATCGCGGTCTCCGCCGGGCTGATGGGCCGTGAAAACAACCGTATCGCCCATGAAGGCCATCTTGGCGGCGCGATTGCGGGCGTTGTTCTGACGGTGTTGATGAAGCCGGAAGTGGTCGGCCAGATTTTCGGTTAGGCGGCCGATATTCGCCAAAAATGGCCATTGTCCGCTCATTCCGTGAATGGCAAGTTTAGCAGGTTTTTGAGACGTAGATAGCTTCGCGATGAATGCCTATAGCTAGCTGCAATACGGCGACGAAACATCTGTTTCAATTATCTGTCGCCCTCTGACTATACGAACTGTGTGCGCCACACCCTTCTTTAATCCAAAGGATTCTGCCTGCGGGTCTAGGCCTTTTGCCCCGGTCGTAGCGATTAAATCACCCGAAAGGATATCCGCGTGATACGCTGCCGACCCTTGTTTGACAGCTGTAACTTTGACCACCTTGTTTGTGCCGACCACGCGCTTTTCGGCTTCTGATGGTTCGCCAACCATAATTCCTAAACACATCGGCTTGAGAGCCGCAAAAAATAGCGCGGTTTGATCGTATCGTGCGACTGAATAAGGAATATAATTCGTAGTCGGCACATATGACGTGCTCGTTCCAGAATAGCTGCCATATGTGCTTCCTCCAGTGCCGTAGGTGCTTGCGGTGCCAGAGTGAAATGTTGTTACCTGTTTCGAACCGGGAATAGACAAAGTGCCATTTACGGTATTTTTGTACTCCGATAATATTACTACCTTTGTGGCGCCTACTTCCTCTGCTTTGGTAAGCGCTTTCTTCGGTTTCTCGATCGGGCCATTGAAAGCCGAATAACCAACCAAACCAAATCCCCTTTCAAACATCTTCAATACAGTTTCGGAGACGTCTCCATAACTGGCAACAATCTCCGGGGCCTCAGATGAATGTTCAAAGCGAGGTGAGAAGTCTTCGTTTGAGACGGTGCTTTGGTAGAATTCTTCAAATCCAGTAGCGCAGGCCGCTAGTGAAAAACAGAGTAAGAACAGAAATAATCGCATATCACTGGCCCCGATTTCAAAACAAAATTGAGATTAATTGTAACTTCATTAAGAATCGCTTGAGCGGAGCATGCTTATTCTATGCTCTGCCTAAACATGTTGTTATCAATAACAGCACAAAGTGTGGTCCAAACTGTATAACGAACTCGGTTGAATGCGATAAATTTTCGGAGGGCTACCTGGCCGATCGTTACAAAAATTTTGCAGAGCTAAATAAGTGCGAAGAAGAAAATGTCGATTACCGTATCCACGTTCGTGAGCGGTATGCGAATATCTGCATTATTGCCCCCCATGGTGGCAAAATCGAACCGATGACGAGTGAAATTGCTAATAAGATTGCAGCCGATGAATTCACGCTATATTCCTTTGAGGGAATAAAAAATCATTCGAATTCAGATTTACACATTACATCGATGAATTTTGATGAACCAAGCGCGCTTACGATAATATCGAGACATTCCATTGTTGTCGCAATCCACGGGCTTCGCGGTGAACAGGAAATTGTTGAAGTGGGTGGTTTGGATACAAAATTGCGGGATGAAATAATATCAAACCTCATATCCTCAGAATTCAATTGCCAAAACGCGAAAGCTAAAGGTTGTGCAGGGGTTTCAATGGACAACATCTGCAATCGCGGAAACCGTGGAAAAGGCGTTCAACTCGAAATTAGCCGTGCGTTGCGCAACTTGTTAGATAGTGATGACGTTAGCATGAACACTTTTTCTGCATCTATTCGACAGAGCATCATCAATTGCGAAGCGTACAACTGACTATCTTCATAGATTGCGTATTGCCACTAACTACCTAGACGTCTGAAATTGTGGGAAAATTTGCGGTTCATCGTCATTGAAACCAATGTCGTAAATGGCCCAAAGTTTGACGTTTCATTAGACAAATCTTCGAAAAGGGCCCTCTACATTTGCTGATAGAGGCGATGGTCTTGATCCCCTTTTCTGAAAATAAATCCACTGCGCCAGCGCGCGCATTGGCGGGGTGAACAGGGCGGCGTTGATCAAGGCATTGGGCGGAGCGGCCGACCAGGCGCGGCGCATCCATTTTTTCAGCGCAAATTTTGGATATTCCAAAGCCATCAGCGCCCCCGGATCGGCGCCGCCATCTTGCAGATATTCCGAGATCGCCGCACCAGCGCGGCGTCCATATTGGAAGGCAAGGCGGATGCCGCCGGCGGTCAATGGCGAGACCAGGCCAGCGGCGTCGCCGGTGAGGAGAACGCGGCGCGAGGCAATTGGCGAGACCAAGCCGCCGCAAGGGATCGGCCCGGAGCGTTTGGCTTTCACCTCGCAATTCCACAACGCGAAGCTCGGATCGATGCGTTTGAGGAAGGCGTCAAAATCCAGTTTTCGCGGCGCGCCGAACGGGCTGTCCGAGACCGCAAGGCCAACCTGCGTCATGTTCACGCCGGGAACGACCCAGCCGAGGTAGCCGGGCGCAAGACGGGAGTCGATAAAGCAATGCAGAAAGTCCGGATCGACCGTCGGGGTTTCTTCATATTCACTCTCCATACCGATCAGAAATTCGCTGTTGCGGCCAAGCGCGAAACATTTCGCAACCCGCGACTTGGCGCCGTCTGCGCCGAGAAGATAGCGCGCTTTGAGATTGTGGCCATGAATATGAATGAGGTCGTCCGCCAGCGTTGCCTCTTCAAACCTTGCGCCGAAGAATAAATCGGCGCCGGCGCGCGCAGCCTCGCGCGCCAACCAGCGCATGATCGCCGCCGTGTCGGTCGCCAGAAAATAATATCCGGGGGCGAACAAATCGATGTTTTGACCGTTCGGCGCATAAAGCCGGGCGCCCGGAATTTTCCGTGTCAGCGCCGAGGGAATATCGCATTCCTCGATGGCTTCCTTGACCAGAAGCCCCGTGGTCCGGACCCGCGCGCCGGGTTCGGTCTTGGCGTCGAGGACGGCGACCCTGAGGTCGCGATGGGCGGCGGCGCGCGCGGCGATCAGCCCGGCGAAACTCGCGCCGACGACGATGAGATCGTAAAGTTGTGGGTCAGGCCGCGTCCGATTGTCGTTCATGTCTTTCTCTCCCGGTGCGTTAGCGTCCTGATAATACCAGAATACGGCTTAAAGCCGGCGGCGGCGAGGACTTTCTAGGGGTGTTTGGGCTTTGCGGCGTGGCGTCAAAAATGTTAAAAACTTGAACAGCTAAAGGAGACGCGCTGATGAAGGTGTTCACAATTTTATCGATCGCAGTGATGCTGGCGGCTTGCGCAGCGGTCGGACCGGCAGATTACGGCCCCGCGGGCGCTAGCAGTTTTGGTTATAGCAGCACGAAAATAGAAGCCAATCGCTACCGCATCGTTTATCGCGGCTCCGGCGGCATGCCGCCTGAGATGGTCGAAGACTATGCCTTGCGCCGCGCCGCCGAGCTATCGCTCGCAAACAACTTTGACTGGTTTCGCATCGTCTCACGCGACATTGTGGGTGAAGAACGCGGCGGCGTTTCCATTGGTGCGGGCTTTGGCACGGGCTCTTACGGACGGCGTTCCGGCGGCAGCGTCGGCGTTGGGGGCAATGTCGGCAATGTCGGTGCGCAGGACTATTTCACCGTCCGGATGGAAGTCTTAATGGGCGAGGGCGAAGCGCCTGATGATGACGGCGCTTATGATGCATTGTCGGTTATCGACCGCTTTGCCGGTTCTCGTGCAACGTCCGGCGAATAATGGCGATGGACTGGGGCGCGCTCCGGCGCATTGTCACCGGTGATAACAAGGCTGGCCGCTCGCGCATCCTGATCGATGGTGAGGCGGCGAAATTGATCGCGGTCGAAGAGGCGGGGCTTGCTGAAATCTGGACCGCGTCGCTGTCCGCCAATGGGCTGTTGGATGCGACCGACAAACTTAAAGATCAGGACCTCAAACTTGAACCAGACGCCGGCGCCGTCAAGGTGCGGTGGTTCTCGGTTGCGCCAGAGGATGCATCAAAGTCGGCGGAGGAGCGCGACGCCGCGGCGGCGTTTGGATTTGGCGCCGTTGGCGCGGCGCATGCGCGTGTGGATACGTCGCGCCATCCGATGATGCATAAAACAGAAACGCTTGATGTCATCATTTTGGTGAAGGGCGAGGTGGATTTATTACTCGACGATGGCGGGCCAACGCGGCTGAGGCCGGGGGATGTCGTGATCCAGTGCGCGACTAATCATGCCTGGGTCAATCATGGGCCGGAAACGGCGCTCCTGGTCGCGGTGTTGATGCGGGCGCGATAGCCGCGCAAATGATATAACAATCGACATTATAGCATTACTCCGTACCGGGAATTATAGTTGACCTCGGTCCGTCTTCTGCTATTTCCTTCATGATAATTGTGGAGAGACCTATGGCCGAGGGAGACCTCAAAAGCATTATCGCCGGGCTGACGATAATTTTTATTTTATGGATTGCGGGTTACGCAATTTTTTCCAGCCTGCAAAACCGCATCAAGGCTGTTGCGGTCAGCGCGCGCCAAACTACGCCGTGGCAACGTATATTGCTGGTCACGGCGGTCATCTTTGATGGATATCTCATCGCTCGCGTTTGGCTTCCGGCGCTTGATCAATGGGTTTATGCTCAACCGTCGCCCGCGCCTTATCTTGCCATCGCAGTGATGATCGGCGGCGGCGCTCTGATGGTGCTGACGCATCTTCATATGGGCGCTTCCTGGCGAATTGGCGTTCCGCAAGATGGCGGGGACATAGCCAAGCTCATCATAACCGGGCCGCACCGTTTTTCGCGTAATCCAATCTATCTCGGTATCTTGACCATGCTCGCCGGTGCGACGATAGCTGCCCTCAGCCCATTGACGATAGGCGGGTTAATCGTCACGTTTATCGGGCTGCAATCGATCATTGCCGAGGAGGAAGCCTATCTTGAACGTCAATTCGGTGATGAGTATACGGCATATAAAACCCGCGTGCGTCGCTGGCTTTGAAGGCATACGGTCGGGGGGAGATCTGCTGCATCGAGATGGAAAGGTGCGCCGCCAAGCGACCTGAGGAGAAGTAATCAACACATGTATGATGTCTCACTGACACAGTCCTATTTCCCTGCGCAATCCGGTGAGGCGCCTGAAGCCGTGACCATCGGCGACATGCTGCGCCGTCAGGTGGAGGCTTTTCCGGATAGAGCGGCATTAACAGAGCTAACCTATGACGGCGAACTTGCCCGCAAATGGACCTATGCGGAATTATTGGCGGACGCTGAGCGGTTGGCCAAAGCGCTGGTCATGCGGCATGAAAAAGGCGCGCGCATTGCTGTCTATGCGAATAATATTCCCGAATGGGTGCTGTTAGAACTCGCAACTGCACTGGCGGGGCTGACGCTGGTCACTGTCAACCCGGCATACCAGACGCGCGAGTTGAAATTTATTCTTGAGCAGTCGCGGTCCGAGGCGATCTACTATGTTGAAAGTTTTCGCGGCAACCCGATGAAAAAGATTGCCGATGAGGCGTGCGATCAATTGCCGGCGATTACCCGGCGCATTTTATTGACCGACCATGATGCGCTTTATGATGGCGGCGAGGAAGGCGTTCTGCCGAGCGTGCGTCCGGGTGATGTTGTGCAAGTTCAATATACATCCGGCACTACCGGCTTTCCGAAGGGCGCCCTGCTCCATCATCACGGTCTTGTTCGCAATGGGATAGACACCATGACGCGCGCGGGCGTTAACGCTGGAGATGTCTTTGTTCATAACATGCCGCTGTTTCACACCACGGGTTGCGCTATTTTGGCGCTTGGCGGTCTCGGCGTCGGGGCAACGATGCTGCTGGCGCCGATGTTTGACCCGGAATTGATTATTCGCGTGATCGAACGCGAGCGCAGCAGATTTATCCTTGGCGTGCCGACCATGATCGTCGCCTTGATTGAGGAAGCCCGTACCAGCGGCCGCGATGTGTCATCAGTGAAAAGAATGATGTCCGGCGGTGCGATGGTGGCGCCGGAGCTTATCCGCAACGCCGAAGCGTGTTTTGGCAGCATCATCCAGATTGTCTACGGCCAGACCGAAGCCTCGCCGGTCATCACGCAAGCCTGGTGCGATGACACTATGGAAGATCTGACCGAAACCATTGGTCAGCCGCTGCCGCATGTTGAGGTGTCTATTCGCGATACGCAAACTAATGAAATTGTCCCGGTTGGCGTCCAGGGCGAAATTTGCGCGCGCGGCTACCTGGTTATGACCGGCTATAATGACAACCGGCAAGCGACCGCCGCCGCCATCGACAAGACCGGCTGGCTGCGCACTGGCGATCTCGGCCGCATGGACGAAAGGGGCTATGTGACGATTACCGGGCGGGTGAAGGAATTGATCATTCGCGGCGGCGAAAACTTGTTTCCGGCGGAAATTGAAAATGCGATGCTTGAGCATGACGCCATTGCAGAAGTTGCCGTTGTCGGCGTGGCGGACGAAAAATGGGGTGAGGAAGTCGCGTGTTTCATTCGGCCAGTGTCGACGCAAAGACCAACAGCGGCGGAGTTGAAAATATTCATCCGCGAGCGTCTGTCGCCGCAAAAGACGCCGGCTTATTGGGTATATGTAGATGAATGGCCGCTGACCGGGTCTGGCAAAATACAGAAGTTTAAGCTTGCAGAAAGTTTTGAACGTGGCGAGCATGACATTCTGAAGGCCTGATTACTGCTCCGTGAGCATCGCCAGGCTTTTATATTGGGCGACAGTCACGTCTTCGGCGCGCAGTGTTTCGGCGACGCCAACCTGTTCAAGCGCGCTGCTGAGGCGTGCGCCGAAAACCGATTTCATTGAACTCCGCAACATTTTCCGGCGCTGCGAAAACGCGGCCTGGGTTATTCTTTCAAGGTTCTCGACATATTCAAACGGCTCTTTTGCAGGCTCAAAAGCAACAACGCTCGACATGACTTTCGGCGGCGGCGTGAAGGCGCGCGCGGGAAGGTCAAAGCCGCGCGATGGCGATGAGGTCACCTGCGCGATCACTGACAGACGTCCATAAGTCTTCGATCCCGGCGCCGCCAATATCCGGTCCGCGACTTCGCGTTGAAACATCAGCGCCATCCGGCTCCACAAGGCCGGGCCGGCTTTGAGCCATCGGATCAACAATTCGGTTGAAATATTGTAGGGCAGGTTGGCGACAATTTTTACCGGCGCGGCGGAGGCGACCACTTCCATCTCCGCGATTTTCAGAGCGTCCGCCTCGACAATACGCAACTGTCCCGGAAACGCGCCGGCAAGGTCAGTCAGTGCGTCAATGCAGCGTTGGTCGCGTTCGACGGCGATCACTTGTGCGCCAGTTTCTAAAAGCGCGCGCGTCAGCCCGCCGGGGCCGGGGCCAATTTCCAGCACCGTGTCATCAGCGCCAACTGCGCCGGCTCTGGCGACTTTGCGCGTAATGTTGAGATCAAGCAGGAAATGCTGACCGAGGGATTTCTTCGCCGTCAGATCGTAGCGCTCGATAACCTCGCGTAAGGGTGGCAGTTCCGGGGTCATAAAGACTGGCGGCGCGTTTGCGCCATATCAGCGGCGAGACGGATCGCCGCGAGTAAACTGTCGGCGCGCGCAATGCCCTTGCCGGCTATATCGAGCGCCGTACCGTGATCGGGCGATGTGCGGATGATCGGCAGGCCAAGGGTGACGTTGACGGTGTTATGAAACGCCAGCGTTTTCGCAGGGATCAGCGCCTGGTCGTGCAACATACACAGCGCCGCGTCGTAGGTCGCGCGCGCTTCTTCGTGAAACATAGTGTCAGCGGGGAGGGGGCCGCGCACGTTGAGCCCAATGTCGCGCAGCTGATCGACCGCAGGCGCGATAATCATTTCGTCCTCAACGCCAAGCGCGCCAGCCTCGCCCGCATGCGGGTTGAGACCAGATATGACTATACGCGGCTGCGCAATCGCAAAATCATCGCGCAAGGCCTCCGCCGTTACTATTGCTGCGCGCACAATAAGCTGCGGCGTCAGCATCGCGACCGCGTCCTTGACGGCGTGATGAGTGGTGATGGGAACGGCGCGCAATTGCGGTCCCGACAGCATCATTATCGGGCCGCGCTCGCGCCCCTCGGTGTTGCGCGATGCCTTGGTTAGGTCGCCAAGGAATTCCGTATGCCCAGGAAAAGCAAACCCTGTAGCCATCAGCGTCGATTTCTGGATTGGATTGGTGACGATTGCGGCGGCGGACCCGTCAAGCGCAAAACCGACCGCACGCTCAATACTTTCAAGGATGGCGTTCGTATTTTTAGACTGAGATACGCCCGACGTAGCGGAGACGTCGCCAGCCAAGGCAAGCACCGGCAAGCTGTTTGCGAACACGGTCGCCGCTGCGCCAGGCTCTGAGATAACCGTTGTTTCATGGGATATTTTGGCAATCCGCGCCGGGTCGTCAATCAGGAAAAACGCGGGACCGGTATGCCGCAACGACGCCCAGGCTTTGACGGTAATCTCTGCGCCCACGCCTCCCGGATCGCCCATTGTTATAGCGATAGGTGGCAGTGCCGTTGGCGGGGATGCGGACATGTTTGCAGTCACAGATAAACAGCCGGTATGAAATCTAAACAGTCGAGCGCTGGACGGCAGTCGTCTAGGGGTTGATGTGGGCCCACATCTTTGCGCAGGCAACACAAGGCGTTTTGCCCCGCTTGATGCTTAGCCGTTTAAAGACAGCGGACCTTTGAGGCGGATGTCGACGGTCGACCGGCGCTCTATATCGCGTAGATATTGCAGGCCGATCCTTGTGAGTTGGCGTTGATAGATCCGGTTTTCAATTGCTGTGCGTGACGGCAGGCCAAGCCCCTCGTCTTTGTCGCAGACATAAGCTGCGTGATAGGCGCCGTCCACTTTTATCACCGGACTGGTTTCATGGTGGTCAAGATCTTCAATGAATTCGGCAAATCGCGGGTCGATTGCGTCGAGCGTCATATTTTCGAGCAGCGTGTAGCCGATGTCCTTGCCAAGATCGATCCGCAAAGCCCGCCCAGAGCAGACATCGGCGGTGGTCACGCGCTCGAATGCAAATCGCGCTGTATTTTCGCCAACAGCTTCCGCCGCCGAAAGATAGGCGAGTTTAAATGTCGGCTGACCGGCGATGACGGCATCACGTTTGTCGCGCACCGCCAGCATCATGAAGGCGCCGCCGGATGGGATTGGGTTGGTAACCGCTCCGATGGGCAATTCACGGATAGCCGCATCGAGTTCAGGCTCCAGTTCCCCGCTACGCACCCAGCCCATATCACCGCCGACGGCGGCTGTGGTGCAGGCGGAAAATTGTTGCGCGATGACGCTGAACGGAACGCCGCGGCGCATCTGCTCAAGAAGCTGTAATGCGCCCTGATAATATTGTTGGGCTTGTGACGGGTCATCGACTGGAATACAGATTTCCGAAATCAGAAACTGCTCAAGACTTGCATCTTCTCGCATGCGTTGCAGGGTATCTTCGACCTCGTCGTCATTGATGCGGATACGATCGCGAAATCTGCCTTGCACGAGTTGCGGCCAGGCGAGCGAGGTTGTTAGCTGCTGCTTCAGGGAATTTATTGAAACGCCCTGAGCCTCTAGCACGAGCTGCAGGTCCTCTGGCCTCATATTGGATTGCGCGGCAATCGTCAGCAGTTCCTGCTGAATTTCCTGATCAGAGACTGCAACCTCAAATTCGGTGGTCTCCTGAAGCTTGAGCCGTTCATCGACCAGATCTTTGAGCGCTTGCTGCTGTAATTGGGCCAGGGCGTCTTCGGGCAGTTTTCCGCCAGAGGAAAGCAACATTAAGCGCATGCGCTGACGCACGTCATAGGTGGTGACTACCGAATCATTGACCACCGCAGCGACCGCTTCTCGCGGCACGCCGGATCTTCGGATGACCTCTTCACTGGTCGCCGACGCGGTTGGCGTTGGGTCGGTTGTCTCTTGAGCGAGGCTTTGGCCAATGCTCAGCACAAACGAACAAGCCATTGAAATAAGTAAGGAAAAATGTGTCAAAGTCATTACCGTGTTACGCGTTGGGCGGGCTGAAGCAACCGCCTGACTGGATGCCGTAAGCCCATTATCGCATCCCGTTGATCAGGCGTGATGGACGGAAAATATAGCAAAATTGGGGCCGCGCAAGCGTTACGGCAAGCCTCACTGGACCAAGGACTTAAGCGTGAACGTGATCAGGACGGCATTGTCGGGTTCCAGGTTTTCGTCCCTTGTGAGGTCCCGGCGGTAGGTGACGGCGAATGTTGAGCATTCGTCCTCATAGGCAACCGAAAAATCCTGGCGGATTGTCTGGTTGCTTTCCAGGTCAAGCCGCCAAGCGCCGCTGGCCGACCAATGCCGCGTCAGCCTCAACTTTCCGCTTGCCGTCAACTCTTCCCGGCGAATGAGGTTGGCAAAAATGTTTTCTTCATTGAGACGGACATAGCTGATATTACCACGCACCGGTCCAGCATTCAGGAAGACCATCGATTCCGCGCGCTGAATATCGCCGCTCGTATTGTCAATGCGAAACCGGTTTTCAATACCTGCCATTGTACCATAGTGGAAATTGAGACTGCCGACGATATCGGAATTCGTATCGCCAAGTCCCGATGAAAAATCGAATGCATCGGTGGACTGGATACGAAATTGCTGACCGATTGATCCATCGACGGCAATGCCGTTGGGCCAGACTGCGGACGCGGCTATGCCGACATTCATTCGCTGCCCGTCTTCGAATGAATCATAACCGGTTGCTTTATTGAAATCAAAAAGCCCCGCATAATCGAACTCAATGCTTTGCGAGTCCTCATTGATGATCTTGTCGTTTTCAATATTGGCAGGGCTTGCGATGAGTTGTACGCGCGGTTCGATGAACAATCGCGCAGATCCCAACGATCGTGTTAGCGGGTATGACCATTCCACGCCCGCCGTTGGCGCAAAGCGTGCTTCGAATTCAGTTGGATCGCCGGGTGCTCCGGGAATGGTTTCCGTTCCCTGATCAAGATCTTGAAAGAAGTAAGCGTCCCCTCGCGCCTCGGCAAAGAGATGAAACCGATGGCCGCCGCGTGTTGTGATGTCGCGATCCCAGTTTGCGGTTGCGGTAAAGCGCTGCGAATCCGTGCCGCCGGTCCGGTAGATTGATGCGATATTTGCTCCGACATGCGCCTTGCCGCCGGCAACCTTGGACTGGAATTCATGCTTGTAATCTATCAGCGGCAAAATATACGGCGTCGTTGCCGTATCGTCCTCGCTACGCAATCCCTGAAACAGGAATGTATCGAAGGTCAACTGCGAGCCGCCGCTCGCCCATGCGGCGCGGACATTGCTGCGCAGCTGATTGGTGTTGCCGCGGTTCAACGCCTGGCGAAGATCACCGCGCCGTTCTACATTGTAGCGTCGCAAATACGTGTTGTCTGATACGCGCTCGAAATCATAGCTAAGCCGCCACTTCTCGCCAAAGTCGCGATGGCCGCGCCCGAAATAGTGCCAGCGGACGCCCGGAATATTGTCATCCTCGTCGTTGGTATTGTCGAAATCAATCACACCGCCAGACAGAACATGGTAGCCGCGTTTGCCGCGCATCCGGTATTCGCTCTGCCACAGGACGCCATCCTTGGTGGTGAATTTTGGAAAGAATGTCGCGTCTTGGGAATTTGAAAGAGCCAGATAATAGGGCAGTTCGAAATTAAATCCGAGCCGGCTGGATGTGCCGATACGGGGCGTCAGGAAACCTGACTGGCGTTCGACCGATGGATCAGGGCCTTGCAGGTAGGGCGTATATAAAATCGGCACACCCTTGATTTCAAAAAATGCATGGTGAAAGCGAATGACTTTGCGCTCCAAATCACGCGTCACTCTTAGCGCCTTGATGCGCCATGTCGGTGTTTTCGCATCGCCATGAGAGTTGCAAACATTACAAGACGTAAAGACAGCTTTCTTCAGCCGGGTTCGCGCACCTTGCTCTTGTACCGCGCTCGCCGCGGCAAGGCGTGTATTATTTTTGAGCAGCGCGCTGAAATTGTCGACGATCCCATCGCGCAGGTCGCCTGTAAGTATGGCCCGGCCAGCAAAAACTGTCTCCATGTTGGAATCTGTGACCGAGACATTGCCTTCGGCGGTGACAACATCAGAGGCGGGGTCGTAGATCAGCCTATCAGCGCGCAAATACCGTTCGCCAAAAAAAGCGCGCACATCGCCCTCGGCGATAATCGGTCCGTCGGCGAGTTGGCGCGTGACTGTGTTGGCTTCGAATAACACCGTGTCGACACCTTCAGCATCACCTTCCGCTGGTGATGGGCTGGCAAGGGGCGCCGGCTGATAGGCGAGGAGACATGAGGGAAACGCCGCTCCGGCATTTGCCAAAACGGTAGTGATCCACAGTCGCGCTATGCGGCGATTGCGACTCAAAACAGCTCCTCATGCGCGCGAATCGAAAATATTGCGCTGCTAATGAATAGATCGCCGCTGGGACGAGGTCCAGCCGGGCAAAGCCAAGTTAACGCCCAGCTATCCGTCCTCCATATGCAACAGCGCCGTGACCGCCGCAAGGGTCGCGACAATGGCCGGCGTCCATGCCGCGAGCGCCGCCGGGGCGAGCTCAGATTCGCCCAGCGCTGTTGATATTTCAGAGAGAATATAAAGCAGGAAGCCGGCGCCGACAGACGCCGCTGCGAGCTGAAGAGCGCCGCCCAGCCGGGTTGGCCGCAGCGAAAAGGCGGCGGCGATCAAAACCATCGCCAGTAACTTCAGCGGTGTTGAGCTCAAATCGTGAAATCGGATATGATATCGGGCGGTCGGCAAGCCGGCAGCCTCAGCCATCAAAATATAGCGCGGCAATTGCCACAGTGACATGGTCTCTGGCGGGACCACGCGCTCACGCAGGTCATTTACAGTCAGCGCAGTATTAATGGCGTAGACGGGAGTGCGAAGTTGTCGTTGATCGGAAATTGATGTTAGCCGTGCATCCCGCATTTCCATCGTCGTGCCCGACATCATCGCCTGATCCGAATCAATCCGTTCCAGAAACACGTTCTCGGGACCAAATCGCCAGACCGTGACCTGTCCGAGCGTGCCGAGTTCGGCGTTGAGGGTTTTTGCATTGACGATGATTTGCCTGGTGGCGTCACGCTGGCGCAGCCAGATGCCGTCCTCGAACAGCCGTACGATGTCGTTGGGTTTGTCTTGTGTTTTGGTTTTGACCTGCTCGGCGTAGGACAGAAGCGTCGATGATATCGGGTCAAAGACCGTGATGATAAGAACGCCGGCAAGTGCGGCAATGAAGCCCGCTGGCCCGAGCAGGCGCCATATCGACAGCCCAGCAGAGCGCATAACCGAAAGTTCTGATCTGCGATTTAACTGGTGGAACATCCAGATCGAGCCAAACAAAAACACAAACGGGATCATTGCCTGGGTCAGTGCAGGGCCCCGCAACAGCGTCAGACTAACGGCGAGGCCAAAACTTCCGTCGGGTATTTTTGCAACGAAACGCAAATTTTCGATGAGGTCGATCAGCAAAATGAGACTGGTGAGAATCAGCAGCAGGCCGCCAATACCCATAACCGCGCGCACGGCAATATATTTGAACAAGGTTTCCGGCGGCATTAGCCACCACCTTTCGATGCTGCCGGAACGAAGCGTGCGTGCAAGCCCATGGGCGCAAAAAGCAGCATCGCGAAGATCACGATGACGGCGCCGGGAATGGCGTATAACATCCAGTAAGCGGCGGATGTCTCGACCAGGCCCTGGACCAGAAATCCAGCGATGCGAACAACAAAAATCACCGCCCCGGCGGCGGCGATCCGCACCACGTAGCCTCGCCGGTTATAGGCCCCGCCGAGCATGGCATAGAGCCCGATAAACACATAAGCGAAGGCGTAAAGCGGCCCGGCAAAACGCGCATGTCCTTCTGCAATCAGCTTCGCGGCATTGGCGCGGTCATAGGGTTTGGACATATCGGGATTAAGGAGTTCACGCGGATAGCGCTCGGTCAGTTCCAAAACCAGCTCGCTGCGCCCGTTCTGAAAGCTTGAAATATTCACCGCCAACTCGCCGAAGCGGATGAAATCAACCACGCCGGTTTCCTCGACGGTGCGCTGGATGTTGCCGTCTTTCAAAATCAGCATTGGCCCGGAGCCGGTGTCGCGCAGGATAGCTTTTTGCGCCATATATGTCTTGGGGTCGTCTTTATTGCGGTAGTCATTGACCAGAAGGCCGACAAATTGCCCGCCCGGGCGGGCCTCGTCGACATAGATTGTAAACCCGTCAATGAAGGTCATGAATTCGCCGCTGCGAATGACCGAGCTGGCGAAGTCGGCGCGGATATCGGCGACGGTTTGTTTCAAAATCCGGTAGCTTCTGGGCATCAGGTCGGCATTCACATACAAAGTCGTAAGCGCGCCAAACAGCGTAACCATGAGGATAGGGGCCGCCAGCCGCCAGCGGCTCACCCCGGCGGCGAACATAACCGCAATTTCGCTGTCAGTATGCAGCCGGTGCAAGGCGAATACCGCAGCGCCAAACAAAGCAAACGGGATGATGATCGCAAGCAGGCTTGGAATGATTAGGAGGCTCAAATATAGGAAAACCCCCAGCCCTTGTCCGAATTTAACAATGATCTCGATTCGCTGCAGGCTCTGGGTCATCCACACGATCGACGTAATCACGATCAAAATCATCAAAAACGGGGTCAGACATTGACGCAGAATATATTTATCAAGGCTGTTCAAGCGGCCAGTCTTCCCTTATGGCGCAGGGGGGTTAGATTGTTGCCTTCAAAGATCACTCCGGCTTAGCACAACTTGTCGGCGCGCCGAAACCGTTGATTGGTCGCTAGGCTGTATTCAGGGCGTCAGGCCGTAAAACAAAAATCAAGAGGAATAAATGCAAGTCACTTTTTCAACCGCCGCCCTGCCGAAAACCGGCGCGATTATCATTCCGGTTTTTGAGGACGGCAAAAAGTCGAAAGCATATCAAGATATCAACGGTAAAACCGACGGCGCGCTTGATCGCGCGATCAAGGCGGCGGGATATAAGCCCAAGAAAGGGCAATTCCTGGAAATCATTTCGCCGGCCGGAATTGGCAATGGCCGCGTCCTTCTCATCGGCGCCGGGGCGACAAAGGATTTCAGTGCGCTTGACGCTGAGGCGCTGGGCGGCCGAGTGATTGCAAGACTTCAAACGAGCCGGGAAAAGATCGCAGTTTTTGCGCTCGACGGTTTATCAGCAAAGAAAATCGACGCTGGCGAATTGGCGGCGCGGGTCGCCCATGGCGCGCGGATGCGGAGCTATCGTTTCGACAAATACCGCACCATTGTAGAAAAAGACGATAAGCCGGCGCTGACCAAAATCGCGGTTCATTCATCTGCAGGCGCCAAGGCGGCGTTCACGCCACATGAAAAAATCGGCGACGGCGTCTTCCTAACCCGCGATCTGGTCTCCGAACCGGCAAATGTTCTCTATCCGGACAGTTTTGCCAAACGTTGTCAAAAACTCGTTGAACTTGGCGTAAAAGTTAAAGTGCTGGGCGTGCCGGAGA
This sequence comes from Hyphococcus sp., assembly GCA_021776455.1. Classification (GTDB taxonomy): domain Bacteria; phylum Pseudomonadota; class Alphaproteobacteria; order Caulobacterales; family Parvularculaceae; genus Hyphococcus. Next base: position 85,461 of record JAJFFX010000010.1, on the reverse strand, counting down.
TGAAAAAGCTCGGTATGGGCTCGCTTCTCGGCGTCGGGCAGGGCTCGGAAAAACCGTCCCGTCTTGTCGCTATGGAGTGGATGGGCGGCAAGAAGGGCGATGCGCCAGTGGCGCTGGTCGGCAAGGGCGTCACCTTTGATACTGGCGGCATATCGCTGAAGCCGGGCCCCGGCATGGGCGATATGAAATGGGATATGGGCGGCGCCGGCGCGGTTACGGGTGCGATGGCGGCGCTTGCCGGCCGGAAAGCCAAGGCAAATGTCGTCGGCGTTATTGGTTTGGTTGAAAATATGCCGGACGGAAAAGCCCAGCGTCCCGGCGATGTTGTTAAATCAATGTCCGGCCAGACGATCGAAATCCTTAACACCGATGCGGAGGGCCGGTTGGTCCTCGCCGATGCGCTGTGGTGGACGCAGGAAATCTATAAGCCGGAAACCGTTATCGATCTTGCAACGCTCACTGGCGCCATCCTTGTTGCGTTGGCGCATGAGTTTGGCGGCATGTTTACTAAAGATGACGCATTGGCCAAGCAGCTCATCGCCGCCGGTGAAGCGACCGGCGATAAGTTATGGCGTATGCCGCTCACCAAGAACCACGACGACATGATCAAATCCGACATCGCCGATATGCAAAACATCGGCGGTAAAGGTGCGGGGTCCTCATCGGCGGCGGCTTTCCTCGGCCGCTTCGTAAAAGACACTGTCTCCTGGGCGCATCTCGACATTGCCGGCATGGCCTGGAACGAAAAAGATACGCCGACAATCCCAAAAGGCGGCTCCGGCTACGGGGTTCGGCTGCTCGACGAATTTGTTAGGGCGAATTTTGAAGGCTGATTAGCGCGGAGGAGCTTCCCTATTGACCGAAGTTCTGTTCTATCACCTTGAGCGCGCCCGGCTGGAAGATGTGCTGCCCGGGCTGCTTGAAAAGACCCTCGCGCGCGGTTGGCGCGCGGTGGTGCGCACCGGATCGAAAGAACGCGCCGAGGCGCTGGATGCGCATCTTTGGACATATAAGGACGAAGGCTTTCTGCCCCACGCCGCCACTGGCGAGGGTGCGCGCCAACCGGTTTGGTTGACCCATGGTGAAGATATGCCGAATGCACCACAGTTATTATTTCTGGTAGACGGCGCCACGGCCGACCCGGCGGCCATCGCCTCGCTAGAACGGTGCGTGATGATTTTTGACGGTCGCGACGACGCTGCGGTTGGCGAGGCGAGGGGCTTCTGGAAGGACGTGAAGGCAGTCGGATGTGAGGCGACCTATTGGAAGCAGTCGGCGCAGGGCGGATGGGAACAGCAGGCGTGAAACGAGAGGCGCGACAGCGGCTATGAAACTTTCTTACTGGCTGCATCTACCCTTGTCGTTTCTCGCTTCTGTGATGCGTCTCGGCGCTGGTTCGCCAGCGCCGCGCGCAGAGCAGAAACAGCCGATCATTATTTATGAATTCGAAGGCTGCCCCTATTGCCGGGTCGCTCGCGAGGCGATTTCGCAATCGGGTGTTGCGGTTCTCATACGCCCTTGTCCAAAGGGCGGTAAGCGCTTTCGTCCAGCCGTCCGTGCGCTTGGTGGTAAGGCGCAGTTTCCGTATATGGTCGATGAAAATACCGGCGCAGCGTTCTATGAGAGTGAGGACATTGCCGCCTATCTCCACAAAACCTATGGCGGGCGACGGTCGGCCATGCGATTTTTAGGACCGGTCAATAATATCCTGTCGCAATTTGCAGCTCTTGCCCGGCTTGCCGCCGGTACGTTCAAGCGCCGCTCAACGGCGCCGGAACAACCATTGGAATTCATCGCCGCAGAACGCGACCCTCGTGCACGCTTGGTCAAGGAGCGGTTGTGCGAAATGGAGCTTGAATATTTATGGCGCCCTGCAGGGCCAGGGGAGGCGACGCCCTTGTTGATCGATCCGAATGCAAATCAAACGATTGCAGGCGGTCATGCGATCATCCAATATTTATATGCGACCTATCGGTTATGAATGAAATTGAACGCGCCCGGTTCAAGACTATCCTCGTAGCGCAGCGCGCGGAACTTGAGGCCTTGTCGCGAAATTCGGCGGAGGCGCGAAAACCGGTTGAGTTGGACCAACAATCCGTAGGCAGACTAACGCGGCAGGATGCATTACAGCAACAGGCGATGGCCAAGGCTCAGGAAGTGCGGCGTGTCAATGAGCATCGCAAAATCGATGCGGCGCTTACAAGGATTGACGATAGTGATTATGGTTGGTGCGAAGAATGCGGCGAGGCCATTGTGGTCCGACGGCTGGAAATTGACCCAACGACGCTGCGATGCGCCGCTTGCGCTGAGGCTATGGGAGGCTAATCAGCCGCGCCGATCCGCAGACGAAACTGCGCTTTGGCAACCGGCTTGCCTTCGCTCGCCTGCCAGCCGGTCGCCTCAACAAATGCCAGCCGCCAACCCATGCGGGTGATGCGCGCCCGCGCCTGCATAGGCTGCGCCCGCGACGACGTCAGGTAGTCAATATCCAGATTGACGGTTTTGACAGCCGCGCCAGCGCCAAGCACGGCGGTGACCTCGCATTGCGCCACGACTTCCAAAAACGCAGCGATAACGCCGCCATGGAGCGCACGGATCAGCGGGTTGCCGATATGTTTTTCATCAAAGGCGAGGCCGTAGACCAGACCGCCATCATCTTCCTGCGCGGAAAAGCCAAGCCAGCCGGCGATTGCCGAGCGCTCGATGAGTGCAGTAACCGCCGAGTTCATAACCGCGATCCTTTTGCAGGACCGCGGGTGCCGACCATGAAGGCGCCGGCGGCGGTCGCGAGCAATCGCCCGCTATCTTCAATTTTGAGATCGCCTGAAACATAAGCGACATCGTCATTAACGGCGATGCAGTGGGCGGCGCAAACCGCGCGCGCGCCGGCTTTGGCGTTGGCGATATAGTCAATGCGCAAATTGATGGTGGCGATTGGTTTTAATTCTTCGAGCGCGGTAAAAACAGTCAGGCCGAAAATAGAATCGATGATGATGGTCATCAGCCCGCCATGAATCACATCATGCTCGTCAGTGAACGCTTCGGGCAAGTCCATAACGAATGTCGCCTTACCCCTGCCAAGCAGGGCCGGCTCAAGGTTCAAAGATTGGAACAGGGAATGCTCATGGGTCAGCCAGTCGCGCGCATTATTCAGCATCGCGCCGATTGAAGGGTGGATATCGGAGGTCATTCTTCTCTCAGTCGCTCTTCTTCATACTGAATGCCCCAGCCGATAATTAAGCGCCACAGCGCTTCGGCCATCTCCGGCGGCATATCGGTTTGCGCCGCCCGGGCCTTGACCTTGTCAATGACATCCTTATTGCGCCATGGCACGGAGGCTTCCTCTGGCGTGCGCTTAAAAAACCAAGCTTTGTCGACATAGGTCCAGCGCTCGGCAAGAAGGTCTATCAGTGCGCGGTCAACGCGGTCAATTTCGTTGCGCACCTCGGTCATAGTCTGGCAATCTGCGGCGGGTTTCATAAGCGCTAGGCCCGTTTCGTTACGGAATGGAAATTGTTCTACAACACCGTGATCTGATGCGTGCGTTCTGATACCACAGGTTCTAGCGCGTATGCTACATGTCTAAAAGACGCGGGCAAGCAGCAGCGCACGACACCATTGCAGCTTTGATTGTCTCCGCATACGATGATGAGCAGCAACTATTGAAACCGTAACCAACGGACCGAACGCTCCCGTAATGGCGAAGACAAAAAACAAAAAACGCCGGAAATGGAAAGATTTTGGCGTTCTTGATCGACTGACGCGGATCATGCGGGTGATCGCAGGGTCGTTTGTTGTGCTCGTTATCGGCTCGATTGTCTGGGCTGGCGTCTATCGGTTTGAGCCGCCGCCGGGCACTTTGCTAATGGTCGAGCGCCAACTTTCCGGCCAGGTGATCAGACATTCCTGGATGTCGCTTGATGATATTTCTCCATATCTTGTGACTGCCGTGATTGCCGCGGAGGACACGCGCTTTTGCGTTCATAACGGCATTGATTTTGAGGCGATAGACGAAGCGTTCGAGGATGCAGAAAACGGCAAGCGCCTGCGCGGCGCCTCAACGATTTCACAGCAGACCGCAAAGAACGCATTTTTGTGGTCACATCGCGGCTGGGTGCGCAAAAGCGCCGAAGCGTGGATGACGCTGGTGATCGAAACCTTGTGGTCCAAGCGACGGATTATGGAAGTCTATCTCAACATCGCCGAATGGGGCGACGGGCTTTTTGGCGCCGAGGCTGCCGCGCAAAAGCGTTTCGGTAAAAGCGCCCGGAACCTCACGCCGCACGAAGCGGCTCTGTTGGCGGCGGTCCTGCCGAACCCGCATAAATGGCGCGTTGACCCGCCGGGCCCTTATGTCAAAAAGCGTACGCGAAAGCTGCGGGGACGGATGGGGCAAGTACGGCGCGACCGGCTTGATAACTGTGTTAGGGTTGTGAAGACGTAGGGCGCAAGAATTATATATGTTGCCGGCGCCGATAAGCTGACTGGAAAAGGAATCCCATCATGAGCGAGCGCATTATTGCACAAAAATCTCCTTTGCCGGTCGATGTTGAAGCCGGAAAGTCCTATTTCTGGTGTGCTTGTGGGAAATCTGCAGCGCAGCCCTTTTGCGACGGTTCCCACCAGGACACCGGTTACACGTCAATGAAATGGACTGCGCCGGAAACCAAGCGGGTGTTCTTTTGCGGTTGTAAACAAACTGCCGGCGCGCCACTTTGCGACGGCAGTCATAGCGGGCTTTAAACATGATGCGTTATTTCCTGATCGTACTTGCCGCGCTGGCGCTGGCGGCCTGCGGTGACACGGGCGACAAGGGCGTGCGGGTTGTTATGGAGACCAGCGAAGGCGCAATTGTACTGGCGCTTTATCCCGATAAAGCGCCTGTAACGGTTGAAAACTTCCTGCGCTATGTGGATGAGAGACACTATGCGGGTGCGCATTTTTATCGCACCACTCGGCCCGACAATGATCCAATGATTGTCGTTATTCAGGGCGGCTTATGGGCGCCGTATAACGAAAATGGCGATGAGGACTTTACCGCGCCACTGCCGCCAATTGCCCATGAAACAACCGAGGCGACAGGCCTTACGCATGAGGGCGGCGTGATATCCATGGCGCGGTCAGAACCCGGCACGGCAAGCTCTGAATTTTTTATCACCATCGGCGACAATCACCCGCTTGATTTTGGCGGCGCGCGCAACCCGGATGGCCAAGGCTTTGCGGTGTTCGGCAAAATCGTCGAGGGCATGGATGTTGTGCGTGCGATCAACGCTGCGCCGACGCGTGGCGGCGAAGGCTTTGCCGGCCAGCTCTTGGCGGAGCCGGTCGTAATCCTTTCTGTGTCGCGGCAGTAGCATCATGACCCGAACCACATCCGCACGCCACACCGACATTTTAAACGGTTACAAAGCCGGAGACTCGCGCTTCAATCACTGGGCGGAGGAAAAGCTTGGCGCGCTGGCGCTCACTGAGTGGGCGTGGGGCGAGATCAAAATCCGCTGGGACATTGATGATCGCTTTGTCATGCCGGACGGGGTGATGTTTGGCGGCCACATCGCCTCGGTCGCCGATCACGTTGCCGGGCTGACGGCGATGACGGTGTTGACGGGCGACAAAGAGCGCTTCCGCACATCACGGCTCGAGACCAATTATTTCCGCCCATTAACGATGCCGCTGGCGATGATTGAAGGCCGCGTCACCAATGCGGCAAAAACGCTGATCCATGTGGAGGCGGATTTTTATAATGCTGATGAAAAGCTCGCCGTGCGTATTCATGCGGTGCAGGTGCGGCGGATGACCGGGTGAGCGCGTTCAGGCGGGCCTGCAGCTTAACCCTGTTAGGGCCAGGCGCCGCTGGCGCTTTTCACGTCGCGTCGGTGGCTATTGCGCGCCCGTCAAACCGCCCCTAAAACGCGGCCCATGCCTGAACTCATGATTGAATTATTCTCCGAAGAAATCCCCGCGCGCATGCAATTGCGCGGCGCAGCGACGCTTGAGCGCGCGGTGAACAAGGCGCTGTTGGACGCAGGGTTAATGCCGGAGGGGGTGAAGGCCTTTGCCGGGGCGCGGCGGCTGTCGCTGGTCGCGACCGGGCTGCTGGCGCGCCAACCCGACCGGCGCGAGGAGAAAAAGGGCCCCCGCGTGGGCGCCCCAGCCAAGGCGGTGGCGGGGTTTTTGAAGTCGGCGGGGCTGTCCTCGCTCGATCAATGCGAGCGCCGCAAAGACAAGAAGGGCGAATTTTACGTCGCCGTGATCGACCAGGCGGGTAGCGATACGGCTGAATTGGTGGCCGGTTTCATGCCGGACATTATAGCCAAATTTTCCTGGCCGAAATCGATGCGCTGGGGGGCGTCGAGTAGCGATGACGGCGACCTGAAATGGGTGCGGCCGCTGCATCGGGTTTTGTGCGTGTTCGACGGGGAGGTGGTTGATTTCAAAATCGGCGGGCTCGCGGCAAGCGACAAAACCGAAGGCCATCGGTTTATGGCGCCGGGCGAAATTCAAACCCGCAGCTTTGACGGTTATGCAACAAAATTGCGCGCGGCGAAAGTTATTCTCGATACGGAAGAGCGCAAGGAAATCATCGCTGGTGATGCGGCGACCTTGTGTCAGGCGCAAGGGCTGGAGCTGGTCGAGGACGCGGGGCTCTTGAGCGAGGTCGCCGGGCTTTCCGAATGGCCGACGGCGATGATCGGCGGGTTCGACGAAAAATTTCTGGCGCTGCCGGATGAGGTGTTGACCGCGTCGATGCGCGGGCACCAGAAATATTTTTCCGTGCGCGATCCGAAGGCTGGCGGGCTTGCGAACCGCTTTATCTGCGTCGCCAATATTGAGGCGCCAGATGGCGGCAAAGCCATGCGCGAGGGCTATGAGCGGGTGTTGACCGCGCGGCTATCCGACGCCTGGTATCTCTATAATCAGGACCGCAAAATCAGCCTCGAGGACAGGGTTACAGACCTCGACAAGGTGACGTTCTTCGAAGGCCTCGGTTCGGTAGGCGACAAGGCGAGAAGGGTCGCCGCGCTGGCAAAAGAGATCGCGCCAGCTGTCGGCGCCGACCCGGAAACAGCGGCGCGCGCAGCCATCCTAGCCAAGGCCGACCTGGTTACCGGCATGGTCAAAGAGTTTCCCGAACTTCAAGGGGTTATGGGGCGTTATTATTATCTCGCGGAAAGCGGGATTGACGCTTTACCGCCATCCTTCGAGGCCCGCTCTGACGAGCGGGCGCCTCAGGATGAGGGGAGTTCAAAATCTGCGATACCCAACAACCCTCATCCTGAGGTGCGAGCGCAGCGAGCCTCGAAGGATGGCAAAAAAGCGCCAACCGACCAGCAAATCGCCGACGCCATCCGCGACCACTACAAGCCCGCCGGACAGGACGATGCAGCCCCCACCGCGCCGGTCTCCGTCGCTGTCGCGCTGGCCGATAAATTAGTTTCACTATTTGCATTTTGGAGAATTGGCGAAGTACCAACAGGATCAAGTGACCCATTTGCATTACGACGAGCTGCACTTGGCGTAATAAAATTATTGCTTGAGCATGAAATTCCACTAGCGCTTGCTAGCGGCATATGCAGTAAGCATTTTGTATCCGGGCTAGGAATGCACGCTCACTCACCAAGCAAGGAATCTCAGCAAGACGCTGAGCAAAATACCTTGCTGCTTCTCCTCGCTTTCTTCCACGACCGCTTAAAAGTCTATCTCAAAGACAACGGCCACCGCCACGACGCTATCGACGCCGTGCGAACCGACTCAGACGGAAACCTGCAAGACGATCTCGTCCTCATTGTTGCGAAACTCACCGCTCTTGAAGCCTTCCTCAAAACCGATGACGGCGCCAATCTCGCGGCGGCTTATAAGCGGGCGGTGAATATTTTGAAGGCGGAGGAAAAGAAGGGGGATTTACCGGACGCGCTGATCGTCGATGCGGGGCGCTTCGCCGAGCCGCAGGAGAAGTCTTTCTTTGCCGCGCTTTGCGACGCTGAGGCGAAGGTTGAAAAGGCGGTTGCGTCAGAAGATTTCGAGGCGGCGATGACGGCGCTGGCTGCTTTGCGCGCGCCGGTCGATCATTTCTTCGATAAGGTGACGGTGAACGCCGACGACGCGGCTCTGCGCGCCAACCGCCTGGCGCTGCTCGCGCGATTGCGCGCTGGGACGGCGCGTGTTGCTGATTTTTCGAAGTTGGAAGGATAAACTTCACTCCATGACTGTCATCACCGGGCTTGGCCCGGTGATCCAGAATGTCTGTTTGTCTGACTGGATTGCCGGAACAAGTCCGGCAATGACAATCAACGTGCAGCGCCTAATCCTTAAACCCTGCCGCGCGTTCTGCGCTCGGGAAAAACAAAAACACGAACATCAACAGATAGGCTGCGTAGTCCCAGCTGATGGCGAGCGCCCAGATGTCGGAGAAGATGTTTGCATTTTTTAAGACGGCGTCGCGTGGTGAGATTGTTGAAAGGCCGGGAACGAATTCTGCCGCGACGACGGCTTGCGTGCGCGAAATTTTTTCCGGCGGCGCCTCAGGCGGCGGCGGCAATATCATTTCCCGCAATATATCAAGCCCGCGCGCGGGTGAGCGTTCCGCTGCGGATTTTTTTGGCGCCGGCGGTTTGGTGAGTTTTTGTTTTCGGATAAGCGATTTCAGCGCCTTTTCGATATTTTCCGCATAGCGCGTGATGGCCTCGTTTTGCGGCGGCGACAACAGCGATGCGACCGGCTTGGGATTGGCGCGGGCAAAGCTCGCCAATTGCTGTTCCAGGAGTTTTTCGATGCGCCGGTCCTGGCTCCAGCGATTGAGCGTTACAGCGAAATCGTTGAACGCGGATTCAAATTCCCGCGCCCACAAATCATAATTGTCAAATGCGTTGCGGTTCAGCAATCGGCTCAACGCATTGATTTTTGCAGCGCAGATGTCTGCATCATAAGGGTCAAGACCGGAGGGGTCGCCGCCGTCAATGATCGCCGCGACACTAACCTCCATATCCCGCAACCAGTCGGCGATGCCGGTGAAATAGGCAGTAACAGCGCCGGGTCCGGCGGCGCCCGATTGCGCGCCGCCGCGTCGCTCGCTCCTGGCGACCCGGGCAACGCCAGTGACTGACAGGCGAAGGTCTTCCAAAAACAGAAAATCTTTTTGCCGATATCCGGTAATGCCGGTGCATTCGCTCTGTAGGCGTTCGATTTCAGATTGATAGGTGTAGCGCACCGCATCGACCCCGCCGATGCCGACCACAGTGGTCCAGGTGGAGATGAAAAATAATAATATCGCTAATAGCGGGATCACGATCAAAAGCTTGAAGGCGCGCTCAATGAAAAATACCACGTCGCTGATGACGCCTCGCCCAAGCTTGCGGAACCAGTCACGGTGGCGTACTAGCTCCGCCCCGCCGACCCAGATCGCGACGGCGAGAAAGAACACAAACACCCCGAACGCCGCCGGTAAAACCGAATTGCGAAAGGCGTCTGCGGATTCCTGAGAGGTGATGAGGCTGAAGCCGATGGCGGAGCTGACGGCGCTGAAGAAGGCCGACGCCACCGCGACGACAATAAACAGGCGGTTGAACAGCGACGAGCTCCTAAGTCGCTGTGTGGTCATGATGACGCCGATCATCAGCGCCATTATCGTTAAAACCGCAAACACGCCGACGCCTGGCGGCAGAGAATTGATATCAAAGCCAGGCTCGCCTGTGGCGGCGCTCGTGCTCGTCGACAATAAGCCAGCGATGACAAGACCCGCTCTGAACCGCCAAGACTTGCGTTGAAACGCCCCCATCGAAACCCCGTTCTGGCTGTTTACTACGCCTTTACTGGCGCTCTTTTCGTTGATGTTTTAGGTTAACATTTTGTCCGGCGCTGTACAGCGCGCGCGCCGGGCCATTTTTGGGTGCATTGCGGTAATTTCCTGCTTGGAACGGCGCGCGCGGCGGTCTAATGCAAGGCTGAGCGCGAATGGACCAAGAAGTGGGATTTTGAGATGGCCGAAAAGAAGTGGGTATATTCCTTTGGCGCGAGTGTCGCGGATGGCGACGCCTCGATGAAAAACTTGCTTGGCGGCAAGGGCGCCAATCTTGCGGAAATGGCGCGCCTCGGCCTGCCGGTGCCGCCGGGCTTGACGCTGACCACCGAGGTTTGCTCCGCATTTTATGACAATGACCGCCGCTATCCCGAGGGGCTGTCGAAAGCTGTTGAGGCGGCGCTGGCAAAAGTTGGCGACGCAGTGGGGCGGTGCTTTGGCGACAAAGAAAAACCGCTGTTAGTCTCCGTGCGCTCGGGCGGGCGGGCGTCGATGCCGGGGATGATGGATACGGTCCTAAATCTTGGCCTCAATGATGAAACCGTAGAAGGCCTTGCCGCGCTCTCCGGCGATGATCGGTTTGCCTATGACAGCTATCGCCGCTTCGTACAGATGTATTCCGACGTGGTTCTCGATGTAGAACATCATGAATTTGAAGACATCCTCGAAACCTTCAAAGAAGATAACGATTATTTTCTCGATACGGACTTAACCGCCGATGACTGGAAACAAGTGATTGCCGGTTATAAGCAGGTTGTCGAGAAAACGATTGGAAAGCCGTTTCCGCAAGACCCGAACGAACAGCTTTGGGGTGCGATTGGCGCCGTCTTCGGATCCTGGCGCAACAATCGCGCGGAGACCTATCGTCGGCTTCACAATATCCCGGAAAGCTGGGGTACGGCGGTCAATGTTCAGGCGATGGTGTTTGGCAATATGGGCAAGACATCGGCGACCGGTGTTGCGTTTACGCGCGACCCGTCAACTGGTGAAAACCAGTATTACGGTGAGTTCCTGATCAATGCGCAAGGCGAGGACGTCGTCGCCGGCATCCGCACGCCACAACCGCTGACTAAGCTGGCGCGAGAGGCGATGGGTGAGAGCAAGCCATCGCTGGAAGAGACGATGCCTGAGGCTTATGGCGAGTTGATTGCGGTTTTTGACCAGCTCGAACGTCATTACCGCGACATGCAAGACATCGAGTTTACCATCCAGGACAACAAGTTGTGGATGTTGCAGACCCGCAACGGCAAACGCACCGCCAAGGCGGCGCTGAAAATCGCCGTTGATCTGTGCGAGGAAGGTCTGATCAGCAAGGAAGATGCAATTTGCCGCGTCGATGCGCATTCGCTCGACCAGCTCCTGCATCCGTCGCTCGACCCGGATGCGCCGCGCGATCTTGTGCTGACGGGGCTGCCTGCCTCGCCGGGCGCGGCGACGGGCGAGGTTGTGTTTAATTCTGATGAAGCCGAGCGTCTGTCTCAGGAAGGCTGCAAGGTTATTTTGATGCGGGTTGAAACCAGCCCCGAAGACATTCACGGCATGCACGCAGCACAGGCAATTGTTACCGCGCGCGGTGGTATGACCAGCCATGCCGCGGTCGTGGCGCGCGGCATGGGCCGGCCTTGCGTCTGCGGCGCGGGCGATCTGAAAATCGACAAAGACGGCAAGGAATTTTCCGCTGGCGGTCGGGTCGTGAAAAAAGGCGAGATCGTCACCGTCGACGGCGCCGCTGGCAAGGTCTTCTTCGGCGCGGTGGCGACCGTGCAGCCGGAATTATCCGGTGACTTTTCCAAGCTGATGGGATGGGCGGATGCGGTTCGGCGGATGGCGGTGCGCGCCAATGCCGAAACACCGCATGACGCGCAGGTCGCGAGAGATTTCGGCGCCGAGGGCATCGGGCTTTGCCGCACCGAGCACATGTTCTTTGACGCCGACCGGATTATCGCGATGCGCGAGATGATCCTGGCTGAAGACGCCGCCGGTCGCAAAGCCGCGCTCGATAAGCTTCTGCCGATGCAGCAATCGGACTTTGAAGATTTGTTTCGGGTGATGCGCGGGCTGCCAGTCACTATTCGTCTCTTGGACCCGCCGCTGCATGAGTTTCTTCCGCATTCGGATGAAGAAATCGAAGAGGTCGCCAAAGCCTCCGGCATGGATGCGGAAAAGCTCAAAGACCGCGCCCATAAGCTGCACGAATTTAATCCGATGCTGGGCCATCGCGGATGTCGCCTCGGGGTTTCCTATCCGGAAATTTACGAGATGCAGGCGCGTGCGATCATACAGGCGGCTTGCGTGATCGCCGCAGAGACTGGCGACAAGATTGTACCGGAAATTATGATCCCGCTGGTTGCTAAACGCGCGGAGCTGAGCTTTGTGAAGACGCGCGTTGATGCGGCCGCGGCGGCTGTGCTGAAAGAGACTGGCGGCGATGTCGCCTATCTTGTCGGCACGATGATCGAATTGCCGCGTGCGGCGCTCACTGCTGATGAAATTGCAGAGGAGGCAGAATTCTTCTCCTTCGGCACCAATGATTTGACGCAGACGACCTTCGGCTTAAGCCGCGACGATGCGGCCTCGTTCCTGCCGGACTATATGCGCCGCGGGATTTTTGAGCGCGACCCGTTTGTTACGCTCGACATTAAGGGCGTCGGCGCGCTGGTGGAGATTGCCGTTAAGAAGGGCCGCAAGGCGCGGCCAGGGCTCAAATTGGGCATTTGCGGGGAGCATGGGGGCGATCCGGCCTCGATTGCGTTCGTGGAAGGCCTGGGCCTAGATTATGTGTCCTGTTCGCCATACCGCACGCCAATTGCGCGTCTTGCTGCAGCGCAAGCAAAACTCAGCCAAAAATGAACGCTGCCAGCCACATAATTGGTTACTGTTAATTTCACCATCAGGTTTTTCCCTTTACTTCAATAGGTTAGCGCCTGCTAGGAAAGATTAACATAAGGTTAATACACGCCGATTTTATTTGCACATGCGGCGTTAGGGCGCCATATAACGCGGCGCGCGCTGACCAAGGCGCGTTTTTTGCGTTGCGTAGGGAAGCTTTAAGGATTGAGTTTACAATGGCCGGTTCACTGGCCGTTTAGAACAGGCAGATTTTATCGTGAATGATCGCCGTCTTCATAAACCTCATGAGGCCCATTGGACCTTGCGCAGCCTGTTGGCTGTGGGGCTGCTCAGTGTCTGCGTGGTTGCAACCGCGCTGAGCGCGACGGTGAACGCTGACCGCGCAGCGGCCGAGAGGAAGGCGCAGTTGGCGACTGCCGAGGAAGCCGACCTTGTCGCCGATCTCGCGCGCTACCTCGCCTCGGAAACCGCAGCCGTACGGTCCGCGCTTGATGCGCCGCGATTAAAGCCGGCGCGCTCCACGGCTTCGGTTCTCGCTGGCGATAATGCACTGACCGATTTCGTCGATTTTGATTTTACCACGCTGACGGTCGCAAAGCTCGGCGGCGAAGAGCGCACTTGTCTTGCGCAGGCGATTTATTATGAAGCGCGGTCGGAGCCCCGCATCGGTCAGCTGGCCGTCGCTGACGTTATTCTGAACCGTGTCGCCAGCCCGCTTTACCCGAATTCAGTTTGCGGCGTTGTCTTTCAGGGCTCGCAGCGGCGTACAGGTTGTCAGTTCTCGTTCAGTTGCGACGGCTCGATGCAGGCGCGGCTCAATAAACGTAAATGGAAATCGTCCAAGGAACTCGCCGGCGCTATCCTTGCCGGTATTCGCGCGCCTGTCAGCCGCCAAGCAACGCACTACCACGCTAATTATGTTGATCCTTATTGGGCGGCGAAGATGACGCCAACCGCCAGCATCGGCACCCACAAATTTTATAAAATACCAAGCCGGCGCACCATCGCCGCCGCGCCGGCGGCGATGTAGGATAATCTGTTTAAAGACAGACCTCTTCGCCTTCCTCCGCAATATTGAAACCTGCCTTTGTCACATCCTGGCGCTCATGTGCTGTGGGGGTTAGCAGCGGGTTGGTATGGTTCATGTGAATAAACCTCACTTTGGACTTCTCTTCGGGAGCCAAGTCAGAAAACCGTTGCATGGAATGGGAGACGAAAGGATGTGGAAAGCCTGACATATCCCGGCCCGGAATTTCACCATTGGCGTAAAAGGTTGCATCGAGATAGGCGACATCGACGGATGCGATCATCTCCTCAATGCGGGTTCCGGCGGCGTCCCAGTCTTCCCAGCTGTCAATGTCTGGAATGAATAAAACAGATTGGGCGGGGCCGTCGATACGATAGCCGGCGACTTCGGAAAATTCCTGGCGATGAGGGACGATAAAGGGCGTTACGCGGATGCCCTCGGTCAGCGCCTCAGCTACATCTGCTTCCATAATCGCGAGAATGATATTGTGGTAATGTACAAGTTGGCTCCAGGGACCATTGCTGGTCAGAAAATTTGCCATCTGTGGCAATGCGTATACGGATATGTTCTGGCTTCCCACCGACTCGTGCCCGAACAGCATCAGCCCGGTATAGTGACCGATATGGGCGTGGGTCAGAAATATGCCGTTGAGGCCAGGGCGGCTGCCAGTTGGCGCGGCTTTGTCGAGACGCTGCAATTGTTCCTTGATGTCAGGGGTTGCCTCAAACAGCCAGCGTTTCGGCGTTTCGCTGCGACGGTCAACCAATGCGAGGGAAGTCGCTAGCCGACGCAGAGAAAAATCAGCCCAGGCTGGGTCATCCGGATTAGCCAATTGCGGCTTGCCTCCATCCTGGGCAACGCCGAGGACGAGGAGGGAGACGTCGCATTGAGTGGTATTTGGCGCTTCCGGCGGGCTAGAACATGCGCCAAGAAGGGCGCTCGCCAAGGCCGCGCCAACGCGCCCAATCATTTAAAATCCAGCCCAACATCAAGGCTCGGCGCGGAGTGCGTGATCCAGCCCGATGAGATGATGTCGACGCCGGTTTCCGCGATCGCGCGGACGGTTTTGACGGTGACATTGCCGGACGCCTCAAGGATCGTGCGGGCTTGATTGATATCGACCGCCTGTTTCATATCGTCTGTAGACATATTATCCAGCAGAATAATGTCGGCGCCGCTGGCAATTGCCTCTTCCAGTTGGTCAAGGCGGTCGATTTCAATTTCGACCTTGACCATATGCCCGAGTGAGGTTTTTGCAGCGGCAAACGCGGGCATGATGCCGCCGGCGGCGGCGATATGGTTGTCCTTGATCATCACCGCATCATAAAGCCCGAAACGATGATTGCGCCCGCCGCCACAAAGAACTGCGTGTTTTTCTAGCGCACGAAGCCCGGGAGTGGTTTTGCGGGTGCAGACAATTTTTGCGTTGGTCCCCGTGACGGCGTCAACCAGGGCGGCGGTTGCTGTGGCGACGCCGGAGAGATGGCCGAGGAAATTAAGCGCGACGCGCTCGGCGGAAAGGATGCCGCGCGACGGCCCGTCTAGTGAGAAGAGGACATCGCCTTTTTTAACCCGCTCGCCATCGCCGGCGTTAACAGCGACCTTGATGGCCGGATCGACTTGCCGGAAGGCGGCAAGCACGGCGTTGGCGCCGGCTATAACGCCCTGTTTGCGCGCGGCGATAATGGCGCTCGATGTGGCGCTCGCGGGGATGGTTGCATCAGACGTGATGTCGCCGGCGTCGCCAAGATCTTCGCGCAGCGCGCGCGCGACAGCGTCATCAACGATATGTGAGACCAGGCGCGGCAGTTTCATGTACCGTCCTCGTCTTCCTCATAGGTGTCTGTAGTGCAGATTTCAGTGTTAAACGCTTCTTCATCCGTCTCCGGATGGTCGGTCCGGAAATGCCCGCCGCGCGATTCCTCGCGCATGAGCGCGCCTTGCGCGATTAGCTCTGCGGTGATCAGCGTGCTTTTTAAGCCGCTGGTCATAAACGGGCTGATATTGAGCGCGTGAATAACATCAATGACCTGGAGCAATCCCTCCCGTGAGCGATTAAGCGCGCATCCTTCCGACATTTTGCTGCGCAAGCGCGCCATAGCGTCGGGGTCTGCCGGTTTTGACGCCAGGTCCATACGGTCCGCCGGGGCGCCAGCGTTTATCCGCTTGGTGGGTTCTTTCTCGCGCAGCTGATCGGCGATGCGGGCGCCAAACACCACCGCCTCAAGAAGCGAGTTGGAGGCGAGGCGGTTGGCGCCATGCACGCCGGTCGAGGCGACCTCGCCAACCGCCCAGAGGCCGTCGATGGAGGACTGGCCGTCGAGGTCCGTGGCGACGCCGCCCATATGATAATGCGCCGCCGGGGCGACCGGCATCAGTTGTTTGCGCGGGTCGATACGCGCCTTCTGGCAGGACGCAAAGACGGTGGGGAAGGCGTCAGGGAAACGCGCGCCGATTGCCTCGCGCGCATCAAGGAAAGCGCCGCGGCCGGCGACAATCTCCGCCTCGACCGCGCGCGCGACAATGTCTCGGGGCGCCAGCTCCAGCGACTTGTGATAGTCCTCCATGAACCGCTTGCCGTCGGCGTTGACGAGGAGCGCGCCGGCGCCGCGCAGCGCTTCGGTGGCAAGCGGAGCGGGGTCGGCGCCAATATCAAGCGCGGTGGGGTGGAACTGGACAAATTCCGGATCGCGGATAATTGCGCCGGCGCGCGCCGCAAAGGCAAGGCCATGGCCCTGCGCCGGGGTCGGGTTGGTGGTGACGGCGTAAAGCCCGCCAAGCCCGCCGGTCGCCATCACGGTTTCACTTGCATCAAAGACGGCGCGCTCGCCGGCTTTCACATCATAAATCAGCGCGCCGCCGACGGCACCATGATCATCCGTCAGCAAATCTTCAACGACAATGCGTTCGAGAATGGTGATATGGTCGGCCGCGCGCGCCGCCGCAATCAGCGCCGCCATGATCGCGGCGCCAGCCTGGTCGCCGGCGGCGTGGACGATACGGTTGCGGCAATGAGCGGCCTCGCGCCCGAGCTTCAACGCGCCGTCCGCATCGCGGTCAAATTCAACGCCATAGTGGGCAAGGTCTTCCACAGCCGCCGCGCCGCCATCGACAAGCAGGCTTGCGGCTTCGGGGTCAACCAGCCCGCCGCCAGCCTCCATCGTGTCCGCAAAATGCAAGTTCGGCGTATCGTCATCGCCAATCGCGGCGGCCATGCCGCCCTGCGCCCACGGCGTCGAGCCGCCCTCGCCAAGCGGGCGCGCAGTAATGATGGTCACCGGCCGGGGCGCCATTTTCAGGGCGGTATAAAGCCCCGCGACGCCTGCGCCGATGATGAGGATGTCAGATGTCATGGGTGATTATGCCGGCGATTCGCACACTTTGCCGCTCCCCTTTGGGGCTAAGCCATTCACACATTTTGTGGGTTCTGGATATTCTTTGATTTATGAACCGGGCTTTTTTATTTCTGACTTGACGTCGGGAAGAGCCCCCTCCGTCCGCTTCGCGGACACCTCCCCCGCGAGCGGGGGAGGAATTAGGTTGTACTTGCGGCGGGGTTGTTCTTCCCCCGTTTACGGGGGAAGTGGCCCGAAGGGCCGATGGGGGTCTACGGCGTTTCATCATGCTCTGGTATTTCGGCTTGCTTAACTGAGAAATGAGACGTGTGAATTCCTTATTTACGGAAAGCTTGTCGCCCAAACTCCTAAACCCGCGTCTCAATCGCCATCACTTCCGGCGGGCGCTCATGGGCGTACATTGACTGTCTTGTTAAAGGCAGCGCCATCATGCGTTCAATTGGCGCCCGTGCTTTTTCGATGATCGCCGCGTCGATGATGACCTCATGTTCCATGGTTTGCAGCGAGCGGAGGATCTTCGGCAGGGTGATCCGCTTCATATAGGGGCAGAGGTTACATGGCCGGACGAATTTCACATTGGGGTTTTCCAGCGCCACATTATCCGACATCGAGCATTCGGTGATCAACACCACATGTTCCGGCTGGTTCACCTTGACATAATTACTCATGCCGCTGGTCGAACCGGCGAAATCAGCCTCAGCGATAACGTCGGGCGGACATTCGGGGTGCGCCAACACGATGACGCCGGGATTACCGTCGCGGATTTCACGAATATCGTCGGCGGTAAAGCGTTCATGCACCTCGCAGGCGCCGGCCCAGGTGACGATTTTGATGTCGGTCATCGCCGCGACATTTTTGGCGAGATACTGATCAGGGATTAAAATCACCGTATCGGAATTAAATTCGCGCGCTGCGTACTCCACCACCTCGACAGCATTAGACGAGGTGCAACAAATGTCGGTCTCGGCTTTCACATCGGCGGTGGTGTTGACATAGGTAACGACCGGTGCGCCCGGATAGCGCTGTTTTAACAACCGCACATCGGCGCCCGTGAGCGAAGCGGCGAGGGAACAGCCGGCGTCGATATCCGGAATTAGAACGGTTTTGTCCGGACACAGAATTTTCGACGTCTCGGCCATGAAGTGAACGCCGGCCTGGACGATGATGTCCGCATCGGTGTTGGCGGCCTCTTTGGCGAGTTGAAGACTGTCGCCGGCGAAATCGCCGACGCAGTTGAAAATCTCCGGTGTCATATAATTATGCGCCAGAATGACCGCGTTTTTCTGTTTCTTGAGGTCGTTGATCGCGGCGATATAGGGCGCATGCAGCCGCCACTCGAATTCGGGAATGAATTTCGCGACCTTTGCATAAAGAGGGTCGGTTTTCGCCTTCACTACATCCGTATAGGGCAGTGATTTTTGTGTCGTCGGTTCGCCGCCAAAATCAGCCATTGCGCCGTCTCCGCTGTGGTCGTCTGAGTTACGCGTCAGGCATATGTGCTCAACTAGAGCATATATGGGGTTAAAAAATTGCCCCACAAGGGGCCGACCGAAAAATGAACGGAAATGTCGGCTCGGTCAAGCCACGGTAAATATTCAATAATAGGCTAAGCTGCGCGACAAAATCACATTTTTGATGAAGGCATCAATAGTTTCAGGCAAACAACCGGTTGCGAAAGCGCTGAATAAAGGTGCGTGCGGCGCCACCCTGCCGGCGATATTGACGCACCAGGCCACGCGCATATTCCGAGTGGTGCTCAGGCTCGATGGCGCGGTTGACATCAGCCGGCGTCGACCAATCGTGATAGCCGAGCGCTGTGCAGGCCGGCCCCATCAAGTCTTTAATGGTCTCAAGATCAGATGGGTGGAACCACTTTGCCCAGTTTGTCGCCGCGCCTGAACGCTTTGTATAACCAAAGCGCCCGAGATCTTGGGTCTTGGAGACTTGCCAGCCTAGCGCCTGTTCAATAGCAGAAAAATCATCGGCGACCGCATCTTCATATCGCAGGGTCGTGAAAACGGTCTGGTTTTGTTTCAGATAATCTGCATACCCCATGCATAAGCGAGCAATAAGGCGTATCTCGTCAGCGGGATCACTGGCGCTAGGAAACGTCGCCGCAAATGCTTTTTGTATATCAAGAAAAGTCATTTTTTGATTTTTTTCACGCTGCTCCAGCACATTAGCCCAACGCTCGACGTCTTCGGCCCTAGCGTGACCACTCACGAGAAAGCTGAAGGGGCGAAACATCATCCGGCTGATTATTTCGTCACGCGGGTCACGGACTATGGCAATACGCGAATGAAAGACGGGTTGCGAGACGCCCGCTACAATATCGTCGAGTGCGTCACGCTGGGTATCCCAATGGTCAAATAAGACCTTCATAATAAGTGTTGAGTTGGTCGATGCAGTGGCCGCCCGGCTGATGTCGCGCTGTGTCTTGGGCTCCATAATGAACCGCACCGGCGCAGCCGGACAGGCAGATTCAATCGACTTGGCGATAAAAGTCGTTCCGGTTTTAGCCCGCCCGAGAACGAAGACATGTGGGCGTGAAGCCGTGTTGGAAAATTCTGCAGTCACATCAAAACTCTGGAAATATCTACTCTTCGGACGTGTTGCGTGTTTCGCCGGGGTCAGTGAACAGATCGCCGCCGAGACGGGCGCGCCACTTGTTCCCGTGGCCCGCCGCTCGCTTCGGCACATGAACGCCAATCGTCTGATCGGCTTTAATGATATCGCGAAGGATTATTTCGCCGTTTTTGTCGTCCAAAAACCAGTAAGGCGGCAGCGCCATATTGGTTTTGCGGGACTTGAAGTGCTGCATATGGCGAGAAAAATCGGACACAATCGGCCCGGCGTCGCCGAGATGCATGACGGTGGCTTCATTATCAAGCGTGACCCGCCAGGCGAAGTTTTGTATGTGCGGCCGGTTGCCGGCGTGGGGAATGGCGACGGCGGCGATGGACAGTCCGTCAACATCGAAGCTGATCGCATTATCTTCAGGGCCAAGATCATAACCGAAGACACGCGCCATCAGGGGATCGTTATCAACAACGCCGGAATTGACAATGGCGTCATGTACCTGCTGCGATCCGTATAGGTGAACTGTTGGATTGGCGCGCATATAGGCAATTGCCAGTTCGGCGGTGAAATGATCGCCATGGACGTGGCTCACAAAAATCGCATCGACGCCGTCATAGGGCGGTGCGCCCTGCATCATCGCCTCGGTTATCGTGTCCGGCACCAGCGCATATTGCCCAAAGCTGTCAGCGTAGAATGCGTCGAACACAATCTTCGTCTCGCCATGCACGACCATCACGCCTTCATTGCCAAGATAGGTGGCGGTGGCGGTGTCATGAGCAATAGCGGCGTTGAAAAACACATTGCTTGATAAAAAGAGGGCGGCTGTTACGCATTTTGCGACCAGGTCGTTCATTGATACTTGCCCCTTGATAGCGGTAATGACATGCGCATCATCGTCTAATCCTTTGCGCGGCGCAAACGTGGGATAGCCAGGCCGCTGGCGGCGCGTTCGCGCAGCCCTTCGCGATTGATACGAAATAGCGCCGCCGGCCTGCCGCCCGCTTCTTGCGTCGTCTCGCCGGTGGGCTGGACAAATCCTGATTTTTCAATCGTGCGGCGAAAATTCTGTTTGTGAAACCCAAAGCCGACAATCGCCTCAACGGTGCGTTGCAACTGCAGCAGCGTAAATTCCGGTGGCGTCATTTCAAAAATTACCGGCCGGTATTTCAACTTGCCGCGCAGGCGCCCGATGGCGGTTGCGAGAATACGCCGGTGATCGGAAATCATTGGCGCGCCAGTCTGACGTAGCACCGCATCGCTGGCGGGTGGGGCTCCATTAAGGCCGGCGGCGGCGCGGTCGCGCCAAGCCTCAACTACAAGTCCCGCCTCATACATTAGCTCATAGCGGTCAAGAGTGCGCTCTTCAGCCCAGCCTATATCGTCTAGGCCAAAGGCGATATTGATGCGGGCAAGGCGGATCGATTTATCGCGGCCGCTTCCAGCCCAATCGGTAAGACCGGATATGATACGTTTACGGAGAACATCCGGCTCGCCGCCGCGCCAGTCCTCCCAGGGAAAGAACCCATACCAGTCACGCCAGACCGCATCCTCAGCGATCGTCGAGGACGGCCCCGGCGCGAGCGCAAGATAGCCGACGGAGATGATGCGCTCGCTGGCTTTTCTGCCGGCGAGGGCCGCGGCCGGCGCCTCGCGGCCTTCATCGCCGAAAGTGTAGAGCTGTTCGATAAACCCGAGCGAGACCTTGGTCTGGCGCTCGACCCATTCGCGCATCCCGATTTCAAAGGTGCGGTGGCGCGCCGGGTCAAACGGCCCATAGGGAAGGCCCAATGCCTCGGCCCTGACGCAGAGGACTTTCGGGCGCTCATTGTCGACCGCCGCCAAAACAGCATTGAGGGCGATGGCGACATTTGTCGCTAGTGAAGCGGGGTGAGCGGTTGAAGCGGGCGGTTTTGTCATCCCGACGTCTATGGCTGATTTACGCCGTAACGGGAAGCATGACGATGGGTTTTTCAACGGCAGCGCAGCAGGGGCAGAGATCCAGTATCGCCTCAATCATACGGTCGTCGCGGTGCATCAGAGTATCGGCTTCAGAAACCAGCATTAGATTGGGGTCGGCATGGGGTGCGGCGGCGCGTAGGCGTCCGGCGATTTTTCTCTCGCAGTTATTGTGCTCGATTGCACACATCAAAACGTAAGCCACCGCCATAGAGCGCGCCACGCCCTTATGGCAATGAATGAGGATAGGCGCTTTGGGTTCGGGGGCGTTGCGCCAGCGCTCGGCCAGCGCCAGAAGTTTTTTGCACCGGTTCTCGCAATCTTCAACATCGACCGCCCGGCTACAATCTTCAATCACCTTGAGGTGGTTTTCTTCCCGTACGGCGTCAAACACCGGCGGTGTCGGCTCATCCTTTTCGAGAATTGAAATCACATAAGCGGGCGCATATTTTTTAAACGCCGCTTCAGCGTGATCGAGTGAACTGACAATGATCATTAGACTTCAGGCTTTCCGCATCCAGTATTTGCAATACTGAACTATACCCGCCATTGGTGAAAAACAAACTATCTCGCTGCTTTGTGTTGCGAACAAGCTGGCGATCACGGGTTTTTGAAGGTGCGGGCCTGTTCGTTGAGAACGTTAACCTTCGCATGCCTTCATCAGCACTGTGAACCGCGCAAGGAAGGCGGTTTGGGCCTGGCTTGAAGTCATGGTTTTCAGCTCAATTGGCGCGATCCCACGCGGCGCGCCAAAGAACTTGCGCGCCTCAGCAAATTCAAAGCCGGCAAGCTGCGTAGCTTCGAAAAATGCGCTGGCTCGATCGGCGCGCTTGATGGTTTTCTCAACCGTTTCGGGCAAATCCGCGGGCAGACCGAAGCGGAGATGGATGGCCTGCTGCAGACGGTGCTCGATGACTTTATAGCGCCCGCCCAGCTGTGCCTTAAACGGCGAAATCATGTCGCCGATGACGAATTCCGGGCTGTCATGGAGCAGCGCGGCGAGGCGCCATTTCGTCGGCCAGCCCGGCTTTAGCGCGCCACAAAACTCTTCAACGATGAGAGAATGTTGCGCGACGTTAAACGGCAATGGTCCCAATGTCTGGCCGTTCCAGCGCGCAACCCGCGCAATGCCATGGGCAATATCCTCGATCTCTACATCGACCGGAGAGGGATCAAGCAGATCAAGGCGGCGCCCCGACAGCATCCGCTGCCAGGCACGCGGGTTATTTTTTATGCTGGACAGAATGCGGGATCGCTTTCATGGAATTATCATAGAGTTCGGGCGCGACGCCTAGCAGAGCCCTATGGAACCGGCAAGGGATCGACCAAGCGACAGGCAGGTGCGGCGGGAGGGCTTGTCTCGCCCATGCGATTTGGCGATTATGGTCCCGTAATGAGTTCAAAAAGAACCGACGCAAATTACAAGAGAAAAGGCGAATGGCGAAGGTCGTTCGAGACGGTGCTGAAAATGCCGATATCTGATTATCATGAGACGAGACGAAGAGGCGGCGGCGCATGGTTTTATGTGCCGGTGGTGTTGATATTGTTTCTGGGTAGCGTGTTGACGCTCGGTGCTTACTTCTATGCAGACACGCAACTAACGATAATGGAAGCGCTGGCGGCCGGTTTTGGCGGCCTTGCCGCCATCATTGTCGGCATAATCGCCGCCGTGGTTGGGTTGGTTTTAGGTCTTTTTGGCGCACTGATCGGGATTGTCGCGGCTGGCGGCGCTATTGCGATGACTTTGTTTATTGTCGGTTCGCCGGTTATCGCGATCATCCTGATTGTTATGCTGACGCGCCGATCAAAAACCTGCCCTGATCCTGCCGCACACGAATAAACCGCCGGTCTGAACTTGGACTGAAAAGATTTACAACCGCTTCGTGCTTGCGCGAAGCGGCTTTTATTGATCTGGCGTTTCTTCTTCAGGCGCGCCAAAGATGCTTTCGATGGCGCGCAGCGCTTTTTCCTCTGGCGTTTCTTCTTGTGGCTCAGCATCAGGCGCTGCCTCGTCGCCATCGGCCGGCGCTTGTTTGCCGATGCCGTCGATCAGGTCGCGCAGTTGCTTGACGCCGCCGCTGCGCAAATAGGCTTCGATGTCAACGGCGATGGTGGGTTCAGTGAAAGTGCCGCCAACCCGCATCGGTACGGCAACAGTGCGTCCGTCCTTGCCGTCGACCGTCGTCGTCGCGCGCGGCGACAGCCGCAGATCGATGGTCTGTTTCGGCAGGTTGACCACGCCTTTGCCCGACATGGTGAGATACGGTCCGTTGAGAGAAATCGTTGGCGTGTTGACCAGCCCGTTGGTGATTTTGAAATTGGAAAGAAGCTCTGAAAAATCGGTCGTCTCGTCAGCGCCGCGCGCGGCGGCGACGGCGGTCGTGAGAGCGGCCGGATTAATCCCTTGCTGAAGCGCTGCGGCGGCGCGGACAATCTTGGCGATATTGACGCCCTTCAGCGCGCCATTGGCGATATCAAAACCGCCATCGCCATCGAGCGACGACATGATCGCCGCCTGACTGTCGCCTGAAGCAGTGAAATCAAACTTGAGCGAACCAAGCCCAAGAAGATTGTCATGTTTTAAAAGATCAAGTGACATCGGCTGGGTGTTGATGGCGTTCATGTCGAGATTGCCGGAAAAGGACGGCGCTGCGCCGCGCGCATTGACCACCAGCCGCCCGGAGCCCTGACCGCCATATATTGCAAGCTCAGGGATATCGGTCGTCATCCGGCCATTGTCGATGCGCAGTTTCAAACGGCTCTCGCCGATCTCCAGGTCGTTGAGGAAAATCGTATTCGCCGAAATGTCGAAGTCAGCATCGACATTGCGCAGGCTGGTGAAATCCATCTTCGCCGTCGACCATTCGGGAAAGCCCTCCGACGACGTTGCTGGCGGCGGCATATAGGGCCTGAGGTCGAGTTTATCCGTAGACAGAACGCCGCTGGCCTTTGGCTTGGCGCCAGACCAATTGAGGTTGAGAACGCCCTCGGCCTTGATGTCGTCAAAACCGATATGTGCGTCGGTGAGGCGCAAGGCGTCTGCGCCGCCATCGACCTCGCCGGACAGCGACAGCCGGTCAAAGCCCGGCGCATCGGCAAGCTCTGTTCCGATTAGCGCTGCAAAAGCCGGCAGGTCCGGCGTATCGACATCTATCGGCCCGCTATAGCGCAGGCTCTCGCCAGCTTCGATCTTAAGATCGGCGCCCGCCTTGGCCGCGCCGATGGTTACGTCGAGCTTGAGGTTGCTGGGCTCGTTGGCAATGATGGCGGCGAGGTTAGTGAGCACAATATCGACCTTGGCCGGCTCACCCTGAAAGATCATCCGGCCGTCCACTTCCAACGGCTCTTTGAGACTTTTCAAATAGATATTGAGATCAATGTCCTCGGCTGAGTAAGTCTTGGCCGCCGCCACGTCGCTATAATGCGCGCGGCCATCGACGATACGGACATCACCGAGGCGAAGGTCGCGTGGCGCGCGCGCACCGTCATTGTCGACGGCGTCTTCTGCGTCGCCGCTGCTGGCGAAATTCCAGTTGACCGCGCCATCGGCTTTGCGCGCCAGATTAATCTCCGGCTCGGTCAACACAAAACGGTCAACCTCAACGGCGTTGGTGAGCAGCTTGAACAGGTTGACGCCGATATCGGCCTCAGTGACGCGCATCAGATAATCACCGTCAAAGCCTTCCGCATTGGCGATGGTCAGCGCTTCCACATGAAACGCCGCGCGCGGCAGCAACCGGAAAGACAACTCATCGCCAATCGTCACCTCGCGCCCAATCGCCGCAGAGGCCGCCGTCTCAATACGCGGCTTGAACGCAGCGGTCGGGATCAACCCCGGCGCAAACACCGCAACAGCAAGAATGACGGAGACAATCGAAACCAGGAAGAAGAATAAACGGCTCATGAGGGACCTTCGCGGCTAGAAGCAAAACAACAGATTTGTGGCGGCGGGAAGCCGCGTTAAAATAGCGGCGCCCATCGCAGAACGCCACATCATAGAGGCGCCGGCAAGGCGGCGGAATGTCGGGGCCCTAAGGCGATCACATCATTGAGAAAATTTTGTTGAGTAGGCGGGAAGTTCGCCCCCGTTATCCAAGAAATCTCGGTATCCCAGACCGGAAAACCCGCATTCCTGCGGCGCTCATGGACTAGGAATCCACTACACGCTCATCCCCGCACAAGCAGGGATCCAGACGGCGGCATCCTAGAACGACGAATCGAGGTGCTTAAGGCCTCATGCTGCCGCCCGTCGAATTCGAACTGCAATTTTACGCGATCCTGCCCTTGATAGCGCTCGCCGCGGCCTGGTCGACGGATGCGCAAAACGCAACAGCGCGCTCGGGCTCGAGGGGGGTGTGGTTGGCACTCTGTCGCAAATACAGTTTGGCGCCTGGACGGTGCTGGCGTTTTTGCCGGCCTTCCTCGCCGGGTTCATGATCTACCGCATACGGTAAATGTGCGTGGGTGGAACGCAGCCATATCTGCCGCATTGTTTGTCTGTGTTGGCGTTCTGGTGCGCGCGCCGCCGCAGACCCAGGGTCTGCTGGTCAAAACCATCGACGCGCCGCTGCCGGGCAACGGGTTCGCTATGGCTTGGGCCGGATTGCTGATCCCGTTCATCGCCTGGAATGTGCGCCAGCCCTCCGGGCCCGTAGACCGCCGCCTTGGCGATTACTCGTATTCCCTCTACCTTGTGCACTTCCCGGTGTTTTTGGTGCTGCGCGAGGCGATCAATGCCGCCGGTCCCGGCGCCAAACTCCTCGCGATCATCGCTTCACTGATCATTTCCGGCGCATTGTAAGCGGCAATCGACCAACCCATAGAGCGTCTGTGCCGCAGGGTGCTGGAAAAGCCGGGACGCGCGCCGAGTAAACCCGCGGGCAGCGGCGTGGTGGTCGCTGAAGGGGAGTTGGGGCAGTGGTTTTTTTAAGTATTCACTCAAATCCGCTCTATCTTCCCGAAGTCACCGAGTAAGACGATGGTTACGCCGTATTGAGGTTAGGCGTCGCGGTAATGTTTCAGTGTTTGCTAAGGTCGCAGGGGGCGCTTGCCGCAATAGTGTAAGTTAGCGCTGTAGCATACCGATTGGCTCAGCCGGTTTTTTTCGCAATCTCAATAAATGTTTCATGAAAATCCGGTGCGATGCAAATCAAATCCGTCCACACGGACCCGACGCGTCTTCGTTCGCCTTTAAGCCATTTAGAATATTCATGCAGATCATCCGGTCGATTTCTCGGCGTCATGACCGGGTTTTTTATGCCTGTAGAGAGCAACCCTGTTCTCAGAATATTCCAATCGTTGCCAAAATTGCTTGCATCTTTTGAGCTCAAATATTCCGCATCATAGATATGGAAGCCCCGCTCACTGAAAAAATCAAGGACGCGCTCGTCGCCAGTGAATTCCGCAATGACTATATTGACGCCATGGTCAAACGTCTGCCTCGCGCCATCAAGAACGCCATACTCACTTCCCTGAACATCAATCTTGATTAGATTCACCGGTCCATCAATCTCATCATCAATTCGTGTTGTTTGAACTGTAATTGAATCTGCGGATCGAGGGTCCACTTTTGCAACTAGTTGGCCTCCTGAGGAATATCCATCCATGCCCTTCCACGCTCCCGAGCCATCTTTTACTATCGACGGAACGTGAAACGCCATGTCACGATCGTGATTTGCAACGGCTTTCTTGACGATTTTAACGCGCGGATCGGAATTAATTGCCGCCTCCAGAAAAGGGTAATTTCCCGGGAAAGGCTCAAAGGCGATTACTGTTGAATTCGGTGAAGCCTGCAACATTGATTGGACTGTCATGCCCGCAGCGGCGCCAACATCGACGCACATCCCTGGGGGGAGGTGCGCCAGGCACGGAAAGACGCTCGAAGCGCCGTCTTCAAGAAAGGAAAGGCATGATTGAACAGTGTGCATGAGAGGCTTCTTTTTTCTGATTTTTTTACGTCATAAGCTTCGCATACAAGAAAATCTACCTCTGACGCTTGTCGAATCGGACCGACTAATTTCTATTTTGGTCACATGTTGCTGTGATCGACCCAGGAACTGGGCCATCTCCAAACATAACTAGAACAAATCTAAATTATGTTTATATTTCAATACGATAAAACCATTGCCAAGTGAGAACAAATAGCGTACAAGAACCGTTCATTGACAGGGCGGTCCCCTGTGAGGCAACGGAGGCGGCAATGGCCAAAGGCGGCTTGAGACTGGTGGAGACGGGTAACGTGGATAAATCTAAGGCGCTGGAAGCGGCGATGTCGCAGATCGACAAGGCGTTCGGCAAGGGCTCGCTGATGCGTCTGGGTGATCGCGAGGTTGTCGAGATGGAATCGATTTCCACCGGTTCGCTCGGCCTTGATATCGCGCTCGGGATTGGCGGTCTGCCGAAGGGCCGGGTGATTGAAATTTACGGGCCGGAAAGCTCCGGCAAGACGACGCTGGCGTTGCATGTCGCTGCGGAAGCCCAAAAGCAGAGTGGCACCGCGGCGTTTATCGACGCCGAACACGCGCTTGATCCGATCTATGCGCAAAAGCTCGGCGTCAACCTTGATGATCTCCTCATCTCCCAGCCGGATACCGGCGAGCAGGCGCTCGAAATCGCCGACACGCTGGTGCGCTCTGGCGCGGTGGATATTCTGATTATCGATTCCGTCGCGGCGCTGACGCCACGTGCAGAGCTTGAAGGCGAGATGGGCGATTCGCTCCCCGGCCTGCAGGCGCGGTTGATGAGCCAGGCGCTCCGTAAGCTGACCGGTTCAATTTCGAAATCCAACACGCTGGTGATTTTTATCAACCAGATCCGCATGAAAATCGGCGTCATGTTCGGTTCGCCCGAAACCACGTCCGGCGGCAATGCGCTGAAGTTTTATTCTTCCGTACGCCTGGATATTCGCCGCATTGGCATGATTAAGGCCCAGGACGAAGTTGTCGGCAACCAGACCCGCGTCAAGGTTGTCAAAAACAAGGTCGCGCCGCCGTTTAAACAGGTCGAATTCGACATCATGTATGGCGAGGGGATTTCCAAGGTTGGCGAACTGGTCGATCTTGGCGTTAAGGCCGAGGTCGTGGAAAAAGCCGGCTCGTGGTATTCCTACAACTCCGAGCGCATCGGCCAGGGCCGTGAAAACGCCAAGCAGTTCTTAAAAGACAATCCCGACATGGCCGCCGAAATTGAGCACGCAATCCGCAAAAACGCCGGGCTTGTCGCCGAAGAAATGCTCGTCGGCGAAACCAAACAGGACGATGATGACGCAGCAGCTGAAGCGTCTTAGCCGGATTTTATGCGCCCGCTCGGAAGCCGAAAATGCAGCTGCTTAGTTAGTAAACAAACACTCCGGTCGGCGAGACCGGGTTGTTTTCATCTGACTGCACCTGACGTTTTCCGGAGACAGGCATCGGGCGTATGCTGACGCAACGCGAACAAAACCTTCATCAGGAGAAGACAATGATTGGATATGTAACACTCGGCGCCGACGATCTCGAAAAATCCGCCAAATTCTATGACGCCTTGCTGGGTGATATGGGCGCTAAGCGAATGATGGAAAGCGACAGCTTTATCGCCTGGTCAGCCGCCCCCCAACAGCCGGCGATATCGATTGCCAAACCGCATGACGGCAAGCCAGCCTCGGTCGGCAATGGAGTTATGGTGGCGCTTGCCTGCGACAAGCCGGAAACGGTTGACCGGCTCTATAAAAAGGCGATTGAGCTCGGCGCTGCGGATGAAGGCCCGGCCGGCCCGCGCGGCGATACGTTCTATGCCGGATATTTCCGCGACCTCGACGGCAACAAGCTCAACTTCTTTTGCATGACCTGATCGCCCGGACGCCGAGCCCCCGTCACGCAGGAAGAGGACAGGCTTTGGCTCTCAGCGATCGCGTCTATTTTCGCAGCGCAGCGAAAAATCTGGACGCACCGCCCCTTCGGGCGCTAAGACAATAATTCGCGCCGGATCATTTGTTTGGGCCGGCGCGATTTTTGTTTTAACAGGCCATAAGGCTTGAATGAGGCCATGAATCCATGACGTCGCTGAAAGACATAAGGGCGCAATTTCTCGACTTTTTCGCCGCGCGCGATCATGTAGTCGTCCCCTCCGCGCCGCTAGTGCCGCAAAATGACCCGACTTTGCTGTTCGTCAATGCCGGCATGGTCCCGTTCAAAAACGTTTTCACTGGCGCGGAAACCCGCGACTATACCCGCGCTACGTCGTCGCAAAAATGCGTGCGCGCCGGCGGTAAGCACAACGATCTCGACAATGTCGGCTATACCGCGCGCCACCACACGTTTTTCGAGATGCTCGGCAACTTCTCGTTTGGCGATTACTTCAAAGATCAGGCAATTGAGGCCGCCTGGACCCTGGTGCACAAGGAATTCGGGCTCGCCGCCGACAAGCTCACCGTCACTGTCTACCACACCGACGATGAGGCGTTTGACCTATGGCGCAAAATCTCTGGCCTGCCGGAAGCACGTATCATCCGCATACCAACCAGCGATAATTTCTGGGCAATGGGCGATACTGGCCCGTGCGGACCCTGTTCGGAGATTTTCTACGATCATGGGGATCACATTCCCGGCGGCCCGCCTGGCAGCCCCGATGAAGATGGCGACCGTTTTGTCGAGATATGGAACCTCGTCTTCATGCAGTTCGAAAAGCTTGCCAGCGGCGAACAGGTCGATTTGCCCAAGCCCTCCATCGACACCGGCATGGGACTTGAGCGTCTGGCGGCCGTCCTGCAGGGTGTTCATGATAATTACGATGTCGATCTGTTCCGCACCCTGATTGCCGCATCGGTGGACCTTACCGGCCGCAAGGCGGAGGGCGCTGACGCCCCGGCACACCGGGTGATTGCCGATCATTTGCGAGCCATGAGTTTCTTGATCGCCGACGGCGTCGCCCCTTCCAATGAAGGGCGCGGCTATGTCTTGCGGCGGATTATGCGCCGGGCGATGCGCTATGCGCACGGGCTGGGTGCGCGCGACCCTTTGCTTGCGCGTCTCGCGCCGGTGCTCGTGCGAGAAATGGGCGGCGCGTTTCCCGAGCTTGGGCGCGCGCAAACCCTGATCGTTGAAACCTTGAATTCGGAAGAGGAAAAATTCCGCTCACTGCTTGAGCGCGGATTGAAACTCCTCGACGAAGAGACCGCAACCCTGCCGGATGGCGAGGCGCTGTCGGGCAAGGCCGCGTTCAAACTCTATGACACCTTTGGCTTCCCGCTCGACCTGACCCAGGACGCTCTCCGCCGTCAGGGCCGCGAGGTTGACGTCGTGGGTTTTGATGCGGCGATGGAGGTGCAACGCAAGGCCGCGCGCGCCGCATGGGCGGGCTCAGGCGACGCCGCCGACGAGAGTGTCTGGTTTGATCTGCGGACGGAGCACGGCGCGACGGAATTTCTCGGCTATATCCACGATGAGACCGAAGGCGTCATTCAGGCTATCGTTAAAGATGGTGCGCCAGTAATGCAGGCAAGCCAGGGCGATGAAGTTGAGATTATCGTCAACCAGACGCCATTTTATGCCGAGGCCGGCGGTCAGATCGGCGATGCCGGCGTCATCAAAACCGAGACCGGCGCGAAAATCATCATCCGCGATGTTAAAAAACGCGCCAGCGCACTGTTTGGTCATATCGGCGTTGTTGAGGAGGGCGCGATTAAAGTCAGCGAGGCGGCGCATCTGTCAGTTGAGGCTGAGCGCCGGACCAAGATCCGCGCCAATCATTCAGCGACGCATCTGATGCATGCCGCTCTGCGCGAAGTTTTAGGCGCGCATGTAACCCAGAAAGGCTCACTTGTTGCGCCGGATCGATTGCGGTTCGATTTTTCTAACCCGAAGATCATGTCTCCCGAAGAAACTGCGGAAGTCGAACGGCGCGTTAATGCGGTAGTTCGTCAGAATACGCCTGTCGAGACCCGTATCATGCCCTATGAAGACGCAGTGGCATCGGGTGCAATGGCGTTGTTTGGCGAGAAATACGACGATGATGTTCGTGTGCTGACGATGGGCGCAGCGCTTGATGGTTCTGGCAAGCCTTATTCCGTTGAACTTTGCGGCGGCATGCATGTGTCGCGCATTGGTGATATTGCGTTGTTCAAAATCATTGGTGAAAGCTCAGTATCGGCGGGCGTGCGCCGGGTTGAAGCGTTGACCGGCGAGGCGGCGCGACAATATCTCGAGGCACAGGCGGCGCTGGCCGGTACGGCGGCCGATGCGCTCAAAACGGTTCCTGCGCAATTGCCGGAGCGGGTGACGGCGCTGCTCGCAGAACGCAAAAAACTCGAACGCGATCTCACTGAAGCCAAAAAACAACTGGCGCTTGGCGGCGGCGGTGAGGCGAAGGACGACGACGTCCGGGAAATCGCTGGCGTCAAATTCACCGGGCGGGTGCTTGAAGGCGTCGCGCCTAAGGATTTGCGCGGCTTGGTGGATGCGGCCAAGAAAAAAATGGGCGCAGGCGTCGCCGTTTTCATCGGCGTCAATGATGGCAAGGCGGCGCTGGCGGTCGGCGTGACGGAGGATTTGAAAGAACGTCTGTCTGCGGTTGATTTGGCGCGGGTCGGCGCGGAAGCGATCGGCGGCAAGGGCGGCGGCGGCCGGCCGGATATGGCGCAAGCCGGAGGGCCGGACGGCGCCAATGCCGACAAAGCTATCAAGTCGATTGAACAGGCGATCGCCTCCTGAGGCGAACGCCGGGAAATGTTCTAATTGCGGATTGAGACGCTGCCGCCACTGGACTTGGAGACGGTGTTAATTTCCGGGTCGCCATAAACGTTAATGCTGCCGCCGCTGGACGCACTGGCACTCACTTTTTCGCTGGCGTATGTGGATGCGCTTGCTCCGGAGGATGCAGTGACGTTGGCGTTATGGCATTGCAGGTTTTTGCCGTTGAGGCTCGAGCCGCTCGATACCCTGGCGCGAATGTCTTCGCATCGACCGGCGAGCGAAATAACAGCGCCACTTGATACGGAGACGGAGAATTTATCGGCGTCAATATCGGTCGCCTTGATATCTGATCCGCTTGAAGCGCGAACGCCTTCGAGTGCAGGCATTGTAATATAGACGGAAATATCGGGGTGACGCCTCAGGCGCATGGTCTTGTTGCGTCCAATATTGAGGATCCCATTTTTGTTGGTGATCTTGAGTTCGCCAAGCCCCGCATTGCTACCCTCGGCGCGAACTGAGTATTCAGCGCCCGTTGCAATTTGTACGATGACACCTGCCGAGGCGCCAACTTGGGAAAACCCGTCAAAATCGAAGCTGCGCGTTTCAGCATTTGCAGACGTCCAGCCGAGCGCGACACTGGCCGCCATACACAAAAGCGTAAGATTGAATTTATTCATGATTTTTCTCCCATCCAGTTGCTCTCGACCCTGACACATTCAGCGATTTAAGAAAGCGAAAAGCGGTAGGGCGTGCTGTTTTTGCGGGCAACCTGCTTCTCTCTAGGGCGTGTGACTGGCGTACCCGTCTGTTTGCGGTAAATCATGCGGAGAAGTCCACGCCAGGCCTTGAGGTGGAAGCAGAACCGATGGACATTGCCGCAGCGCTCACGCGAGTAATGTAAAAATCGTTGCATAGTTTTCGCGCGCCGCGCTAAGGAGCTTGATAAGCTATCGCATCAGGAGAACCGCAGTTTTGACTGACCATGCAAAACCTTCCAGTGCGCCGCAGCAGCGATCTTCCCAGGGCGCCCACAGTGGAGGGCTGAAAGCGCGGCTTTATAAAATACTAGAAGCCGGTCACTCCCATGACTGGCAGAGTCGTGTCTTTGAAGGCGCGATGGCGGCGCTGATTATTCTCAATGTGATCGCGTTTTCTCTGGAGACTGTGCCGGCGATCCATGACAGTCATATGGTTTTTTTCAGGCTGTTCGATATCGTATCGATTTCAATTTTTTCACTCGAATATGCCGCAAGGCTCTGGGTGTGTACGGAGCATCCGCCTTTCCGCGGTCTGTCGCCGCTGCGTGCGCGGCTGAAATTTGCCCGCGGACCATTCATGGTCGTCGACCTTCTGGTGATCGCGCCATTCTATCTTGGCTTTCTCTTCGTGATTGACCTGCGCGTCTTGCGGATATTGCGGCTGTTGCGGTTCTTCAAGCTTGCGCGGTTCTCGCCGGCCTTCAACACCATGCTGCGGGTTTTGGTGCGCGAGCGTTCAGCGCTATTGGGCGTTTTGATTGTCCTTCTCGGTATGGTCATCATCTCTGCATCGATGCTTTATCTGGCTGAAGGCGGCCAACCAGGCAGCAGTTTTTCGACCGTGCCGGAAGCAATGTGGTGGGCGATTGTGACGCTAACGACGGTTGGTTATGGCGATGTAACGCCGGTAACGCCGCTGGGCAAGTTTCTGGCCGGCATCGTCATGGTGAGCGGGCTTGGCTTTTTCGCCCTGCCGATCGGGATTATCGCCAGCGGCTTTATGGAAGAATTCCGCCGCCAGGATTTCATCGTCACCTGGGGCATGGCGGCGCGCTCAAAAGTGTTCGCCCTCCTGAAGCCGGAAGAAATCACCGAGGTGTTGAAGGTGTTGAAGGCGCGCATGGCGCCGCTGGGATCGGTGATTGCGGTTGATGGAGAAAAACCGGGTGCGCTTTTTATGATCGGTTCGGGTGAGGTCGAAATTGTTGATTCCGACCGTCCGGAACTTGCACCCGTCCGTCTCGATGAGGGCGAATATTGGGGCGCGCGTTCCTTGTTGACTGGTGAACAGGCGGAGACAGCGATAGCGATTTCGACCTGCGATCTGATTGTGCTCGATCAGGAAGATTTCCGGACTTTGTCACGCGCCCGTCCGCTTTTGCACCGGCGCTTGCAACGCTCGCTGGCCGAAGTTCCCGATCCATTTGCTGACGCGGCGAATGCTGGGCCCGACGATCCGACCGCGAGTTAATCTCGCGTCGCTTGCGCGGTGGCGACAATTTTGATCCGTCCGCCGGATGACTTGCTGACATTGATCTGATGCGGGTTGCCATAAACAGCAACATGACCACCGCTGGAGGCGTCGCCCTTGACAGTATCCAGTACACTGATGACGCCATGGCCGCCGCTTGAAACGTCAATATTGGCGTTTTCGCATTCAAGGCCTTTGGCCTCAAGATCGGCGCCGCTAGAAAGATCAAGCAGACAATTTTCGCATGTTCCTTCGAGCAGGGCATGAGCGCCGCTCGACAAATCTATCAAGAACTGCTCGGCGTCGATGTTGAATACTTTTGCACGCGCGCCGGACGAGGCGTCTAACGCCGTTAGTGTCGGCACGTTGATGATCACTTTGTAATCCGACCTGCTGTTATGCCAGCTGAGTGGATTCCATTCCCGCGTGATGTTCAATTCGCCATCGCTGACTTCGATCTCTAAGTCCGTGTAATCGCCTTTGTTGGTCTTCACCACCACGGATTGCTCTGCACCGACATCAGCAATAAGAACGACGCCGGCAGAAACGTCGATACGGCTGAATTCAGGCAAGTCAAAGCTTCGCGATTCTTCGGCGGCGACGACCGGTGCGGCAGCCAGAAAACCGGCGGCGAATAGGCTGGCAGCGAGGGCGAACGGTACTGATCTCATTACAAACTCCATGGGCGGCTTTTGTAGGCGCACCTGTTGGCCCCGACCGACACCAATGCCACGCGCCGGCGGGTTTGGCGACCGGGAATGCGGTAAGGCGCCTCAATTATGAGAGGAAAAGCCGAAAATACCATTATGGGACGCGGGAAGGCTCGTATGAGGCGGTGCGGCAGTGCGCGATTCACCCCACATGGTCGCGGATGATGGCGATAAACTGCTCGCCGAAGGCCTCGGTTTTGGCGGCGCCGACGCCGAAGACCTCACCAAATTCATCGCGGGTAGCGGGTCGGCGGGCCGCCATGTCGATCAGCGTGCGGTCGGAGAAGATGACGAAGGCCGGTGCGCCGCGTTCGCGCGCCAGTGCTAGCCGGTGCTGTTTGAGCGCCGCCAGTAAGGCCTGGTCGCCAATCGCTGCGGCCGGCGCGGCTTTGCGGGTGGCCCTAGCCTTGCGCGGTGCCGGCGGCGCGCGCATCGCATAGTCGTTGTCGCCGGACATTAACGCTTGCGCCGCTTCGCCGGGTTTCAGCCCGCCATAGGTCGGCTCAGCGATCAGCAGCTTGTCGGCGGTCATCTGGCGGATGAGGTGGCGCCATTGGTCAGCTGGGTGATGAGCGCCGGCGGCGTAGACGGGCAACGCCTCATGCCCGCTCTTACGGATTTTCTGGGTGTCGGCGCCGCGTAAAATATCGATGATATGGACCGCGCCAAACATCGACCCGCTAGCGACGACAGCATCAACCACAAGCCGTGCATCGGCGCTGGCGTCCACCCGCTTCGGCGGCTCGCGGCAATTGTCGCAATTACCGCAGCGTTTAGTTTCTTGCCCGAAATGCGAGAGTAATGTCTGGCGCCGGCAATCGGTTTGTTCGCACAAAGTGGTCAGTTCATCGAGCCGGCGCATTTCCGCGCGCGAGGCTGCATCATCGCTGTCATTGCGGGAAATCATCCGTATACGCCGTCCGACATCGCCGCCGGAATATAACATCACCGCGCGCGCCGGCGCGCCGTCGCGGCCGGCCCTGCCAATTTCCTGATAATAGCCCTCGATGGAGGACGGGATATCGTGATGAAAAACAAAGCGGATATCGGGTTTATCGATGCCCATGCCGAAGGCGACCGTGGCGACGATGGTCAGGTCCGGCTCGGTCAGAAAGGCGTTGAGGCGGTTATTGCGGGTCTCCGGGTCAAGTCCGGCATGATAGGCGGCGACCTTGTGGCCGTGAGTTTCAAGGTCGGCGGCAATCTCCTCGGTGTTTTTGCGCGACAGCGCATAGATGATGCCCTGTTCTCCGCGATGTTCGTCCATCAGGGCGGCGAGGCGGTCTTTTGCGGAGGTTTTTTGCTCAATGGCGATGTCGATATTCGGCCGGTCCAGGTCGTGAACGAACACCTGTCCGCCGGGACCGAGCAGGCTCCGGACAATTTCGTCGCGCGTGCGTCTATCGGCGGTCGCAGTGAAGGCGGCGATCTGAATGCCGGGGAAATGATCCCTAAGGCTGGTCAGCGCCATATAGTCGGGGCGAAAATCATGGCCCCACTGGCTGACACAATGGGCTTCGTCAACGACGATACGCCGGAGATCGACGCTGGCGAGCGCGGACAACATGCGCGGAGTCATCAGCCGCTCGGGCGACATGTATAAAAGCCGGGTCTCGCCGGTGGCGGCAGCGCGCCAGTCAGCGATGCTCGCCTGGCGCTCGCGGCCGGAATGGATAACGCCGACCGGGGCGCCGAGCGCACGCAATTGCGCGGCCTGGTTTTCCATCAAAGCAATCAGCGGCGACACCACGACGGTGAGGCCGTCCCCACACACCGCCGGCAATTGGTAGCACAGACTTTTGCCGGCGCCGGTGGGCATGATCGCCAAAATATCGCGGCTATCCAAAATCGCTGAGACGATTTTCTCCTGCCCCGGACGGAATGCGTCAAACCCGAAGACAGATTTCAAAATAGTCTTAACTGGCGGCGGCGTTGGCTCCACACTATTGCCCACGAGAGGGACCTAAGCGTTGAGTGCGGTCTGGAAGTTTTCGGCAACCTTATCGAGGAAACCTTCCGTGGTGAGCCATTTTTGCTCAGCGCCAATGAGGAGGGCGAGGTCCTTGGTCATGTGGCCGGCCTCAACGGTTTTGATGATGGTCTCTTCCAGTGTGGTTGCAAATTTATTCAGCGCATCATTGCCGTCGAGCTTGCCGCGATGGGCCAGCCCTCTGGTCCAGGCGTAGATTGAGGCGATTGAGTTGGTCGAGGTCGCTTCGCCCTTCTGGTGCTGGCGATAATGGCGCGTCACGGTGCCGTGCGCGGCTTCTGCCTCAACGGTTTTGCCGTCCGGCGAAATCAACACCGATGTCATCAGTCCAAGCGAGCCAAAGCCTTGCGCCACAGTGTCCGATTGCACGTCGCCATCATAGTTTTTACACGCCCAGACATAACCGCCCGACCATTTCAGGCAGGCCGCGACCATGTCGTCGATCAATCGGTGTTCATAGGTGAGGCCGTGTTCGGCGAATTTGTCCTTGAACTCTGCTTCATAGAGTTCCGCAAACAGGTCCTTAAAACGCCCGTCATATTTTTTCATGATGGTGTTTTTGGTGGAAAGATAAAGCGGGTATTTGCGCTGCAGGGCGTAGTTGAAGCTGGCGCGGGCGAAGTCGCGGATCGACTGGTCGAGATTATACATCCCCATATAGATACCGCTCGACGGCGCGTCGAATACTGTTTCTTCGATAGTCTCGCCATTGTCGCCTTCCCATTTCAGGGTCAGTTTGCCCTTACTTGGAAACAACATGTCGGTGGCGCGATATTGGTCGCCATAGGCATGACGGCCGATGATCACCGGTTTGGTCCAGCCAGGGACCAGGCGCGGTACATTGCGGATAATGATCGGCTCACGGAAGACGACGCCGCCGAGAATGTTGCGGATAGTGCCGTTGGGCGAGCGCCACATTTTCTTCAGGCCAAATTCCTCAACCCGCGCCTCGTCCGGTGTAATCGTTGCACATTTGATGGCGACACCGTATTTTTTAGTCGCTTCGGCAGAGTCAATGGTGATCTGGTCGTCGCTGGCGTCGCGGCTCTCAATACCGAGGTCAAAATATTTCAGGTCGATATCGAGATAGGGATTGATGAGTTTGTCCTTGATCATTTGCCAGATGATCCGGGTCATCTCGTCCCCGTCCATTTCGACGACTGGATTTTCGACTTTGATTTTCTGCATGGAAAGACCTACCGGAGTTGCTTTTGGATGCGGCGCGAATGCGCGCATAATGTCTGTGGGTGTGCGCCGGGCTATAGCATCCGGCGGGCTGAGGTCAAAGGCCCGCCAAGATAACGATGGCCGGCGCAGCAGAGATGGGTGAATGAAATGCGGATGAGTAGAACAAGAGCGCGTGAGGGCATCGAACCGGCGCCGATTTTCGTACTTGTCGAGCCTCAGATGGGGGAAAATATCGGCGCGACGGCGCGCGCGATGTTAAATTTCGGGATCTCCGGGCTCCGCCTCACGGCGCCGCGCGATGGCTGGCCCAATCCGAAGGCGGCGGCGATGGCCTCTGGCGCATCGTTGGTGATCGACCAGGCGAAAGTTTTTGATACGCTAGATGCGGCGCTCTCTGACTGCGAGTATGTGATTGCGACCACCGCCCGCCGGCGAGAGTTGGCGACGCCGGTGCTGGCGCCGGGGGAGGCCGCGAAGGAGCTCCGGGCGCGAGTCAATGCAGGCCAACGCTGCGCGGTGGTATTCGGGGGTGAGCGCAACGGGCTTTCAAGCGACGATGTTGCACGCGCCGACGCGATTTTGTCGATCCCGGTCAACCCTGCTTTTGCATCGATCAATTTATCGCAGGCAGCATTGGTGGTGGCCTATGAATGGGCCTGCGCCGGAGATATGGCAACGATAGAATCCCCGCGTGAACAAGATACGCCGGCAGACAAGGCAGCGCTTGCGCATTTCTTTGACCGGCTTGAAGCTGCACTTGATGCTGCGGATTATTTTTATCCGCCGGAAAAGCGTCCGGGGATGGTGCGAAATTTACGTGCGGCGTTTTCCAGAGCCGGGTTTACCGAAACCGAAATCCGCACGCTGCATGGCGCCATCAGGGCGCTGGCGCGCCAGAAAAGCTGACAGTTCACGAACGACAGATCGGGCGCCTGTCCACGCTTTTCTTTCGCGCAAACCGCTGCATACTCCCGTTGACCTATAACAGAGCGGGGTTTTCGTGACGCAGAAGCAAGTTCAACGCATTGAAAACGCCGAAGCGCTCTCAATGCACCGTTTCAAATATTATGATTTCGCGATGGCGGCGTTTGTCGCGATCCTGATTTGCTCAAACCTGATCGGCGCCGCCAAGCTGGTTCAATTTACCGAGTGGGAGATATTCGGTTGGCCGGTCGGGGTCTTTGGCGCGGGCATCTTGTTTTTCCCGCTTTCCTATGTGCTCGGCGACGTGCTCACCGAAGTCTACGGCTATGCGCGGGCACGCCGCGTGGTTTGGGCGGGCTTTGCGGCGGTGTTGTTTATGGCGTTCATGGCCTGGGCCGTGGTGGCGATGCCGCCGGCCCCAGGCTGGGACGGGCAGGCGGCCTATGAGGAAGTCTTCGGGCTAACCTCGCGCATTGTCCTCGCCTCGGTGATCGCCTTCTGGGCCGGCGAGCTTGCCAACGCCTTCGTGATGGCGCGCATGAAGGTCTGGTCGGCTGGAAAACATTTATGGCGGCGCACGATCGGCTCGACCGTCGTCGGCCAGGGCGTCGATAGTCTGTTGTTTTATCCGATCGCTTTTCTCGGCGTTTGGAGCGCCCGTCAGGTGCTCACCGTACTGGTCACCAACTATTTTCTGAAAGTCCTGTGGGAGGCGTTGCTGACGCCGATTACCTACCGGCTGGTCGCATTGCTCAAACGCGCAGAAGGCGTTGATGTCTATGACCGCGAGACCGAATTTACGCCGTTTTCCATTCGCTCTTGAGGAACGCAGTTATCGTAAGGCTTATCCTACGAACAAATGTCGGCACGCGGGGCCCAGGGAAAGTTGACACAACCGTAGCGTGTTTTGGAGGCAACCTGGTCCTGCCTGGCTTAAAGATTGCTTACGTTAGGCATAAAGAGCGTTCTGTTGGCGTATGAGTAGGGACTAGTTATGAAAAAGCTTCTTGGTACTGTGCTTTCTGGCGCGTTGGCTGTTGCCGCATCACTTGGCGTTGCTTCAGCGAATACGATTACAATCACTGGCGGTCTGGGCACGATTACGTGCAACGGTGCTGATGCCGGCGCCTGCGAAGGAATATTCGCCGGTAGTTTGATCGTCACTAATCCGGGGAATCAAGTGACCAGCGGGTCCCTTGGTGGTTTATCTGCGACGATGGCTGATGCCTATGACAGCGGTAACGCCAGCGAAGCGAACGAAGCCACGGCGTTTAATACGCTTGCCGGCACATCGTTCCTTCAGGCGGATGCGACCAAGACGGATGGTGACCCATCGCCCAGCTTCACCACGCTGTCAGAATATTTTCTTCTTAAAATTGGCAATATGACGGTGTTTCTCAAGAACACCTCAGGCGGATCGCTGGACGTCATTTATAGTGCAGCTGATGGGCAGGGGGCTGGCTTGAGCCACTATACCGAGTTTGGCGAAGTTCCGGAAATTCCGATTCCCGGCGCCATCTGGCTGATGGGCATAGGCCTTGCCGGTCTTGGCGCCGCGCACCGTAAGGCCAAAGCAGTAAAGGTTGCCTAGAACAGTAATTTACGACCCCAAATGACAGAACGGCCCGCTCTTATCGGCGGGCTTTTCTGATGGCGTTGATTTGACAGCCGTGGGGCCCGGCGGTATAGGCCCGGCTTCGAATAACGGGTGGCGTGTGGACCGCCGTTGAGATCGCTTCGGGGATAGGCCCCGGAGCCGGGCCACGCCGATAGTGAGGAATAATGTCCAAGCGCAGCAGCGCCAAGCACAAGCTTGACCGTCGGGTCGGTGAAAATGTTTGGGGCCGGCCAAAATCTCCCGTCAACAAACGCGACTACGGACCTGGCATGCACGGCCAGCGCCGCAAAGGTAAGCCGTCCGATTTCGGCATTCAGCTGATGGCCAAGCAAAAGCTCAAAGGCTATTACGGCAACATCACCGAAAAACAGTTTTCACGCATCTATGGCGAAGCTGTGCGCCGCCGCGGCAATACCGCAGAACACCTGATCGGCATTCTTGAAAGCCGGCTCGATGCGATTGTCTATCGCGCGAAATTTGTGCCCACGGTTTTCGCCGCACGCCAGTTCGTCAATCATGGCCATGTGCTGGTCAACGGCGTGCGCACCAATATTTCATCTGCGCGCCTGAAGCCGGGCGACGTTGTTGAGATTAAAGAAAAATCAAAGAATATGGCGCTGGTTCTGGAAGCCTTGCAAAGCCCGGAACGCGACATTCCTGAATATGTCGATGTCGACCCGAAGAAAATGGCGGCGACATTTGTGCGCGTGCCGGAATTTGCCGAAGTGCCCTATCCGTGCACCATGGAGCCAAATCTGGTCGTCGAATATTATTCTTGATGGCTATTTGTTGCGGCCTTATCGCCGCATGATCAATCATTAAAAAAGGCCGCTCTTGTGAGCGGCCTTTTTTCGTAGTGTAAATAAACCTACTCCGTGACTTGTTCCTTGAGATCAGCAATCAGCGCGTCTACGCCGGCGGGCGGGCCGCCATTATTGGCGATGACGGAGGTGAACTGTTCGAGTTGTTCGATGGCCAGCCAGATGCCGTCTGCGCCAACATCAACGATGGTTAAATCGCCGTCGCGGGTGCGATAGACCCGCCAATGCACGACCATAGTCGCTAGCTGGCTGCCGGGCTCGGCATCGATGATTTCCGAATTGACGATGATGTCGCGTGTCGACCGATCAATTGAGGTCGTGACATTCAGCTTTTCGCCAGCATAGGTGGAAAGCGAGTCTTGATAGATGCCGGTCGCGTATTCTTTAAACAGCGGCAGGTAGACCTGCTTTTGTTCTGGTGTGATCCGGCGCGCATATTTTCCAAGGGTGAACAGACCGACGCGGCGCATATCGACATATTTGTCGACCAACTGCCGGATGCCGTCAAATTGGGTTTCCTGGTCCGGCGCATCGAGATAAGGCTCTGCCTCATCGAGCACGGCTTGAATAAAATGCTCAGCCTCGTCATCCGCGAGCGCTGGCGCTGCGGTCAGCATTGTTCCGGCGACGACGGCAACGCCAAGCCGGTGAAGCATGGATTTGATGTGCATAGTCTAAGCTCCCTGGAGCGTGATCGGGAAAAGTGAAAAATCACGCGGCAAACAAAACCCGGCGCAGGCATGGCTCAAAAAACATTCCTGTTCCGAGAGAACTCATTCAAGTTCGTCGAATTCCTCAAAATCGCCGATATCCGGCAGGTCGTCAAAATTGGTGCGCCCGTTGGCGATCTCGCGCTTGCGCGACTGCATATAGAAGCTGCGTAGCGACGCATAGTAATCGAGCGAATTGTCCTCAATATCCTGGAGGGGCTCGATCAGCGGCTCTCGCAAGGCGAGCCCGGCGGCGCCGGCGCGGCTATAGCGCGTATATTTTGCAGCGTCCGTGCGGATCCAGACCGCTGGGTCCATGGCAATGTCGCCAATCGAGCCAACGCCGCCGCGGATTGTGCTAGGGCCCATGAGCGGCATGAAAAGATAGGGTCCCGGCGGCGCGCCCCAAACCGCGAGTGTTTGTCCGAAATCTTCCGAATGTTGAGGAATGCCCATGCGCTCGGCGGGATCACCCATACCGCCAAATCCGATGGTGGTGTTAACGGCAAAGCGGCTGGCTGTTTCGCTGGCGCGCTTGAATTCACCCTGTAAGAGATCGTTGATCAAAATCACCGGCGTGCGCGCATTGGCCAGCAGATTGCGCAAACCTTTGCGCTGCTTTTTGTGGGT
Organism: Hyphococcus sp.; assembly: GCA_021776455.1. Classification (GTDB taxonomy): domain Bacteria; phylum Pseudomonadota; class Alphaproteobacteria; order Caulobacterales; family Parvularculaceae; genus Hyphococcus. The sequence continues at coordinate 42,409 of JAJFFX010000010.1, read as the reverse complement.
GGTCGCGCGGTAAGCCTTTGCCGCCGGAACCAGGGCGGCGCTATCGATTGCGTTATTGACAGCGAACATTTTGCGATTGAAGCCTTCCCAGGGATCTTGGTTTGTGGCGCCTTCGTCCGCGGCGCCATCATTCTTCAATCCTTCGGCAAAGGCTGCGGCATCGTCCGCATCAGATATTTGTGCATGCGCAGCGCCGACCGTCAAAGTGAGGAAAGCGGCAAGGGTCCAAATCTTTATCGTCACGCGGATACACTCCATAGCAGCGAGAGCGCCGGGCGAAAAAGTGGGAAGCAGTTTTTCGATACCCCGGCGCGCAGTAAAAGCTCTAAACCATCGGGCGATTTCTGTTAATCGCCCGATGGTTTAGAATCGTCGTCGCCTAAGATGGCAAAATCACGGCGAAAAGACAGAGTTAATGACCGAGGTCCAGTCAACTTTCCATGATTGTTGCCGCAAGGGCCCAGTTGCCTGAACATTATCTTGATGCTGGAGCGGACGATTGCGCATATATCCCCTTGGCGTATGTTGTGGAATCGGCTATTTTCAGAGTCGATTCGACTCCGGTGGCGGAGTCCGGCCATGAGTAAGCGTCAAGTCATATCCAAGGGATTCAATGGGTCGGGTAATCGCGACAATTTATGGCGGATTTTTACTGCTTTTAGGCGGTGCGCTTCAATTCGCACTACCAATTGCAGGATTAATTTTAAATGTCGGCGGTGCCGCTAAGGTGCCCGGCTCCGAAAATACTTATCGTGGCGAATGGGCGCAAAACTTTTTTGAAGCTGCTCAGCAGTACCATTCTTGGATGCAACAGTGGGGACCTTGGCTTTTCATTTCATTCGGCATTGTTTTACTTGTTGTTGCATTTTTTTGGAAAGCTTTGGATGAGTCTTGGAAAAACCGGTTTGGCTTGGAGTTAAAGCTTGAATTTGAGGATTGGGTGAACTTCCCACATTACGAAACCGAGCCATACATCGTACGTCGTTGCTATTACGATCAAAACGATCCCAAGCAACGAATTACCCATTCGAATTTTTGTGTTGGGGTGTTGAATGATACGAACAATAAGACAATTGAAGGAGTGCAGGTAAAAGTAGCTTATCTGCACGTGGCTGGCGCCGCAAAAAACTTTGATCACGCCCTACATACCAAATCCAATCTCTCAAAAACCGACATAAATCCCAAGACCAGCGAATATTTTCAGTTGGGTATTGTCTTGGAGGAGAGCGGTCAAATGTCTACCAACATCTCAGCGCGAGATAGCAATCTATTTGAAGATCTTCGCAAGCAAGCTAATTCTTTTGCGATGCAATTGCTTATTTCTGCGCGAGATGACAGCACCGGAGCTATCAATACACAGCCGATTTTGCGAAACGATGGAAATATGATCGTATTGGAGATAAGCGGGAAAAACGTCCCGGCAACATTTGCTACTTTATGTGTGGATGGGCGAAATGGAACGTTTATGTACCTGATAAAACAAACAACTAATATAAAGTCAGCAGTGAAGTTTCCAAAAAAGCGCCGTGCACTTGTAGACCCGAAGAAAAAGAAAAAACCATTCGAAAAACTGCTAAATCAAGTAAGTCAATATGTCCCGTGGAAAACATCTCAGTCTTGAAGAGGCCCGCAAAGAAGGGCTTCTCGATCAATTCGCCCAAGAGCACCCGAATGAGGCGAACGCTGATCTTTTTGAACGCCTCATGAAGGCTATGGCCTCGGGAAAGACGCCAGAAGAATTGGGAACATCAGATGGCCCTGTTTCCGAAGATTAAAGCGAAACTCAAATTCGCCGAGATATTTGGGAAGGTGCTTGTGCGAAACCCATACGTGGGTTCCGTTGATGCCGCGCTTTAACCAAGACCAAAATCCCTCAATCGTATTGGTGTGCGTTTCGCCGCGCACATATTCTTTTTTTGCATGGTTCACTGTTGTGTGAATAAAGCCGTACTCGCTTAGTTTAAAGAACGCAGTTCCTTCGTCCGTAGCGATGTGCGTTCCACGTTTTACCGCGTCTGCCACCGATCCCGACACGACAATCCTGCGGCGGTTGGGGACCACTTTAGTCATCAAATCGCCGCCGCGCTCGACCATGCCGAGCACGATGGCTTTGTCATCTTCGCCACGTTTGTCCTTACCGCCGATGAAAGCCTTGTCAGCCTCCACGATAGGTCCGCCCTTGCCGCCAAGGCGATCATTGCCGTCAACGGCGCCCATGTATTCGCGGATTTTGTGAGCAATGCGCCATGCACATTTATAAGTGACGCCAAGCTGGCGCTGGATTTCCTTGGCCGACACGCCGTTGCGCGTCGCCGTGAAAAGAAACATCGCATAATACCACTTCTGGAGCGGCGTGCGGCTGCGCTCGAAGGGCGTTCCGGCCATGGGGTGAATGTGATGGCCGCAGTTGCAGGTATAGGCCGGGTGGTTTGCTAAACGGTGAAAAGCGCCAATCTCCCCACAACGCTCGCAAGCCGGCTCTGAGCCATATCGCGTGAGAAAGAGATGGTCCAAGCAGGCATCATCATCGGGGAATAGCTTGAAAAACTGCTGGATATTCATCGGTTTAGACATTGCACTCTCCTATACTCAGAATATAGGAAAGCCACTAACATATTTCAAGGGGATATATGCGGACGATTGGATTGTTGCCTTCATATAAAGATATCTTTATATGTTGTCGGATAGAGTAACCAGGCCATGACCATGCCCCTTGATAAGACCCTCAGCGTGTTTCGCGCTATCGGCGAAGAGAGCCGTCTGCGGATCATGGCGCTGCTGGTGAAAGGCGAGCTAACTGTCAGTGAAATAACGACAATTCTGGGTCAGAGCCAGCCGCGTGTGAGCCGGCACCTGAAAATTCTGGCTGACGCCGGGCTGGCCGAGCGTCATCGCGAGGGAGCCTGGATGTTCTACCGCATCGCCGGACAGGCGCAGAGTGACCGAAGCCTTTCGGCGGTTTTGGATGCGGTTGCGGCGGTCAGTGAAGCCGAGGACCGGATTTTGGCGCGTGACGCGGAGCGATTCGCCCAGAGCCGGACCGCCCGGGCGGCCCAGGCGGCGGCATATTTCCAGTCCAACGCCAATGAGTGGAACAAGCTGCGACAGCTGCACTTGCCGGCGTCAGACATCGAAGCGCGGATCGTCAAGCTCGCAGGCGACAAGCCGATCGGCGTCTTTGTCGATCTCGGCACCGGCACTGGCCGCATGCTTGAGATTTTCGCCGACCGTTATGGTTCGGGCGTCGGTTATGATCTCTCTCATGAGATGCTGGCGATTGCGCGCGCTAATCTGGAGCGGGCGGGGATCGCTCATGCCCAGGCGCGCCATGGTGACCTGTTCTCGCTGGCGATGGATGGCGCGTCGGCGGATATCGTCTGCATACACCACGTATTACACTACCTCGCCGAGCCCGGTGCTGCGGTGGATGAGGCGGCGCGATTGTTAAAATCCGGCGGCAGCCTGATTATTTCCGATTTCGCACCGCATGATTTGGAATTTCTGCGTGATGAACACGCACATCGCCGGCTCGGCTTTTCAGACGATGAAGTGCGCGATTGGTGCACTGCGGCCGGTTTGCAGCTTGAACAGATCGAAACCCTGTCTCCGGCCTCAGGCGAGAAGAAGAAATTGACCGTTAAAATATGGCTGTGTCGCGCCCCGGCGGATGTTCGCCAGCTGCGTGCGCGCAGCGCTGCGTGATCGAGGAGAATTAAAATGTCGAACTTACATGTCTCCTTTGAGTTCTTTCCGCCAAAGACGCCGGCGATGCACGAAAAATTGTGGTCGGCAGTCAATAAGTTAGCGCCATTGCGGCCGGACTTTGTCTCCGTCACTTATGGCGCGGGCGGATCGACGCGCGAGCGCACGCATGAAACGGTGTCGCGCATCATTAAGGAAACCAATATCCCGGTGGCTGCACATTTAACGTGCGTCGCCGCAACACGAGATGAAGTCGATGCGGTTTTGAAGTCCTATTGGGCCGCGGGCGTTAAGCATATTGTCGCCCTGCGTGGCGATCCGTCGGGCGGGGCCGGAGAGTCCTATCGTCCGCATCCGGATGGCTACGCCAACGCCGCTGAACTGGCCGCCGGAGCCAGAAAGATCGCGCCATTTGAAATTTCCGTTGGCTGCTATCCGGAAAAGCACCCCGATTCGCCGTCGATGAACGCTGATATCGAAATGCTGAAGCGCAAAGTAGACGCCGGCGCGACACGGGCTATCACGCAGTTCTTTTACGATAACACTGCTTTTCTGCGATATCGCGATACGATCCGGGCGGCGGGCATCGATATTCCGATCGTGCCTGGCATCATGCCGGTCACGAATTTCAACGGGATGCGGCGGATGGCCGATATTTGCGGTGCGACCGTGCCGGGGCGGTTGGTCAAGTTGTTTCAAAACCTAGAAGACGACCCATCGACGCGCCGCCTGATCGCGGCGACGGTCGCCGCAGAGCAATGTCAGGAACTGGCCGAGCACGGGGTCAATCATTTTCATTTCTACACGCTCAACCGCGACGACCTCGCTTATGCGCTATGTCACATGCTTGGCGTCCGGCCTACGGCCAAACCAGTCGACCATGCGGCTTGAACGGGCGGCGTTCAATCATAAAAACAAAAGAAGCGATATAGTTTTATGGGTAAAACTTTCGACGCATTAAACGACAGCCATGTAGATTTTATCATGCGCCAGAAGGTTTTCTTCGTCGCAACGGCGCCGTTGTCTTCGAGCGGCTCGGTTAATCTGTCGCCAAAGGGTTATGACAGCATTCGTATCCTTGATGCGCATACCATCGCCTGGATTGATCTTGGCGGCTCTGGCATTGAAACGCATGCGCATCTTAATGAAAATGGCCGCATCACTTTGATGTTCTGCGCGTTTAATGGCGCCGCGAACATTTTACGCGTTTATGGTCACGGCAAAGCTGTGGCGATGGATGATCCCGGTTTTGCTGAGTTGAAAACGCTTTTCCCAGCGTTTGATCGCGCCCGTGCGATCATTAAAATCTCCGTACACCGGGTTGCCGATAACTGTGGCTGGGGCGTGCCGTTTTTTGATTTTAAAGGCGAACGCGAGCAACTGCATCGACATTTGGAACACACGCCACTCGATGAATGGAAAGAGCGTCGCTATCAGGCCAATGCGGTGTCGATAGACGGATTGCCGGGGCTTGTCCGCAGTGATGAGGCGGGCTCGACATGAGCGACGGCGCGCGCGCGACATTCGTCAATGTTGGCGAGCGCACCAACGTCACCGGCTCGGCAAAATTCCGTAAGCTGATCAAAGATGAACGCTACGAAGACGGTCTTGCGGTCGCGCGCCAGCAAGTGGAAAACGGCGCGCAAGTGATCGACGTTAATATGGACGAGGGCATGCTCGACGGTGTTGACGCGATGCGGACCTTCTTGCGCCTCATTGCTTCAGAGCCGGATATTTCGCGCGTGCCAGTGATGATTGATTCCTCCAAATGGGAGGTGATCGAGGAGGGTCTGAAAAACGTCCAGGGCAAGGCCATCGTCAATTCGATTTCCCTGAAGGAAGGCGAGGCGGCGTTTCTGGGTCATGCCAGGAAGATTATGCGCTACGGCGCGGCCAGCGTGGTGATGGCTTTTGACGAGGATGGCCAGGCCGACACCGCTGACCGCAAGTTCGAAATTTGCGCGCGCTCCTACAAGCTTCTCATCGATGCCGGTTTTCCGCCGGAAGATATTATTTTCGATCCAAATGTCTTTGCGGTCGCCACCGGCATTGAAGAGCACGACAATTATGCCGTTGATTTTATTGAAGCGACTAAGCGCATCAAAGACAATCTACCACATGTGAAAGTCTCCGGCGGGATCTCCAACATTTCCTTCTCGTTCCGCGGCAACGAGCCGGTTCGCGAAGCGATGCATTCGGTGTTTCTCTACCATGCGATCAAGGCCGGCCTTGATATGGGTATCGTCAATGCGGGACAGCTGGCGATCTATGACGAGATTGAGCCAAAACTTCGCGAGGCGGTTGAAGATGTCATTTTGAACCGGCGAGCGGATGGCACCGAGCGGCTTTTGGAGATTGCCGAGCAATATCGCGGTGAGGCCGGTCAGGTGACGGCCAAGGATTTGTCGTGGCGCGAGGCGCCGGTGGCGGAACGTCTTCGCCACGCGCTGGTCAAGGGTGTTACAGAATTTATCGTCGAGGACACAGAAGAGGCGCGCGCAAAACTCGGCCGCCCCTTACATGTGATTGAAGGCCCGTTGATGGACGGGATGAACATCGTCGGCGATCTTTTCGGTGATGGTAAAATGTTCTTGCCTCAAGTGGTTAAATCAGCGCGGGTGATGAAGCAGTCGGTCGCGTACCTCACGCCATTCATGGAAAAGGAAAAAGAAGAGCAGGGCCTAGAACAGGGAAAGCCGAATGGCGTCATCTTGATGGCGACGGTGAAGGGCGATGTTCACGACATCGGCAAAAACATCGTCGGCGTGGTGTTGCAATGTAATAATTACGAGATCATTGATTTGGGCGTGATGGTCCCGACCGCGAAAATCTTGAGCGAGGCGCGCGCGCATAAGGTCGATATTATCGGCGTTTCCGGGCTTATTACGCCGAGCCTGGATGAAATGCGCAATCTCGCCTCGGAGATGAAGCGCGAAGGTTTTGATATACCGCTTCTGATCGGCGGGGCGACGACCAGCCGCGCCCACACCGCTGTGAAAATTGCGCCCAACTATGACCATGGCGTCGTCTATGTCACTGACGCCAGCCGCGCGGTGGGTGTTGCCGGGTCGCTTGTGTCGGAAGACCGGCGCGGCGAATATCTTGACGGTGTCAGGGATGAATATGTCAAAATTCGTGAGAGCTATGAGAAAGGCGCGCATAAAACAAAACGCATTTCAATCACTGATGCGCGCGCCAACAAGCCGTCGATTGATTGGTCGGCCTATACGCCGCCAAAGCCCTCCTTTACCGGCGTTAAAACCTTTCGCGATTACGACCTAGAAACACTGGCGCGCTATATCGACTGGACGCCGTTTTTCTCGTCCTGGGAGTTGCACGGGCGCTATCCACAGATTCTTGATGACGCCAAGGTTGGCGAGGCGGCGCGGGGACTGTTTGACGACGCACAAGTAATGCTTCGCCAGATCATTGATGACAAGGCTTTGACGGCGCATGGTGTTGTCGGGCTGTGGCCGGCAAATGCGCGCGGCGACGATATCGTTCTTTACAAGGATGAGAGCCGGAACGAAGAGCTTGGCGTTCTGCATTGCCTGCGCCAACAGATTGCCAAACGCGAAGGCGGCGCCAATTATTGTCTGGCCGACTTTGTTGCTCCGGAAGAGACCGGCGTCGCCGATTATATTGGCGGCTTTGCGGTAACGTCGGGGATTGGCGAGGAGGAATTTTCAAACGCCCACGACCAGCGCCACGACAATTACTCTTCAATCCTCTCCAAGGCGCTGGCAGACCGGCTGGCGGAGGCATTCGCCGAACATATGCATGGGCGCGTGCGGCGCGAGCTTTGGGCCTATGCGCTGGATGAAGGCCTCACGCCTGAGCAGATGATTAAGGAGGCCTATCAGGGTATCCGCCCGGCGCCAGGCTATCCGGCGCAGCCGGACCACACTGAAAAGTCGACGCTTTTTCAGCTTCTGGACCCGGAGACAAATGCCGGCATGGCGCTAACGGAAAGCTTTGCAATGACCCCGCCTGCCTCGGTGAGCGGGCTTTACTTCTCTCACCCAGCCTCGCTTTATTTTGGCGTTGGCAAAATAGAGCGCGATCAGGTCGCCGATTATGCACAACGCAAAGCCATGTCGGTCACGGAGGTCGAAAAATGGCTGTCGCCGATCTTGCATTACGATCCGGATAAAGGATGACCGTGACCGGGGTCTTGCCCACTTGAGTCTTCCCATCCGCGCGCTCACGGCCTAAACCGTTCAAATGACTATCTGGGACCGAATAGAAACGGCTGTTCGCGAAGCCGGCAGGCGCACGCTTGGAGGGATGTTAGAAACCCTCGCCGTACAGAAGCAGCGCCGCAAGGAAACCACTTTTTCAATTGCGCTGATCGCCTTGTCAGCAAAGATGGCCAAGGCCGACGGCGTCGTCACCGATGATGAGGTCGAAGCGTTCCGGGATTTTTTCCAGTTTGATGAGCAGGACGCGGACAAGGTGCGCATGGTCTATCAGCTCGCCCAGCAAGATGTCGCCGGCTTTGACGAATATCTGGGCCGCGTCACAAAGATTTTTGCTGATGCGCCGGCGGTGTTGGAAGATGTGCTGGATTGCCTGTTTCATATCGCCGTCGCCGATGGCGTCGCGCATCCGCGCGAGCTTGAATTGTTGGACCGCACCGCGCGAGCCTTCGGCGTTAAAGGAGCTGCCTATCATCGCCTCAAGGCGGCGCATCTCGGTCTCGGCGAAGACGATCCTTATCTTATTTTAGGGATCGATCATGCTGCAAGCGAGGATGAAATCAAAGCCGTTTACCGGGCGCTGGTGCGTGATCACCACCCCGATATATTAATTGCGAGAGGCGTGCCGCCCGACCTTTTGAAGATCGGTGAGGGGCGTATGGCGGCGATTAATACAGCTTATGAGCAAATTTTAACCGATTTGCGGTGATTTGTGTGATTTATTGCCTTGTATGGCGACTGGACGAATCCGCCGGCCTTTGCTTTGATGGTGTGTCGTTGAATCGCATTTGGTGGTTATTTTGAAAGAGCTGTTACTGCCTGAAATCCAAAAACCGGAGCGATCTAATACCGTGCTTGAACGGCTCGTTGATGCGCTGGTATTTCTGGGTTTTTTGATTGTTTCAGCGCTTGCGATTGCCGCGGTTGCGGTTGCTGCGCCGGTAGTGCTGGCGATTTCTGCAATGGCCGGGCTGATGTCAAATAAAACGGACCGAGCCGGCTGGCGGTCCGCCGGCGCTTAGCTTGCGCTTTTCTGTCTATTTTTGCTTACAGATAAATTCGATTGCGAAGGCTGCTGGTTTGTCATAATCCGGCGGCATGCATTTTTATTTTGTCTCAGGAGTGTGCGTTGAGCATCCGTGAATTATCTATCTGGCTTACGATGTGCCTGGTCTGGGGCTTTCACTTCGTCGTCATTAAAGTGGCGATCGGTGAATTGCCGCCGATGTTTTATGCGGCGATACGGATGACACTGGTCGCCTTGTTGTTGTCGCCGTTTCTGCGGTGGCGGCCGGGACAAATGATCCGGGTGCTGAGCGCTGGCCTTTGTCTTGGCGCGGTAAATTATGGATTTATGTTTACCGGGCTGAAATTCGCAACCGCCTCAACCGCCGCCATCGCGATGGAGCTTTATGTTCCATTTGCAACGATATTGTCGATCATATTTTTAGGCGACAAAATTGGATGGCGCAGTGGGCTCGGCATCGCCTTCGCATTCGCCGGCGTGGCGATCATTGCCCTTGGCGGCCATGACGAAGTCGGCGAGGATGTCCGTATCCCACTCGGTATTGGGTTGGTTGCCGCCGGCTCGCTCGCCGAAGCGGTTGGGGCGGTGTTGGTCAAGCAAGCCAAAGCCTTCAAACCGATTGAACTGCTCGCCTGGTTTGCGGTCGTCGGTGCTATCGGCCTTTGGACCGGGACGGCGCTGTTCGAGAACGGCCAGCCGGAGGCGCTCGCGGCAAGCAATAAGACGATCATCGTCAGCGCCATCCTTTATTCGGCGATTGGCGGCTCGATTTTCGGGCATACGGTCTATTATTGGTTGTTGCAGCGCCTACCGGTCAGTGTGGTTGCGCCGAGCGTGTTGCTGACGACGGTGCTGGCGATCTTTTTCGGGGTGGTTCTGCTCGGTGACCCGTTCGGCCCGCGGATGGTCGCTGGCGGCGTAATGGTGCTTACGGGCGTTGGCTTCGTGCTTTTGCGCCGCGCCCGGAAACAGGACATAAAAGCGGATGTCAGTGAACCGGGAGCGGTCCTTTGAAGATGATTGATACGCCATCGCCGAATTTTGATATTCGCGGCAGAACCGTTGATATGGTGATCCTGCATTATACCGGCATGCCCACGGGCAAGGAGGCGCTGGATCGGTTGCGCGATGCGAAAGCGAAAGTCAGTGCACATTATCTGATTGAAGAAAACGGCGATTGCTATCGGCTGGTGGCGGAAGATATGCGCGCATGGCATGCCGGTGTTTCCGCCTGGCGGGGAGAATATGACATTAACGCGCGCTCAATCGGTATTGAGATCGTCAATCCCGGCCATGAATTCGGCTATCGTGATTTTCCAGAGGCGCAGATCCACAGCGTTATCGCGTTGTTAAAAGATGTCCGTAAACGCCATGATATCACACCGGGACATGTGCTGGCGCATTCCGACATTGCCCCGCGACGCAAAGAAGACCCGGGCGAAAAATTTCCCTGGGGCCGGTTGGCGGCAGAAGGCCTGGCGCTGGCGCCGTTTACCGACGATGCGAAGGCCGGCAAAACCATCTCCTATGACAGCGCGCTGAAAGCGCTGGCGGAAATTGGCTATGACGCACCGCCAGGCGATCACGCCGCCGCGCTGTTGGCGTTTCAAAGGCGGTTCTGTCCGGCGGCGCTAGGGCAGGGGTTTGATCCGAGGACGAAAGCGGCGTTGGGGGCGGTCAAGAACGCCCTGAGGTTAGAGTAAGGATCAATTTGCAGGCAGTCAGCTTGGAGAACAATTAAACACTCACGTCGCACCATACAAAAAAGTAAGCGCTTCAGGCAGGCGGCGAGCCCATGCTGTTTCCGAATGCGCGGCGCATTCCTCTATGACTACACGCAGTCTTTCTGGGCCAAGGCCGTCGTCTTTTAATGTCTTGGCCAGGCGTTCAACATTTTCAACGCCCGCCAGATCATATTCCTGAGCGTCAGCTTCACATGAGCGGGAATATTCGCGTCCGCCCATACCAATAAAAATTCGCATCGGCCAAGCCTCTGCAGAAGTATTCTCAACTTCGGTTAACATTTGCTGACCCGAAACCCATAGTGACGGGCTTTCTACGAGTAGGCGATTAAATAATTCGGGCGCCATTTGCGAGGCGGTAAGTGTTGCAATACCTCCGAATGATGAGCCACCGAGACCGCGGTCCCGGTTTCGCGTGCGGTAGCGCGTTTCGATCAAAGGAAAAACGTCCTGCACAAGGAATGCAGATAGATCATGTCCGCGTGGGCCTGTCGGCGGCAGTTGTACGTTTGGGTCTGGCCATGGAAGGTATTCCTCCGCCCGCCCCGGATCGCCGGCGTTGTCAATTCCAACAATAATGAGTGGTTCAATTGCTCCGTCTTTGATTAATCGCTCTGCAGTTTCGTCTGCGCTCCATTCAACGCCGGAAAACATTGACAAAGATGCGTCAAACAAATTTTGGCCGTCGAACAGGTAAAGCACAGGGTAATTTTGTGTTGCCTCGTCATAGCCGGCTGGGAGCCAGATGCGTAGAGACCGTTCGCGGTTAAAAGTGTTGTCCTTCATCAGGATCGTTTCGATCCGGGAAGGTGATGGCGGTTCGGTTGAGGATTCCGGCGTGCAAGCAACGATAGCAAGGGCGAACATCAGCGCCATTAGTTTGGACACATTAAATTCCCTTCTCAGCTTGGGTCAATTTTAGTGAACGAAGCCACGCGCACACTCATCTCATATTTATCGCTATTTGTCCAAAGTGCGTCGAAGGATTTTGCGCTTTACGGACACGCCCGCTGCTTTGTATGTCGCAGCAGTTTTCGTTTAGGGGCTAACCTTCCGGCGATTACGTATACGATAAGAATTGGAGCGGCCTCCTTGTGATTTTTCACGCCATTATTTTGGTCGTGATGCGGTAAATTTTGATACCTATTCGGGCTTGGTCGCTTGACGCCCAGCGCCAGGCGTTCCACATCTTCCTCGCCAGACGGTCGGACGGTCGCGTTGAGCTTTATGCTCACCGAGGAAAGTCCGGGCTCCATGGAGACAAGGCGCCGGGTAACGCCCGGCCGGCGCGGCCAGTGATGGGCGCGTTGAGGGAAAGCGCCACAGAGAATATACCGCCTCGCCATATTTGTTTACGTGGAGAGGTAAGGGTGAAAAGGTGCGGTAAGAGCGCACCGCTGCGCTGGCGACAGGGCAGGCCTGGCAAGCCCCGCCTGGAGCAAGACCGAATAGGGACGGTGCGCCAAAGTCCGATAAGGGCTGAGGCAGGCGGGTCTTTACGCCGATGCCGTCCGGGTTGGTTGCTTGAGCGAACGTGCAAGCGTTCGCCTAGAGGAATGGCCGTCGCCGCTTTTTTCGCAAGAACAAAGAGGTACAGAACCCGGCTTATAGACCGTCTGGCGCTTTTTTCAGGTCCCCTCGCGCAGACCGAAGGTTTCGCGTGGTGCGTTCGATCTGCCTCGCGGCGGCGGCGCTTGGCCAGCTTGGAGTGCAGCGATGCGACCTTCGCCAGCCGGGTGGCCCAACTTCGGGTAGCGCTTCACAGCTCCCGAAACTATTTGAGAAAATGACCTATACGGTCGGGGCTGGACATACGGAATTAATTTCGGATGATGAGGCTGGAATGAGAATTTACAATTTAACAATGTCGGCGTTGGCCGCCCTTGTCGCCCTCGCCTCATGCGCTGGCGCGCCGGAAAACGCAGCGCGGACCGACTTTCGCCCCCCATATTACATACCTGACCAACTGTTCAGTATGCTTGATGGCGGCGCTAAACCCCGCCGCCAGGCGCTTGCCTTCGTCGGTCGTGAGGACCTGATCGCGGCGGAGGGATTACAGTCCGAACGGAGCGTCCGGCCCTGCCCGCCCGCGGCGAACGCAACCGCGCCGGTCGCTGAAATCGTCCGGCGGGCGCGCGAGACGAGCGTCGTCATCATCAACGAGTCGCACTACAATCCCAGGGACCGCGCGTTCGCGGCGAAGATTGCGGACGCCTTGTGGGACGAGGGCTATCGGTACTTCGCCGCGGAGACCTTCTCGCCAGGGTTTGAGCCCTCGACGTCCGATGCGGAGGCGATGAATGAGTGGAACATCGCGGATTACGATTCGCATGAGGAGTTTCTGTTCACCTACGGCTTTTACTCGAACGAACCTGTGTTCGCCGATCTGGTCCGGCGCGTTCGTGCGCGAGGCTACACCCTCGTCGCCTACGAGAACGTGCCGACTGACGATGGCGTTGATCCCGCGGTCGCCATGGAGCGGCGCGAGGCGGGACAGGCGGACAATCTTGTCGCGCGCATCTTCCGCGATGACCCGCAGGCGCGCGCGATCATCTACGCCGGCGGCGGTCACGCCGGCGAGGCGCTGCTCGGACCGGGGGGCGGCATGGATGCGCCAATGGCCTATCGGCTAAAGGCGAAGACCGGGATCGATCCCTTGACGATCTCGCAGTTGTGTCCCCCAGCCGGCGCGGCGGACCATCTCGGCGCGTCCCCGTACGCGAGAGGACTCGACCTCTACGACCTCCACGTCGTGCATGCACAAACAACCTTCGAGCGCGGCCGGCCGGTCTGGCGCATGGAGAAGGGCGAGCGCATGGTCGATGTCCCAGCGGCGTTGCGGAGCCCCGATGGTCCAACGATTATCGAGGCGCGACGACAGGACTGGTCGCTCGCGGCGGCGCCGGTCGACCGGCTGATGCTTTGGCCCGGAGAGGACCTGCCGCTGCTTCTCGCGCCCGGCGTATACGACCTTCGCAGCTTCACGGCGGACGGGCCGTATAAGGAGCTCACGGACATTGAAGTCGAATGATCCAGGATGTTGGCCTGCCCGCGTCGACGGCGGCGACAGACGGACCGGCGCCACTTGATGCATTGGACGCCAATTTGGGACAAGGCGCATGTTCGTAAGAAATGACGTTATTATGTAATACGCCGCACGTCGCTTCCCCGCATCGAACGTTGGAATGTCAATCACAAGAAAGTCGAGCGCCAGGACATTTCTAAAACGCCTGACAACGCTTACTCGTCGCGGCTAAATACGATACGGGCGTCATCAGGCGGGGTTAAGGCGTCATGCGGAAACGGCTGCGTAAAGGATGCCGATAAGATGACATGGGTTCCCGCCGCCTTGCCGTCAGGCGTCAGCGATGCGTAGGCCTGAGGTAGGACGACGCCGTCATAGGTTTGGTAGTTTTCTACAATACGCAAGGGCGCGCCGGGCGGAACCGGGACTTCGTCGGGCAGCACGTCTCCGGGCAGGGCGGCATACATCGTACTCAAACGCCAAGCCGCCAGAAGATTCGTGTCAGGATCAATGTAAAGATCGATCACGCCCTCATGTTTGCGTCCTTCGCCCGGCTCAAAGGTCATTCTAACCCCCTTCAGCGCTTTGCCGGTGAGCGGGTTTTCAATGCCGGCCGTTGTCTCAAGTACTGATGTATCGGATTGAGTGAGAAACGGCAGGTTGATCATGCCGTAATGATACCAGGCGAGCATTGCCGTAGGCTCCTGAAAGGTTGGATCAAACGTCAACGGCCTGATCCAATAGCTCTCCCGGGTTAGCCCCGCCTCATACCCATCAGTATTTTCCCACGGAACTTCAACCAGCGTCTTGGAGGATATGGGTTCAACCGTGACTTCATAATAGCGCCAATTATCCTTCGGTGTTCTTCCCTCCGCTGGCGGAAGAATGGCCAGATACATGGCCAGTTCCAGGTGGACCGATGGGGCCTCACTCCAGGTTTCGTAGCCGCCATGGGCTTTCACCATTTGCCGGACAGTGGCGCGCGCATCCTTATCGACATAACGCGGCGCGGCTTCGGCGGCGGCAAGGGTGGATGTAACAATAGCGGCGGCGATAAGGCTATATTTCATGATCAATCTTCCGGTTTTTTGATCGTTCGCGCGAGAACAGACCAGTATATGCCGTGCTTTACAAAGGCAAAGCGTTGAACTGTCGGCGTCTTGCGTTAGGATGAAAATCAAGAGAAAAACCTCACACATCCGTGAACGAAAGTGAGCCCCATGCCGAGCTTTGATATCGTCTCCGAAGTTGACCGCGCCGAGGCTGACAATGCGGTGCAAAATGTCACCCGCGAGATTACCACCCGCTATGACTTTAAGGGCTCCAAGTCGACGATTGAAATGAAGGACGGGGTGATTTCTATCTTTGCTGATGACGATATGAAGCTGCGCCAGATGCACGAGATCCTCCAAGGCCATATGCAAAAACGCGGGATCGAGCCGGGCTCTCTCGACTACCAAAAAGAAGAGCCGGCCGCCGGCCAGTCGGTGCGTCAACAAGTGTTGCTGAAAGAGGGCATCGCCAAAGATGTTGCGAAAGACATTATCAAGAAAATCAAGGGTGAGAAATTCAAGGTCCAGACCGCAATCCAGGGCGATGAGCTTCGCGTCACCGGCAAGAAGCGTGATGCGCTCCAGGAGGTAATTACCTTCGTCAAGGGGCTGAAAGTCGACCAGCCCTTGCAATATAAGAATTTCCGGGATTAGGCGTATTACCGGCGCCGGCCGCCGCATATCGCTCTGGCCATCCGCAGCGCCTTCGGATAAGACCGCAATGGATAAGGGAGTGAACGATGGCCGATATCGACCAGCCGCTTTTGGAAATCATCAAGGACCACGCGGTCGGCCTCACCGAGGCGCCGACCCGGCAGACGGCTATAGCCGATTTGGGGATCGACAGTTTTTCGATTGTCGAAATCATTTATGAAGTCGAAGAAAAACTTGGCGTCGAAGTGCCGTTCAACGCCAATGAAAACCCGTTTGGCGAGATGAAGTCGGTCGGCGATCTGATTGATGCGCTGAACACGCTGATTGAAAAAAAATAAAGTCCGCATGACCCGAAATGTTGTTGTCACAGGCATGGGCGTCGTCTCTCCTATTGGCGATAATTTGGGCGCCTATTGGGGCGGCCTGTCGTCTGGACAAAACGGTATTGTCAACCGCGAATATACGCTGGGCGAAGATCTTTCAATAACCCTTCCGACGGCGCCGATTGACGGTATTGAAGAACGGCTGAAAAATCTTGGCCGCGAACTTTCCCGCGCCGACCGGTTTTCGCAGCTTGCCGTTCTCGCAGCCGATGAGGCGATTGCAAATGCTGGGCTTGAAATTGACGATGAAACCGGCGCACGCACGGCTTGCATCATCGGCACTGGCATTGGCGGGCAGGCTACGTTTGACAGCGGCTATGAACAGATGTTGCGTCGGGGCAAGCGCCCGCACCCCTTGTCGATTTTGAAAATTATCACCAATGCGCCGGCGAGCCATATGTCAATTCGCTATGGCGCGCGCGGGCCGGCCTTTGCGATTTCCAGCGCCTGCGCCACCGGCGCGCATTCGATTGGCGTTTGCGCTGACATCATCCGTCATGGCCGTGCGGACGTGGCGTTGGCGGGCGCCAGTGAAGCGGTGTTGACCTTTGGCGCGCTGACCACCTGGAAGGCGATGCATATTCTGGCGTCGGAGACGTGCCGTCCATTTTCCAAAAACCGCAATGGCCTCATCATCGGCGAAGGCGCCGGCGTTTTGGTGCTGGAAGAAGAAGAACGCGCGCGCAAACGCGGCGCCAACATTCTTGCGCGGCTTGCGGGGTTCGGCATGAACGCCGATGGCAAGGATATGATCAATCCGGAAGTTGACGGCGCTGCCGGCGCGATCCGTCTAGCGCTTGGCGATATGACGATCAACGATCCGTCTGCGGTTTATATTAATGCCCACGGCACTGGCACATTGCTAAATGATCCGACCGAAACCAAAGCCGTGCGCGAGGTGTTTGGCGCGGGCGCCGACGCGCTCATTATGTCGTCGACAAAATCCATGCACGGGCATCTGTTGGGCGCCGCCGGCGGCATAGAGGTGATCGCCTCCATCCTGGCGCTCAACAACAATGTCGCGCCGCCGACCATGAATTACGATGAGCCGGATCCCGTTTGTGATCTCAACTATGCGCCAAATGGGGCGATAGATCGCAAATTCGATATTGCGATTTCGAATTCATTCGCATTTGGCGGACTGAACGCGGTGGTCGCGTTCGAGAAAGTCTAACGCCAGATAAGGGTTTTAGGTCTCGCGGGTCTGTTAAGCCGTAATATCCATGCTGGCAGGCAAGCTCATTCCGTCAATGCGGTTAAGATTCGCCAGAACATTTTCGAGGAATGCGGTTGACAGCCCTCGACTTTTTTCAAATGCAATCGATTTTTCAATTTGACCGATGAAGTCTACTTTTTGGTTCATTAAAATTTCCCGGTCCGACGCCGCACCGCTATTGGCAAGCCGCATGGATTCTCCGATATTGCTCACGGGAAGCACGTCAAGCAGACCGTCTACGCCTGACTTGATAAGCTGATTAATTTCAGCAAGCGATACATTGCGCATATCCACTGGCCTCGTTGTAGACTTTATTCCGTCCTCAGACGTTTTCTGAACTTCAGTTTGGGGGAGTGCATTTTTATTGCTTTGCAATTTTGTTGCAGGCAGTCCCGTTCCAAAATTTTGAATATCCATGACAGGACTCGTTGATCTGTGTGTGTTGATGCCCTCAGGCGTGCGCGGCTTTGCGTTTTTTCGGCATGAATTTGTGGACGCCAGTGCGCACGCCGATGAAACCGCTGGTCATCACGACAATGCCGAGATAGCGCACGATATATATGCCGAGATCATCAAACAGGGTTGTAAACAGGGCGCCGATAGAGGCGATAATTGCCTGCACTTCCGAACCGGAAACTGCCATGGCTGTGATTGGCCAGATGGTGCGGTCAATCGCTAGCGCAATCAGCGCCACATGCCAGATATTGGTGTCCTTCTTGGCGTACATGGCGAAAACGAAAGCCAGGAATATGGCGCGGCCGACATCAGCGCCGGAAAATCCAATTCCGATGATATATTGCAGGTCTTCCATTATGGCGCCTCCGTCAGGGTCGAATTCCTATGCCCCATTAACGGCTTATCAGGGTTAACGGAGAGTAAATCACGGGCTGAATTTCCAGCAAGAAACGGGTGTTTTAGTCGTAGCTGACCGGATATTGTGCGGTCATGAATGATATGATCCGAATTCAGCAATCCGTTCGCGCCGCCTCGCCGCGCGCCGACGGCTATGCACTGGTGGCGCGGGCGCTTGACTATCTGGTCGAGAATTTCGAAGCTGCGCCCTCGCTTGAAGACACTGCAGCCGAGGTTGGTCTGTCGCCGCAACACTTCCAGAGAGTGTTCAAGGCGGGCGCCGGGGTCTCTCCCAAGCGTTTCCTGCAATATCTGGCTGCCAGCGAGGCCAAACGCGCCATGGCAAGCGGCGGCAGCGTCCTGGATGCGTCTTTTGCCGCGGGGCTTTCCGGTCCGTCGAGATTGCACGATTTGTTTTTAGTGTCTGAGGCGATGACGCCCGGCGCCTATCGCAAAAAGGGCGAGGGGCTGACGATCCATTATGCGACCGTTAATGGCCCCTTCGGAGCCGCGCTTATTGGCGCTACCGATAAAGGCATCTCCTGGCTTAGCTTTTTAGGCGCCGGTGATGAAACATTGCAACTTGGTGAAATGAAACAGGATTGGCCAGCGGCGCAGTTTGTTTACGATCGGGACTTTGTCACGCCGTTCGCCGTTCGAGCTTTTGCCGTCGCCGCCAATTGCCGGCTTGACCAGCCCTTGGGCCTACATGTTCAGGGCACGAATTTTCAATTAAAAGTCTGGGAGGCGCTGTTAAAAATACCGTTTGGCGGTCTCGTCACCTATGGCGATATCGCTCGCGAGCTAGGAAGTCCGAGGGCATCGCGCGCCGTCGGCGCCGCGGTCGGGTCCAACATGGTGTCGCTGCTCATTCCCTGCCATCGGGTCATTCTGTCCTCCGGCATAATCCACAACTATCGTTGGGGCGCGGCGCGCAAGAAGGCGATCTTGGCGATGGAGCAGGCGGTTTGCGCGACGACGCAATAGGCTGCGCGGGCAGGGATGGTTTTTGCATCAAATTTGCGTAGTTGCTGGGCGAACGAAACGGCTAAGTTCGATTATCAACTTTCATGGCTGAGGCTTTGTGAGGCGAAATTTCATAAAGAGCTCGCCGTCAACGGTCACCTGGCCGTCTTCGGTAAAGCCCAAACGCGTTATCGCTTTTGAATTTAGCCGGCTCGGAGGGAATAAAATAGTTATCGAGCTAAGGTCCATTTGGTTAAATGCTCGATCTTTGACTTCATTGAATATCTTTCTTCCCCATCCCCAAAATTTAGGGTGGAGAACCAAGGCGAAATCAGCTTCCCCGTGCTCCGGTTGCAACCCTCCCCAGCCTGCGAATTCACCTTTGATGAGAAACGCCCAAGGGCCAAATCCATGTTTGTCCCATAGCTGCTTTTTTGCTTTCAAAAAGTCCCGGCAACTTTCGGCTGAAAAACCTCCGGCAAGCAATGGCAACTGTTTGCCGACCATCTCATTATTCATAAGGTCGATGATTTGATCCTCTTCCACTTCAAAGAGATGCACAAATTCAACTTCACTCATTAAATAATCTTCCCGTTGAGCGCCTCTTACAGTAGGAAGCTGGAAGTATGCCCTAAACCATGTTGTTTTCGTCGCAAAACCGATGGGTTATGCAACAGCCGGTCTACCATGTTTGCTGCCGTGGTGTGTTGCGTTTTCGGCATGTGTGATGACAGCGGCAATCTCACGGAGTAGCGTTTCGGCGTTGATGGGTTTGCTGACATAGCCATCCATGCCGCTGGCCATACAACGCTCCTTGTCGCCGGCCATCGCATTGGCGGTGAGCGCAATGATCGGAATGGCGTTGAGTGGCTGGGCTAACGCCCGGATCGCGCGCGTCGCCTCGAAACCATCCATATTCGGCATCTGGATGTCCATCAGTACAATGTCAAAATCTGTCTGTTGAACGGCGGTGAGCGCCAACGCGCCATCTTCAACAAGCACAACCTCATGACCGGCGCCGGTTAGAAACGCGCGCAATACTTGTTGATTTATGAGTTGGTCTTCTGCAGCAAGAATCCGTAACGCGCCGACATCGGGTTCATTGCTTGCGATGTCATCGGCTTCGGCGGGCGGTCCGTTTGCGACGTCAACCGGCAGCGTGAACCAGAACTGGCTTCCGGAGCCTGGCGTACTCTTGCAGCCGATCTCGCCGCCCATGCGCTTGACCAGTTGTTTTGAAATGGCAAGACCAAGACCGGCGCCGCCAAACCGCCGCGTCATCGAAGAGTCGACTTGGGAAAAACGCTTGAACAGACGGTCTTGCGCTTCTTCAGGAATGCCGATGCCGGTATCATTGATCTCAAATCTGATGACGCCATGGTTTTCAGACTCTGTCCGATAGGCCACGCGGACATCAACGCTGCCTTCCTTGGTGAACTTGATCGCATTGGAGGCCAGATTGACTAGGATCTGGCGAACCCGCGTGGGGTCGAGTTTGACCCATGGCGGCAACGTCTCTGCTGCGTTGTAGCTGAGGCGCAAGCCTTTTTCTTCAGCCTTTGAGGTTAGCAATTCTACGACTGCGGCGCCGATGCGCTCCGGGTTGAAGGAAATTTTTTCAAGCTCAACACGCCCGGCATCGAGACGCGAGTAGTCGAGAATATCATTGAGAATATCCAATAACCCTTCCGCGGAATCGCGGGCGATGATGGCCTTGTCGCGTTCAGTGGCTCCTAGATTGCCCTGAATCATTAAGTTTAGCATGCCGAGAACGCCGTTCATGGGCGTACGTATTTCATGGCTCATCGTCGCCAGAAATTCGGACTTTGCGCGGTTGGCGTCTTCCGCTTGTATTTGCGCTTCTACGAGATCAGTAACATTGCTCAGTGTACCAAGCGCCTGTACGACTTTGCCGGCGGCGTCTTTGCGAGCGCTTCCTCGAATCCGAAACCATTGCCAGGCACCGTTCCCGTTGCCGATCCGGCAATTCACATCATGGGTGGTTCCTCGTTTGACATGCGATTTCCATGAAGCGTACCCCGCTTTAACATCGTCCGGATGCCCGTAATCGGCCAGCCACTGCTTAAGGTCGATCTGGCCCGGATTTTTAAAACCGAAGGCGCCAAAGAAATAATGCGAGGCCGTAAGAGCATCGGTTTTCCCGTCCCATTCCCAAATCGCTTCGGTTGATCCCTCAAACGCCAGCTTGAGGCGCTCTTCGCTCTTCTGGGACTTTTTCGTTGCATCATCCATGAGTGTGAAGGCGCTAGAAATCCGCCGCGACAGGACCAGCCCCAAGACTGCGATGGCCATGCCCTTGGTTGCGATGAGCGCGATCATGGTGATGACAATCAACCGGACAGTGTCTTTAACCAGCGGTTCGAAGGCTTCGGAGTTGTCAATAAATGTATCGCGCGCAACGGTTAGTTCCGTCGTCAATTTCGTAAAAGATATCGTCTTGGCGTTGTATGCGTCTACCGCTGCCAACGCCTGGTCGACGTCTACGACATCTTTGGTGCAAAGGCTGCGGGCATGGCCAGCGCCGGCGGCCCGCATCACCATCATTTCCACTGACCCAATCATTTTCAGGCAAGCGATGGGCTGTTCTTTGATCTTGCCGATGATGTCTTCTATGGATTTCAAATCGCTGCCAGGCGTCAGTTCCTGGATCGCCTCGCTGAGTTCGATATTATATTTGAGGTGAAAAAAATTCAGCTTATGAAGCGTTGCGCCCTTGGCTATGCCCAATGCGCCGACCACACTAATGATCGCCGATGCGATAAACAGGAAGTTGATCGCATTCAGGCGGTTTTGTGTTTGGCGAAGCGAGTTATGGGACATTGTCCGCCGTTCAAATTTGGTTATGCGTTTGGCGCGCCGCGCCGCGCAGCGCGGCGATCATATAGTCCTGTGTTTGGGTTAAATTTGAGGAAATCGAGCGCCAGCATCAGCGCTAGGCTCAAATCTGCGCGCCTACTATTTTCAGGTGAAGGTGCGATAATAAATTAACAAAACAAAAACGCCCCGGTAAACCGGGGCGTTTTGTAGGGTGCAAGTCGTAATTCTTGTAGGCGTCTTTTGGAATGCTCGGTTAGGCGACCGACGCTGCAATTTCTTCTTGCGGGTCACGCAAGACATAGCCACGCCCCCAAACGGTCTCGATATAGTGCTCGCCAATCGTTGCCGCAGCTAGTTTTTTGCGCAATTTGCAGATGAACACATCGATAATTTTCAGTTCCGGCTCGTCCATGCCGCCATAAAGGTGGTTGAGGAACATTTCCTTAGTCAGAGTCGTTCCCTTGCGCAGGGAAAGCAGCTCCAGCATCTGATATTCCGTGCCGGTCAGATTGACGCGCAGGCCAGCGACCTCGACGGTCTTGGCGTCGAGATTGACGATCAGCTTGCCTGTGGTGATAACCGATTGTGAATGACCTTTAGAGCGCCGGACGATGGCGTGAATTCGCGCGACCAATTCGTCCTTGTGGAACGGTTTGGTCATATAGTCATCTGCACCGAAGCCGAGCCCGCGCACTTTCGTTTCAATGTCGCCCTGACCCGTCAGAATTAGGATCGGCGTGTTCACTTTTGAAACGCGCAGAGATTTCAGAACATCAAAGCCGGTCATGTCCGGCAGGTTGAGGTCGAGCAGAATAATATCGTAGTCATAGACTTTGCCGAGATCGACGCCCTCTTCGCCAAGATCTGTGGTATACACATTAAAGCCGTCTGATTTCAGCATCAGTTCAATGCTCTGGGCCGTCGCGCCGTCATCCTCGATGAGCAAAACCCGCATAGTCCGTCTCCTTTTCGCGACGCGGCATCCCCTTAAGACTAATGAACCGCGTATTTTTGTTTTGTATCTCTTATGCTAACGACGATATGCTTTCACATTGGTTAACAAGATGACCGGCCTTAATTCTTTTGCGGAGATTCTTTAAGGCGTTGAAAACCCTTCTTACCGACGATGTCCCGTAATTGCTTGATTTGCAGGCCCTGTCATTAAGCATGTTGGATTTTTTTAAAATAATTCCATTTACTAGTTTTCTGGCGTGGAAAGCGGGTTTGATTAACGTCTGCGCGCGCTGATTGTGTGCAGAGCGTTAACTCCTGGGCGCTGGTTTTGGCGCCGATAGACCTGTTGTGCGAGTTTACCGGAGCAGAGCGAGGTGGTTTTGATATCGCTGGTTGGCGCCGCTCCGAGCAAAAGAGTACTCGTGTCGAAATCGAAACGGGTGCGGTGGTATGGCAAAACAGCAGCGCTCTTGCGAGGCGCGCCGAATGCGGTGAAGTCTTAGCCAGTTTATGCTTGATACGGGCAACGGCGCCGGCTTTACGATTAAGGAAACCTTTTAGTTGTTACGATCCACTCCAAACAGGAATAAGAGCCTCAGGAATAAGAGCCAATGACCGATATGACACGCGCCCGGGCAGGCCTTGAGAAATTATTGAAATTCGCCTGCCTTGAAGCGGAGACGCTCCGCACGGATTTGGCGGATGTGGCGCGGGCCCAGTCCTCGGCGGAGGCGTCGCTGATAGGTCTTGATGACGCCTTGCGCCATGAAGAAGCGATGGTGAGCGAGAAGGACGCCGCAAATTTCGCGGCTTACAAAGAAGGCATGCGCGCCCGCCGCCATAATCTCCAAACCACCTTGTTGACGCTGGAAGAAGCCGAGACCAATGCCAGCACCAAGTTAGAAGCAGCGACCGCCGAAATCAGAAAGCTTGAAAATCTTATCTGCATCAATGCGCGGGATATGAATGCCAAAGGCATGGGCGAGGCGGCCTCTATCGCTGATCCGCATGCCGCTTCAGAAAATGTAGCCGCCCGCCTTTAGATGTCCAATTGGCGCGGATGTGGTGTGAAAATCCGCCGCTACTGAAATTAATGAAAAATTAATCACTACTTACAAAAAGTAAGTCGTGCTGATTCGCGATTGTTCCGTTTCTGTTCCGGAATCATCGGTCAAAACCTGCGTTATGGGGCAAATCATCCTTTGCACCCCATGAAATACCATGATATCCCATAAGATACCGTAAGTTTTGCGGGAAAGGGGCGACGTATCCCATGGGCGGGGCGTCGCAGTGCGGAGGAATTTGGGATGCGACGCGGGGCCGAGACCCTGTTTTTAGGGTCGTTCGTCAACAAGATTGATGTCAAAGGGCGCCTCGCCACGCCGGCGCGGTTTCGCCGCGTCCTTGATCTTGAGCGGGGCGGCGCGATTTATTGTATTCCGTCTACAGATGAAAAATGCCTTGATTGCGGCGGCGCTTTTTATATCGAAACACTGATGGCGTCGATTGCCGCGCTTGACCCGTTCTCCGTCAAACGCCGTAGCCTTGAGCGCACGGTCACAGCGCGGGTGGTTGAGGTTAGCCTCGACAAAGAGGGGCGGATAGTTCTGCCGCCACATTTGCGTGAAAGCGCATTGCTCGATGGCAAAGCGTTATTCGCGGGGCTTGGCGCCTCATTCCAGATATGGAATCCAGACGAGTTTAAAAAAATCGCTGCTGAGGAAGAAAAAATTACAACGGAAGCCAAATTATCGTTGCGCAACCCAACCCCGGCGGGAGCGGCGCCATGAGCGCGGCCGCCCATACTCCGGTGATGGCGCGCGAGGTCGTATCCGCACTGGCGCCAAGGGAAAATGGCATTTACGTCGATGCGACCTTCGGCGCCGGCGGTTATACTCGCGCTATTTTAACGGCGGCGAACTGCATTGTTTACGGGTTTGATCGTGACCCGACGGCAATTGAGCGCGCCAAGGCGCTGGTTGCGGAATTCGGCGACCGGTTGCGGCTGATTAATCGGCCGTTTGCGGAGATGGAAGAAGCGCTTGCTGAGCAGGGCGTCGATGGTGTTGACGGCATCGTCTTTGACCTCGGTGTTTCTTCGATGCAACTTGATGAAGCCGAGCGTGGTTTTTCTTTTCGCCGCGAGGGCCCGTTGTCGATGCGTATGGACGGCGGCAAACCCGATGCAGGCGATATTATCGCCAAGGGCGATGCGCGCGAACTGGCGGCGATATTCAGGACCTATGGCGAGGAAAAGCGCGCCGGCAGGATTGCCCGCGCCATTGTCGCTGCGCGCGAGGCGGCGCCGATTGCAACAACGACGGAGCTGGCCTCTATTGTTGAGGCGGCCGCGCCGAATTGGGGCAAGTCGAAGACCCATCCGGCGACGCGGGTGTTTCAGGGCTTGCGGATATTTGTAAATGACGAGCTTGGCCAGTTGGTCGCTGGGCTGCGCGCAGCGGAGCGGTTGTTGCGGCCGGCGGGGCGGGTATTGGTCGTCACATTTCACTCTTTGGAAGACAGGATTGCAAAACGGTTTTTCGCAAACCGATTTCCGTCTGGCGCTAGGGGCTCACGCCATGCGCCGCCGGCGGCCAAATCCGCACCGACATTTGAGCCAATCTTCGCCAAGGCGTTGGCGCCGGGCGACGAGGAAGTAACGGTGAATATACGTGCGCGTTCGGCGCGGCTGCGCGGCGGCGTACGTCTCGCCGCTCCGTTCGCGCAGGTAGGCGAGGAGAGGCTTGGCCTACCGCATTCAATGACGCTAAAATGTTTTAATGAAGGGAAACAATAGATGTTTCGTATCACAACTATATTCTTGTGTGTGTTGTTGGCGGCGGCGGCGATTGGGCGATACCGCGCTGAGCAGTCGGTGCAGAAGACGCGTATGGAACTGGAGCGCCTGGAGACCACTAGGCTTGAAGAACGGCGCCAAATTCAACTGTTGCGCGCGGAGGTCGCTTACCTAGAAAATCCCGAGCGTCTCGCCAAAATTGCCAGAGCCAAGACCGAACTGCGGCCATCGGAGCCGGTGCAGATTATATCGGTGCAACAATTTGCAGTCGCCATGACCGGCGAAAACGGGGCGCAAATAGATAATAACGCGGCGCCAAGCGAAATCATCACCAACGCGATTGCCATGGCGCAATTGTCAGCTGCCGACTAGGAACGCAGAAACGGGAAAGCCATAAAAAGAAATGTTTGACGCCGCGATGTTCCTGCTCAGAAGTAAAAAGGTAAAGCCGTCGGCCTATGTTATCGCCGAGGCGGAGACCACAGCATCGCGTCAGCGCCCTGAAGCGGCTGCCGCGACGGTGCATGTGCGCGCCAGAGGAAGTCGCCTGCGACAGACGGAGCGCGCCAAGACACGTATTTTGATGTGCGCGGTGGTGTTTGTGTTTGTGTTCGCTTCGCTTGGCATACGGCTCACGTTTATCTCTTTTGGACAGATCAAAGTGGATGCGCCGCACGCCGCCGCGCCGGCAATCGAGGCGCCGCGTGCTGAAATTACCGGTCGCCACGGCGCGCTTCTCGCGACCGACCTGCCGATGATTTCACTTGAGGTCGCCGGCCGGGAGATCTGGGATGCGCGCGAGACGGCGCAAAAGCTTTTGACGGTGCTGCCGGATATTGATGCGGATGAGCTGGAACAAAAACTGCGGCGCGGTCGTTATGTTGAGCTGCGCGGGAATTTGACGCCGGCCGAGCGCCAGACGGTGTTTGATCTCGGCCTGCCAGGAATTCATTTCGCGACCCGGATCAAACGATTTTATCCGCAGGCGGATCTTGCCGCGCACATTGTCGGCCATGAAGAGCCAGGCAAGGGTGGCGTGATGGGGCTGGAGAAGCTCGCAAACGACTGGCGCGGCGCGAGGACGATGCGCGCCTCAATTGATATTCGCGTACAGCAAATTGTCGAAGACGAACTTGCCGCATCGATGGAGAAATTCAGCGCC
Organism: Hyphococcus sp.; assembly: GCA_021776455.1. Classification (GTDB taxonomy): domain Bacteria; phylum Pseudomonadota; class Alphaproteobacteria; order Caulobacterales; family Parvularculaceae; genus Hyphococcus. The sequence continues at coordinate 15,840 of JAJFFX010000010.1, read as the reverse complement.
AAGGCCGGCTGGGCCGGGGTGATGGATGTTGCGACCGGTGAGGTTATTGCGCTTGCCAGCCTGCCGGATTTCGATCCCAATGCGCCGGGCGCCGCAACGGCGGATTCTCGTCGCAATCGCGCCACGCTTGATCAATATGAGTTGGGCTCGGCGTTTAAAGCCTTTACCGCTGCGGCGGCGCTGGAAGAAGGTCTGGCGGGAGAAGCCACCAACTATGATGCGCGCGGGAGCCTTCTCGTCGCTGATCAACGGATTACCGATTTTCATGGCGAGAACAGAATATTGACCCTGTCGGAAGTAGTGCAGTTTTCTTCCAATATCGGCATTGCTCGCGTCGCGGGCGATCTTGGCGCCAAGCGGCAGCGGGACTATTTGGGCAAGCTCGGTCTGCTGAGGCGTTTGACTATGGAGCTGCCTGAACGTCGTGCGCCGCGATTGCCAGAGCGCTGGGGTCCAGTGGAGACCGCGACTATCGCCTATGGCCACGGCATTTCGGTGACGCCGTTACATTTGTTGACGGCGTTTTGCGCGGTCGTGAATGGCGGCGACTTTCATGACCCGACTTTTTTTGCGGCGCCGAAGCGTGTCTCCGGACGCGCCGTGTTTTCAAATCAGACCAGCGCCATCATGCGCCGAATTCTTCGCCGCGTGATCACAGACGGCACTGCAAGCTACGCGGAAGCGCCGGGATATTTCCCGATTGGAAAAACCGCAACGGCGGATAAACCGTCTGGCGGCGGTTATGATCGTAACACCCGCATTGCAAGTTTTGTCGGTGCGGTTCCAGGCTATGCGCCGCGCTATGCGATCCTGGTGTCGCTCGATGAACCGCAGCCGCTGAAAGAAACCTTTGGTTATGCAACAGCAGGCTGGACCGTCGCGCCGGTGTTCTCGCGCATTGTCGCGCGTGCGGCGCCGTTTTTAGGTCTGACGCCGGTCAATGAGGCGACGGCGCTTGCCGCTTTTGTCTCTGGCGGTGAGGCCGTGGACGACGCCAGTGCGCCTCGCAAAGCTGCGGTGGCGACGCCGATTGTGGAGCGTGCGCCGTGAGACTGTCTCAGCTTGCCGGTGAGGCGCTTACAACAGATCCGGATATTAAAGGTCTGACCGCAGACAGCCGGGCGGTGGAGCGCGGGTTTTTGTTCGCGGCGCTGCCGGGCGTGCTTTTTGATGGGGCAAGATTTATTCCGCAGGCTGAGGAGAGGGGTGCGGCGGCGATTTTGGCGCGCCCGGGCGCACGCTCAAGTCTGCCGATTGTTATCGATCGAGAGCCGCGCCAGAGATTGGCGCATATGGCAGCGCAGTTTTTTCCGCGTCAGCCAGAAAACATCGCCGGCATTACCGGTACAAATGGAAAGACATCAACCGCCTTGTTCGCCGCTCAGCTATGGGAGAGGCTCGGGCGTCAAAGCGCCAGCATGGGAACGCTCGGCGTGCGCGGCGAAATGTTCAACGCAAAACTCACCCACACAACACCGGAGCCGATCACGCTGCATAAGATGCTGGACGAGATGACCGCCTCCGGCGTCACGCATCTTGCAATGGAAGTCTCCAGCCACGGTCTGGCGCAACATCGTGCTGACGCGGTCAAGTTCAAGATTGCCGCCTTCACCAATCTTACTCAGGATCATCTCGACTATCATGAAGATTTTGATGATTACCTGAATGCGAAGCTGCATTTGTTTTCGATCCTGCTGGGTGACGACGGTGTTGCGGTGGTTAATCAAAACGGCGAATACGCAGGACGGTTTTGCGATGCGGCGGCTAGGCGCGGCATTAATGTGATTGGCGTGGGCGCAGACGGGAGCGACCTCAAGCTGACAAAAATTGAACCGCATTCAGCTGGTCTCAATATCAGCGTTGATGCCTTTGGGAACGTCTATAATTTAAGCCTGCCGCTAGTCGGCGCCTTCCAGGCTGAAAACGCTTTGCTTGCGGCGGGTATTGTTATTGCCTCCGGTGCGCCGGCAACGGATGTGCTTGCCGGTTTGGAACACCTCAATGCCGTGCCGGGACGCATGCAGTTGGCTGCGCGCGTCAACGAAGCGGCGGTCTATGTCGACTACGCTCACACGCCGGATGCGGTGGCGACGGCGCTAAAAGGATTGCGTCCGCATACAGAAGGACGATTGATCACCATTATCGGCGCCGGCGGCGACCGCGATAAGGCGAAACGCCCGATGATGGGACGGGCGGCGGCGGAAAACGCCGATATCGTGATCGTTAGCGATGACAATCCGCGCAATGAAGACCCGGCGTCAGTTCGGCGGGAGATATTGACTGGGTGTCCGGGTGCTGTGGAGATAGGCGACCGGCGAAAGGCGATTGCGGCGGGGACCGCGATGTTAAAGGCTGGCGACGTGTTGTTGATTGCGGGGAAGGGACATGAGACCGGTCAGGTGGTGGGGGGTGAAATCTTTGCGTTCAACGATGTTGAAGTCGCCCGAGAGGCGGTCGAAGCGTTGAGCCGATCAAAGGAGCTCGGGTGATGACAGATATTGTGGTCGATGAAAATCTATGGACCGCCTATGAAGCCGCAGCGGCGACCGGCGGTGCGCTTTGCGCCAGAGGCGGCGATCCAAAAGAGTGGACGGCCGAGGAATGGTCCGCAAGCGGTGTCTCGATTGATACGCGCAGCCTGAAGCCGGGTGAGATTTTTGTCGCGCTGCGTGATGCACGAGATGGTCATGAGTTTTTAACCCGCGCCTTTGAAGCCGGCGCCGCCGCGGCGCTGGTTGCGCGCGCGCCGGAAGATGCGCCGGAAGGCGCGCCGCTTCTGGTTGTCGGCGACACGCTGCAGGGTTTGCGTGATCTGGCTGCCGCTGCGCGGATGCGTAATTTCGGCAAGCGCATAGCCATTACCGGAAGCGCAGGCAAGACCAGCACTAAGGAAATTCTCCGTGCGATCCTCGCGGGTTGCGGCGATGTCCACGCCGCTGACAAAAGCTTCAACAATCACTGGGGCGTTCCTTTAACGCTATCGCGCCTGCCAATGCGCGCGGCGTTCGGCGTCTTTGAAATCGGCATGTCGCATCCGGGTGAAATCATGCCGCTCGCAAGGTTGGTTCGCCCTCATGTGGCGATTGTCACCACCGTCGCGGCCGCGCATCTTGAGTTTTTTAAATCAGTTGAAGAAATCGCTGAGGCGAAGGCGGAAATCTTTACTGGGTTGGCGCCGGGCGGCGTTGCTATTTTACCAATCGATAATCCGCATTATGCGGTTTTGAAAACGCACGCAGAGACCGCTGGCGCCGCCGGTTTTATCACTTTTGGCGAGGCGGTTGGCGCTGACTTTCAACTGCTGGACTATCAGGCGGACGGCGACGGCGCGCGCCTTAAGGTCAATATCAATGGCCGCATGTTGGCGTTCCCTGTCGGCATTGCCGGGCGCCATCAGGCGTTGAATATGCTGGCGGCGTTAGCGGCGGCGAGCGCCGTTGGCGCGGCGCTCGAGCCGGCAATTGCCGCGTTGGCGCCGCTCTGTCCTGCTGAGGGGCGCGGCGCCAGAGCGGTGATCCCTGTCGAAGGAGGCGAAGCGCTGTTGATCGATGAAAGCTATAACGCGAACCCGGCGTCAATGGCGGCGGCGATTGGTCTCCTTGGTGCGGCGCCGACTGGCGCCGGCGGGCGGCGCATTGCCGTCCTTGGAGAGATGCTCGAACTTGGGGAGGATGCGCCCGCGCTCCATGCCGGGCTCAGCGACGCGCTGCTTGCAGCAAAAGTAGACCAGGTCTACGCAGCGGGAGAAATGATGCGCCATCTATGGGGCCGGTTGCCGCCGGCGATGCGTGGTCTTTATGCCGGTTCTGCCGTCGGTCTTGTGGGTGCGGTGGAGGATGCTGTCCGTCCCGGTGATGTGGTGATGGTAAAAGGTTCTCATGCATCGAAAGTGAGTGCGGTGGCGCGCGCGCTTGGTGATCGTGCAGAGCGGGGCGACCATGCAAAACAGGACGGTCCCGCAACACAAGCTGACCGTATAAAACAAGAAAGCACTCATTAATGCTCTACCATTTGTTGACGCCCTATGCGGATCAGTTTCAGCTGTTCAATGTCTTCCGCTATCTGACGTTTCGCACTGGCGGCGCCATCATGACAGCGCTAATCATTTCATTTTTGTTCGGCCCTTCGCTGATCCGCTGGATGCGGCGCAAGCAAGGTCACGGTCAACCGATCCGCGCTGATGGGCCACAAAGCCATATTATAGAAAAAGCCGGCACCCCGACCATGGGCGGGATTTTAATCCTGCTTTCATTAACGGTCGCGACCTTTCTCTGGGCGCGTTTGGACAATGTTTATATCTGGATCGTGATGGGCGTAACGCTCGCCTTCGGGGTTCTCGGGTTCATCGATGATTATCTGAAGGTGACCAAGCAAAGCGCCGATGGGCTTGTCGGCAGTTTGAAACTGGTGGTGCAATTTGCTGTCGCTCTGCTAGCCGGCTATTTCTGCATGACCGCGCTGGCGTCGGCCCCGGATGCGCCGCCGGGTATTGCGACCTCGGTGGGCGTTCCGTTTTTTCCGGTGCGTTTGTTTGAGCATTGGTTCAATGCGCCCGGTGTGCCGCTAGGGATTTTTATCATACCCTTCGCCGCCTTTGTGATTGTCGGCGCCTCCAACACCGTCAACCTCACTGATGGTCTTGATGGTCTGGCGACTGTGCCGGTGATGATTGCGGCGGCGACCTATGCGGCGATTGCCTATCTTGTCGGCAACGCGATCTATGCGGGTTATCTCGGGGTTCCTTTTGTGCCGGGTGCGGGCGAGCTGGCTGTGGTTTGCGGCGCGATTGTCGGCGCTGGGCTCGGGTTTTTATGGTTTAATGCACCGCCGGCGGCCATCTTCATGGGCGACACTGGCTCGCTGGCGCTAGGCGGCGCCATCGGCTCGATTGCGGTTGCGACAAAACATGAAATCGTTCTGGCGATTGTCGGCGGACTTTTTGTATTAGAAGGTCTGTCGGTGATGATCCAGATTGCATCATTTAAACTGACCGGCAAACGCGTCTTTCGCATGGCGCCGATCCACCATCATTTTGAGCAAATGGGCTGGAAAGAATCCACTATTGTGATCCGTTTCTGGATCGTCGCGGTGATCTTGGCGTTGATCGGTCTTGCCACTTTGAAATTGCGATAGGCCGACAGATGATTTTGATCCCCGATGTTAAAAACCAGTCGATTGGCGTATTTGGCCTCGGCGTTTCCGGCATTGCGACCTGTGAAGCGCTGGTTGCGTCGGGCGCGAAGGTGTTTACCTGGGATGAGAGTGAACGTGCGCGCCAGAAAACGGCGGACACGGAATATCGCGCCGAGCACCCGAAGAAATGGCCGTGGAAAGAAATGGCGGCGGTTGTCGTCAGTCCCGGCGTGCCGCTGACCCATCCAAAGCCGCATCCAATTGTTCGCAAGGCGCGGCTTGAAAATATTGCAGTGTTTGGCGACATTGAATATTTTGCCCGCGCGATCAATGCGCTGCCAGCCGAAGAGCGCCCGCGCATTATCGCGGTCACCGGATCGAACGGAAAATCCACGACCGTCGCGCTGATCGGGCATATTCTGCGCGAGGTTGGCGAGGAAGCGTATGTCGGCGGCAATATTGGCGAGGCGGCGCTTTCTTTACCAGCGCCGGAAAAGAACTCGATTTATGTGCTCGAGCTTTCCTCGTTTCAACTCGATCTGACCTATAGCCTGCGCGCCAATGTGGCGGTGTTTTTAAATCTGACGCCGGATCATATCGACCGTCACGGGACAGTTGAGGCCTATCTTGCGGCTAAGAGGCGGATTTTTCTTAATCAGACTAAGGACGATATTGCCGTGATTGGCGTTGATGATGATTACGGGCAGGCGATTTGCACGGCTATGATGGCCAATGGCGGCGCGCGTGTTGTGCCGATTTCAGCGCAGGCGACGCTTGGGCGCGGCGCTTATGCACTCGGTGGCGACCTGTTTTATAATTTTGACGGCAAGACAACCAAAGCCGGTGACCTGGCGCGCGCGCGCGGGTTGCGCGGCGTGCACAATCATCAAAATGCGGCGGCTGCGCTTGGTGTTTGTGTTGCGCTCGGCGTCCCGGCGACGTTGGTGGTGCGGGCGGCGGAGCGGTTTACCGGCCTGGCCCATCGCATGGAAGAGGTCGCCCGTCTTGGCAAGGTTGTCTTCATCAATGATTCAAAGGCCACCAACGCCGACGCCGCCATGCGCGCGCTCGCTACCTTTGACGATATTTTCTGGATTGCCGGCGGCAAGCCGAAAGATGGCGGCGGCGGTGCTCTCAAAGGCAAGCTTGACGCCGTGCGTCGCGCCTATTTTTATGGCGAAGCGGCGGCGTTGTTTAATAAACAGTTGGGCGGCGAGATCGATTGCCTGATTTTCCCCGATCTGGCGGAAGCCGTGGCGGCGGCCTATGCTGATGCAGCGGCTAGCGCGGCGCCGGCGCCGACAATCGTTTTGTCGCCGGCTTGCGCGTCTTTTGATCAGTACAAAAATTTTATCGAACGCGGATCATCCTTTCGCGCTCTCGTCAATGAGTTGGCGTCCGCAAATGGCGAGGCGGCATGAGACAAATATCGCGCGCTGATGTTTCGCTTTTGGGTCGCTGGTGGTGGTCGGTTGATCACACCTTGCTGGCGGTGCTCGCGCCGATCATGTTAATCGGCATGATCGTTCTGATGGCGGCGGGGCCGGCGGCGGCGGCGCGGCTTAATATTGCAAACGACTTTCATTTTCCAATCCGCCAGTCAGTTTTCATGATCCCGGCGATTCTGGCGATTTTTGGCGTATCGTTTTTGTCTCCATTGCAGGCTCGCCGCCTAGGCATTGTGGCATTCGCAGGCGGCCTCGTTTTGATGGCGGCGACATTATTGTTTTCCGGCGCCGTCAACGGATCGGCACGGTGGATTGACCTCGGCGTTACGACTTTGCAACCGTCGGAATTTGCAAAACCCGGATTCGTTATCGCTGCAGCATGGATGCTTGCGGAAGGTGCGCGCGATGCGCGCTTTCCAGGCGGCGCCATCGCCATGGGGCTTTACGCCATCTTTGCCGCGCTCTTGTTAATGCAGCCGGATTTTGGGCAATGGGCGTTGGTGACCGCAGTGTGGGCGGTGATGTTTTTTATCGCCGGTTGGAGCTGGTTATGGATTGTGCTGCTGGCAGGCGTTGGCGCCAGCGCGCTCGCTGCCGGCTATTTCCTCTCCGACCATGTTGCGACCCGAATTAACGGATTTTTAAACCCAGGCGCAACGGAGACCTATCAGGAAGACGCCGCCATCGAGACGATCGTCAATGGTGGGCTATTTGGGCGCGGCGATGCGCTGCCGGTGAAGGGCGCGCTCCCTGATGCGCATACGGATTTTATTTTTGCCGCCGCCACAGAAGAATATGGCCTCGCCATCGGCATATTGATTATCGTTCTGTTTGCGATATTCGTGGCGCGCGCGTTTGCGATTGCTGCGACACGGCGCGGGATATTTTCGCAATGCGCTGTTTGCGGGCTTTCCGCGATGATCGGCTTTCAGGCGATCATTAATATCGGCGTTTCTTTGCGTTCTCTGCCCACAAAAGGGATGACGCTGCCGTTCTTTTCCTATGGCGGCTCATCGCTGCTGGCGACGGGGCTTGCCGTGGGCCTCATCATCGCGTTGACGCGCACCCATCAGGGTATTTGGCGGCGCAAGGACATCATGCCGTGAGCGTGGCGGGCGACACAAGGCCGATTGCGCTCGCCGCCGGCGGCACCGGCGGGCATATGTTTCCGGCTGAGGCCTTAGCGCAGGAGTTAAAACGTCGGGGCCGGCAGGTGCTGCTGGTGACGGATGCGCGCGGCGCGCGCTATGCAGAAGGCTTTCCCGCTGATGAGAAGTTTCAGATTTCTGCCGCCACCGCATCGGTTGGCGGGTTGGCGGCGAAGGGATTGGCGGCAATGTCCGTCGCACAAGGCGTTTTCACCGCGCTTGGTAAGTTTCGAAAATTAAAACCCGTCGCGGCCATCGGCTTTGGCGGCTACCCGTCCTTTCCGGCGATGAAAGCAGCCTCGCTCTCCGGGATTCCTTATGGCGTGCACGAACAAAACGGCGTTCTCGGGCGCGCCAACCGTATGCTGGTTAGGCGTGCAGCGTTTACCGCGCATGCGTTTCCGGTGCTTGAGAAGGCGCCCGCCGGCATTCACGCGGTTGAAGTTGGCAATCCGGTGCGCGATGCGGTAGCGGCGCTGAGCGAGACCGCCTTCGCGCCGATCAGCGCGGACGGTGACATCAACCTGTTGATTTTCGGCGGCAGCCAGGGCGCCAGTATTTTCTCCGCCGCGCCGGTCAAGGCGATTGCCGGTCTGCCGGAGGACATGCGCCGGCGCCTCGTGGCCGTGCACCAGGCGCGCGAGGACGATATTGAGCAAATCAAAGCCGGCTATGCGGCGGCGGGCGTGCGCGCGGAAATCGCGCCGTTTTTTGGAGACCTGCCCGCCCGCATGGCGGCGGCGCATTTGATCATCTCGCGCGCCGGCGCCTCGACCGTCACCGAGCTTTCTGCCATCGGCCGCGGCGCGGTGCTTGTCCCTCTGGCCATCGCCATGGACGACCACCAAAGCGGCAATGCCGAGGTTCTGGCGCGTGACATTTCCGGGGCAAGCGCCGCCATTGTCTTGCCGGAAAGCACGTTTAATGAAATCACCTTAAGGAAAGCGCTTGAAGGTCTGTTTGCCGAGCCAGCGCGGTTGCACTTGATGGCCGAAGCGGCAAAAGGCAGGGTGCGGTCCGGCGCCGCGGCGGCGCTTGCCGACCTGGTGGAAGATCTATGCGAGAGTGTTCCGCAGAGACAAAGCGGAGCGGCGTGAGAGTATTATGACGAAGACAGATAAATTTTCAAAACTCAACCCGCCGAAGATTAAAATCCGGCTCCCCTTTGGTGTCGGCGTGGTTCATTTTGTCGGTATTGGCGGCATCGGCATGAGCGGCATTGCCGAGGTGATGCACAATCTCGGTTATGAGGTGCGCGGCAGCGATGTCGCCGACAGCGCTAATGTTCAGCGGTTGCGCGAAAAAGGCATCAAGATTGAGATCGGCCATTCGCCGGACCATGTGAAGGGCGCCGAAGCGGTGGTCATCTCAACCGCGATCCGCCGCGATAATCCGGAAGCGGCGGCTGCACGCGCGCGTCATATTCCGGTGGTGCGCCGCGCTGACATGCTGGCGGAATTGATGCGGCTTAAATGGACGGTCTCGGTTGCCGGCACGCATGGTAAAACCACAACCACAAGTATGATCGCCGCGTTGCTGGACGAAGCCAAGCTTGATCCGACGGTCATCAATGGCGGCATCATCAACGCCTATGGCGCCAACGCCCGCCTTGGCGAGGGCGACTGGATGATTGTCGAGGCCGACGAATCCGACGGTACATTCATCCGCCTACCAACGACTATCGCCGTCGTCACCAATATCGACCCGGAACATCTCGACCATTGGGGCGGGTTTGAAAACCTCCGTGATGCGTTTGACACCTTTATCGAGAACACGCCGTTTTATGGATTTGGCATCGTCTGCCTCGACCATCCGGAAGTCCAGGCGCTGGTCGGGCGCGTCACCGACCGTCGGTTGATTACTTACGGCGCCAATCCGCAAGCCGATGTGCGCGCCGAGAATATCAGTTTCACAGAAGCCGCCTCAATCTACGACATTGTTTTCCGCGAGCGCGGCAAGGAAGTGGGCCGGATTGAGAAAGTGATTTTGCCAATGCTCGGCGTCCATAATGTTTTGAACGCTCTTCCGGCGGCGATCATCGCCAAGCGCCTCGGCGCCAGCGACGCCGTCATCAAGTCGGGCTTTGCAGGTTTTGCCGGCGTTAAACGGCGCTTTACCCATGCGGGTGAATGGAACGGCGTTAAAATTATCGATGATTATGGCCACCATCCGGTGGAAATCGCCGCCGTGTTGCGCGCCGCGCGCGAGGTGGCGAGCGGTAAGGTGATTGCCGTTGTCCAGCCGCACCGCTACTCGCGGCTCCATGACCTCTTTGATGATTTCTGCGGTTGTCTCAACGAGGCGGATATTGCTCTTGTTACGGATGTTTACGCCGCCGGCGAGACGCCGATTGAAGGCGTCGACCGTGACGCGCTGGTCGCCGGGCTAAAATCCCACGGCCATCGTGATGCGCGCGCGCTGGCGGGGTTTAAAGATTTGCCGAAGCTTGTCGCAGAGATTGCTGAGCCCGGCGACTACGTCATCTGCCTTGGCGCTGGGGATATTACAAAGCATGCGAATGCGCTGGCGGGTGCGTTGGCGAAGTTGGATGCGTAGAATGGTCCTTCGCCTACAACCCACAACCCTCATCCTGAGGTGCTTTTGCAAAGCAAAAGCCTCGAAGGGTGACGGCAGGCGCTGCGCTTGTGTCAGATCCTTCGAGGCTTGCCTACGGCAAGCACCTCAGGATGAGGGTTGTGATGGTTGAGAGGCGCATCAAATCCGCAGACCTTCCAACCGTCCGCGGCAAATATGTCGAGAATGCCGACATGGCGTCGCTTACCTGGTTACGGGTTGGCGGCCCGGCGGATGTTTTGTTTTCGCCGGCGGATGAGGATGATCTGGTAGAGTTTTTAAAAAATCTCGATACGGGTATTTCAGCCTATCCGGTCGGCGTCGGCTCTAACCTTCTGGTGCGCGATGGCGGCCTGCGCGGCGTGGTTGTCCGTCTCGGCGCGGCGTTCGGAAAAATTGAGACCGACGGCGTACGGGTGCGTGCAGGCGCGGCGGCGCTCGATGCGCAGGTTGCAAAACGCGCCGGCGCGGCGGGGATTGCCGGTCTTGAATTTTATCGCGGGGTTCCCGGAACCATTGGCGGTGCGCTGGCGATGAATGCCGGCGCCTATGGCGGCGAGACCAAGGACGTTCTGGTTGAGGCGGTCGCCTATGACCGGACGGGCACGCGCCATCTCCTTTCTGCCGCCGACATGAAATTTTCCTATCGCCATTGCGGCGCCGACGATGGGCTGATTTTTACCAGCGCATTGTTCAAGGGCCGCACCGATGACCCCGCCGCCATTGAGGCGCGCATGACCGACATCATGACGCGGCGCGAGGCGACCCAGCCGATCCGCGAGCGCACCGGCGGTTCGACCTTTGCCAATCCCGACCTTAGCCTTTCGGCCGGGTGCAAATCATGGCAGCTCATCGATGAAATAGGCGGCCGCGGCCGCATCGTTGGTGATGCGCAGGTCTCGGAGCAACATTGTAATTTTATGATCAATCGCGGCGAGGCGACGGCTGGAGATATTGAGACACTGGTTGAATCGCTCCGTACTGACGTTGAGCGGGAAACAGGTGTGAAACTACGCTGGGAGATTAGGCGTATAGGCGAGGCGGCGGAAGCGGATGAGTAAAAAGTATAATCGCATCGCAATCTTGAAAGGCGGCTGGTCGCCCGAGCGGGATGTGTCTCTTAACTCTGGAGCGGCGGCGGCTGCTGCGCTGACGCAAGCCGGTTACGAGGCGATTGAAATCGATGTCGGGCGCGACCTTGCGGCGCGTTTGGCGGAAGCAAAACCCGACGCCGTCTTTAATGCGCTGCATGGTCAGTGGGGCGAGGATGGTTGCGTTCAGGGGCTGCTTGAGGTGCTGGGTATTCCCTATACGCATTCCGGCGTGCTCGCCTCGGCCCTGGCGATGGACAAGCAGCGCGCCAAGGCGGTGTTTGAAGATAGCGGTATCCCGTCGCCGCCGGGCCGTATCGTTACGCGTGCAGAGGCGGCGGGCGGTCATGTGATGGCGCCGCCTTATGTGATTAAGCCAAACGCGCAAGGCTCTTCCGTCGGTGTTTATATTGTTCGCGCCGGCGACAACCGGCCGCCAGCGGAGCTTACCAGTAAAGAATGGACGCTGGGCGATGATGTGCTGGTTGAAAAATTCATTCCCGGCCGGGAATTGACTGTTGCGGTGCTGGGCGATCGCGCGCTCTGCGTGACGGAAATTACCACATCGCTGGTCTTTTATGACTACGAAGCCAAATATGCCGATGGCGGCTCGAAGCATGTCTTGCCGGCGGACTTGCCTGACGCGGTCACCGAGCGCTGTCTTGACCTTGCCTTGCGGGCGCACCAATCGCTCGGGTGCCGGGGGCTTTCGCGCGCGGACTTCCGCTATGACGAGACCGCCGATGGCGAGCAGTTGTTCTGCCTTGAGGTGAATACCCAGCCGGGCCTGACGGCAACCTCGCTGGCGCCGGAGCAGGCGGCGACGCAGGGTATTTCCTTTCCCGACCTTTGCGCCTGGATGACGGAAGACGCCTCATGCCCAAGGTAAAGAAAAAAACCGCGCGTCCGCGCAAGAAAAAAGCAACAAAAACCAGAGCCAAGGCCAAACCCAAGGCAAGCCTGGCGTCGCGGTTTTATGAAAGCGCCGGCGATTTCCTCTCGCGTTACACCATTGCCGCCGCTGCCGGGCTGACGGTTGTCGGTTTGATCGGCACGGTGATGTTGTGGTCCGGCGGGTATGTCGGGCTGATGGGCGAGCGCGTGGGCGCGCAGGTTGACCGCGCCGCAATCGCTGCCGGTTTTGAAGTGCGCCGCATCACCGCGAAGGGGTTTGAAAACGCTAATGAAGCGGAAATCTTAACCGCGCTCGGCCCGGTGATCGGCTCGTCGTTGTTGCAGTTCGACCCCTATGCGGCGCGCGCGCGCGTGGAAGAATTGGGCTGGGTGCGTACAGCGGCGGTGTCGCGTCTGTGGCCGGATACAGTTCATGTCTCGGTGCGCGAGCGCGAGGCGGCGGCGGTGTGGCAGCTGGCAGGCGCGATGCATCTGATTGACGAGGACGGCGCGGTTATTCGCGAAGTTGACGCTTATGAATATTCCAACCTGCCGTTGATTGTCGGTGCCGGCGCGCCGGCCTCTGCGGCGGGTATGTTGCGGGCGTTGCGCGGCGAGACGGTATTGTGGGGGCGGGCGGCGGCGCTGATCCGCGTCGGCGATCGGCGATGGAACGTGAGATTGAAATCCGGCGCCGATATTAAATTTCCCGAAGCCGGTTATGAAGCGGCGGTGCGCGATCTTGCTACGCTGCAAAACGCCTACGGCGTGCTTGACCTGTCGCTCGACTATATCGATCTGCGCGATCCTGACCAGTTGGTTTATCGCGAGAAAGACGCCAATGAGAAACCGTTGCCGGGGGAAGACCCGCTCTAACTGATGCTTGAATTGAAGAAAGACCTTAGCGCCCATGGCACACCGCCGCCGTAAAGATCAGTACACGATTGCAGCGCTTGATATCGGTGCGTCAAAAATCGCCTGCTTCATCGCCCGCGTTGCGCATGAGCCGGATTTGCCGCCGCAGGCGGAAATCATCGGTGTTGGTTGTCATGGCGCGGCGGTCAAGCAGCGTGAAGCCGCCTGTCCAGAACAGCTCGAAGCCAATATCCGAAAAGCTGTCGCCGCCGCTGAACGGATGGCGAATATACGCATCGACCGGGTTCTGGTGGCCGTTCCCGGCAAGATGCTGCACACGCGGCGCATCGGCGTCGATCTTGATATTGCTGATGGCGTGGTGACCCAAGAAGATATTGAAGATTGCCTACAAGAGGGCGCGCGCCTTACCGCACCGCCGGAATGCAGAGCGTTGCATGCGGTTGCAACCGCCTACCGGCTCGACGGCGAGGAAGTTTTCAATCATCCCGCCGGGCTCAATGGGGCTATGCTGTCAACGGAAATGCTTGGCGTCGCCGCGCCCCAGAGCACGCTTGATAATCTTTCAACCCTGGTCGAGCGTTGCAGCCTGACGCCGGATGAGTTTGTCGCCGCTCCCGCCGCTGCGGCGGAAGCAACGTTGATTGAAGACGAAAAAGACCTTGGCGTTATCCTTATTGATATTGGCGGCCAGTCGACCGGTTATGCGGTGTATGACAATGGCGCGCTGGTTGATTGCGGCGGCGTTGGCGTTGGCGGCGGTCACATCACTAAAGATATCGCACAGATTTTTAACACGCCTCTGGGCCAGGCCGAGCGTATCAAGACCTTATATGGCGCCGCCCTTATCGGTCCCGGTGATGAACACCGCTTGGTTGATTTCCCGCAGCTCGGACCCGGCAGCGACCATGCGCGCGCCTCGCGCGCTGATCTTTGCGAGGTGATTATTCCGCGTATGGAAGAAATTTTCGAACTGGTGCTGGCGCGGCAGTCCAGTGACCCGCTCCATCGCACCGGTCTGCGCCGCGCAGTCGTTACCGGCGGCGGCGGGCTGCTGGTCGGCGCCCGTGAGATCGCTGAAAAAGTCCTGTCGATGAAAGCCCGGCTGGGACGCCCGATAGCCATTCCCGGCGCGCCGGATGCGGCTGCGGCGCCCGGCTTTGCTGTCTGCGCCGGCGTCATTCAATGTTACATAAATTCTGCAGGCGGTGACCAGTTTGCTCTTGGCGTCGCCGGCCAATCACCTCATGGATTGTCTCAATCAGCATTTTTGGGTGGCGTCGAAGCGTGGCTCCGTCAAAAATTTTAGGCGTCGTTAATAAGGCGTTAATCATTTGGTAAGGGTTCTGAACGAATCTTTAACGATGGGGTAACCATGAGGGCGGACCCCAAAACCTTGTTCTAAACCGGAGCAGCCGATGCCGTTAAATCTAAGCGTGCCTGAACTTACAGAGTTAAAACCCCGGATTTCAGTCATTGGCGTCGGCGGCGCTGGCGGCAATGCGGTCAATAATATGATCGAAAGCCAGCTTGAGGGCGTCGAGTTTGTGGTCGCCAACACCGATGCGCAAGCAGTCGGTCTGGCCATGGCGGAAAAGAAAATCCAGCTGGGCGTGAAGACGACGCAAGGGCTGGGCGCGGGATCGGTTCCTGATATTGGCCGCGCGGCGGCGGAAGAATCCCTTGACGAAATCCTTGAGCATGTCGGCAATGCGCACATGATTTTCGTGACCGCCGGGATGGGCGGCGGCACCGGCACGGGCGCGGCGCCCGTCATCGCCAAGGCGGCAAAAGAGCGCGACATCCTCACCGTCGGCGTCGTCACCAAGCCGTTTCACTTTGAAGGCGCGCGGCGCATGCGCATCGCCAATGCCGGCATTGAAGAGCTGCACAAGCATGTCGACACACTGCTGATCATTCCCAACCAAAACCTGTTTTCGATTGCTAACGAACGCACCACTTTTCACGAAGCCTTTGCGATGGCGGACCAGGTGCTCCATTCCGGCGTGCGCGGCATTACCGATCTGATGGTGATGCCCGGCCTCATCAATCTCGACTTTGCCGATGTCCGCACCGTGATGAGCGAGATGGGCAAGGCGATGATGGGCACTGGCGAGGCGGAAGGCGAAAAACGCGCAATCCAGGCCGCGGAAGCAGCGATCTCGAACCCGCTGCTTGACGAGCAGTCCATGAAGGGCGCGCGCGGCGTGTTGATCAACATCACCGGTTCGATGGACATGACGCTGTTTGAAGTTGATGAAGCGGCAAACCGCATCCGCGCGGAGGTTGATCCCGACGCCAATATCATTGTCGGCTCGACCTTCAATCAGGATCTTGAAGGGCGCGTACGCGTCTCGGTGGTCGCCACCGGCATCGATGTCGAAGAGAACGAAAACCGCCCGCAAGTGAAAATCAACACCGGCGCGGTCTCCAAACCGTGGCGCGAGCCGCTAGTGATGAACGCGCTACAGACCGCTACACCCGCTGCGAGCATAGGCCGGGCGCCGGTTTTGACCAGCCGGCCGGTAGCTCAACAGCCTGCCGCCGCGCCCTCTCAGCCGGCGCAGCAGCCGATAGTTGGCGCACAACAGGTTAATCCAGTGGGTGATGTTCATGAGCGTATCCGGCGGATGCTGATTGAGGGCTCGCCGGCCAGCGGATCGCCGCTATTGCGCTCCT
>JAJFFX010000090.1 GCA_021776455.1 Hyphococcus sp. | reverse complement strand
TTATTATGAAAACAGCGCCGGGCCGAACATGAATTTCCTGGCCAAAGCGCAAGCCCACGCCAGCGCAAAATAAGCTCGAGAAAAGGATTATCCCATGAGACAAGCTGTTATCGTTTCGACCGCCCGCACGCCGATTGGCAAAGCCTATCGCGGCGCTTTTAACGCTGCGACCGCGCCGGCGCTTGGCGCCCATGCCATCAAACATGCCGCAGAACGCGCCAAGGTTGATTTTGCAGAGATTGAAGACGTGATCATGGGCTGCGCCTTGCAACAGGGCACAGCATTTCAAAATGTTGCGCGCCAGTCCGCGTTGCGTGCCGGATTTCCGGTGAGCGTGCCGGGCATGTCGGTCGACCGTCAGTGTGCGTCGGGGATGATGGCGATTGCGACCGCGGCCAAACAGGTGGTGAGCGACAATATGAGTGTCGCCATTGGCGCCGGCGTTGAATCGATTTCCACCAACCAGACTAGCGACATGTTTGTCCGGCCCGACCCATGGCTATTGGAAAACCTGCCATCGACCTATATGCAGATGATTGAAACGGCGGAAGTTGTCTCTGAGCGCTACGATATTTCGCGCGCCGCCCAGGACGAATATTCATTACAGTCGCAACAGCGCACTCATGCAGCGCAACAGGCGGGCAAGTTCGACGATGAAATTGTCGCCATGCCCTCGGTGATGAAATTTAAAAACAAGGAGACCGGTGAGGTTTCTGATGTTGAAACGACGCTTGAAAAAGACGAAGGCAACCGCCCGGAGACAACGCTTGAAGGCCTTTCCGGGTTGAAGCTGGTTTTCCCTGGCGGGCAGGTCGTCAAGGAAGGTAAAAACATCACCGCCGGCAACGCCTCGCAGCTTTCCGACGGCGCGAGCGCAACGGTGGTGATGGAAGCGAAGGAAGCCGAACGGCGCGGCCTTTCCCCGCTCGGGATTTATCGTGGCATGGCGGTCGCCGGCACCAACCCGGACGAGATGGGCATCGGTCCGGTCTTCGCCGTGCCGAAACTGCTTGAGAAAAACGGGCTGAAAATGGACGACATCGGCCTGTGGGAATTGAATGAAGCCTTCGCGGTGCAGGTGCTTTATTGCCGCGACAAGCTTGGCATTCCCGATGACATTTTAAACGTCAATGGCGGTGCGATTTCGATTGGGCACCCCTACGGCATGTCCGGCGCGCGCATGGTTGGCCATGCACTGATCGAAGGCAAACGCCGCGGCGTAAAATATGTCGTCTGCACCATGTGCATCGGCGGCGGCATGGGCGCGGCGGGATTGTTTGAGGTGGCGTAAGGATGGCGTAGCAGCATCCGACCAGACCTTGCACAATCTGCTTGAGTCCGCGTCGGCGCTCGCGCTAAGACCTGTGTCATGACAGATACCCTTCCAGATCGCTTAAGCGTTAATCCGAAGAGCCCTTATTATGATGAGGCGCTGCTTGAGAATGGCATCGGCGTGCGCTTCAAGGGCGAGGAGAAAACCAACGTCGAAGAATATTGCATATCGGAGGGTTGGATTCGCGTGCCCGCCGGCAAGGCGGTGGATCGCAAGGGTAATCCCATGACCATTCTCCTGAAAGGCCCGGTTGAGGTCTGGATCAAGGAACTTTGATCTTGCGGGCGCCGCCTCGAAAGGCCGGCTTGTGACCTATGATTACAAGCTTATCTATGCGCTCATCAAAGAGGTGCCCAAGCGCCAGGTTGCAAGTTACGGGATGATTGCGAGCCTCCTGCCGGGGGTGACGGCGCGAATGGTGGGGCGAGCGCTGTCACATCTTCCTGGCGGATCGAAAACGCCGTGGCATCGGATTGTCAATGCGGCAGGCGCGATTGCATCGCGCGCCTCCGCCGGCGAGCATCGCGAGCGATTATTGGCGGAAGGCGTCACGTTTCGTAAAACCGGCAATGTCGATATCGGCGCCCATCGCTGGCGCGGGCCGTCGCCGGTGTGGATCGCAAAAACCGGCGCCGACCCGGTTGATGTTATGGAAATAGTCGCCGGCTGGCGGCGATGAGGAGAAATCATGGCAGAAAATCTTAACGTCGTCTTCGTTTTGTACCCGAACCTTACCCAGCTCGATTTTACCGGGCCGTTGCAGGTTTTGTCGCGTCTGCCGGGCGCGAACGTCCATCTCGCCGCGAAAACTCTTGAGCCTGTGAGTACTGATGCGGTGCTAACAATTCCGCCGACCATTACTTTTGCAGATTGCCCCCCGGCTGACGTGTTGTGCATTCCCGGCGGCTTTGGCGTTGATAATGCGATCAATGACACGACGTTGATGGACTTCGTTAAGCGTGAAGGTGCGCGGGCGAAATACGTCACTTCCGTCTGCACTGGCGCTTTTGTGCTGGGCGCGGCGGGCCTGCTTGAGGGCAAGCGCGCGACGACGCATTGGGCGTTTCACTCTGCGTTGGAAGAGGTTGGCGCCATTCCGGTGCGCGAGCGGGTGGTGCGCGACGGTAATATTTTTACCGGCGGCGGCGTCACCGCGGGGATAGATTTTGCGTTCACCCTGGCGGCGGAAATTGCCGGCGAGGGGTTTGCCGCCGGTTTGCAGCTAGGCATCGAATATGATCCCGCCCCGCCGTTTGAGGCCGGCTCGCCCGACAAAGCGCCAGCTGAGGTGTTAAAACTGGTGGAGGCGTTCTATGCGCCGCCGCTGGAGGCCTTTCGCGCCGCGCTTGCCCGCTCAATGGACAATCCTTAAGCTTTGGTTAAGGCGGTTTCC
>JAJFFX010000089.1 GCA_021776455.1 Hyphococcus sp. | reverse complement strand
ATCGCGCACCGGGCGAATATCAACCTGGCTTCCCGGCAAGAAGGCCACGGCGCCGCCAAGATCGACCGTAAAGCCGCCTTTGACGCGGTTAAAGATTTCGCCTTCAACGCGCTCGCCGTCAGCAAAGACTTTCTCAAGCCGATCCCAGGCTTCTTCGCGCCGTGCTTTTTCGCGGCTGATAACAGCCTCGCCCATCGCGTTTTCTACGCGCTCAACATAAACCTCGACTTCATCGCCGACTTTGAGGTCGGCGGGTTTGCCGGGTAGCGAGAATTCTTTAAGAGAAACACGGCCTTCAGTTTTGAGGCCTACATCGATCACCGCGATATCTTTTTCGATGGCGGTGACGATGCCTTTGACGACCGTTTCTTCAAAATCCTGACGGCCAACTAAGGATGCTTCGAGCATTTCCGCGAAATCGTCGCGGGACGGGTTAAGGGTTTCAGTAGCAGACACTTGGTTACAGTCTCCAATTCAGTTCAGCTTTCCTGCCTACCGGTTGCTCCGGCGGTCTTTCCGATGGTTCAAGGCCTGTCGGACAAATGAGCCGAGTTTCAAAAATAGCGGCGCAGGGTCCGGATAGACGGGCACAAAAACACGTTTTCTAAAACCAAAGGCCGCCGCCGGACTGAAATTCAGCCACAGCGTCGGAAAACGCCGTCAATCACGCGGCGCGCCGCCGCGAAGGCCGCGTCTATAGACAAATGAGTGGTGTCTAGCAACTCCGCATCGTCGGCAGCCGTCATGGGTGCATTATCGCGGGCGGCGTCGCGTTCGTCGCGCTCCAGTAAATCCTTGTAAACATCCGCTTCCGTGAGCTCTGGCCGGGCCGGCGCCAGTTCCAGCCAGCGCCGGTGGGCGCGCACCCTAGGGCTTGCGGTGACGAAAAATTTCACCGTTGCATCCGGACAGACCACAGTGCCGATATCGCGCCCGTCAAGCACTGCCCCGCCAACCCGGTTAGGCGGGCAGCCGGCAAAGCGGCGCTGAAAATCCAACAACGCGGCGCGAACCTCGGCATTAGCCGCGACCACGCTGGCCGCAGCGCCAACCTCACTGGTTCGGATATCCGCGCCGGCGATTTTCTCAACCGCATAATCAAGCGCAGCAGCAGCGGCAACGTCGTGGTCCATCGGGTCGTCGCCGGCCTCCAAGACCAACCAGGCAACGCCTCGATAGAGCGTGCCGGTATCGAGATGTGCAAAAGTATATTGGTCGGAAATCAGGCGGGCGAGCGTGCCCTTTCCCGATGCGGCAGGCCCATCAAGCGCGACCACCATTGAGGTTGGCATAGGTGAAGAATTTTCCGACTTTCCCATCGGGGATTGACTTATCCGCAGGCGCGCCAAAATAGCAAGATGCGATTACAATATGCTTACTGGCGCGCAACAATTTCACCGCCTAACCGGCTCATAATATGAAAGAACTGCGGGAAACTTGTTGCGATCATCGATGCATCGTCAATTTCTACCGGCTCAGCGCTCGCTAACCCCATGGTTAAAAAGCTCATGGCAATACGATGATCGTGATTGGTTTTCACCCGCGCGCCGCCCTTTGGCGCCTGACCTTGCCCGCGCACCCGCAGCCAATCCTCTCCGCTCGCCACATCAACGCCGCAGGCGCCAAGGCCGGCTTCGACGGATGCAATCCGGTCGCTTTCCTTGACCCGCAACTCTTCCAGACCACGCATCATCGTCTCGCCATGAGCATAAGCAGCGACAATGGCAAGGATAGGATATTCATCGATCATCGACGGCGCGCGCGCGGCAGGCGTTTCAATACCGTGAAGAACGCTATGCCGTGCACGAATGTCCGCAACCGGCTCGCCATTTTCAGTGCGTTGATTTTCAATAGAGATGTCACCGCCCATCTCACGCACCGTTTCGTAGAACCCGGCGCGTAACGGATTGACCAAAACATTGGTAATGGTGATTTCCGAACCGGGCGTGATTAACGCCGCCGCCGCCAGGAACGCGGCTGAAGATGGATCCCCCGGAACGCTGACATCGGTGGGCTTTAATGTCTGGCCGCCGGCAAGCGACAAAAAACGCCCGCTCTCGCCATCGCCTTTTAAACCTAGCTCAACGCCAAAAGCGGCAAGCATGCGCTCCGTGTGATCGCGGCACAGCACCGGCTCATGGATCTGCGTCTCCCCCTCGACGCCGAGCGCGGCGAGAAGGATCGCGGACTTGACCTGCGCCGACGGCTTGGCGAGCACGCATTTAATGGCGGTGAGATTGGCGCCCGCCAATATCTCAACCGGCAACCGGCCGCCATGGGATTTGGCGACGACGCCCATCATCCCCAGGGGCTCAAGCACTCGGCCCATGGGGCGGCCACATAATGAGGCATCGCCCGCAAAGGCAGCGCCAATGCCGGCGCCAGCGACCGCGCCCATCACCAGCCGTGCGCCAGTGCCGGAATTGGCAAAATAAAGCGCCTGATCCGGCGTCCGCCAAGGCGCACCAACCACCCGCCAGGCGCCGCCGGAACGCTCCACTTCCGCGCCAAGAGCGCGCATGGCCGCGGCTGTGCGCAGCACATCATCGCCTTCCAACAACCCGGTAATACGGCTGGTCCCGCGCGCCAGTGCGCCGAAGATCAGGGCGCGATGGGAAATTGACTTGTCGCCCGGGGCCGGGACCGCGCCGGAGAGCGCGCCTGCCTTCCTCGATATCGCCCCGCCGCCTTGCGCCGCCATCAGATATCCAATTTCTTGAACTTTTATAGTATTTCAGACCGCATTCCTTTTGACAGCGGCCTCGCCCCGTGGCAACACGATCCGCCTTTTTTCAAGTTACAACCAGAACCGGCGACACTCATGAGCAAACCAGAACTTGGCGTTAAGCGCAATTGCCCGGAATGCGGCGCGCGATTTTACGACCTCGGTAAAGAACCGGCGCATTGTCCGAAATGCGACCATGATTTCGTTCCCGAATCCCTCCTGAAGCCGCGCAAAACGCGCGCTGAAGAAACCGGCGAAGTCAAACCAAAACAAGAAGCCGCAAAACCGGCGCAGGAAACCACGCTCGAAAAAGCCGATAGCGAAAAGAAAGACGCTAAGTCCAACCGCCGGCCCGGGCTTGATGGTGATGATAATGACGACGACGACGATGATGACGAATTGAGTGAAATCGAAGGCATCACCGTCGATGTTGACGATGACGATGAGGCCGACGAAAGCGGTCTTCTAGTCGCCGATGATGATGATGATGACGTAGCCGCCTCCATCATCAAACCCACCGACGACAGCGACTAAGACGGCGCTTGTGTGATTGGCGCCGGACAGCTAGTTTCCATCTTCCGTCTGCGTCAGATTTTTTGTTTACCGCTGGTCCCTTTCCGGCGTGTCAAAGCATCGGGGCTATAGCTCAGTTGGGAGAGCGCTTGCATGGCATGCAAGAGGTCGGCGGTTCGATTCCGCCTAGCTCCACCACGCTCTTATGGAAACGGCAGTTTAGTATAACACGAGCCATATCGTGAGTTGGGGTGGTAAGTTAAAAAATTCAGAAGTCTTGTGAATAACTAAGTCAAAATTTGTACTGAGCACGATTCGCTTTTTATAACACGAATGCCACCGACGCTTATTGCTTTGAATACACGTCGTTTGCTTGGGACTCCATAACTTGGCCAACAAAGGGCGAGGTCATGGCTCGCAAAAAAGCGCTGTAGTCTATCTGAAATGTAATCTCGTCGCCGACGCAGACATTATCGCTGCCCACATCCAAGACCAGGTGGTCACTGCTGGTTCCGATGATTTTGAATCCGGGCGGCGGACTGATGCCAGCGGGATCGATGTCCTGACGCCCGATGGCCGCAATCGCGCGCGAAGTCGGGCCGCTATCCGAAGATTGTTTTATTTCACCAAAAGCGTTTTGCGCGATCACGCCCCAAGGCAGTGACGGTTTTGTCTTCGCCTCTATCACCTCAGCGACAAGTGTTATCGCATCCTGATGGAGGCCATCAATTGGCTGGCGATAAAGCGCCTCGCGTCCGAACAGGATAGCTTCTCCCAAACGGAGATTATTGATCCGCCCCGTATCGGCGCCGCTCAACGCCCATTCAATGTTGGCGGAATTGCCGCCGGAGACAATGTCGGTGATCGGGCCGAATTTCGCATCAATTGAGTCGGCAAGCTCCGACAACGCGCCCATATTTGCGTCCCCCGGCGAGATGCCGCTGAGACAAGCGAGGTTGGCGCCAATGCCTTGGAATATGATATTCGGTAGACCCAGCGTCGCCTCAACAGTTTTCAGAATATCGTCAGGCATTATGCCTTCGCGAAGGTCTCCAAGCTCTACCATCAGCACGATGCCATGCATCCTATTTGCTTTTTTTGCGGCGGATGAAAGTGCGGCGATAACATCAAGTTCCGTATTGAAGCTCACATCGGCATGCCGAACAACACGGTCTATCTGGCTCAACATTGGCGTGCGAATAAGCGTTATCTCGGATTGGATGCCTGCGCGTCGCATTCTTTCGATGTTTTCAATATGAGAATCGCCGAGCCCGCTGATGCCGGAGCCAAGCAATGCAGAAGCGATTTCAGGGTCTCCTAGAACCGCTTTCGTGACGCCCATAACGCTGATGCCGGACCGCGCTAACCGCGTAACCAGCGTGCGGGTATTGTGTTCAATTTTACCGAGGTTGATCGCCAGTCTCGGTAAGGTCACTGGGTGGTAGCGATCAATTTCCGCTCTAGATCTGGAAACGCCGCAAAGACCATCTGCACAAGGCGTTCTGAAGGTTTCGTCAGCGCGTCGGTAACGGGCACGCCCAGTTCGGTCTCAAACAGCGTGATGGCCTTATCGACATCATCGCCCGTCATATTTTCATGGTTGATTGTCAGGCCAATGACCTTCGTATCGCCAAAAACCTCGATAAGATTAATCTCACTGGCTGGCGTCGGCATCGCCATCTGTTCAAAGTCGCAACGATGAGCACGACGAGGCGCATGCTGAAGAATGACGGCTTGAGGCCGGCTGCCTCGCAGGATGAAGGATGACGTCGAATAAGCAGGGTGACTTAACGCGCCCTGTCCCTCGACAACGATGATGTCGGGGTCTTCACCTTCAAATGCTTTAACAACAGCAGCTTCCATTTCACCAGAGCAAAATTGCGACGGGACCGCATCCAGCGCCACACCATATCGGGCGCCTTGCATTAGGCCCGTCTGACCAGTGCCGACCAATACGGCTTTTAGTCCGCGATCATTGAGAGCTGAGGTCAGTATTGTCGCTGTCGTGCGCTTGCCGATAGCGCAGTCGGTGCCGAGCACGGCGATACGCGGACATGTCACCTCTGCGATACGATCGCTGAACTGGTGAAGATCTTTCTTATCACGTGGCTTGCGGACATCGATAAGCTCCACGCCATTTGAGGTGCTCGCCGCCACGAATTCCGGATCGTCATTCAAGAATTCATGAAGGCCGTTTACGATGTTCATACCAAAGCCAATGGCTTCCAGCACAAGGGCGCGTTCATGGGTTGACAACATGCCGCTCGATGGCGCTATGCCGAATATGAAGTAATCTGGAACATCACCAGCATGCATGAGGGCGTCAGCAAGGCTGCGCACAATCGGAATTGAATTTGGTTTTTTGTCCAACACAAAACCAGAATCCTGACCGGCTTTCTGACTGTCGATAACCGAGAGGATTTGATACTTCTCCGATTGCCTGACGAGTCCGTTTGCGGTTTTGCCGTCAATAGCGCTGAAATTTGCTTCGCAGTAGACTATTGCCGTCGGGATTTGTTTTGAAACAGTGCCTGAACTTACTTGTGGTGCATTCGAATAATCTCCAAGCCTGATTGCACTGGTTGGAGTCTTCAACGCGGGCGATGGTACGGCAAGGTTGATAACAGTCATTCAAGTTCCTCAGAATTCGGGCAATGGCGGCTTACAAGGCCCTACCAATCCAATGTGAATAATCGGGGCAAACACACTTCTCTATGAGGCAAAACCTCTCATTTTGCAGTGGTCTGGCGTCGAGCCTGTGCGCTTGATTTTCGGCGGGCATATGGTGACCTTAATGTTCAAGCATGGTGATAAATGGCCGGGTATTTTTTGGGCTCGACAACAGCGTCAAACCTCTTGCTCGAACGCTGGCAGTTTCTTTTTCTTCACAGCTTTTGTTTTTTTGGCAGGCTTTGCTGCTTCGACGGCGCGATTTTCGGCTTCTTTTGCGAGGCGCAACTCTCTTAGCTTCTCGGTCTTTTTGAGTGTCGCTTTACGGGCTTTTTCGGCGTCAGACACAGCTGCTTTTTTTTCCATTTCTCGAAAAAACTTACTAGAGGGCTGAGGGTTTGTTGGCTTTACCATAATGTTTGTTTCGACTTCTCCTTTAGGTCGCTATCGCACGCTATGCTGGCCACAACCCAAGCTAGACGTTTATGTCTCGACACATAGATTGCCGCGCCGACGTAACGGACGTTTGCATTCCCAATCACTGCCGCCAGACGTGATATGAGGGTCATCCGGAGAATCTATTTCTAAAATAATGCATTTCGATATGGCGGATGCCATATCGGGATAATTTATCGAATTGTCATTGATCTTCGCCCTTTCGGGCAAATAGAAAGTATAGCTTTAGCTAAATGCGAACTCGCTTGCGATTTGCGCGTCACGGCGCGTTGCAAAAGTTCCTTTGGTACAAGTAGGGATATTCTGCGTGAATTCAACTTAATTCAGCATTTTAGTGGAATTAATAAATCCATAAAATATCAGTTGCCTGACAATTTACGAACAGATGCCTTTAAAGCTTCGGATTAGCCAGGATACTAGGCATTTTTGGGCAATCATTGCTTCGATTTTTAGCTTTCCGGAAGGATTAAGGGATTGTTGCGCCATGTCCCTTTTCAGGCCGATTTCTTCCATTCAATTGCCCAGCGCGTATGTCAAAAACGGGCCAAATCAAGTCCTAGGGCCTCAAATAGTGAATGAGTAAATTAGTTGGAAAGAATGACCTTTACGTATTTCAAATATCGCCCCAAGACATTGTCTGTTGCGCTTATGGTAGTGGTTCCAAATCGTCAGCAACATCACTCAAGGAGGCTTCCCAATCCTGCAAAATATCAAACAACTGGTTCGATGTTTGTTCGGTTAGGTCCACCATCATTTGCCTCGCGGCGAATTGCTTCGCAATCGCCTTCGGCGGGGCGGCCTAACTGAAGGCTGTCTCACCGTAGTTTTAGCGAAAGCGGACGACACAAAATTCGTTCGCATCGCCACCCAAACCCCTTTTATACTGGTGCGAAAATTGCTTTACTTCGCTTAGGCGGGCTGGAGAAAACAATGCGACTAATGGTGACTGGCGGCGCCGGGTTTATTGGATCGGCGGTAGTGCGTCAGGCGATTGCCGACGGCCACCATGTTCTCAATGTCGACAAGCTTACCTATGCGGCCAACCCGGAAAATGTGGCGAGCGTCGCCGGCCATGAGCGCTACCGGTTTGCGCAAAACGACATATGCGACCAACCGGCGATGGCGGCGCTGCTTGACGCGTTCAGGCCCGACACGGTGATGCATCTCGCGGCCGAGACCCATGTTGACCGCTCGATTGACGGGCCGCGCGCCTTTATCGACACCAACATTATTGGAACCTATTGCCTGCTGGAAGCGGCGCGAGGCTATATCGAGGACAGCGCCGCACCGGTAGGATTTCGCTTTCACCATATTTCGACCGACGAAGTATACGGATCACTGGGGCCGACCGGCGCATTTACTGAAACATCCCCCTACCATCCAAACTCACCCTATTCAGCTGCAAAAGCATCCTCCGACATGCTGGCGCGCGCCTGGGCGGAAACCTTTGGCGTTCCCGTCGTCATCACCAATTGCTCAAATAATTACGGCTCGCACCAATTTCCTGAAAAACTCATTCCGGTGGTCATTATCAATGCGCTGGAAGGCAAGGATATCCCGGTTTATGGCAAGGGCGACAATGTCCGCGACTGGCTTCATGTCAGCGACCATGCGGACGCTCTGTTGCTGGTCGCGCAACAAGGCGCGCATGGGGAGACTTATAACATTGGCGGACGGGCCGAGCGCACCAATCTTGAATTGGTGAAAATGGTATGCGCGATCCTTGATGAAGAGCTGACGGAAGCACGTGCTGGCCCCCACGAAACTCTGATCAAATATGTAGAAGACCGTCCGGGTCATGATCACCGCTATGCAATTAACTGTGATAAGATTGAGCGCGATCTCGGTTGGGCGCCGTCGATCACGATCGAAGACGGCATGCGCCAGACCGTGCGCTGGTATCTCGACAACAAAGACTGGTGGACGAAAATTCGCGCCCGCGGGTTTGATGTGACGGCTCGCCAGGGGCTAAAATAGTAGGCCCATTGGAAAGGCGGCGACACTATGCGCATTCTTCTCTTCGGGCGTAACGGCCAGGTCGCGCGTTGCCTGCAAGAAGAAGCCGGCGACGGTTTGGTGGCGCTGGGGCGTAACGCAGCCGACCTGATGCATGAGGGTGCGGCGCAAACTGCCATCGCCGCACACAGTCCTGATGTCGTGATAAACGCCGCCGCCTATACTGCTGTTGATAAGGCCGAAGAAGAACAAGACGCCGCAGCGCAATTGAACGCAAACGCGCCGGGCGAAATGGCGCGCGCGGCAATTGCCGCAGGCGCGCAATTCATTCATCTGTCGAGTGATTATGTTTTCGACGGTCTATCAGAGACCCCATACGCCGAAACCGACATCGCCAACCCGCTTAACGTTTACGGGCGAACCAAGCGCGCCGGCGAACAGTTTGTGCTTTCTGAAAATCCGCAAGCGATTGTGATTCGCACCTCCTGGGTGTTTTCGGAGTTTGGCGACAATTTCGTCAAGACCATGATGCGGCTCGGCGCGGAACGCGACAGCCTCCGGATTGTTGCCGACCAGATCGGCGGGCCGACGCCGGCGCGTGACATCGCAAAAACGCTTCTTGCGATTGCCGCAAAGAAACATCGCGGCGCGCCCGGCGACGGGCTTTACCATTATCAGGGCGCACCGACAGTCAACTGGGCGGATTTCGCCGGCAAGATATTTGACTATGCGGAGCTGTCCGTAACCGTCACCCCGGTAACCACCGCACAATACCCGACGCTTGCTGCGCGCCCGCTTAACACTCATCTCAACTGCGGCAAAATCGAGCGGGATTTCGGTGTCGCGATGCCGGATTGGAGGGTCCGGCTGCGCCAAATCATTGATACGCTGAGCAGAAAATAGGTTCGGCGGCGGTTTTCTGAAGCCGCGCAATTTACCGCCGAAACAAACACTGACCGCAGGGGTTGCCTATCCCGCCTCGCCCGCCCTATGAGAACGAGGGACCGAAATATCGAGACCATGTTCACACATTATTGAACCAAAGAACATGGTCTGGATTCTTTGGTGGGTGCGCATTCGAACCAAAAAACCGCTTACACTTTTTGTGAATGCGCTCTAATATCATACAGCGCGGTATGGAGATGGTTATGAAAATCCTGGTTATCGGAGGCGACGGATTTTGCGGTTGGCCGACATCGCTGCACCTTTCCAATCTTGGCCATACCGTCACCATTATCGATGATTTGTCGCGCCGAAAAATCGATGTTGAGCTGGAGGTGGAATCGCTAACGCCGATCAAGCCGATCTCGGTGCGTCTTGGCGCGTGGAAGGAAGTCTCCGGAAAAGATATCAATTTTGAAAATATCAATGTCGCGAAAAATTATGCGCGGCTAATGCATCTGCTCGAAGAAGAAAAACCGGACGCCATTATCCACTTCGCCGAACAGCGCGCCGCACCCTATTCGATGAAATCTTCCTATCACAAACGCTATACGGTCGATAACAACATCAACGCCACCAACAATGTACTGGCGGCTATAGTCGAGTCCGGCATCGACGCTCATCTCGTCCATCTCGGCACCATGGGCGTTTATGGCTACGGCACCGCGGGCATGAAAATTCCCGAGGGGTATCTACCGGTGAAAATCGAGACCGATGATGGCCGCGAAATTCGTCAGGAAATTTTGTACCCTGCAAATCCGGGGTCCATTTATCACATGACCAAAACTCAAGATCAGCTCCTGTTTGCGTTCTATAACAAAAATGACGGGCTGAAGGTTACCGATCTTCATCAGGGAATTGTCTGGGGCACACAAACCGCCGAGACCCGCAAAGACGAAAGGCTGATCAACCGCTTTGATTATGACGGTGATTATGGCACGGTTTTAAACCGCTTCTTAATGCAGTCCGCCGTTGGCCACCCGATGACTGTGCATGGCACGGGCGGGCAGACGCGGGCGTTCATCCATATTCAGGATACGGTCAAATGCATCCAGCTGGCCGTTGAAAACCCGCCGCAACATGGCGAGCGTGTACAAATTCTCAATCAGATGACTGAGACCCACCGAGTGCGCGACTTAGCGAAAATGATCGCTGACAAAACCGGCGCCGAAATCGCCAATGTCAACAACCCACGCAATGAAGCGGCGGAAAACGACCTCGACGTCGAAAACCAGCGGCTTTTGGGGCTCGGCCTCGACCCGATTACGCTTGAGGCGGGCTTGATGGACGAGGTTTCGGAAATTGCCCGAAAATATGCCGACCGTTGCGATCAGACAAAAATCCCATGCGTTTCTTACTGGACCGATACGCAAAAAAGCGCCAAAACTTAAGCTTTAATCTTTGTACATACTACCTATACACAACAACCCTCAACGAACTAACAATTTCTTAGACCGGTCTATCTCAAGTGTAAAAACATCCGGTCGCGCATAATGCCCGGCGACGTCGAAATCCATTTTTCCGCGAGCAATCTCCTCAGGGTTTAAATCCGCAAACAAAACCGTCTCTTCTCCAAAGACCGGCCCGGCCAAGACCTCGCCGAGCGGCGAGAAAATGACGCTGCCGCCATTGATTAAAATAGCGTCCGGGTCGTCGCCTTGTATGGGCCGGAAATCAGCAGGCGCATCGCTGCGCTTCATGAATTGGTTGGCAGACAACACAAAACAGCGCCCTTCCAGCGCGACAACGCGCATCAACGACGTCCAGGCCTCGCGATCGTCAACCGTTGGCGCACAGTAAATCTCAACGCCTTGCGCATATTGGCTCATACGCGTCATCGGCATGAAATTCTCCCAGCAAATCACGGCGCCGATCCGCCCGGCATGCGCATCAAACGCATCCAGTGTAGAGCCGTCGCCCATGCCCCAAATCACCCGCTCAGCCGCGGTCGGCATCAGCTTCCGGCGCTTGCCGAGCAGGGCTCCGTCCGCACTATAACACAGCGCCGTGCAGTATAACGTGCCGCCGCCTTCCCTTGTGGGTGCGCGCTCGACCACACCGACGACAATATCGAGTTTCAGATCGCCGGCGACCTCGCCCATGCGTTTGACTTCCGGACCGGGAACCTCAATCGCGCCGTCAAAATAACGGCGAAAGAGGTCGCGGCCCTCGGGCGAGCGCGAACCTACGGGCGCGCCAAAATGTACGCCCTTGGGGTAGCCACCGATAAATGCTTCGGGGAAAACCGCCAGCGATGCGCCAGCCGAGGCCGCCTCGCCCGCCAGGCGTTCAAACTTCTCAAGCGTTGCCGCGGTGTCGAAAAGCGTTGAGCCGACCTGAATGACAGCGGCTTTGGTTGGCCTCATCTTTCGCCGCCTTGTCTAAAGTACGCCGCCAGCCTCTGCGCCGCCTCGGCCAAAACTTCCTCCCGTTTGCAGAAGCAAAATCGCACATAATTGCGCGGCGCATCGCTAACCGACGGGTGGTAAAACGCCGATAGCGGCACGGCGGCGACCTTCGCGTGTTCGGTTATCTCGCGGCAAAACGCGACGTCGTCATCACGGCCTACAGACGTGATATCGACGGTGATGAAATAGGTCCCGGCGCAGGGCAGTACGTCAAATCCCGCCGCGCCGAGCCCCTCCGCCAGAAGATCGCGCTTGGCCTGCATGTCGGCAACGAATTTTTCGTAATAGGCGTCGCCAAGCGTCAGCCCGAACGCGACCGCCTGTTGCAATGGCGCTGGCGAGGTATAAGCGAGATGTTGATGGGCCTTCATCACCCCGGTGATGAGGTCCGCCGGGCCGGTCACATAACCGATACGAAAACCAGTCATTGAAAATGTCTTGCCCGCCGAGCCGATGCGGATAGCGCGCTCGAACATGTCTGGCAGGGTCATGAGCGCAATGTGTTCCGCACTGTCAAACACCAGGTGCTCGTAGACTTCGTCACACACAACAATCAGATCGTGCCGCCGCGCTGCATCAGCGACAATCTCCAACTCAGCGCGCTTCATCACCTTGCCGAGCGGGTTGTGCGGCGTGTTGATGACGATGAGCTTGGTCTTCGCGGTGATCGCACGCTCCAACGCCTCTGCGTCGAGGCGCCATGCAGGCGGCTCAAGCGTAACAACCCGGATCGACGCGCCCGCCGCCTCGATTTGCGGCGCGTAACATTCATAAAACGGCGCCAACAACACCGCCTCGTCGCCGGGCTCAAGAAACCCCAAAAACGCCGCCGCCAAAGCTTCGGTTGCGCCCGATGTCACCAGTGTTTGCGTTTGCGGGTCGATATCGAGCCCGTAAAACCGCTTATTGTCTGCGGCCACCGCTTCGCGCAATTCAGCGATGCCTTCGACCGGCGCATATTGGTTCGGCCCCTCCACGATCGCGCGCGCGGCAAGGTCGCGAATTTCTTGCGGGCCGTCTTCGTCAGGAAAGCCCTGCCCCAAATTAATCGCATCATGCGCGCGCGCTAACGCCGACATGGTCGGGAATATCGACTGCGGGCGGGCGGCGAAGACGGGGTTTAATCTGCGCGTAGTCACAGCAGCGCGCTGATCTCATGGCTGATTTCCCAGCGCATGCCGTCCGGGTCGGCGAAAAACACCGCGGTTGTCTTGCCATTGAAAATTTGCGGCTCGGGAACTTCAAACCCTTTTGCAGCGAACGCGTCGCGCACCGCCAACACCGTATCGGCGTCCTCAACGCGAAGGCCGATATGGTTGAGGCCGGCATTGTAGCGTCCGTAAGCCGCCGCGCTGTCGCTTGCCTCGCGCAAATCGACCACCCAGTCATCTGGACCCAGATAAACATGCGCGCGGGTTTTACGAAAACCGAGCACCCCCAGAAAAGCGTCATACCAGGCGGCGCTGGCCGCGATATCGCCAACCAGTAACACCATATGATCGATGACCGCACGTATCGTCACAATAACAATCCTTTCAGCCTGACTTTTTTCAACGAGACGCATCATAGGGCGCCCCGAATCGATGAGGATAACTTTTCACAAAATATAGGTTTTAGGGAAGACTACCCTCTCAGGGTTGTATTTTTTGCACCTGCGAATTCTAATAAGTTGTACGGATTTATGCGGTTTTCTCCGGCGCGGCCTCCCTCTTATCCATGCTCGTCATCCCGTGTGCTGTGCAGCACGCAGTGATGCACTGCTAGCACGGGATCGCTATCGGCAAATGCGGACCCTAACGCAACAGATCCCGGACCAGCGCCCTAAAACAACGCAATCGCCCGGATGATAAGAACAACCGAGAGCAGCGCGCCCGTAAGATAAGTGCCGGCGGCGCCGATTTTTTTCAGAGCGTTCGCCTCATGCACGCTGCCGCCGGTTAGTATGCCGAATGCATGAATGTAGCGGGACGCCACCGCGGCAATCATCAGCGCGGCGATCCATCCCGGCAGCAGTGGGAGCCGCAAGCCCAATGCAAGGATCATGATCGACAGCATCGGCACATATTCAATGCAATTGCCATGAGCGCGGATCGCCCGGCGCAAAGCACTTGTCGGATCAGCTTCCGCCTCATGCTGCGTGACGGTGACAGAGCGCCGCAGCCTCGAAACATTCGCGCCGAGAAGGAAAACCAGCAATCCCAAAACACCGACGGAAAGAAGCGCAATCGCCATGGCGGGGTCCTTTTAGTTGATGGACAGGCGGTAAGCGGGTTCGTTGGGAGGGGCAAGGAGGGGCTATCCGATAGCAGCCCTCATCGACCGCTTCGCGGCCACTTCCCCCCATGAATGGGGGAGGAACGAAGTTATCACGTGCCCGGCCTATTCCTCCCCCGTAAAACGGGGGAGGTGTCACGAAGTGACGGAGGGGGTATGGTGCAATACATGCCGATCCGAAAACCTCACCCCAATGCCCGCAAACTCCGCAAAGATATGCCGTCAGCAGAACAACGGCTCTGGTGTTTCATTCGCCGCAAACAATTGGGCGGATTTCGCTTCCGCCGGCAACATACAATCGCTCCCTATATCGCGGACTTTGTGTGTATTGAAGCAAAGCTGGTCATCGAGCTGGACGGGGATCAACACGCTGTTGGCGGCATGCCGAACCGCGATGAACAACGCAACAATTTCATGGAAAGCCAAGGGTGGACCGTGGTCCGTTTCTGGAACAATGAAGTCTACGACAATATCGACGACGTGCTAGAAATGATTCTAGATGCCGCAGGGAATTCCGTTCGCGCGCTAGAAATCGAAAACTCCGCAAGCAATGAAATATCGTAGCCCCCCTTCGACCGCTTCGCGGCCACATCCCCCGTAAACGGGGGAAGAAAGGGTGCGCCAAGCTCAACGTAATTCCTCCCCCGATCACGGGGGAGGTGTCAGCGAAGCTGGCGGAGGGGGTAGGGAATCGCTACTTTGTGGAGAGCGATTTTGCCTTATTTACGAGACCGTAAACCAATCCACAGCTAAGCCAGAATAGCCCGGCATCCAAAAGCGACCACCACAATCCAGCCCATTCTGTCACGCTAGTGTACGAAGAAAATGGAGCGTCATACAGCCGACGCCCAAATCCGTCATAATGAATACCGTTTGACCCTGACCTTAAAAAATAGGCCGTAATGCTTGCCATTGCGATGATGGCACCGCAAATAAATGCCAATAGATAAAGTGTCTTTGCAAATATTCCACTCACTATCTCATTACATCACAGAATACATTAACGAACTCTTTCCTCAAAACCTTAAACGCTCACAACCCCTCATTCGCCTTCTTCACCGCCTCGGCCTCCAGATAAAGCGCCGAGCCCATCGCTTTATATTTCTTGCTCATTTCCTTCATGCCTTTTTCCGACATGTCCGCGAGGTCTTTCTTCTCGTTGTCGCTCAAGCCGTCCGCATAATCGCGCACATCCTGTGTGATCTTCATGGAGCAGAATTTCGGCCCGCACATGGAACAAAAATGCGCGACCTTGTGGGCCTCCTTAGGCAAAGTCTGGTCGTGATAGTCGCGCGCGGTTTCCGGATCGAGCGCCAGGTTGAACTGGTCTTCCCAGCGGAAGTCGAAGCGTGCGCGGCTGACCGCATCGTCCCTCATTTGCGCTGCCGGATGGCCCTTAGCTAAGTCCGCGGCATGCGCCGCCAGCTTATAGGTGATGACGCCGACTTTGACGTCGTCGCGGTCGGGCAGGCCGAGATGCTCCTTAGGCGTTACATAACACAGCATCGCCGTGCCGAACCAGCCGATCATCGCCGCGCCAATACCGCTCGTGATATGATCGTAACCGGGCGCAATGTCGGTGGTGAGGGGCCCGAGCGTATAAAACGGCGCCTCGCCGCATTCGGCGAGCTGCTTGGTCATATTGACCTTGATTTTGTGCATCGGCACATGGCCCGGCCCCTCGATCATCACCTGACAGCCATGGTCCCAGGCGATTTTTGTCAGCTCGCCGAGCGTTTCCAGCTCGGCAAATTGCGCACGGTCATTGGCGTCGGCGATCGAGCCGGGGCGGAGCCCGTCGCCCAATGAGAACGATACGTCATAGGTCCGCATGATCTCGCAGATCTTGTCAAAGTTCGTATAGAGAAAGCTTTCGCGGTGATGGGCGAGCATCCATTTCGCCATGATCGATCCGCCGCGGCTGACAATGCCGGTGACGCGGTCGGCGGTCAGGTGAATGTATGGCAGGCGCACGCCGGCATGGATGGTGAAATAATCAACCCCTTGCTCGGCCTGCTCGATCAGCGTGTCGCGGTAGACTTCCCACGACAGGTCCTCAGCGACGCCGTTCACTTTTTCCAGCGCCTGATAGATCGGCACCGTGCCAATCGGGACAGGCGAATTGCGGATGATCCATTCGCGGGTGTTGTGAATATTGCGCCCCGTCGACAGGTCCATAACATTGTCCGCGCCCCAGCGCGCCGCCCACACCATCTTGTCGACCTCTTCTTCAACGCTAGAGGCGACTGCCGAATTGCCGATATTGGCGTTGATCTTAACCAGGAAGTTCCGGCCAATGATCATCGGTTCTGATTCCGGATGATTGATGTTAGCAGGAATAATCGCCCGGCCCCTGGCGATCTCGCTGCGCACGAATTCCGGCGTAATAAAGGGCGGAATCTCTGCGCCAAAGCTCTCGCCCAGCGCGACGGCGTCTTGCGCGCCTGCAACCCTCTCCTTGCGGCCAAGATTTTCGCGGATCGCCACATATTCCATCTCGGCGGTGACAATCCCGGCCTTGGCAAATTCATATTGCGTGACGGGACCGGTTCCGGCCCCGCGCAGGGGTTTGTTTTTCACCGGAAATTCGCGCGCCAGATACTTGCCCGCTGCGCCGCCATTGTCTTCGGGCTTCATGTCGCGGCCGTCATAGTCTTCGACATTGCCGCGGGCTTTGACCCATGCCGTCCGCTTGCGCGCAAGGCCCTTTTCAACATCGATCGTCACATCCGGATCAGTGTAAGGCCCTGATGCATCATAGACGGGCACAGCCGGCTCATTCGCCGTCGGGTGCAGATCGATCTCGCGCACCGGCACGGCGATGTCGGGGTGCAGCTTCCCCGCGACATAGACCTTGCGCGACGCAGGCAATGGCCTGGTCGTGACTTCCGGCGTTTTGAATTCCGCCTGATTGAACTCAGACTGTGGGGTGTGCTTGTTCATGAGCCTTGCTCCTAGCGCAAATGTGCTGCAATCAACCTTGGCGCGTGGACGCCATTTGCCGTTTCGGCGGGAGGAAGGAAATACCGTCTTTTATCCGTCCCTACGCCGGTCTTAACCGATCAGGTTCAAAGGGTGCCCGTGTGAAGTTCTGTGAACAGAAAACACGGTCTCAGCGGGTAACGCCCGCGCCCCTCGGAAATGAGTAACCTTGTATAGAACGGGGATAGGCCGGCGGCAACCGTAACCGCAAGGGTACGGCCTAGTCGTCTGCCAACTAAGATTTCATAAAAAAAATACCAGCGTTGCATCCGCCAGAGTTGTTTTCCCGCAGCCAGCTCAGGGGCGGATGCAAGTGCGCCACACATGCGCTATTGGCAAACCGCCCAATAGATGGGCGGCAATAACATTGACGCCATCTAGAATCCCGCCGCCCAGCCTAACGCCAAAGCGGCGCGTTGTTGTTTTCAACGACGCAACTTTACAAAACCGCCGGTTTCCTCATCGCTGCCTACGCCTTTGGGATCCGGCGATGAGGAAATCGACTTTGCGTCCCGTCCCTTACGCCGGCATGACCCGGATCAGGTGCAAAGGGTCCGTCTCAGTCCCATAAGCCCAGGCTCGCTCTAACCTTGTTAGTATGACGCACATGGTTTTCGGCGCTCACAAGTGGAGGGTCGCTCAAAAGAGCGGCAACCGAAAGATGTGCGTCGCACGAGCTGTCGAACATTGTCGACAGGCGGGACGCCCCTCGGAACACATTGAGTGTGCTCCGAAACGACGCTTTCTGCAAGAGAATTCGGCGATAGACAAGATTGAAATTATAGGCGCCTTACGGACGGTCCAGAATCTTCGGCCAGTTGGTGTTGGCGCGGGCGATATCGCGATTTATATTCGCCAGCCATTCGCGTTTATAACGCTGACTGACATTCAAAAAAAGCTTTCCGTCGTATACGTACCAAACCTTCGGGTCTCCCTTGGCGAATTTGTCTCGCGCCATAGCCCAGGCGCAATAGCCGCCATATTGCGGGCGATATTGGTCAGGGTTGGCCTTAAACTTGGCGAGGTTTTCCGCGGATACAAAACGCCACCGCACACCCTTATAATCCGCCACAAACGCATCCACCCCCGCTACCGGCGCGCGCCCTTCTTCAAGCAGAAAATAAGCGACAACATCATATCCGCCGACCGCATACTCCCAGGCGGCGCTAAAAACGCCGCCTTTATCCATATAAATTTCCGGCGCACGCGCTTGTGCGGCAGCAAAGCTGCAAACCACAAAACTCAAGATAGAAACGATCGCTACACGCATCGTCTTTGGTCCCGCATTCATACCGTCGCCCTTTATGACTTTGCTGTTATTCGTCCAGTTCGCAGAACTACGCTCACCACACGAAATGCGAATGCCGGATTTATCATGCATAAGGATATGTTGCCAATAACAAAACCACACGGCCGGGCGGTCAGAAATGACGATTAAGAGAGGCTCAAACGCCTCTAACGCAAAACACGCCCGTTTAATTGGCGAGCGCAACCTCTTCGCTGTCGCGCGAGGCAAGCGCCACCGCCTGAGAGATCGCCGCACGCATGGCTTGCTTGGAATGATTGATCGTCAGCATATCGAGGATCTCGCCGGTCTCCTTATCAACCAGCAGCGCAAAGCCGGTCGCGCCTTTGTATCGGGGATAGAGATCACCCAACCCCTCGGCCTCAGCCTGGGCGTAAATTTCTTTGCGTTGACCAAAAGTGAAATCAAACTCGACAAACTTCACTGGTTTGTCGGCAAAGTCGGGAATGACTTTCGCAAGACGCGGGATTAAAATTTTGCAGGACGAGCACCAGGCAGAAGAAAACGTCGCGACGATGATTTCCGGCTTGCCGGCAAATTCATAGTCAGAACCGGCCTCAGCATTGCGTCCGGAAAGGGCGAATATGGCAATGCCCGCAACGACGATCGCCGGGAACATAAAATCTTTCAGTCGCTTCATCGCAAACTCCTGTATTGGCTGAAGTTTAGCCTATTGTGCAGGCGTTCGCCTAGTCCGGAAATGTCACTTCTTTGCGAGCCCAGAGCATCAAATTCAATCCTGAAACGGGTCGCGCATCAAAATCACATCATCACGTTCCGGGCTGGTGGAGACGAGGGCCACCGGTGTTTCGATCAGCTCCTCGATACGGCGGACATATTTCACCGCCGCGGCCGGCAAACCAGCCCAGGAGCGCGCCTTTTCGCTGGTCCCGTCCCAGCCTTCCATGGTCTCGTAGATCGGTTCGGCAGCGGCCTGGTTCCCGGCCCCGGCGGGCAGGTAATCATAGGTCTCGCCGTTTATGCGGTAGCCAATGCAAACCTTCAGCTCGTCAAACCCATCAAGGACGTCGAGTTTGGTCAACGCAATACCGTCAACGCCGGCGATCTTCAGCGATTGGCGCACCAGCGCGGCGTCAAACCAGCCGCAACGGCGCTGGCGCCCGGTGACGGTGCCAAACTCATGACCGCGTTCGCCAAGTTTCTGACCGACCGCATCGTGGAGTTCGGTCGGAAATGGCCCCTCGCCAACACGCGTCGTATAGGCTTTGACAATGCCGAGGACATAACCCACCGCGCGCGGCCCAAGACCGGCGCCGGTTGCGGCTTGTCCGGCGACTGTGTTCGATGAAGTGACGTAAGGGTAGGTGCCGTGATCCACATCAAGGAGAACGCCTTGTGCGCCTTCAAAGAGAATGCGCTTGCCGGCTTTGTGCGCCGCATCCAATTCGCGCCAGACCGGCCTTGCAAAGGGCGTAATCTTCGGCGCGACAGCGCGCAGCATTTTTAACAAAGCGCCCGCATCGGCGGCGTCATGGCCAAAGCCCCGGCGCAAAGCATTGTGATGCACAAGCAAGTTTTCGATTTTTTCCGGCAAACTATCCAGATCTGCAAGATCGACAATGCGTAAACCGCGGCGTCCGGCCTTGTCTTCATAGGCCGGGCCGATGCCTCGTTTCGTAGTCCCAAGCTTCACACCCGCGCTTGAGCCTTCGCGCATTGCATCAAGCTCCTGGTGCAGCGGCAGGATCAGCGTTGCGTTCTCGGCGATGGCAAGATTGCCGGGCGTAATATTAACGCCCTGAGCGCCGATCCGCTCGATCTCCGCCAACAGGGCGAACGGGTCGACCACAACGCCGGAACCGATGACACCCTTGCAACCTTTGCGCACGACGCCCGAAGGAAGAAGCGAGAGCTTATAGACCTCACCGTCAATAACCAACGTGTGGCCGGCATTGTGGCCACCCTGAAACCGCACCACGACATCGGCTCTGGCCGACAGCCAGTCGACGATCTTGCCCTTGCCTTCGTCACCCCACTGGGCGCCAATTACGGCTACGTCGGCCATTCGGCCCTCCAATAAAATTGCTTGAATATCGCGCCGCACAATAAGCACTTTGCCCGAGGGGTCAAAGCATTCGTTTCGTCGCAAATAGACCTCGGCTGGTCGGCGCGACATTGTGGCGCCGGTCAATAAACGGCCTTATAGGTCGCAAAGAGTGGCGATCATTTTTACGGGCGGCGCCCAGTCGCGACGTATCAAGGAGGGGCTTTATGCATAAACTATTTTTGACGGCGGCGGCTGTGCTCGCTGCATCCTTTGGGAGCACGCTGGCGGCGCAAAGCTCAGATGCGGCAGCCAAACCGCCGCCTTGCTCGTCCGAACTGTTTCACCAGTTCGATTTCTGGATCGGCGAATGGGAAGTCTTTGGTCCGGGCGGCAAGAAAGCCGGCGACAATGTCATCTCTGTTGAAGAAAATGGTTGTTTATTGGTTGAGCGCTGGACCAGCGCTGGCGGCGGCACTGGACAGAGCTATAACTTTGTCGATCTTGCAACGGGCAAATGGCGCCAGGTCTGGGTCAGCGCCGGCGCAACGATCGACTATGTCGGCAGCCTCAACGACGGTGGCGCGATGCACCTCGCCGGAGAAATCGCTTATCCGAACGGCAACACCGCACCCTTCCGCGGGACCTGGACACTGAATGAAGACGCCACGGTCACGCAATATTTCCAGCAATATGATGCGGAAAAAGAAATCTGGAACGACTGGTTCACCGGAATTTACAAAAAAAAATCCGGACAGGAATAAATTAAAACCCGGACGCAACGGCTGGAGAAGTCATGAATTTTTTGAACGCAATCGCAGGCGGCGCCGTCGCCCTCTTAATCTTAGCGGGCTGCTCGCAGGAAGCTGCGGATCAAACGCCTTCGTCAGCCCCCGCTAAAACAGGCGAGGATGCGGAGCTTGTCTCGTTCGAGGAGTTCACGCTCGATAACGGGCTCAAGGTCATCTTTCATATTGACCGGTCAGATCCGGTTGTCGCGGTTGCATTGACGGCGCATGTCGGCTCGGCGCGGGAAAAAGAAGGGCGCACTGGCTTTGCCCATCTTTTCGAGCATCTGTTGTTTTTGGAATCAGAAAATCTCGGGCCCGGCGGGCTTGACGCGATGAGCGCGCGCATTGGCGGTTCCGGCGCCAATGGCTCGACCAGCCGCGACCGCACCAATTATTTCCAGACGGTGCCGAAAGATGCGCTTGAAAAAATGATCTGGGCCGAGGCCGACAAAGTTGGCTACTTCATCAACACCGTAACCGAACCGGTGCTGGCAAAGGAAAAACAGGTTGTTAAAAATGAAAAACGCCTGCGCGTTGATAATCAGCCCTATGGGCACACTTTTTATGTCCTCGGCAAAGCACTCTACCCGGAAGATCACCCTTATAATTGGCAGGTGATCGGCTCGCTTGAAGATCTTGACGCGGCGACGGTTGACGACGTCAAGGAATTTTACCGCAGCTGGTACACGCCCAACAATGTGACGCTGGTGATCGCTGGCGACTTTGACACCACCGAAGCGCGCCAATGGGTGCGCAAATATTTCGACGAGATTCCCCGCGGACCGGAGGTCGCCCCGCTCGCTAAACAGCCGGCCAGCCTCACTGAGAGTCGGAAACTCTTCCACGAGGACACCTTCGCGCACTTACCGGAACTGACGCTCGACTGGCCGTCAGTTCCAGAATTTCATGGCGACAGCTATGCGCTGAGCGTGCTTGCCGACCTTTTGAGCGACGGCAAAACTGCACCGCTCAACCAAGTCCTGATCGATGAGAAAAAACTCACCTCTTCTGTCGATCTTTTCAATTATAACTCAGAACTCACCGGCGAAATAATTTTGTCGGTGCGCGGATTTGACGGCATTGATCTGGATGACGTAAAGGCCGCACTCGATGAAGGCTTTGCCCGCTTTGAGAACCAGGGCATTGCGCAAAATGATCTCGACCGAGTAAAAACCACACAAGAAGTCGCTTTTTACAGTGGTATTGAAAGCGTTCTCGGCAAAGCTTTTCACCTCGCGCATTATGATGTTTTTGCGAATGATCCGGGTCAACTCAACCAGGGTATTGAAAATATCAGGGCCGTCACAGCCGATGATGTGATGCGGGTCTACAAAACCTATATCAAGGACCGACCTGTTGTTGCGGCAAGCTTCGTTCCTAAAGGAAGCGAAGATTTGGCGCTTGACGGCTCGACCCGCGCGAACATCATTGAGGAAAATATTGTTCAGGGTGCGGAAGAGACATTTGATGCGTCTGTCGCCGCGGAGTATGAGCACACAGCATCGAACTTTGACCGCACTGCCGAGCCCGCCTATGGCGACAAGCCGGCTGTCACGCCGCCGGAGATCTGGGAGGCAACGCTTTCGAACAATTTACACGTTTATGGAATTGAAGACCGAGAATTGCCACTGGTCCAGTTTCAACTTTCCTTTGATGGCGGGCATTTCCTTGATGATCCCGCCAAGCCCGGCGCAGCGAACCTGTTCGCTGAAATTATGAACAAGGGAACGGCGAGACGCACCCCAGCGGAACTCGAAGAGGCGATTAAGGCGCTTGGCGCAACGATTGCGGTTGGCGCCGGCGAAGAGCGCTTTGTTATTTCCGGGCGCACGTTGTCACGAAATTTCGAAAAAGTTGTCGGCCTGCTGAAGGAAGTATTGCTGGAGCCGCGCTGGGACGAAGATGAGTTTGCACTTGCCAAAGCCCGCACCATCAGCGCCATTCAAAGTGGCAAGGCGCAGCCCGGCGTCATCGCCAATCGCGCCTATGCGCTGGTGACATTTGGCGAGGGGCATATTTTTGCAACCCCCGTGATCGGAACTGAAGCGGCTGTCGCGGCGCTGACGATTGATGATTTGAAGGCCTATAGAAAATTCCTTAACCCGGCGCGCGCCAATTTGCGCGTCGTAGGCGCGGTCAGCCAGCAACAGGTTCGCGATGCGTTCGGCGCCATTGCCGCAGATTGGCCCGCAGCGCCGGCGGACCCGACGCCTTTTACCGATCCCATCACACCGCAAAAAAGCACCGTCTATTTCTATGACCTGCCTGGCGCTAAACAATCGACATTCAGTTTCGGCCATCCGGCGCTGAAACGCACTGATGATGATTTTTACGCAGTGCAAATATTAAACTATCGCCTCGGCGGCGGCGGCTTCGCCTCCCGCCTGACGCAACAATTGCGCGAGGCGAAAGGCTACACCTACGGCATTGGCTCGGGCTTTGGCGGATCGGGGCGCTATGGTGATTTCCAGCTTGGCGGCAGTATCCGCAGCAATGTCACTTTGGAAGCAGCGGAGCTCGTCAAATCCATTATGGAAGACTATGGCGCGACGTTCACTGAAGAAGATCTCGACATCACCAAAAGCTTCTTGTTGAAAAGTAAGGCCCGAGCCTTTGAAACGCTGGGGGCCAAACTAGGCATGCTTGAAAATGTCGCCGATTATGGTCTGCCCCATGACTATGTCCGCCGCCGCGATGAAATTATCGAGGCGATGACAGTTGACGAGATCAAAGAGCTGGCAGACCAATGGCTCCGTCCTGGGGCAATGAACTATGTCATTGTTGGCGACGGTGAAACACAAGCGGCGCGTCTGGAGGCCTTGGGTTTCGGCAAGGTGCAGAGGCTCAATGAACGCATGGACGGCTCTGGCGACGAATAAACGCCGCCAGCCCTAAAACGACAGCGCCTTGGCCTGTTGCACATGCGGCAGCGCGCGGAGTTTTTCGAGCACGCTTTCCGAGACCCTGTCGTCAACCGCGACCAGCGCTATCGCCTGCTTTCCGGGCGCCGAGCGGCCGAGGTTGAAGGTTGCAATATTGACGCCCGCTTCGCCCAGGGTCTGGCCCAGCGCACCTATAAAGCCTGGCTTGTCGTCATTGGTTGTATAGAGCATATTGTCAGCAAAACCGGCTTCCATCTCAACGCCCTTGATTTCAATAATCCGCGGTTCGCCGCCAAACACTGTCCCGGAAACCGTCCGCTCCTGTTTTTCAGAGATTATGCGTAAACGAATGATACTGTCATAGGCGTCGGCATCATCGCGACTGGTCTCGGCGACCGATATGCCGCGTTCTTTTGCAATCACTGGTGCGCTGACGATATTGACCTCCATCAACATCGGCTTCAAAACGCCAGCAACAGCGGCGGCGGTCAACGGCTTGGTGTTGAGCGCGGCGACGTCGCCTTCATAGCAAATCTCAATTGACAAAATCGCGTTCTCGGTCAGCTGTCCGGCAAAGGCGCCGAGCTTTTCCGCCAGCGCAATAAAGGGTTTTAACCGCGGCGCCTCTTCGGCAGTGACTGATGGCGAGTTCAATGCATTCGATACCGCGCCGCGCATCAGATATTCCGCCATCTGCTCAGCGACCTGAATGGCGACATTTTCCTGCGCCTCTGTCGTCGATGCGCCAAGATGCGGCGTTGCGATAACTTTGCGGTGCCCGAACAGGGCGTTTTCCGTCGCCGGCTCGGCCTCATAAACATCAAGCGCAGCGCCGGCGATCCGGCCTTCGTCCAGAGCGCATTTCAGAGCTGCCTCATCCACTAGTCCACCGCGGGCGCAATTAACGATATAGGCGCCCGGTTTCATCTTTGCGATATTGTCTTCACTCAGAATATTGCGGGTCTGGTCGGTCAGCGGCGTGTGCAGCGTTACGATATCCGCGCGCGCCAACAGCGTTTCCAAATCAACCTTCTCGACGCCAAGCTCCACAGCGCGCTCTTCGGTCAGAAACGGGTCAAACGCAATCACCCGCATTTTGAGGCCAATGGCGCGGTCAGCAACAATCGAGCCGATATTGCCGCAGCCGATAACCCCCAGCGTCTTGGCGAAGGCCTCCGCGCCCATAAAAGCGGACTTTTCCCATTTGCCGGCATGGGTCGACTGGTTGGCCTGCGGGATTTGCCTGAGCAGCGCGAACATCATCGCGATGGCGTGTTCCGCCGTCGTAATCGCGTTGCCATAGGGCGTGTTCATCACGACAACGCCGGCGGCGGTTGCGGCTGGAATATCGATATTGTCAACGCCGATGCCGGCGCGGCCAATGACTTTCAAATTGTCGGCCGCAGCGATAATTTTCGCGGTCGCCTTGGTCGCGGAGCGCACCGCAAGGCCGTCATATTGGCCAATAACAGATAGGAGTTTTTCCTTGTCCTTGCCGAGATCGGGTTGGTAATCGACATCAACACCGCGCTCTTTAAATATATTGACGGCGGTCTCGCTCAGCTTGTCGGAAATCAGAACTTTAGGCATGGGGGTGTTTCCCGTGATTTAGGTTTTTGGAAAGAAAATTTAAAGCGACGCTTTCGCGTCAGCGAAGGCCCAGTCGAGCCAGGGACAGAGCGCTTCGATATCGTCGCGCTCAACCGTCGCACCGCACCATATCCGCAAACCCGGCGGCGCATCGCGATAGCCGCCAATATCATAGGCGGCCTCTTCCGCTGCCAGGCGTTTTTCTATCGCCTTCACGAAGCTACGTTGCTCAGCCTCATCGAGCGCTGCGATCTCCGGGTCGGTAACTTTGAGGCATACGGACGTATTGGAGCGCAACGCCGGATAGACGCAGAGGAAATCGATCCACGGCGTCCGCGCCACCCACTCCGCCAGCATCGCGGCGTTGCTGTCTGCGCGGGCATGCAACGCCTGCAAGCCGCCAAGACCCGCCGCCCATTTCAGCGCATCAAGATAATCTTCAACGCACAACATCGACGGCGTGTTGATGGTCGCGCCTTCAAAAATCCCTTCAATCAGCTTGCCGCCTTTGGTGAGGCGAAACAGTTTTGGCAAAGGCCATGGCGGCGCATAGGCTTCAAGGCGCTCTACCGCACGCGGGCTCAAGATCAATACCCCGTGGCCGCCCTCGCCGCCGAGTACTTTCTGCCAGGAGTAAGTCACGACATCGAGCTTCGGCCAATCCAGCGCTTGCGCAAAAACCGCAGAGGTCGCATCGCAAATAACGATCCCTTCGCGCTTGGCGCTGATCCAGTCCGCAT
Organism: Hyphococcus sp.; assembly: GCA_021776455.1. Classification (GTDB taxonomy): domain Bacteria; phylum Pseudomonadota; class Alphaproteobacteria; order Caulobacterales; family Parvularculaceae; genus Hyphococcus. Next base: position 19,049 of record JAJFFX010000089.1, on the reverse strand, counting down.
TCGGTACGCGCACGCCGGAAGTTGTGCCGTTCCAGGTAAACACCACATCATGGGCGGGGTCGACGGCGCTGAGATCGGCGATCTCGCCATAGGGCGCTTCAAGAATGCGCGCATCGAGCTTGAGTTGCTTGACTGCATCGGCAACCCAGCCGGCGCCGAAGCTTTCCCAGGCCAGCATATCGACGGGCCGCTCGCCAAGCATTGACCACATCGCCATTTCGACCGCGCCAGTATCGGACGCCGGCACAATGCCGATGCGGTAATCATCCGGCACGCCAAGCAGCGCCCGGGTGCGATCTATCGCATTCTTAAGACGCGCCTTGCCGATGCTCGAGCGGTGAGAGCGACCGAGAGGCGCGGTACTAAGGTTTTCAGGAGACCAGCCGGGCCGCTTTGCGCAAGGCCCGGATGAAAAATATGGACGCGCAGGGCGCGCCGCCGGTTTTGCTGCCGCTGGCTTCGTCGCCGCGGACTGCGTGTTTGTCATTTTATTCCATCCTCACAGATGGCGCGCGCCCCGTTGGGGAGGCGTGGCCCGCGGTCACCCTTGCGCGTATGGCGCCGCGTCGTCAACTGAAAATTTTTCGCGCTATAATAAGGTTTTCTACCTTGCGCAAAGTTACGCGCACCGATAGCGCGGGGCTATGACCGCAAAACATACCGCCCCAAGGCAAGCGACGCTGTTCGACTGGGCGCTTCTGGCGCTCATCGTCGCATTTGGCGGATCGGCATTCGTGATGATCCGCAGCGCCCTTGAGACCATGCCGCCTGTGGTGATTACCGTCGGCCGTTTGTGGCTTGGCGCCATCGTGGTTTACGCGATCATGCGGCATGCCGGTCGGCGCCTGCCGCCGCTTTTTGTCCGAGCCGGTGGGAGACTTCGCCTACGCCGGAGTTGGGCCTGGATGACAATCATCGGCATTGTTGGCGTTACTTTGCCATTTTTTATCTTTCCGTGGGCGCAGCAATATGTCGATAGCGGTCTTGCGGGCGTCTATATGGCGTTCATGCCGATCTGGACGATTGCGCTGGCGTTTTTCTTTGCCGGCGAGAGTCTTACCGGGCGCAAACTTATCGGCTTTGGTCTCGGGTTTATCGGCGTTCTAGTGTTAATGGGGCCGGAGGTGTTAAGCGGCGCGGTTGGCGCCGATATTCGTGCGCAAGGCGCGCTTTTGCTCGCAACGTTTTGTTACGCCGCCTCGGTCGTCCTGACCCGCCGGGCGCCGCCAATCCGGCCGCGCGTCTTCGCCGCTGGCATGATGCTGGTCGCCGCCATCACGGCAACGCCCGCTCTGTTGTTTGTAAGCCTTGAAGCCGATCAATGGTCGCTTGCCGGCATCGCAAGCGTGGTCGGGCTTGGCATATTCCCAACCGGCGTCAACGGCGTCCTCATCATCATGCTGATCCGCCGCGCAGGCGCGGGATTTATGGCGCTGACCAATTATTTCACGCCCATATGGGCCGTCGCCATGGGCGCCCTCGTCTATCATGAGCGGATTGAAGCCGGCGCCTTTGTTGCGCTCGCTATCATTCTTGTTGGCGTCGCGGTCAGCCAGCACAGGCACCGTGCGGAACAAATCGGTCAGACAAACAGCTGACCGGTCTGCACATGGACGGCGTTACCGCCAATCCGTACGGACGTAACGGCGCCATTGGCGGTCTCGACCGTTGCGATAATGCGGCTTGAGCGGCCGATTTCAAATCCCTGTTCAATCACCCAACGATGCTCTCCATCACCAAGAGTTTCGGCCAGTGCTATCTGTCCCGGCAACGCCGCGGCGGCCGAACCCGTGGCCGGGTCTTCGGCAATTCCCGCCGTCGGCGCAAACATTCGCGCGTGATAGTCCGCATCCGGCGCTTCACCTCCCGCAGCGTAAAGATAAACCCCTACCGTTTGGTCAAATCCCAGCACATCAAATGCGGAACTGTTTAGGCGCGCAGCGCGCACGGCTTCAAGCTCGGCGCATGCGTAAATATAGCTCGAGCCGGCGCTGATGCTCCGGGGTCGGTTCCGGCCGCGGCTGATGGCGCCTTGAGGCAGGCCAAGGGCTGCCTCCAGCGCCTCGGCAGGCGGCGCCGAACCCTCTTCTTTTGGCAGGTTAGGGTTGCAAAATTCGGCAAACGGCGCGGGCCCGCTCATATCAAGGCGCACCGGGAATATCCCGGTGTTCAATTCCAGCTTAATCTCACCGCTGAGATTGCGGGCGCGGGCAATCGCAATGGCCGTTCCAACTGTCGGATGGCCGGCAAATGGCATCTCATAACCAAGCGTAAAAATCCGCACCCGTGCGGTATTGGCAGAGTCCTGTGGCGGCAACACAAAGGTCGTCTCGGAGAGGTTAAACTCGCGCGTGATGGTTTGCATCTCGTCATCGGTCAGGCCGCGCGCATCCATTATGACGGCGAGTTGATTGCCGGCGAATTTAGCGTCGGTAAAAACATCCAGTGTCTCAAAATCATAGACCTTCATGGGACGCTCCTGAAATATGCGCTGGCTTTACGGGAAAATTCGGTATCGGCTTTGAGCAATCTGGTTTCAAGCAAGAAATTATAGGCCTTGTATTAGTACGCCTGAATGCTCTTTATAAAAGCGGCTTTCTCAAACGCCATCCTTCGCGACGCGAACCTTTGGTTCACCCCTCAGAGGCTGGGGTTTCTCATTATTGATAAACTGCTCGACCCTCACCCTGAGGAGGATTGGCAACGCCAAGGCGTCGCGAAGGATGGCCTCATTCTCAGGCCCTAAAACAAACGCTACCGGTTTTCCAACGTATGCGTATGATTAAGCGGCCCGTAGCCAGCGCCATAGCCGGGCGCAGTCGCGATCGCTTTGTGGACATAAGAAATCGCGCGCTTTACCGCGCGCGGCAGGGCCATGCCTTGCGCCAGGCCTACCGCAATCGCCGAGGCGAGGGTGCAGCCTGTGCCATGGGTGGAGGTGGTTTTTATGCGCGGGTTGGAAAACACCCGTTCGCCAGCGACGGTGACCAGCACATCCTTGATAATATCGTCGCGCCCATGACCGCCCGTGACCAGCGCCGCACCGGCGCCGCGTGCGATCAGCGCCGCGCCAGCAACGGCCATGGTGTCTTCATCACGCACTTTAATTCCGGTAAGCGCTACGGCCTCTTCAATGTTTGGCGTCATGACGGTGCAAAGCGGCGCCAGTTTTTCTATGATCACACCGGCGACGCCATCGCCAGCCAGCACATCGCCGCTGCTGGCGACGAGCACCGGATCAAGGACAATCGGCGTCGCACTTTTTAATTTTACGAGTTTGGCCGCAATCAACTCAGCAGTTTCAATATTGCCGATCATGCCGATCTTGATAGCGTCAGCGCCAATGTCTGACAAAACGGCGTCGATCTGTGCGGCGATAATATCCGGCGGTGTTGGATAAACATCCGTAACGCCCACGGTGTTCTGGACCGTCAGCGCAGTGATCGCTGTCGCCGCATAGCCGCCAAGCGCCGTCACCGTTTTAATATCGGCCTGAACCCCCGCCCCGCCGGATGGGTCCGAGCCGGCAATGATGAGAACACGGCCTTTCAACTTCAACTGCCCCCTTGTTCGGCTCTTGTCGGTCGTTCAAGTGCTATTTCTTTTAACAAGATCATGCGTCTCTCTCAAAAAGTATTTAGAACTGTGTTCAAATACCCGTCGAAGTCCGGGTTATTGGGTTTGGAAAGAACATTTTTTATCCATGCCTCCGATTCGAAATTATGTACCTTTAACTCATGAACACAGGCCATAACGGACTTATCGGAAACGGGCGCAATTGCGCGTGGATCGGCAGTGGGTGAAGAAAAAATGAGCTGGTGCGCAATATCTTCATCCCCCCACCAATCAAGTAGAAACCAATTCGCAAGAACGCCAGCGTGAATAATTAAAAAACCGAGACCGTACCGTTCATCAGTTATTGCCGGCTGCGGCAACCTTTGCAAAATTAAACTCTTCGCCTCCGCTATCGTTCCTTTTGAAACACCGTCAGGGTTTACAGAAATTCCATATAGCTTGGTTCGCCATCCATGTGAGTCTTCGATCCCGAGGAAGTGTATGGGGCGGGGCTCATACTTTCTAAAACTGTTCATATTTCACCCTTCAGGCGTCGCCGCCTTGCTGCTCTCGCACCGTATTATAGACGAGCTCTTCGAAAAATGGCCTTTACTTGTATTTCATATCTTCCTCGGCGCCAGATTTTCGCAGCTTATATCTGATGTTCGCCCCATTGTTTTCAAACAAGCGCCCAAATTTAGCAATATCGCGAGCACACGCATTCATAGCGCAAAAAATCAAGTGGAGAGAGAAATGTCGATCAATACGGGTTTTTGGGTCGGTGTGACCTGTTGCCTCGCGGCGTTGGCGATACAGGTTTTTCCCGACGCCGCCTTCCGCATCGGCATTAATGTCAGCGCCGCATGGCTTGTTTTCGGGTTCGGCGTGTTTTTGATTTTAATGTCGGCAGCGCTAAGCATGGCCCTGCCCGGGGCAGACCGCGCCGGGCGCCATAAGGGCTAACTTTTTAAACGGAGTTGCGCGGCGCCGATGGAAATCGGGGCGCCGGCTTCGGTGACCAGACCCACATGGCACGGCGCGCCGGAACGCCGCTCGACGATCTCCGCCACCGCGCCGTCGCCGCTAACATGCTTCTCGCCCCATTGCATCAACGCAATCATTGGCAGCGCAAGCTCCACACCCATTGCGGTCAACACATATTGATGGCGCGCGCGCTGGCCGTCTTTTTTATACTGACGGGTTTGGAAAACACCGATCTCACAAAGTTTTTTGAGCCGGCCGGAAAGCACCGTGCGCGGAATACCGAGATCGGCTTGCATCGCATCAAAGCGAGTGACGCCGTAAAGCGCTTCTCGAATAATCAACAACGTCCAGCGGTCGCCGATGAGGTCTGCCGCCCGCGCCATACCGCACTGCGCTGGCGTCGTTGGATCGTCTATATCACCGTCTGCATAGGCCATAGGTATCCCCATAAGGTGATTTGCACGCGTCCCGCAAATCCATTTCTTGGGAGTTAACTCACGTCAATGTGTAGGCGATCTAAAATATGACGGCTTTTAGGCGCGAATTGGCGCCATTCTCGCCGCAATAGGTTTTTAGAGTTGTTTTATGGAAGTCCAGCTGGGGCAAGCACGGAGTCCAAAGATGAAAACGCTTATCAAAACCATGGTCGTGGGCATAATCGGAGCCATCACTTTGATGGTGGCGTCGGCAGCCTTCGCCAATGACCAACCCGCTTATTGTAACATCGATCATGACCACCGTAGTCATAACGCCGACTATTATAATTATTACGACCAGGATAAATATTACCGCGCCGGCGCCTATCGCAGCCACCGCCAAGATTCAGGCGTCAGCTTTTCGATAACATTTGGCGACGGCTATTCCAGCTCCAGACGCTCTAGGGACGGCGACCATGCCAATCACCGTTACAATGATCGTCGCCGGGGTCGCCGCAACAACCATCGCGGTAAAAACAACGGCTATCGCGGTCGCGACGGACGCGTTGTCAACCGTCAGGTTTTCGACACTCGCTACCAGGCGCGCATTGTGCTGGTTGAGGAGGTTGTACGCACCCGTAACGGACCCCGTCTCGTCTGTACCGTGACAGCACGCGGCAGCGATGCGCACCATGTATCAAATCGTCGGATGCGGCGCATAGCAAGCAATAACTGTTCACCTCGGGCGCGCATCAAAGTCTACACCTGATCGATAAGCCCTACCCGGGAAAGTCGCCGGCATGCGTATCTTGCCGGCGGTTTTTATTTGGCGGCTTTTTTCACCACCGCGCAAATCTCATCGACGACTTCGTTGATCAGTGAGGCGTTCTCGCCTTCGCCCATGACGCGGATTAAGGATTCGGTGCCGGATTTGCGAATGACGAGGCGGCCTTTCTTGCCGAGACGGTCTTCGCCCGCCTTGATGGCTTTTTTCACCGCCTCATCCTTGAGCGGATTGCCTCCGCCATAGCGAACATTTTTTAACAGGTTCGGCAGCGCTTCAAATTTGTCGCAGACATCGCTGACCTTGCGGCCTTCGGCGGCGACAACCGCCAGCACCTGAAGCGCTGTCACCAACCCGTCGCCAGTGGTTGCATAATCGCTCAAAATAACGTGTCCAGACGGTTCTCCGCCAATGTTCATGCCTGCCGCCCGCATTTTCTCAACTACATAGCGGTCGCCGACCTTTGTCCGTTCCAGCGTCAGAGCTTCACTCTTGAGATGTTTCTCAAGCCCCATATTCGCCATCACCGTTGAAACAATGCCGCCGCCTTTCAGAAGGCCGCGCTTATTCCAGAAACCGGCAATTACCGCGAGGATCTGGTCGCCATCGACAATCGCGCCCTTTTCATCGCAAATCATGACCCGATCCGCATCACCGTCTAGCGCAATACCGATATCGGCGCGATATTCACGCACCGCATCGCGCATCGCCTTGGTCGCGGTCGACCCAACTTCGCGATTGATGTTGACGCCATTCGGATCAACGCCGATGGGTTTAACGTCCGCGCCCAGCTCCCACAAAACCGTCGGCGCTACTTTGTACCCGGCGCCATTGGCGCAATCGATGACAATGCGTAAGCCTTCCAGTGAATGGCGTCGCGGGAACGCAGCCTTTGCAAATTCAATATAACGCGCGCCAGCATCTTCAATTCGTTTGACGCGACCAAGGTCGGCGGAAGCGGAAAGCCCGACATCGGGGTCGGCGCGCATCAGCCGTTCAATTTCCAGCTCGGTCTCATCCGACAACTTATAGCCATCCGGCCCAAAAAACTTAACGCCATTATCCTGGTACGGATTGTGAGATGCGGAAATCATCACCCCAAGGTCTGCACGCATCGAGCGCGTCAACATCGCCATCGCCGGCGTCGGCAAGGGGCCAAGCAAGAACACATCCATGCCCGATGCGGTAAACCCGGCGGTCAGCGCCGGCTCGATCATATATCCGGAAAGACGCGTATCCTTGCCGATCACCACGCGATGGCGATGGGCGCCATTTTTGAACACCCGGCCCACCGCCATGCCAAGGCGCAAAATCGCATCGGGCGTCATGGCGCCGGTATTGGCCAGGCCTCTGACGCCGTCAGTACCGAAAATTTCTCTTTTGCCCGTCATCTGGTCGTCGCCCCGCATGGCGCTCTCCCACTCACTCTTAAGACAATAGCAGCCTAGCACATCGATTTGGCTAATGCCTTAACGCGAAAATTACGGGTTTTCTATGGCCCCGCCGACCGCCTGGGCAATTCTTAACGCTTGGCGCGTCTCCGCTACATCATGCACCCGAAAAATCCGGGCGCCGCCCGCAAACCCCGTCAGGACCGCCGCCAGCGACCCGCCGATACGCTGGTCGGTCAGGGCCGGCCGGTCGAGCGCTGAAATAAACCGTTTTCGCGACGCCCCAAGGAGAACCGGACATCCCAACCGTTGAAATTTCTCCAGATTAGCGATCAGCGCCAGATTATGGTCTACCGATTTGCCAAAGCCGATCCCCGGATCGACGATCAGCCGAGCACGGTCAATCCCAGCGGCAGCGCAAAGTTCAATCCGCGCGGCGAGAAAACCGATGACCTCATGTATAACATCCGTATAGGAAGGGGTTTGTTGCATGGTACGGGGATCGCCCTGCGCATGCATCAACACGATATCGCAATCGAGCTCTGCCGCCGTCGTCACGCTGGCGTCATCGTAAGCGAGCGCCGAAACATCATTCCAGATGGACGCGCCGGCGGTGACCGCGGCGCAGGCGACACCCGGCTTTCGCGTGTCAATCGACAAGACCGCTTCGGTTTTTCCGGCCAGCCCCTCGATCACCGGCATCACCCGGCGCAATTCCTCTTCAGAGGATACGGGCTCCGCACCAGGGCGCGTTGATTCCCCGCCTATGTCGAGAATATCGGCGCCGTCTTCGGCCAGCTGCAATGCATGATCTATCGCCGCCTGCGGACTCTCGAGCCTGCCGCCATCAGAAAACGAATCCGGCGTAACATTGATGACACCCATGATTTTGGGAGCCATGATTTGGGGTCCTGTCATTTCCGGCACAGATCGTTGGCCTTGGTTAGGTGTCATCTCGTTTGGCTCTCACATCCCGCCGCGCAAAGCAAACCCTTCATCGCGCGCCGCAACCACTCCACAGCCGCCTGTGCTAGACTGCTCAATATGGAGACACGCCGTAACCTAGCCCACCGCGATGGTGACCGCCCCTATCACACAATCGGCGCCTATAGGGCATGGCGGCTTGCTGGCGCCGACCAATTTCCCGCTGACCTGATCTGGATATGTACAGCCAGCGCAAATGCCGCCTATCGCCATCGCATTTTGCCACTCGGCGAGCCAAGCATCGCCATTAAACGTCGCCTCCACAGCAACGGAGCAATCGCTGATGCATCACTTATTATCTGCGGGCCTCATAGCAAACCATGCTGGCACCTATCCGAACCCGATGAGGAAATGATCGCGGTTCGACTGAAGCCGGAATTTGCCGCGCAGATGCTGGATATCGATCCGGCCGCGTTTCTAAACCAAGCGCAAACACATGCCGCAGCGCCGATGAAAATGAGGTTTGTAAAGACTGAAGCTGCGCTTGCAGAACTATGCCCGCAAGGTGTTGCCCGCGCGCTCATAACCGACATTGCATCCCTTGCACAACGCAACAGTGTTCAAGAACATGGTGAACATTTTACCGCTAGACAATTGCGAGTGACAAACGGTAGTACGCCCATTCACAAAATTGCATCGTCGTTATCGATTAGTGAACGGCAATTGCGCAGGCGATTTCGCGACGCGGTCGGCTGTTCGCCGAAGGACTACGCCAGACGATTGCGTGTGGCGGAAGCAGCCATCCTCGCCGATGCGGAACCCAATCCTAATTGGGCGTTTATTGCCGCTGAAGCGGGGTTTCACGATCAGGCGCATATGATCACCAGCTTTAAGGCGCTCAGCGGACTGACGCCGCGCGCGCTGCATCGTGAACGGCGCGGCGATAAAGGGTGAATGACCGCTTTTTACAATCCCGCCGCATCACTTTCATGGCATAAAAATCCGAGACCCGCGGGCCGGTTTCGCCCGCCACGTATTGCCATAAGGAGACCGCCAATGTCCGGCATCCGCCTGTTTTTTATCATCCTGATTTCAGTTTTGGGTGCGCACGCCTATGCGCAGGATGAGCCGCAATCGCTCTCCTTCGCCGGACATCAATGGCGCATCGCCGCAAAGAGCGCCGCCATGGAAACCCATCTCGGGCGGGAGGCGCTGGCGCTCGGCGGCGGGCGCCTTTGGCTCGACGATATCGACTTTGCAGACGGCGTGATTGAATTCGACGTCGCCTACGCGGAAATGCCCGGCTTTATCGGACCGATATGGCGCGCGCGCGACGACGATCACTTCGAAGAGATTTATTTCCGTGCGCATCTCAATAAAAAGCCGGACGCCGTCCAATATACGCCTGTCGAAAATGGAAATTCCGCATGGCAGATATTTTCAGACGAAAACGCGATCGGACCGCTGACGCAAAAATTCGGCAGCTGGAACCATGTTAAGTTGGTTGTGGAAGGCGACAAGGCGGATTTTCATTTTAACACCGAGGCGCCGGCGCTGCATATTCCCGATCTCAAAACCAGCAACAAATCCGGATCGATTGGATTGCGCACATCAGGACGGGGCGGCATCGTCGCTTATTTCAGCAATTTTTCCGTTCGCCCGCTGCGCGACGGCGAAGGCGTCGTCGGCGAAGCGAAAGAGGCGCCCGCGCTGCCGGACGGCCTTATCACGCGCTGGACGGTATCCTCGGTTTTTCCCGAAAGCATGGTCGACGAGGCTCTGACGCTTCCGAAAAAAACAACCGATGGTCTCGCCTGGACGCCGCTTGAGGTAGAAACCAACGGCATCGCTAATATTTCTAAAATCACCGAACAGCTGGAGAATAACGATTCTACCGTTTTCATCCGCGCCAATATTGACGCCAAAAAGAAAATCATGAAAGAGCTGCGCTTTGGGTATTCCGACCGTGTACGGATATATTTGAACGGAAAGCGCGTTTACGCTGGCGACGCTGGCTGGACCGTGCGCGATTACCGCTTTCTTGGAACGGTTGGATTTTTCGACTCTGTCGGTCTCGACCTCAAGAAAGGCGATAATGAATTATTGGTCGCCGTTTCCGAAACTTTTGGCGGCTGGGCCTGGGCTGGCGTGATCGAAGATCAGACGGGAATTGAGATCAAGCATTGAACCCTCAATAGTTGCGACAAAAATTGAGGGTTTAACGGCGCCCGCTACCCCAAGCGCGGGCGCCGATTAAATTCATCGAGGTAAAATCAAGCCCCTTGCGGGCTTGGCTCCATGCCGCCGGCGCCATCGTCCTTTTTCCCGGTAACTGGCGCACCGGCTGACGGCACCGATGAGGGCGGCGTGTGGTCGGTTGTGTCGGCAGGGTCTTCACGAACAATTTTTTCTCCGCGCATCAGCACTTCAATTTCTTCGCCGGTGAGCGTTTCATATTCCAAGAGCGCCTCGGAGATCGCTTCCCAATCGTCACGACGGTCGGTGAGAATTTGGCGCGCCTTGTCATAGCCCTCCGTCACGAAGCGGCGGATTTCATCTTCGATGGTTTTCGCCGTGTCGCCGGATATTGCTTTAGAACGGGCAATAGACTGCCCCAGAAACACTTCGCCATCATCTTCGCCATAAGCGATGGGGCCGAGTTTTTCCGAAAGCCCATATTGCGTGACCATGGCGCGCGCGAGCTTGGTCGCATATTCAATATCTGATGAAGCGCCGGAGGTAACTTTTTCCTTGCCGAATTTCAACTCCTCGGCGACACGCCCGCCCATGACGCTGGCAAGCCGCGCCTTCATCTGTTCAAGGGAGAAAGAATATTTATCCCGCTCAGGCAAATATTGAACCATGCCCAGCGCTCGGCCACGCGGAATGATCGTCGCTTTATGCACCGGATCAGAGCCCGGCATGCACATGCCGACCAGCGCATGGCCCGCCTCATGATAGGCGGTGAGCATTTTTTCTTCTTCGGTCATCACCAGTGAGCGACGCTCGGCGCCCATCATGATTTTGTCCTTGGCGTTGTCAAACTCGTTCGCCGTTACAAAACGCTTGCCGCGCCGCGCCGCCAGCAGCGCCGCCTCATTGACGAGATTGGCCAAGTCGGCGCCGGAAAATCCGGGCGTGCCTCGCGCTATTGTGCGGATATTGACATCCGGCGCCAGCGGCACTTTTTTTACATGCACCTGAATGATTTTCTCACGGCCGACAACGTCCGGATTCGGAACAACAACCTGACGGTCAAAGCGGCCAGGGCGCAACAGCGCGGGATCAAGCACGTCGGGCCGGTTGGTCGCGGCAATCAGGATGATGCCGTCATTGCCCTCAAACCCATCCATCTCCACAAGCAGCTGGTTGAGGGTCTGCTCGCGCTCATCATTGCCGCCGCCGAGGCCGGCGCCGCGATGGCGCCCAACGGCATCAATCTCATCGATAAAGATGATGCAAGGCGCATTTTTCTTCGCTTGCTCAAACATATCGCGGACCCGGGATGCGCCGACGCCGACAAACATTTCGACGAAATCAGAACCGGAAATCGTAAAAAACGGTACATTGGCTTCGCCGGCGATGGCGCGGGCGAGCAACGTCTTGCCGGTGCCTGGCGGACCGATCAACAAGGCGCCCTTGGGGATCTTGCCGCCGAGGCGCTGAAACTTCATCGGGTCTTTCAGATATTCGACGATCTCTTCGAGTTCTTCTTTCGCCTCATCAATACCGGCGACATCGTCAAAGGTGACCCGGCTCTGGCGCTCGGTCAGAAGTTTCGCACGCGATTTGCCAAAGCCCATCGCCTTGCCGCCGGCGCCTTGCATCTGGCGCATAACAAAGAAAAAGAACCCTAAAAATATCAGTAGAGGTAAAATATTGAACAGGAGAGAAAGAAGCAGCGGAAGCTCCTCCTCCTTTTCAATCTTGGTGTTGACGCCAGCGCTATTGAGGCGCTCTGCTATCGCCGCCTGCCCGGTCTCCGGAATGGTCGTCACATAACTATCGCCGGTGGCGAGCAGACCGCTGACTTGCGTTTTGGCGACCTCGGCGGAACGCACACTACCGCTATCTACACTTTCAACGAATTGAGAGTAAGTCAGCTCCTCAGGCGTTGGCCCGGGGGCTTTATAGTCGAACACTTTCAGCGCGATCAGGAAAAACACAACCACCAGGCCCCAGATCACAATATTTCGCGTGTTCATCCGTTTTTCCTTGCTTCGCGGCGCCCCCGATGGGCCCCGCAAATTTGACGCTTCACCCTATCAAATAGGGATTAAAAAAGCCCAGCGCCATGGCTCACACTGTAAATCTCGCGAAATCCACTAAAATCTAATAATCGCGCCATAAAACCGCTCCGCGGCCTGGGCTTCGCCTGAAAATCCGCCGGTCTTAGCAGAGAAGAGAGCCGGCGCGGCAATCAATACGGCATCGCCGCCAGCATCTGACGCAAATATACCCGGTAAACCGGCAAGGCCTTCTCGGGGTCCGAAAAACAGGCCTGTCATCGCTGCGCGCTGGCCCGGGTCAGCCAGCGCCATCGGCTTTACGACGACGCCCGGCCCGGCCTCATCGCTGGCGATAAGGAAACGATTGTCCCAAAGAACGGCTTGTCCAGGCTCTAGCGCGACTGGCGCGATGGCCGCCACACCGGCGCGGCCGAGAACAGCAGCGGGCTCGCGCAGAAACCACAAGCCGCCTTGCCAAAGATTAATCAGCACGCCGCCAACCGTTGCGGCGCCGGTTTGAAGCACACCACTCAACGCATCGCCCGCCCGATCCTCATCAGGTGCATAGGCCTCGCCGCTGACCGCATGGATCAGCCGCCGACAAAGCCCGGCCATCGCAGCGTTGTCGCTTTGGCGAACAGCGCTGGCGTCGAGCGCAACCCCTCCCCAGCGGTAAAAACATCCTGCCGCTCTACGAAACAACGCCTCCTCCTGATCATGCAATCGGCGCGCTGTTGCGCGCTGGCGGACGACCGTGCGCAACAACGCCGGTGTGCTCAGCGCGCCATCCTCTTCCAACTGCGCCAACAAAGCGCGCGTGCGAATACGCTCATAGGCTGGGTCATCATTACCCGGATCATCAACAAAGGGCTGCCCAAAGGATTCCACCGTCGCCGTCAGCTGGGCTCGGGAATAGCCTAACAAGGGCCGGATTAGCCGGATCGGCGCGCTGGCGCCGGCGGCGATTCGGGTCTCCTCCGCCATCGCCGCAAGCCCCCCGGGCCCGGCGCCGCGCGCAAGGCGCATGAAGAAAGTCTCGACCTGGTCGCTGGCGCTATGGGCGGTCAACAAAGCGTCAATGCCCGCCTCGGCGCAGGCCCCCGCCAGCAAAGAATATCGCGCATGGCGGGCGGTTTCTTGAATGCCGGTTGTCGGCTTGTCACCAGCCCAGACCAGCGTCCGGTGCGCAAGACCCGCCGCCTTGCACCACTGCGCGGTTTGCTCCGCTTCGTTCGCCGATTGTGACCGCAAGCCATGGTCAACCGTCAGCGCTTGAACCGCTACGCCCGTCTTTTCCGCATAAAGCGCCGCCAATCGCGCAAGCGCCATAGAATCGCGGCCGCCGGAGACGGCGATGGCGAAGTCGCCATCCAGCCGCAACGCCGAAAGCCGCGCCGCGAACGTTTCGTAATCAATGGGCTGTGCTGTGCTGGCCGCCGTCAACGCGGCGTTACTGGCAATTGATGCGCGACATCTCAAGATCGGCGCGCTGGCTGACCGGTTGAGAGACATTGGGGAATTTCGCTTTCATGGTTTTGAACACCGTGCAGGCCTGGTCCGATTTCTCAAGACGCGAAAACGCTGTGCCGAGTTTCAAATAGGCTTCCGCCGCACGCGGATCATTGGGGTAGGCGCGAATATGCGCAATGAAGACATCCGCCGCATCCGCATTCTCACCCAGCGCCAAATGGATCTCGCCGAGGCGGAACCGCGCATCGGGCGTGCGCGCATGATTTGGGAAAGCCTCAACATAAAGTCCGAAGGCGGCTTTAGCGCGCTGATAATCCCCCTGCAGAAGAAATCCGGAAGCATAGTCAAACGCCGCCACCGGATTGAGTGGCAATTCAACTGAGGTCGGATCGCCTGAAGCTGCACCCCGACCATCCTGAACACCTTCGCTGCTTAACTGGTCAGCAATCGGATCACCGGGCACGAGGGCGACCGGGCCTTGCTGTTGAAACCCCGGCCCGCCGAGGAAGGCGCCCGCCCCTGGCTCGCCCGCAGCGCCGCCAGACAAGGCCGCACTGATCGCGTCAAGGCGCTGATTGGCTTGATCGAGCTGGAAGCTAAGCTCCTCAATGCGCCCGGTGAGCATCTGATTTTGACGCTCAAGCGCGCTGAGCTTTATCATTGCAGCGCTCTGCGCGGCAGCGGCCTGTTCCACCCGCGCCATGCGTTCCTGGAGATTGCGCAGATCGTCCTTGGTGCCAGCCGCGGCAGGCGCGGCGCTGGCGACGATAAGGAGGGCGGCGACAAAACCGGCGGCGACGGGAATCTTGCTCATTTTGATAATCCTTACGGTGGCGGTCTTTGGCCTTAAGGGCGGCATCGGCGGCGAAGGGTCGAACCGTAGTCTAACGCCCGCAAAAGACAAAACTAAGGCAAAAAAAGAGCGCGCCGATGGTTGCCGGCGCGCTCTTAAAATCAAGTCAATGCAAGCCGGTGGTCTAGGCGCCGGCAGCTGCAATAGTCGTGGTCGAGTTCCGGTTCAACGACCAGGCATCTTCCGTCGAGCGCGGATCTAGCGGGCGTTCTTTGCCGTAGGAGACCGTCGTGATCCGTGCAGCGTCTACGCCCAAGCTAACTAGATAGGCGCGAGCCGCTTCGGCCCGGCGAGCGCCCAGCGCGAAGTTGTATTCCCGTGTGCCGCGTTCGTCACAGTTGCCGGCAAGCTTGATCCGGGTTTCCGGATACTCCTGCAACCATGCCGCCTGACGCGACAGAACGGCCTGCGCCTGCGGGGTCAGCGTATATTCATTATAGGCAAAAAAGACGCGGTGACCGGCGGCGTCTTCAAGATCAGCCTGACTGCCCGGAGCCGGACCGGTCGGGCCAGCGCCAACACCTGTCCCCGCGCCGGCAGAGGCGTCGATATCCGGCCCGCCAGTCGTGCATGCGGAAAGAAGCACCAGCGACGCTGCCATTCCTGCGATTTTCATCAATGTTTTCATAACTCTCTCTAGCTCCACTTCCCCAGTTTCAAGGCCCAATTCGATATTCGTGGCCAGCGATGCTCCTGTCCGGGACGGCTTGCGCCGCCTAATAACGTGTTGTTATTCAAATATTTTAACGCCCAAAAGCGCCAGTTTTGCGAAACGAATGATAATACGCCCACCTTTAGAATCAGTGTCAGCAAAACACTAATATTTAACCAACGGGGGAATCGTAGCCGCGTATGCGTCCCCAATCAAGCTTGGCTGTTCCGGCGCAAGAATGAAATTTTTGTTACACAACAACCTTTACGCGATATTTTAGGGCAACAAGGGCGACCAGGCGGGGTCTGAGGCGTCACCAGGCGTGCGCACGAGCCGCACATTGCGGCCGGTAAGGTCAACCGACCACAGCGATGCCCCGCCGCCTTTCCCGTTCCGCCGCGACGGCGTCTGGCGATAAAACATCAAAACCCGGCCATTGGGCGCCCAAGTCGGGCCCTCCTCAAGATAGCTTTCGGTCAGCAACCGCTCGCCGGTCCCATCGGGCCGGATGACGCCGATATAAAACCGGCCGCGATACTGCCGGGTAAAGGCGATGAGATCGCCGCGCGGGCTCCATACCGGGGTCTGATAGCGGCCTTCGCCAAAGGTGATGCGCTTTTGCTTCGAACCGTCCGCATTCATCACATAGATCTGCTGCGCGCCGCCGCGATCGGAGGTAAAACTGATGCGCCGTCCGTCCGGCGACATCGACGGTGAGACGTCAATCGCCGGGTGGTCCGTCAGGCGGGTCAGCCGGCGGGTAGCAAGATCCATTTTGAAGACGTCGGAATTACCGTGGCGTTCGACCGACAAAAGCACCTGACGGCCGTCCGGCGAGAACCGCGGCGCGAAGGTCATGCCGCGGAAAGTGCCGAGCTGTTCCTGCTCGCCGGTCTCAATATTGAACAAATAGACTTGACCCGGACGATTATCGAACAGCGCCATATAGGTGATCTGTTGCTGGGTCGGTGAGAACCGCGGGGTTAGCGCCTGATAGTTCAACCCATCCGTCAGCGGCACCGGATTGGCGCCGTCCTGGTCCATAATCATCAGTCGTTTGACACGCTTTTCTTTCGGGCCGGTCTCATGAACGAAGACAATACGCGTATCGAAATAGCCGCTCTCGCCGGTCAGTGATTTATAAGCAAAATCCGCAACCTTGTGCGCAGCGCGACGCCAGTTATCAGCAGGCGTCTTAAAGGCGACCGCGCCGATTTGTTCGTCAGCGTAAGTATCCCATATCCGGGTTGAAACCTGAATGCGTCCGTCACCCATCTCGACGACTTCTCCGACGATCAACACCTGCGCATTGATGAGCCGCCAGTTGGGAAAGGTGGGACGGACATTCACGCCCACATCATCGCCAATAATATAGGCGCGCTGGTCGATCACCTTGAACAGACCGGAACGGTTAAGGTCGTTCATCAACACTTTGGTGATGTCACGGCGCAGCTCCGACGTCGCATCGTCCGCCCCGAGAAAATCCGGCACCGCGATCGGCATCGGATCAACATTGCCCTGGGTGATGTCGATGGTCACCTTCGCGCCCGCCGATAACGGCGCGGCGGCGACAAAAATCGTCAGGAGTATGGTCAATAGTCTTGGCATTCTTCTACTCACTTTCAGGCCCCCTGAAATTAATTGTCCGTCACATCCCCGCCATCTGGCTCGGATCGAAATTCAGCGTGAATTCTCTCCAGGTCTCATAGCGATCTTGCGGCAGAAAGTCATACGGCGCACAGGCCACGACCGCGCGCAGCGCCGATTGTTCGGCGACTTTCCAAAACCGGTTTCCCGATAGATTGATCTGCAACTGGTTCGCCACTTTTGGCGGAGTGGCAAGAGCGCCGTCGCGATTGAGTGCAATATCAATCGTGACAATCAGTTTTTCCGGCTCGGGCGCGCCAATGATGGCGCCTGCATTCCAGCAGCGCTCGACAGCGGCGCGCATTTTCGCCTCATCGCTGGCGGTCAAACGGTCGCCGGCGCCAACCGCCCGGCGGGCATTGTCTGCGGCCTGTGCAGTCTGCGATGGCTCTTCGCGAGAATTTGCGGCGGTGTCGTCGCGGGATTTGTCGACCAGCTTTGACAAGGCGTCGAGATCCAACTCAGCGGTTCTCTGCGGCTTGACAGTTGGCTGCTTTTTCGGCGGCGTCGGTTCAGGCGCCTCAACGACAGTAACCGGCTCCGGTTCGGGCTCAGGCTCGGGTTCCGGCTCCGCCGCGACAGGCTCCGGCTCTTCTTCGATGATCGGTTCGGGAAGGTCGGGTTCTGGTTCTTCCGCCGGTTCCGGCGCGGCGGCGGGAATGCTGGTGGTGAGATCCAGCTCCGCCTCGGCGATCAGCTCGAGCGGAATATAGGGCTCGGCCTCAACATCCGGCCGCCAGCTCGCCGGCAACGACACAAAAGCCGCGCCGAGAATGGCGAGGTGGAAGAGCAGGGATGCAAAGACGCCAAAACGCATGGAACCCGGCGGCCTTTCGGTTACAAACTAGAGCATTTTCAGCGACAATCACTTTCGCTGAAAGCGCGGCAAAACAAACATTTAGAGAGGATTGGGTGATGCGCTGATCATCTCGCCCACTCTAATTAGAGCCGTCCAGCAACTCAGGATTGGTGACCAGACCGATCTGACGGAAGCCCGCCGCATTGATGCGGCCCATAATCCGCACAACATCGCCATAGGCGCGGTCTTTGTCGCCGCGAATGAGTATCCGCTGGTCATATCCGGCGGTCGCAATCGCTTCGAGATGCGACACCAGGTTTTCATATTCAATGGGCGTGTCCTGCACATAAATTGTGCCGTCCTCGGCGATTGTCACCGTCAGCGGCTCTCCTGCTTCCTGGATCGGGGCGGCGGCTGTCTCCGGCAAATCAACAGCCACGCCTGAAACCAAAAGCGGCGCGGCGACCATGAACACAATCAACAACACCAACATGACATCGACCATCGGCGTGACGTTAATCTCCGCCATCGGCCTTGTCTGGCCGGGTTTGTGACGGCCGCCAGCAACTGAACCGACCATTACTTGCTCCTGTCATCGAGTTGGCGCGACAAAATTGCCGAGAACTCATCGGCAAAGCCCTGCAAACGCACCGCATAGGAATTAAGCGCCGCGGAGTAACGGTTATAACCAACCACGGCGGGGATCGCCGCGACCAGCCCGAGCGCGGTGGCGAACAGCGCTTCAGCAATACCCGGCGCAACCACGGCGATGTTCGTATTCTCAGTGATGGCGATCGCCTGAAACGCATTCATGATGCCCCAGACGGTGCCGAGAAGGCCGACAAACGGCGCCGCCGAACCGACGGTGGCGAGAACGCCGAGATTGCCTTCGGCTTTTTCAAGTTCACGCGCGACCGTGACGTTCAGCACTTTCTCGATGCGGTCGCGCGCGCCGATCACCAGAATTTCTGATCGTCCGGCATTCTTGGAGCGGGCCCATTCTTCCATCGCGGCGGTGAACACGCGCGCCATCGGATGGTCGGCCTTGTCGCGGGTTTTCCGAAAAAGATCATCAAGCGGCTTGCCCGACCAGAACTGCGCTTCAAATCTGACAGCCTTGCGCTTCAGCCGCCCGAAGGTGAGCGACTTGTCGATCATCACCGCCCATGACCAGATCGAGGCGATGATGAGAATGCCCATCACCGATTTGACCACCGGGTCCGCGCGCAGAAACAAGCTCCAGAGGCTGAAATCGCCTCCCAGCGCGACTGCTGCGACTTCTGTTTCCATTTTCTTTGTAACCCCTGATACGACCCGCAAACCGGGACCTGACGAAACCAACAAA
>JAJFFX010000088.1 GCA_021776455.1 Hyphococcus sp. | reverse complement strand
TAAAGCGGCGGTCGTGCCTGTTTATTTAGAATACACAACAACCAACCCACTAATATAAAGGAGAAATGCTATGTCACGCGCTTATGGGTGGAATGCCCGCATGCTTATTGGTTTTGAAACCACTTACGGAACGCCCCCAGCTTCGGGGGCTTTTCATTTAGTGCCTTTTGTGTCCAGTGATTTGGACTCTGCACAAGGGCTTATTGAATCAAATATTTTAGGACTTGGACGTGATCCAACTCAGCCATACCAAGATGTAATCAACGTTGATGGTGATATCGTTGTACCAGTTGATCTACGCAATATGGGCCATTGGTTAAAAGCCGTTTTTGGTGCGCCGACAACCACTGGCGCTGAGCCATATAGCCATGAGTTTAAATCAGGCGGGCTTAGCCTGCCGAGCTTGGCTGTTGAGCTGGGTCTTCCTGAGATCCCTGACTTCCCTTTATTTGCTGGCGTGCGTGCTAACTCTCTTGCGCTTAATTTTGCACGATCCGGTGAAGCGCAGGCAACGATTGGTCTTATTGGGCAAGGTGAAACAGCGCAAACAGCAACAGTCGCTGGTATGCCTCAAGAAGTGGATTATACGCGCTTCTCTCAATTCCAAGGCTCGGTCAAACAAGGCGGACAATCGTTGGGGAATGTAAGCTCTGCTGCGTTTAATTATACAAACAATCTGGAGCGTATCGAAACAATTCGCAATGACGGCAAGATCGATGGGGTTGATCCCGGCGTTGCGGCGTTAAGCGGCAATATCTCCGTTCGTTATGCGGATACTACATTAATGGATGCGGCGCGTTCTGGCACGCCTATTGATTTGGAATTGGCCTACACTATTGATGCGGATCATCAACTGGTTATTGAATGCCATGAAGTGTACTTGCCAAAACCAAAACGATCTATCTCTGGCCCCGGGGGCAT
Source organism: Hyphococcus sp. (assembly GCA_021776455.1). Taxonomy (GTDB): domain Bacteria; phylum Pseudomonadota; class Alphaproteobacteria; order Caulobacterales; family Parvularculaceae; genus Hyphococcus. The sequence continues at coordinate 3,399 of JAJFFX010000088.1, read as the reverse complement.
TGAAGCGTCTTACGATTATCAAGGTGCGAAAGATGCCCTGCTGGGCAACATGGTCACAATCACCTTAATCAACGATGTGGAGAGCTATTAATGTTAAAACTCAACATTCAAACAGAATGCTATTGGCTAGATTTAGGGCTTGGTGTCAGGGTGAAAGTGCGTCCCTGCACAAGCCCCATTTTTTATGCCGCGCGTGCCTTTATGAATAAGCGCCTCACAGATATTGGTGAAGAATATCGCAAGCGAAAAGAAATCGGTGCATCGCTTGATGGTTTACCAGATGTTGAAAACTCTGAAATCCGTGAAGCACTGGCTGAAGAATATTTGGCGCGTGGCTTAGCGCGGTCTGCCATTGTTGATTGGGAGGGCATTTTGGAAGCTGATGGCAATGATCCAGCGCCTGTAACACCTGAAAAAATTGACGAGCTTATGACTGGGTTTTGGTCTATTGCCGCTACTTTTTCACAGCAATATACAGGCGTGCGGGAGTTGATTGACGCTGAAAAAAAAGACTTGAGCGCCGCACTGAATGGCACTTCGGAGACGGCGCAGAATACTGTAGAAACTGTACCCAAACCTGCAAAGACTGCCCGTTCGAAGAAAACGCCCCGCAAACGATAGATGGTTGGCAGGCATGGGATGTTGCCTGCCAGATCAGTCCTCAAATCAGAGGCGCTTTTCCTCTGCAAGAGGCTTTTATCCTCGCACAAGCCCTTGGTTACCAAACACCTGCGATGGCAGAGCTTTTGCCCGCTATTAGCGCGGGTCTAACTAAAGCAATAATAAACAACAAGGAATAGTAAATGCGTTCATCGCAAAAAAACATGAGCATCCGCTTAGCAGTTGTCGATGGCAAAAAGGTTGAGCAAACCTTTCAGCGTATTGGCAATAGTGGTGGCAAGGCTTTTGAGCGGATTGAGCGTTCCACTAAACCTGCGAGCGCTGGGTTAAAGGCTGTTGATACAACGGCGCGTGCGCTTAACTCTGTCTTTCGCCAAGCCGCTGGGCTGGTGGCCGTTTATGCCGGTGTTGGCGGTATTATTAGATCGGCCCGCTCTGTCAATGAAACAGGTGTTGCTTTTCAGGGTTTAAGCACTGCGCTGGAAGCTATTACTGGATCAAGCCAAGGCGCGGCATCGGAAATGGCCTTTTTGGAAGCGGAATCCGAACGGTTGGGATTAAACTTACTGGAAACAGCAAAGTCCTACATGCAGATCGCCGCCGCCTCTAAAGACACCAATTTAGAAGGCCAGCCCACACGCGATATTTTCACAGCGATTGCAGAGGCCTCAACAGTCTTGCAATTATCCGTTGATCAAACCAGTGGTTCATTGCGTGCGATTGGGCAAATCATGTCCAAGGGTAAAGTGCAGGCAGAAGAATTACGCGGACAATTAGGGGATCGGTTATATGGTGCGTTTCAATTGGCGGCGCGTGGTATGGGCATTACGACGGCTGAGCTGGATAAAATGCTCGAGCAAGGAAAGCTCGTGTCCGATGAGTTTTTGCCGCGCTTTGCTGCTGAAATCCGCCGTACCTTTTCTGATGGTGTGCCAGAGGCATCACAAAATGCTCGCGCTGAAATGAACCGCTTTAATAATGCGATTTTAGAAATTGAACGCTCTGTTGCAATGGGCGGCTTCTTATCTGGCGTGACCGATGGATATCGCACTTTAACGGAAACACTATCTAATCCGGCTGTTCAAGATTCAGCCAGAGAATTAGGCGCAACATTAGGCAACGCGATTGCCACAGCAGCAGATGGACTGGCCTTTTTAATTGAAAACGCAGATTTAGCCGTCACCGCTATTGGCGGGCTTGTGATTGCTCGCACTGCGGCGGGTGCAGTGACCATGTTAAATGCCGCCATCATTGGCAATGCGGGCATGATATTTGGGCTTCGCATGGCGGCAAGTCTATCCACGGCATTTGCTCTTCGACTTGTGGCGGTAGAAGCTACGACAAAGCTGGCAACATTGGCGATGGTTGGTTTTCGAACAGCCCTTATGCTGGTGGGTGGTCCTGTAGGTTTGGCTGTTTTGGCGGGTATCGCCATTTTAAAACTGGCATCAGGGCATGATGCAGCGGCAAAAGCAGCAAAAGATCATGCGGTTGAGCTAAAAGAGATTAAGGAGGAATTGGATAAGACAACCAAGGCGGCGGAAGATATGACCGAGGCTTTGAGTGAAAGCGAAGGTGTTTATCGTTTCACCAAACAATTAGAAACAGCACGCGAAAACATTATCGACCTACAAAAAGAATTAAAGTTTGGTGGTATCGGTGGGTTCTGGGATCAATTTTCACGTTTTGGTAAACCTCTGCAACATGAACTGCGCGGCATTCGCAATCAATTCAATGTTGGAAAGATATCGGCGCAGGAATACTCCGAAGCCTTATTTAAACTGGCAACAAAATATCCCAGCTTTGGCGAACAAGCAGAAGAAATACAAGAACAAGTCTTTGCTTTGCTCGCTGCCGAACGCGCGGCGAAGAAAGCTGGGCTTGCGCTGGATGAACTCCGCAATCCCAAAGCCAAAGCACAGAATGCGCCTGCATCACCTGAAGCACCTGTTACGCCAAATGCAACTATTCCTGAATTATCTGATGCAGAGAGAAAACGTATTGCAGATCGGATTAAGGAACTGCAGGCGGAGGAACAGGCTTTAAGCCGTTTGAATGATGCACATGCGCAAGGTGAAACAGCCGTGCGTCGAGCGATGATTGTCAATGAGCAGGATCAAGCTCTACGTCGTCTTGGATTGGAAGTCACGCAAGGACAAAGCGCGGAACAAGCTGAATATGCAGCGCAGATTAAATCGCTAGTATCAGAAGTTTTCACCTTACAAGAAACTGAGAAGAACTATCAAAATTCTGTTCGTGAAAGCAATAAACTGCAACAAGAACGTGAGCGTAAGATTGATGATGTTCGCCAAAAATATAATGCGCTGGACACCACACTTGCCGGAGCCATAAAACGTGCGCAGGAATGGCGTAGTGAGGCGATGCTTGGCTTGAATGAAACGGCGACTGGGTATGAAGAATTCAGTGCGCAGGTTGAGGCCGTTTATAACGATATGATCGCCAAAGCCCGCGATGAGGATTTGCAAAATTCTAAACGCTGGGAAGATGGTATTAAACGCGGCCTGCAAAACGTTATTGATGAGGCCGATGATATGGCGAGCAAGGCAGAACGTGGTGTAACCTCGATGTTTAAAAGCATGGAAGATGCGCTGGTGAGTTTTGCAACAACAGGCAAATTAGATTTTAAATCTTTTGCTGACTCTATCATCGCCGATATGGTGCGGATGCAAATCCAATCCAGCATCACAAAACCACTCGCCGGTGCGCTGGGCGGTTTCTTAGGCGATGTTGCAGGCTCAATCTTTGGCGCTCCATCAG
>JAJFFX010000087.1 GCA_021776455.1 Hyphococcus sp. | reverse complement strand
TTTGTTTCGGCAACAGCGGTTCTATCACCGCCCATTCTTCATCACTCAAATCAAATCGCGCCATCAACGCCTCCCTAAAGGAAAGCGTGAATCACACTTTGCATAAACAAATCAACCAGATAAATTGGGTTCACACCCTAGTTTATTTTGGTAACAAGAATTGTTCCCATAAACCAAGTAGATTTCGCCGTTTTTCCAATTGACTCGACCCCTTTGAACGTAGCCGTGTTGAAGTAGTGCAAATGGCTGCGTTCAAAGGGGTTGCGTCAGGATAGATTTCCGGATTTTGCTAGGAGCAAGGTCCCTAGGATGTATGGCATGTGATTATATGAACAGACCAGAGTTGCAATATTTGTACACCGGCTGTTACGGCGGTAAGCGTCGCGCAAGTTTGGCGTTGACCGGGACAGGGTGAAGAAGGTGCTTAGTCATTCATCGCCGCCGGGTTATCGGCGATCAAAGCCGGTTCAACGGTACATTACGCGGGAGGTTCTCAATGCGGAATGGTTCTTGACGAATGATCAGGCAAAAACCGTCATCGGGAAATGATTCAGGCAGTACAATCACATTCGTCCGCATCAGGCTTTGAACGTGCGACCACCCGTGCCTGAGACTCTAAAAAAAAATCGGTACATAACGATGGGACTGGACACCGGCACCGCGCCGCAAGGCGGCGGTCGTTATTGATCCGAAGAAGTCTGTTTCATTTGGGAGACGCGGTATTGGATCTGGGCGCGCGTCATTCCCAACAACCGCGCCGCCGCGGACTGGTTTCCGGACGTTCTTTGAAGTGCCTGACGCACAAGGAGATCGGTGACCGCCGCAAGGCCGACGCCCTGATCTAAGATTTTCGATACTGCGTCTACCGCCGGCGCAGGCGTGCGCACGCCGTCAGGTGTTGCTTGCTGATCGAATAAGGCTTCCAGTGCGCCGTCAGCATTGAGCCGAAAGACGGAAAGGTCAAGATCTTCTCCGGGCTGGAACAAATGTGAAAAACTAATCGCTTCTTCATCCTCACAAAGAATGACGCCGCGCTCGACTCGATTTTCCAACTCGCGAATATTGCCCGGCCAGTCATAGGCCATAACTGCCGCGAGTGCGCGTTCGGTAAATCCGGTCGCCTTTTTGAAATAACGCTCAGAGAAACGCTTTAAAAAAAGGTCCAGCAATAATGATAGATCCGCGCGCCTGTCTCGCAAGGGGGGGATTTTGATCGGAAAAACACTCAGCCGAAAATAAAGATCTTCACGAAAATGGCCGGTCTCAACCGCTTTTGGGAGGTCCGCGCTGGTCGATGCGACGACCCTGAGATTGACGTTGCGTTGCTTGCGGCCGCCGGCCCTTTCGAATGCGCCATCCTGGAGAAAACGCGATAATCTCGCCTGGACCTTCAGCGGCAGGGCATCGACCTCGTCCAGAAACAAGGTGCCGCCATTGGCGCGCTCAACAAGCCCGATGCTGGTCTCGTTCGCTCCTGGGTAGGCGCTTTTCTCAACACCGAACAAATTGTTTTCCAGCCGATCTTCTGGAATGGCGGCGCAGTTTAGCACCACATGTTGTGAGCCTTTACGGGCGCTGAGACGGTGCAACAGCTTGGCAAATTCACTTTTACCAACACCGCTTTCGCCTATCAGGAGAACACTTGCGTCTGTGGGCGCAACCTTCTGCAGCAGATGATAGGCGTGATTGAACGGCGCTGAGGCGCCGGCAAGTTCGCCATCCGCGATAAGCGTGAGTTTTGTTTGGGCGGCCATTCCCTTTGCGGAAGGCGTGTCGTGAAGCGGGGCGAAACGGCCGGGGCGTAAATATTTAAGGTCGGGGGATGCGTCATCCCAGTCCTCAGCCGGCTTCCCGACAATACGGCAAACATCGTAACCCATTGCTGCACAGGCCGTTTCCCGGTAGACGATTGCCCGGCCCAAAAACGCGCTGGCAAACCCGGAAGCATAACCAATCTGCATCCAACAGACGGGATCGGCGCCCAAACCTTGCCCGGAGATATGAGCCTCAGCCTCAAACGAGTTATGCCAAATATACTCCGCATAGAAATGGCCTCGTTCGACATCGATGTTACAATGCACTTGTTCTACGAGGACGACGCCTTCCAGGCCATGAAGTTGCGGACCAACAGAGAAGGCCTCAAAGACTTTCCCTTTTTCTCTCACCCGGCTTGAAATTTCTGCATCGGCTGCCCCGGCCTGATATCCCATGCGCGTGAATGCGGCGCGCGTTCGTTCAAGCCCGATCTGATCGATCAGTTCACTGCGCAACGCGGCAAGCGCATCGCAATGCAGCAACACCATGCGCCGATCATCCAGCCAGATGCGCCCTTTGTCCGGGTCGAACCGGATGCGGGCCGCCAAATCGCCAACATCAGGAAACGCTGTTTTGACTCCAATGAAATCATTAGCGGTCGGATTTACACTCTGCGAAGCGGCATTTGGTGGTTGATCGGTCGCCATGGCCCCATTTCCACAATTCAGGTTGTTGAAATTTCTTATACAATAATGCTTTTTCTCAGTCCAATGTTGATTTTCATGCACTTATCCCAGCCGGTTTTATCCTTTCTCGTGGTTTCGAATTTTAGCGATGAATAGTCTGCGCGCGGTCTTTTTTACCAATGACTCATTCGAAGACCTTAAATACAGTAATAGTCGATTGTCCGGATAGAGATCACGGGCGCTGCCAGTCGAACAAAATTCTGCGCCGCACATGAGGGGGTGGTCTCGAATTTTCCTGCAGATCGAAAGAATGTGGTGAAAGCGATACGAAAAACAGGCTTCCACTGAAGAAAATTAAACAAAATCACCTGAAAATGGGGATTGAGGGAGGTTAAAATGAGAGAATTTCGATCCGCGCCGTTGGCGCGCGCGGCTTCTGCGGAGCTTTGTGGGCGGGCGCTTAAGAGTGCTTTATGTTCTGCCGTAGCGCTGAGCGTCGTTTCAGCCGCCGCTTTCGCACAGGAGGACGGCGCCGAGACCGTGGGCGCGGGCCGTTCGCTCGATGTCATCACGGTGACAGCGCAGAAGCGGGCGGAAAATTCTCAAGACGTGCCGATCGCGGTCAGCGCCTATACAGCCAAAGGGCTTACTTCCAAAGGCATCACCAACATCTCACAAATTGGCGAATTCACACCCAATGTGACGATCGACAATACGTCATCCTTCAGCGGGTCGACGCAGGTTTTATCTGCATACATCCGCGGCATCGGCCAATCGGACTTCGCATTCAATCTCGATCCCGGCGTTGGCATTTACGTAGACGGCGTTTATTACGCCCGCTCATTCGGCGCAGTAACCGACCTCCTGGACCTAGAGCGGGTCGAAGTGCTCAAAGGACCGCAAGGAACGCTGTTTGGGCGAAACACTATTGGCGGCGCCATCAACATCATCACCCGGCGCCCTTCCGATACATTCCAGGCGGTCGCGGATGTCACTACCGGTTCGTTCAGCCGGTTAGATGTGAGGGGCGCGGTCGATATTCCTCTCATCGAGGATACGTTGTTCGGGCAAGTGTCATTTTCTTCGAAAACTCGTGGCGGCTATCACGAGAATGTTCCGCTACAAGGAAATTTCATCGCCGATGGCGGCCGATTCATTCGTCCGTCAGCGAACTTCTTTGACGAATCGGGTGGTGAAAACACACAGAATTTACGCGCCAAGCTGGAATGGCGCGCTAGCGATCGCTTAAATTTCACCCTTTCCGGCGACTATATGAATGTTGACGAGCAGGCAACGCCAAGCGTTCTCTTGGCGGTTGGGCCCGGCCTCGTTGATGTCTATAATGCCTGCATTTCGTTATCGGTTGCCGATCTCACCGGCGGGCCGTTGGAATCAATATGCACGACACCGCGAGCAGTGAGCGGCGGGTTCTTGGCGGGCGCTAATGTCGATAGCGATCCCTTTAACGACCGTCTCGTCATCGACGACAGCCTCGTTACCGGAGCAATAGACGTCTCCAATCCGGGCGGCGCCGGTTACTCCCAGGCGGAAGCTTACGGCTTCTCGCTGACGACGGATTGGAACTGGACGGACGCGGTTAGCCTGAAATCGATTACCGCTTATCGCAAAGTAGACGCGACTTTCGCGCAAGACGTTGACGGCACGCCGGTCGCGCTGGGCGATCATGCGTTCGACACAGACCAATGGCAGGCGTCTCAGGAATTTCAGCTCACCGGCGCCGCATTAGACGACCGCCTGAACTGGCTTTTCGGCGCCTATCTCTTCCACGAAGAGGGCGGGTTGACAGACTTCGTCCATTTCGCCGGCGGTTTGCTGCAAATCCTTGGCCCGAATGATTTCAACACCGATTCCTATGCAGGATTTACCCATCTCAACTATGCGTTGACGGATAATATCGGACTGACCTTCGGCGCACGTTATACAAAAGAAGACAAAGAATTTTTCGGCGGGCAGCGCGACCTCAACAGTCTCGCCTTCCAACTTGGATTCCCACTCGCGCTGCATCCTGACCCTACTGACACAACGCTTTATTTCCCGCCGGTGTTAAATCAACGTGATTTTGATAACATCTCCTTCAAAGCCGGAATTGAGTATTCGCCGAGCGACAATATCCTCACCTATCTCTCTTTTTCTCAAGGCTATAAGAGCGGCGGCTGGACGACGCGCGCCACAGTGCCGATCCTGGCGGCGCCGGAATTTGATGAGGAAAAGGCGGACACTTATGAAGCTGGTTTCAAAGGCGAGTTTTTTGAGCGCCGCTTGCAGACCAATATCGCGGTGTTCTTTACAAAGTACAAAGACCTTCAGGTGACGATTTACCAGGGGATTTCTCCGGTTACGGAAAATGCCGCGGCGTCCGAAATCAAGGGCTTTGAGTTTGAATTCCAGAGTCTTCCGACCGATAATCTGGAGATTCTAGGGTCGGTTGGCTTTACCGATGCGGAATATACCGAACTCATTGGCGAAACCCAGCTTGAGCCTGGCTTCTTGTTTCAAAACACCCCGCGATGGTCGTCTTCGCTTACGGGTATCTATAGTGTTTCCACCCGTAATGGCGGACGGGTTAGCCTTCAGGGCGATTGGACCTATCGTAGCACCATCGCCAACAGCCCGCGCAATACGCCTGAGCTAATCGCTGATCCGGTTCACCTGTTTAGTGCGGTGATCAAATATGATGATCCGAATGATCGCTATACGGTCTCGTTCGGCGGGCGCAATCTTTCGGATAAACGGTTTATCGTTGCGGGCCAAAACCAGGATGGAATTGGTTATGTCGGCGGCACCTATAACCGTCCGCGCGAATGGTATTTGAGCCTCGGCTACCGGTTCTAGCACCGATGCGCCAACGCTGCTCCCTGCTTGGCGCCATTGCGAGAGGCGCGCCGTATCAGGCGCGCCTCTCATGCTTTCGTTACGGTCCCGGGCATCGGCAAAGGCACGCAAATCTTTGCAAAGCTTCATCTTAAGGAGATAGCCAATGTCAGTTTTTGGCTCTAAATCGAACGGTCTCGTCAGTGGCAAGACCATTGTCGTCACCGGTTGTTCATCGGGCATCGGCGCGACAACGGCCAACGCGTTGCAGGCGCAAGGCGCCAAGGTCATCGGCGTCGACCTGAAGCCCAGCTCTGCAGTTGACGAATTTTTTGAAGCCGACCTTTCAGATCTGCACGCCATAACCGAGCTTGCCTTGGCGCTGCCGCAGGGGCTGGACGGGTTATGCAACATTGCCGGGCTTCCGCCGACGCGCCCGCCGGCGGATGTGCTGAAGGTGAACCTGATTGGTTTGAAAATCCTGACATACGCGCTGATCGCCAAAATGGCTGACGGCGCTGCGATTACCAATCTCGCCTCACTGGCCGGAATAGGCTGGCCGGACAATCTCGACGAGGTGAACGCGGTAAACGCAATCTCCAATTTCGATGATGTCGAGCGGTTTTGCGAAACCTTCAATGTCGCCGGCCAGCCGGGACGGTCCTATTTCCTTTCCAAGGAGGCGCTGATCGTCTGGACAATGCAAAACCGCTGGACCTGGCGCGAGCGCGGCATCCGGATGAATTGCATTAGTCCTGGACCGGTGGAAACGCCAATCCTGCCGGATTTCGTGAAAACACTTGGCGCTCGTGTTGAAGAGGATATGCGCGTGATGGATCGGCCGGGCGCGCCGAGCGATGTCGCGCCTCTGGTTACATTTCTCCAGTCGGACGGGTCAGTCTGGATTCGCGGCGCCAATCTACCTTGCGACGGGGGCATGTCTTTGCATGTCGCGATGAAGCATCACGGTCTTCTAGCTTAAAAGTACGGTAGGGTATTTTCTTTTGGCAAGAAGAAGCGGCGACCGGCGCGCCCTTCTGATCGGGAACGAGGCAAAAACATGGATATTGTGACTTTGAAGGTCGGCGATACGGATCAGCGAGGCGATAAGATCGCCATTCGCCGTAACCCCGTCACCGGCGGTGATGCAACGCATTACACTGCTGCAACGCCTGAGAACGCCGCCGCCGCCGCAGAGGCGGCAGGCGCCGCCTATCCGGAATGGTCAAAGACCGGTCCCAGCTTTCGCCGTTCAATCCTGAACAAGGCAGCCGAGGAATTAGAAAAAAAGCAAGGCGAGATTGTCGATGCCATGGTTAGAGAAATCGGCGCCACGAAAGGCTGGTCAGCGTTTAACGTGAAGCTGGGCGCAGACATATTCCGCGAGGCTGCCGCAATGACAACACAGCTTACCGGCGAGACGATCCCGTCAAACCGTCCGGGTACGTTGGCTTTCGCCCTTCGCAAACCGGTCGGCCCAATGCTTGGCATTGCACCATGGAATGCGCCGGTGATCCTCGGTGTCCGCGCAATCGCGATGCCGCTCGCCTGCGGCAATAGTGTTGTGTTGAAAGGCTCTGAAATGTGCCCGCACACGCACCGGTTGATCATCAACGCCCTGTATGCCGCTGGATGTCCTGATGGGGTTGTCAACTATATCAACAACACGCCGGAAGACGCCCCCGACATTGTAGAAACGCTGGTTGTCCATCCCGCTATTCGGCGGATTAACTTCACCGGCTCAACGCGCGTTGGCAAAATCATCGCCGGCCTGGCTGCAAGGGAGCTGAAACCGGTCTTGCTTGAGCTTGGCGGCAAAGCGCCGATGGCGGTGTTGAACGACGCTGATATTCATGAGGCCGTCAAAGGCGCGGTGTTCGGCGCCTTCTTCAACCAGGGACAGATATGCATGTCCACGGAGCGCCTGATTGTCGACGAAGAGATCGGAGACGCCTTTGTAGCAGCCTTTGCGAAGCGAACAAAAACCATAATCGCGGCAGATCCAGCCTTGAGTGACGCTCCCCTCGGCGCCGTCGTCAGTGAGCGCACTGTTGAGCATCTTCGCGCGCTGGTGGGCGACGCGAAGTCGAAAGACGCGCATGTCGTGATCGAAGGACAGATCGACGGCGCGATCATGCAGCCGACAATTGTCGATCAGGTGACACCCAATATGCGGCTGTGGCGCGAAGAGAGTTTTGGGCCGGTTGTCGCAATCACGCGCGCGCGCGGCGATGATGAGATCGTACGTCTCGCCAACGACACTGAATATGGTTTATCGGCGGCGGTCTATGGCGCCGATATGAGCCGGCTCATGTCAGTTGCGCAACGCATTGAAAGCGGCATCTGCCACATAAACGGCCCGTCGGTTTACGATGAACCACAAATGCCGTTTGGCGGCGTAAAAGCGTCAGGTTATGGCCGGTTTGGCGGGCGCTTCGGCGTTGAAGCCTTCACGGACATCCAATGGCTAACCATCAACACGCAGCCAGTACATTTACCGATTTGAAAATTGTCGTTGCGTTGTTGTGGCTTGTTCACATCCATAACCCAGGAGATTTACCGATGAAACGAAACCTGATTGTATCGACGATAGTCGTTGTCGCCCTTCCTCTGAGCGTGGCTCTTGCGGCGGAAAGCTTAGAAGGCGTTTGCCTTGCCGTCATCGAACAAGAGGGTGGCGATACGGCTATTTGCAGCTGTCTCGCCGAGCAGGCGGCAAGAAATCAAGAGCTCGAAGCTCATATGATTTCGCTCAAGGATGAAGGCGGCCCAGATGAGCGATACGCCGCAGCAAACGACGAGGGCAAAGCCGCAATTGATGCTTGCACGGGATAGCCGGGCGCGCATCACCTAAACTGCATGTAACAAACCTAATGACCATGAAGAGAAATGAATCTCGCTGACTAATGTTCCGCAACAATAATTACCGGCTCTTTTAACAATTCGCTGTTGGTTCTGTTAAGCGTGTCCAGCCCCACGATTAAGTACCAATTTTTATAGAGTTTCAGGCACGGGCAGACGCATGTTCAGAGCCTGATGCGGTCTGATATGATTGTACTGTTTCAGCCATTTACCGATGACTGTTTTGGCTTGGTCAATCGTCAAGAACCATTCCGCGTTGAGCACCTCTCGACGTAACGTGCCGTTGAACCGTTCATTGCGCCCATTTTCCCATGGTGAGCCTGGATAGATGCTCATTGTGTCAACCCCCCCTCCAGATGTACTCAATCCTTGCGGCGCTGCGGGCCGGGCTTCGGTTTGTTGCTTCGAAAAAGCTTCGTTTTACCTTCGATTGGCTTCGAACGACCTAGGATCGAGCTTGGATCGAGCTTGGATCGAGCTAGGATCGAGCTAGGATCGACCTTCGATTTTGCGAACGCATGCATGCCTAATGCCTGTTTTTCGCTCCGTATATATCCCCGGTATAAGTCCGTATATACCGATGGCCTGGGTATCCTCATCATTCAGCAATTCAGCGATCATCACCGCAAAATGGGTTTCGATCAAAGTCAGTTCGTAGTCGGTACGGGTATATCATCCTGCAATTCCGCCACGACCGTACGGCAATGGCGACAGCGATTGTCGTTTGTGGGTGTTCCTTGGTCTTTCCCCTCCATTGCATACCCCACATTCAAGCGTTCCCCCAAAATGCCAACTGAACTAACTCAACACTCTTCTACCCGGTTGCGGACGATGATTGTCATGCCAATCGATAATCGTTCGTTTTTCAAAGTAGTATTCGCGACCAGCGCGACCGTCCGGAACTAGTTCGTGTTCCGCCATCCAGCGATATACCGTCCGCCTTGAGCATCCATAGAGTAGACAAAAATCATTTGTGTCGAGCAACACATCAGCTCGAAGCTTGGCAAACGGGACCGCCTTCGGTGCAGGAACAACCTTCAATCCGCCGCCAAGCGCCTGCCCAACTTTCTTCGCGCGAATAGGCGTCAAATTCTTCGATATCGGCGGCTCAAGGTACATAAAACTGCTCTGAATGGCATTATACGCCAGTAATGCCATATTTGCTATTCTAGACATATATGACACACTAAATCTTATATGGTCAAGTAAAATGAATGTGCGTGCTCATTGCTTGCGTTAAATTGGTTGCCCAACATGCCACTCAATATAGCGCGTGACGGAATAAAAGACGCAGCGGTTAGGTGTGCGGGTTCCAGACCACCGCCTGACACTGCGAAAATACACTCTAGAGACTACCCCTGAGATACCTCTGCGGCGCCTTTTCGACAGTGTCCAAACACAGAACATTGATACCCTCAACATACTCCAGTGATACTCTGATGATCGGTATCTACCAGCATATACCGGGGCAATATCGGGCTTATATCCGGCGGATAATTCACGGGTGTAAAATCCGTGCTTGGCCAAAAAATCGAAGGTCGATCCTAGGGCAAACGAAGCTCAATCGAAGCAAAAACGAAGCTTTTTCCTAGCTCAAAATCGAAGCTCAGGCCGCTTGTAAGCTGTCGCGTGAACAGGCCACTTTGGTCAGAAATGGCGCATAAAGCGATCTCACCCAAAACTGCGATGCGCGGTTCAAAAATCCTAGGAGCAGACCTTAGTCGCTTGAGTTCGAATTTCGACATCAGCGCAAAAACGGACCAAATATTGCCGGGAGCAGTATTCCGCTAAATCCCACAACCGCTTCCAGATGGGTGCAGATATCACGAGAAGCTCTATCGAATTCCTTTTTTGGCAAAACAACGTGTCATAGCTCATTGAACAATTCAGCATCGCGATCTTGAGCGCTATGCCAGCAAAGCTGTCACGGTGCTTCTTAAGTTGGCGGAGCTGCCAGGCTTGGGGGGACAGGCCCGGGCGGCTCCTTCTGGCTACACGCGAACATATCGCGCCCGCAGAGAGCGGAGCACGATCGCACACTACCGCTCAAACCCAATAGGGCTTGGCGGCAGTACCAGATACCAATGAAACTCCGAGCATCCGAGACTGCAGCAACTCCATGCGCAATGACCGCAAAGGCTTTTGCGGAGCGATCGAAAAGCTACCATCGGATCGATATTCCAAAAATCATTGCATCACACCGCAACAATCAACTCGATAGGACTGACATAGACATATCCGGATTCTGTCTGATCCGTTTTTGCATTTTCTCGGATAAGCCTAAGAGCTTCATCGAGCTTCTCCTCCTCGCAGACGAGCTCGAGCTTCACTTCGGTCATCACGCGCGCACCGAACTCGGTTGAGTATTCCTGATTTTTTCCTTCTACCGCACGAAGGATGCCTTTCACATCAATAACGGTGATCTTAGAAAAACCTGCGCCCCGAAGGGATCGAACAACATCTCCAGCGCGGTTGCGATGAATGAACGCCTTAATCTCTTTCATGATGATTTGCTCCTTCTGCATATACATGATGGTGCTTCATGGCGACGCGTTATTCAGCCGCCGCGACGAGTGATTCCGGTTCCGAGCGCATAGGCGTGCGGCTGCGTTTTTCCGCGCGAGTTTCCATCCAGTCATAGATCACGGGCAAAAGCACCAATGTTAGAAGCGTTGACGTGATGAGCCCGCCGACAACGACCGACGCAAGCGGACGCTGGGTCTCGGCGCCGACACCCGATGACAAGAGCATCGGGACCAAGCCAAGAATGGCGACGCTTGCGGTCATTAAAACCGGGCGTAATCGTAATTCGGCGCCCTTACGCACTGCTTCCGACGCACTCATCCCCTTTTCTCTCAATTCGTTGATAAAGCTTACTAGGACGATGCCGTTCAGCATGGCGACGCCGAAAACCGCGATAAAGCCGATCGCGGAAGGAACGGAAAGATATTGACCGGTGACGAACAGTGCGATCAGTCCGCCGCTTGCCGCAAACGGAACATTGGCAATAATCAGCGCCGCATATTTCATCGAGTTAAACGCCGTATAGAGCAGCACGAAGATGAAAAAGATGGTAACCGGAACGATCACGGACAGCTTCGCCAGGGCGCGTTGCTGGTTCTCGAAAGCGCCGCCCCATTCAATCCAGTAGCCGGGCGGCAGATTGACTTGCCCGGAGATAACCGCGTTGGCGTCTTTTACGAACCCGTCAACATCGCGACCGCGTACATCCATCTGGATGACGGCGTAGCGCTGCAATTGTTCGCGGCGGATAAACGAATAGCCTTCCGCGGCGGTTACGTTCGCCACGCGGCCCAACGGTATGATGGCGCCGTCGGAGGTCTGCAGCGGGATATTGCGGATTGATTCCATCGACGCTTTTGATGCGTCTTCGAGGCGCGCGGTGATATCAAACCGTCTGACGCCGTCGATCAATGTCCCGACCGGCTCGGCGCCGATCCCCGTGCGGACCACGCTTAAAACATCATCGGCATTCATGCCATAGCGCGCCAATTCGTTGCGGTCGACTTGAATGCGAATCTGCGGTTTGCCGATATTGGCTTCCAACGACAAATCAGCGGCGCCGGGGACGCCCGCAATGGCGTCCTTGATCTCCTGGCTAAGCCGGTCAAGTTCCGCCAAATCCTCGCCGTATATTTTAGCGGCCAGTGTCGCGCGCACACCGGAGATCAATTCCTCAACGCGCATCTGTATCGGCTGAGTAAAGGCGACGACTGCCGTGGGTGCGATTTCTTCAAGCGTTTCGCGCATGTCGTCGGCAAGAGATTCAATGGACCGTTTGCGGGGCCATTCACTTTGCGGGTGGAGAGCCGTATAAATCTCCATATAGTTTACATCGGCGGTCTCGCCTTTTTCAGCGCGTCCGATCATCGCCAGCGTCGTTTCCACCTCCGGATATTCCGACAACGCCAACTCTATGTCTTTTGAGATTTTTATCGACTGATCGAGTGACGCCGATGGGATCGACGTCACGCGCCACATGATCGACCCCTCCTGCAATTGCGGCATGAACTCCTTGCCAAGAAAGGGAAAGAGCGCGAGGCTGGCGACAAGCAGGCATGACGCGGTCATGACGACTTTTTTCTTGTTATCGAGACTCCAGGCCAGGAACGGCACATAGCGGCCTTTGATCACGCGCACTAATAGTGTGTCGCGTTCTTCCTTTGGTTTCAAAATAAGCGCGGCCAACACCGGAATGATCGTTAACGTCAATATTAGGGAGCCAGCCATGGCGAAGCTGATATTGAACGCCATCGGCTTAAAAAGTTTTCCTTCAAGCCCCTCAAGACTGAACAAGGGCAGGAACACGACAATAATGATGACAATCGCGAAGGCGATCGGATTGGCCACCTCACGCGCCGCCGTAAGCACAGCCGCCGTGCGATTAACATCGTCGCCCTCTTCGCGGCGTTCCGCCATGATCCGGAACGAGTTTTCGACCATAACGACAGCGCCGTCGACCATCATGCCGATACCAATTGCAAGCCCTGCAAGTGACATGAGATTCGCCGACAACCCCGCTTCCTTCATAAAAATGAACGCAATCAACATTGCGAGCGGCAAAGCCGTTATGACAACCAGCGCCGAGCGCAGCTCACCGAGAAACAAAAAGAGGACAATGGCGACCAGAATAGAGCCTTCGATCAGCGCCCGCTCCGCCGTGCCAACGGCTTTCTCTACAAGTTCCGTGCGATCATAAATCGGTTTGACAACGACGCCTTCCGGCAAAGCTTGTTCAACGATCTCGACTTTTTCCTTTACCGCATCGACAACTTCTTTGGCGTTTTCATTGATCCGCGCCAGCGCCATGCCGAGGACGACTTCCTCGCCGTCCCGCGTCACAGCGCCAAACCGCAACGCTGGCGCCTGTTCTACATTCGCGACGTCACGCACATAAACCGGTGTACCATCCTTCACTTTGACAACGATATTGCCGATGTCCTGGGTATCGCGTACCAAACCGAGGCCGCGCACGAGATATTGCTCCGGCCCCTGATCGATATATTGCCCGCCAACTTGCCTGTTGTTCGCTTCAAGCGCTTCTACAACGTCGGAAAATCCCAATTCATATTTTATGAGTTGCAAGGGATCGATCTTGACCTGAAACTGACGCTCCTGACCGCCCCAGGACATGACATCATCGACGCCGGGCGCTGTGCGCAGGATCAACCGCACGCTCCAGTCCTGCAGTGTGCGAAGGTCCATGTCCGTAATGTCGCCCTTGAGTTCCTCATCAGCGCGCTCAAGCGTGTACCAGAACACTTGACCAAGACCGGAGGCGTTTGGCCCCATTTCCGGCGAACCGTACCCTTCGGGGATTCGATCGCGGACTTCCGCCAGCCGCTCCATCACCAGGCGACGGGCGAAATAGATGTCCATATTGTCTTTGAAATAGACCGCGACGTAAGAAAGCCCGAACAGGCTGACGGAGCGTATTTCCTGAACGTCCGGCAACCCGGCCATCGCCGATTCAACCGGGAAAGTGAGCAACTGCTCGACGTCCTCAGCCGCAAGGCCCGGCGATTCCGTATAGATATTGACCTGCGCCGGCGTGACGTCCGGAAAGGCGTCAATCGGAATGGTGGTCACCGCTCGCCAGCCGAGAAAGGCGACGACCGCAAAGATGATCAGAACCAGAAATTTATACTGGAGTGAAAATTCAACAAGTTTATTCAACATTTCATAAGCTCCTAGTGCCCGTGGCCTTCGCCCATTTTCGATTTTTGAATGAGCGATTTGAGGAGAAAGATTTGAGAAACCGCGACCTCTTCGCCGACCGACACGCCGCTCGCAATCTCGATCCAGCCGCCGCGGGCGGCGCCTGTTTCGATCGCTGTCGGATGCAATTCATCGCCTTCGATAACAAACACCGTCGGCGAGCCGTCCATCAGAACAACAGCCTCTTCCGGCAGCGCTAACAGTTCTTCGCTCTCATCGGTTGCGATTGCGGCGTCAACGAATTGTCCGGCATGAAAATCATCGTCGGTATTGTCTATTTCGACCCGCGCCATAAGTGTGCGCGTCGTTTCATCAAGCGCATGCTGAAGCTGGACAACAGTTCCACGCTCCCAGTGATTCTCGACTGATTTCACGCGCGCCGAAGCGCCGGCTTCAATTTGAGCGGCCTGCTCCGATGAGAGGCGCGCCTCCACCCACACTGTGGACTCATCACTGATCTCGACCAGCA
>JAJFFX010000086.1 GCA_021776455.1 Hyphococcus sp. | reverse complement strand
GCAAAAGGAACGGCAAATGCAGTCAAATATGGCGTCAGGATTGGTTGACGGGCTCACGCGCTTTGCCTTGAGCCCCGTCATGCTGTCCGAAATTCTCCTCCTCCTTGTGGTGCTCCTTATTAGCACCAACCACGGAGCGGCCATGGAGCCCGCGCGCTAACGAACAGCAGCACGGACCTCGACATACCCGCTCCCGAAAGGAAGCGGGTTTTTTTATGCGACGTAGTTTGGAAATGAATGAATGAGCAGACAAACTTCAAAACGATCAGACGCGATCACCAAAGGGCCAGCTAAGGCGCCAGCGCGAGCGATGTTGCGGGCTGTGGGCTTTGGCGACAAGAATTTTGACCAACCTGTGGTCGCTGTCGTCAACACCTGGTCGACGATCACGCCGTGTAACCTCCATCTTGGCGCGCTCGCCGAGCCGGTGCGCGAGGGCGTGCGCGCCGGCGGCGCGACGCCGGTGGATTTCAACACCATCGTGGTTTCCGACGGCATCACCATGGGCGGCGAGGGCATGCGCGCGTCGTTGATCTCGCGCGAGGTGATCGCCGATTCGATTGAACTGGCGGTGCGCGGGCATTCGCTTGATGCGGCGGTCATTTTGGTCGGCTGCGACAAGACCATTCCGGCGGCGGCGATGGCGCTGGCGCGCATGGATGTTCCGGGCGTCGTGCTTTACGGCGGGACCATCATGGCCGGCAATTGCAAAGGCCGCGATATTTCCATTCAGGATGTATTTGAAGCGGTCGGCGCCCACGCTAAGGGCGATATTTCCGACAGCGAGCTTGAAGAGATCGAACGCGCGGCCTGTCCCGGCGCCGGCGCTTGCGGCGGTCAATTCACCGCTAACACAATGGCGATGGCGCTGGCTTTTCTGGGGCTTGCGCCGATGGGCGCGGGCGATCCGCCGGCGACGCATCCGAACAAGGCCGGCGAGGCTGAGCGTTGCGGGCGCCTCGCCGCGGAACTGGCGGCTAAGGGTGTCGGCGCCCGGCAGTTTATTACCGAAACGTCTTTGCGCAACGCCGCGACGGCGGTCGTCGCCAGCGGCGGCTCGACCAATGCAGTGCTCCACCTGCCGGCGATCGCCGCAGAAGCCGGCGTCAGATTCTCGATTGATGAATTCGACCGGCTGTCGCGCGAGACACCGGTCATCACCGATTTGAAACCCGGTGGGCGGTTTCTGGCAAAAGACCTTTTCGCCGCTGGCGGCATGCGCCTGTTCGGCGCACGGCTGAAGGACGGCGGCATGCTGGAAGATGCGCCGACCGTGAGCGGCAATTCGTTATTTGAAGAACTCAGCTCAGCACAAGAGACAGCTGGCCAGGAGGTTGTTTCTTCCGTTGGCGAACCCTTCAAGAAAACCGGGGGCTTGCGCATTCTCTATGGCGATATCGCGCCGGAGGGCGCGGTGCTGAAAACCGCCGGATATAGCGACGGCGCATTTGAAGGCCGTGCGAGGATATTTGAAACCGAGGAAGCCGCTTTTGAAGCGGTCTCTAACCGCGACATCAAGGAAGGCGATGTCGTCGTCATTCGCTATGAGGGCCCAAAGGGCGGTCCGGGCATGCGCGAGATGCTGGCGGTTACCGCCGCAGTCGCCGGGCAAGGCCTTGCCGGTAAGGTTGCACTGATTACTGACGGGCGTTTTTCAGGCGCATCCCATGGTTTTGTCATCGGTCATGTCTCGCCAGAAGCGGCTGTTGGCGGGCCCATCGGACTGCTCGAAGAAGGCGACCTCATCACCATTGACGCAGAAGCGCGCCGCATCGACGCTGATGTTGATTGGCGCGCACGCCGCGCCGCCTTCACGCCCAAAGCGCTAAACCGCATGGGCGGCGCCTTCGACAAATACGCAAAACTGGTTTCCTCGGCGTCCAAGGGCGCCGTCACCATCGAGACGGACTGAAAATCTCCAAGCAAATTTAGAACCAAGGACGACGACCATGAAACTTTATACCCAAGATGATGCAAACCCTGCTGCGGTCAAATCCGGACCGGTCGCCGTCATCGGTTATGGCAGCCAGGGCCGGGCGCATGCTTTGAACCTTAAGAACTCCGGTTGTGACGTCATTGTCGGCGTGCGTCCGGGCGGGCCAAGCGCGAAGCGCGCTGCGGAAGACGGGCTTGAGGTTGTGAGCATTGCGAGAGCGGCGGCGAATGCGCGCCTCATCGCGCTGCTAACGCCGGATATGAGCCATGAGAAAATCTTTAATGACGAAATTGCCCCAGAATTAAAAGATGGCGATACACTTTTATTCGCACACGGATTTACTGTTCTTTATGAACGCGTGAAGCCGCCACAGGGTGTCGATGTAGTGCTGGTGGCTCCAAAAGGCCCCGGCGACCTGGTGCGCCGGGAATATGAACGTGGACGCGGCGTGCCGTGTCTGTTTGCTGTGCATCAAGATGCAAGCGGCAAGGCCAAGGAAAGAGCGCTCGCCTATGCGAGCCTCATTGGCGGCACGGCGGCGGGCGCGATTGAAACCACCTTCCGCGAAGAAACCGAAACCGATTTGTTTGGCGAGCAGGCGGTGCTCTGCGGCGGCGCGACGGAGCTAGTGCTGGCCGGGTTCGAGACGCTCACCGAGGCCGGATATAAGCCCGAAGTCGCCTATTATGAGTGTCTGCATGAGTTGAAGCTGATTGTTGACCTTCTCTATGAAGGCGGCCTTGCGAAAATGCATGAGTTCATTTCGGAAACTGCCATCTATGGAGACCTCACATCCGGTCCGCGGATCATCAATGATGAAACCCGCGCACGCATGCGCGATGTGCTAGGCGATATTCAGTCGGGCAAATTCGCACGCGACTGGGTTGCGGAAAATCAATCCGGCAAGGCGCAGTATGACAAAATGCTGGCGGCTGACCTTGCCCATCCGATTGAAAAAACCGGCAAGGAATTGCGCGAACTGATGGCGTGGCTGCAGCCCGGCGCTGAGACCAATAAAACTTAAATGATGAAAGGCGCGGGTCCTTGGACCAAGCCTGACGAGGCATAAAATGACGACGCTGTTGGAAAAAACCGAAGACGCAGAGGCGGGTGAAGAGTCTGGGCAAGCTGCACCGGCCGCTGAGCCGGCGCCTGCACAAAAAGCCGGCGCAGAATTGCTGCTTGATGCGCTGGAAGAGCAGGGCGTGGATGTCATTTTTGGCTATCCCGGCGGCGCGGTTCTGCCGATCTATGATGCGCTTCATCAACGCGAAACTATCCGTCACGTCATGGCGCGTCATGAACAAGGCGCGGTGCATGCGGCCGAAGGCTATGCTCGCTCCAGCGGCAAGGTTGGCGTTGTTCTGGTGACGTCGGGCCCGGGCGCCACCAACGCCGTTACCGGGCTGACCGATGCGTTGCTCGATTCCATCCCATTGGTGTGCATCACTGGCCAGGTGGCGCGCGGGCTGATCGGAACCGACGCATTTCAGGAATGCGACACAATAGGCATCACCCGCGCCTGCACCAAACATAACTATCTCGTTGGCAATGCGCGCAGCCTCCCGGCAATTGTGCATGAAGCTTTTCATGTGTCTAGAAACGGTCGGCCGGGTCCGGTGCTGATCGATATCCCCAAGGACGTGCAGTTTGAAAAAGCTGATTACGTAACCCGCCGCGTTGCGCGTCAACGCAACTGCATTGTCACGCCGCCGGTGCAACCAAAAGAAATTGAGCACGCGGTGGAGCTGATGCGTCAGGCGCGTCGGCCAGTGTTTTACACTGGCGGCGGAGTAATTAACGCCGGCGTTGAAGCCAGCGCCGCGCTCCGGGCGCTAGCGCGCGAGACCGGTTTTCCGGTCACCTCGACCTTGATGGGGCTCGGCGCTTTTCCGGCATCGGACCCGCAATGGCTCGGTATGCTCGGCATGCATGGAAGCTTTGAAGCCAACAACGCTATGCATGGCTGCGATTTAATGATTGCCGTCGGCGCCCGGTTTGATGACCGCGTGACCGGTCGGCTCGATGCCTTTTCTCCCGGCTCGCAGAAAATCCAGATCGATATTGACCCGTCCTCGGTGAACAAAATCGTTAAGGTCGACTTTCCGATCATCGGCGATGCAGGCGTCATTCTGGAGGCGTTGCTGTCGCAATGGCGCAAACGTGAGAACGCTGCTGCGGCCCTCCCATCACGTCTGTCAGAATGGGCCGCGCAAATTCAAACTTGGCGCGGGAAGGACTCCTTCGCCTTTGAGACCTCCGATACAGTCATCAAACCGCAATTTGCAATTGAACGCCTCTACCAGCTGACCCGCGGCAAGGATGTTTATGTAACGACCGAGGTCGGCCAGCATCAGATGTGGGCCGCGCAGCATTTTCACTTTGACGACCCAAACCGGTGGATGACTTCCGGCGGTCTCGGCACGATGGGGTACGGCCTGCCGGCGGCGATTGGCGTGCAGATTGCCCATCCGGGCGCCCTGGTGATCGATATTGCCGGCGACGCTTCTGTGCAGATGATGATGCAGGAAATGTCGACGGCGATCCAGCATGACTTGCCGGTTAAAATTTTTATTCTGAACAATGAATATCTCGGCATGGTGCGGCAATGGCAGGAGTTGCTGCATGACGGCCGCTATTCGCATACCTATTCTGAAAGTCTGCCGGATTTCGTCAAGCTCGCCGAAGCTTATGGCGGGGCCGGATTGCGGGTGGAAAGGCCGGGCGAGCTTGATGATGCGATTAAAGAGATGATCGCGATAGATAAGCCCGTGCTGTTCGATTGTCGCGTCAGCGCGGAAGAAAATGTATTCCCGATGATCCCTTCCGGCGCGGCGCATAATCAAATGCTGTTTGGCGGCGCCTTTTCCGGGGATGAAGTCAGCAAGGAAGGGCGCGTGCAGGTATAAAATGGAAAATGCTTCCGTATATCCGGTCCCGCAAGGTGAGGCTGCCGTCGCTGAGAGCATTCTGGCGGTCATTGTCGACAACGAGCCGGGCGTTCTGTCGCGGGTTATCGGGCTGATATCGGCGCGCGGGTATAATATTGAAAGCCTGACGGTTGCTGAGGTTGACGCCGAAAAACATCGCTCGCGC
The DNA here is from genome assembly GCA_021776455.1 of Hyphococcus sp. Classification (GTDB taxonomy): domain Bacteria; phylum Pseudomonadota; class Alphaproteobacteria; order Caulobacterales; family Parvularculaceae; genus Hyphococcus. The sequence continues at coordinate 2,250 of JAJFFX010000086.1, read as the reverse complement.
ATCACCGTCGTCACGCGTGGCACGCCGCAAAAAATTGAACAAATCAAAGCCCAGCTCGGGCGTCTCGTGCCGGTGCGCCGGGTGATTGACATCAGCGAGGAAAGTGATGCGCTGACGCGTGAGCTGGCGCTTGTCAAAATTGTCTCGACCGGCGAGCAACGCGTTGAAGCGATGCGGCTGGCTGAAATCTTTCGCGCCCGGCCGCTCGATACAACGCATACGTCGTTTATTTTCGAAGTCACAGGCGCGCGCGATAAGATCAACGCATTTCTAGACCTGTTAAAACCGCTGGGGCTGGTGGAAGTCTCGCGCACCGGCGTTTTGTCTATTCGCCGCGGCTCGGAGGCTGAGTAATCTTATGACCTATTGCCGCCCAAAATATCTATCCACTCGACTTAGTCCCGCGCGGAACGAGGGTTTCGCGCGAATGAGCGTGTAACAGAACAAACAAAGGACTAAGACGATGAGCGATGATCATGTGAAAATTTTCGACACCACCTTGCGCGACGGCGAACAGGCGCCGGGTTTTTCAATGGCGACGGACGCCAAGCTGATTGTTGCGCGAACTTTGCGCGATCTGAATGTCGATATTATCGAAGCGGGATTTGCCGCCGCCTCGCCGGGGGATGCGGCGGCGGTGCGAGCGGTGGCGGAGGAAATTGAGGGCCCGCGCATATGCTCGCTGGCGCGGCTTAACGGCGCCGATATCGACGCGGCGGGCCGCGCGCTTGAGCCTGCAAAGTCCAAGCGAATTCATACCTTTATCGGGACAAGCCCACTCCACCGTGAAGCGAAGTTAAAGCTGACCAAGGCGCAAATTCTCAGCCAAATTTCCGATTTGGTCGCCCATGCGAAGTCGATCTGCGATGACGTTGAATTCTCGCCTGAAGACGCCATCCGCACCGAGCGCGACTATCTGGTTGAGACGGTTCAGGCGGCGATTGAGGCGGGCGCGACGACGATAAATATTCCCGATACGGTGGGTTACACGACGCCGGAAGAAATTACAGGTCTGTTCCGTTTTCTCCGCGCCAATACGCCGGGTGCGAGCGAGGTTACGTTTAGCACCCATTGTCACGATGATCTCGGCATGGCGGTCGCCAACAGCCTCGCGGCGGTGCGCGGCGGCGCGCGGCAGATTGAGTGCGCGATTAACGGGATTGGCGAGCGGGCGGGAAATTGCTCGTTGGAAGAAGCGGTAATGGCGCTGGCGACGCGTAAGGATTTTTTCCGCGTGTCAACGCAGATTGAAACGCCTAAGATTTTCCCTGCCAGCGTCGCTCTGGCGCGCGTCACTCATAACCCTATTCCGCGCAACAAAGCGATCGTCGGTAAAAACGCCTTCGCCCATGAAGCCGGCATTCACCAGCACGGTGTTTTAGCCAACAAGCGCACTTATGAAATCATGGATGCTGAGGCTGTCGGCATGCCGTCCAACTCGATTGTGCTCGGCAAACATTCCGGCAAGCATGCGTTGCGGTCGCGCATTGAAGCGTTGGAGCTGAGCGTGACGCCGGAACGCCTTGATGAGCTGTTCGTCAAGTTTAAACACCTGGCGGACGCACAACGCGAGGTTACCGACGCCGATGTCGTACGTCTGGTCACCGGCTCGAATAAGCGTCCGGGCCGGGCCGGACCGTGGCGGTTGCGGCGGGTCGAACTGCGCGTGGAATTGGACGAAGAAACGCCGCCCTATGCGCGTATTGGCCTGGAGCATGAAAATGGCGAACGCCAGACGGTAACCTGCGAAGGCGAGGGGCCGTTTGATGCGGCCTTTAATGCGGTCTGTGCGATTGCTGGGGTGGAAGGGCGGATTTTGACGCTCGACATTCACCATGTCGCCGGCGCGGAAGACGGGATTGTTCGCGCTGAAACGTTGGTTGAAATTGGCGAGCAGGAATATCTCGGTACGGTCAGAGAAATCGATGTCGCCCATGCGGCGGTTGGCGCATTTGTGGTTGCCGTCAATCAGGCTGTCACCGGCCGCAAAGTGGCGGCGGCCTGAGTGATGAAAAATGAAATGAGTAAAGAGATGTCGCCGCGTTCCTTGTTTGATAAACTCTGGGACGAGCATGTGGTCGTCGCAGAGACCAGGGAAAGTCCGGCGGTGCTTTATATCGACTTGCATCTCGTCCATGAGGTGACGTCGCCGCAGGCGTTTTCGGTTTTGGAGGAGCGCGATTTAACAGTGCGTCGTCCTGATCTAACCATCGCCACGCTCGACCACTCAACGCCGACATCGCCGCCGAA
>JAJFFX010000085.1 GCA_021776455.1 Hyphococcus sp. | reverse complement strand
ATGGGAAAGCGGAAAGTGCGGCTCTATGCGTGATATTTGCGCCCTCGATAACCAGATTAAATCGCTCATTGCAAAGTCTCCTTTGCAATGCGTGAATCACCGTTCGTAGCAGCATGCAAGTTTAATAGGTCCTGAGCCTAGTCAGATACAATATTTCGGCCTTATTAGTTGAATTGCGCCATTCGAATTTTCTGAATCCGTTGCAATGCCAAAATGTAGTTGCACACCTGCGCCCGGTGTTCACATCGATCGAGAAGCGTTTTTGCTTCTTCTTCCTGCGCGCCCATTTTCAGAAAAACTTCCGCAAGGGTGATCTTGGCATTAATTCTCTGAATTCTCATGCCGTGCCGGGTCGCAATTGCCAGCGCCATGGCCGCGCACTTTCCGGCGTCGTTAAAACTTTGCTCCTCCAACTCAATACCGGATAACGCCGACAACGTTTCACATTCAAGCTGAAGGAGTTTGGCGGCCCTCGCATATTCGAGCACCCTTATAAGTTCGTCTCGCGATTTAATACGTTCTGCATGATCGCCGAACCGGGTCACAAACCGTGCGTTGCAAACCATGACAAAATGGGTTTGATCAAGTTGCTTCATCGCTTGCGCCGCGGCTTCTGCACGCCGCAGTTGAGTGTGCGTCCCGTCTGGATTGTCGTCCTGCATTAGCAAGTCTGCGTAGGCTCGGCTGAAAATGCTGACAGCGCGGTGACGCCGAAGCGCTGATAGTTCGTCCAAAGATTTATTGTAGAGTAGCGTCGCGGCCGGGATGTTTCCTGAAAGGTGCGCCGTTATTGCACGATAACCTTCAGCTACGGGAATAACTTCGAAACTATGTTCCGGTGCGTTTTCGCCCATTAGCGCTTTATTGGCCTCAATGATACCTACCAGTTCCTTATCTGCACGACGTAAATGACCTCGCTCAATCGAGGCTACGGCTAGATTGAGCTCCACTCGTTTTGTTGCTGGACCGTTGCCTTCAATGCCTTCATGACCCATATGATTGTCGGTGGCCCCACGTGATGAAATACTTCCCGCCAGCTCTTTTTTCGCCCGGCGTAAATATGGGATAGCGTCATAAAGACGGCCCTGAGCAAGGGCGAGCACACCGCGCTCGTTCCAGAGCCATGCAAGTTCGTGCGAATAGATGGGGTGCTCGCCTTCTATGGTCGGGCCCCAAGTGTTTAGGCACGTTTTTTCAATTTGCACCCTTTTTTGTTCCGGATCGTCGTTCGGATATTGGCTTTCGATATACTCCAGCAGAGCTTGCCGCGCGCGCCGAGAGGATTCGACCCCGAAGATCAGGTCGCGCATTCGTTCACCGGTTTCTTCGAAGCGCGATTGCTGCAAGTTTTCGCTCAAATCAGTACGAGCGATAACCGCAAAAGGCCGCATCTGTCGAAGTATGCCATAGGCAGACCGAAAGCATCTCTGCATGTCCGATGATGCGCGTGCAAAAGCACCCTTGGTGGTTTTTGCGTCAAAGAAATATTTTTTTTCCGATAGATGTTCAAGAATGGTTTCTGATTTGGTCAAATGATCCAATGAAACCTCTTGCAGACGCCAACCCTGAACCAGCGCGCTCAGTGTTTCATCTACGAGGTGAATGGTGTCATTTGATAACATCGGTACGTCGGTTGGTTGAGACGCAAACAACGAGAACACGAATGTGTTAGTTAGATGGGCATCGTATCCCTTATGGGATATATTCGACAACAGGTGCTGTTTTAAACGAGGGTGCAGGACAAAGCGAAAGCCCGCACGTGCAGCGACAACATTTTCCGACGGTACATTGCCTTTTGGCGCGGGCGACAAATTTTCTTCTTCGCCAGGGCCCGGTGGTTCCGCCCTCCTGCTTCGCGGCTGAATCACTCCGATCAGTCCGCCATCGACGAGAAAGCAAAGTTGCGATCCAAGCTCTTCCAGTTCTTTCGTCCTGATATCACCGGGGTATTTGTCGCCCAACAGCAGTTTTGATATCGCTGGCACACGCGCCAAGACTGAGATTTCAACAGGAAACCCCAGAATAGTCATGAGTTGAAGGGCTTGGAAGGCAACGCGGGAACTTTCTGGATTGCCGGAAAGGTCAACACCGAGTTCCTGATAGGCCGTCAGAACTTTGTTGAATATGCGATGATATACGCCATCGCTAGGTGTTGATTCAATAGACTGTTTTAATTGCTCGCACCAGCGCACTAGCGCATCATTTGACCAGTTCCCTTTTTTGGAATCCTGTAAGCCATCAATTAGCCGTTTCAGGAGAACACGCAGATAGTATCGTTGCCCGATAGAATCGCACAGTTCGTCAAATGCCTTTATCGTATCTTCAAATTTTTCATTGTCTTTGAACGCAAGTTTGACTGGCGCGGATTCGCCAATGGGCCCTTGTATAATGCACTGGGTTGCCAAAAGCTTTCGCACTTTTTTACCATGTATGATTGTATTCTTCTTTGTGTCCGACGTAGAGATCGATCTTAACCAGTCTTCTGATTTCAATCTCCAACTGTTCGGCGCCGGAAAAAACCCCTCTGCATTCTCTAGACGGTTTGTGATTAAGATTATCGTGAGCCCGATATCCACATTAACCAACTCGGCCAATGTTTCAAAAACTCTCTTGATCTCAATGGTAGCTGGGCGACCGCCATCGATTGTCAGCCGATCAAGACCCGTAAACACCAATAGGCCACGATGATGCAATCGTGGCTTTGCAATACCTTTAAGTTTTTCAACGATATGAAGTAGAAATTCACGGTAGCCACTGCGATCCCGGAAACGCTTTAATTCAATATCAAGATCGCCTCCAATCTTCTCTTCCTTATGCGTTAAGTATAGGCGCTTTAAGAAATTCGTAAGCGCGATCATGACCGATGAAAACTCGATCGAATGACTGACGTTAGCAAAAAATGCGACATGAAACTTGCAGGCGAGGGCCGACGGGTGTTCTTCGCCCAGAAATTCCTTTCGGATCGCATTATAGAAACTGCCCTTGCCTGAGCCGAACTCACTATAGCACATGATCGCCTTCGTTCGTGCAAGGTGAGCGTCGGCGGAAATTGTTTTCAGAAATTTTTTGCCGCGCTTATCGTCGTCATTATTCGTAGAGCCAGTCCAGACCATGGCATGGCGATCGTATATGTAGATATACTTGTCTGTACAATCTTTAATTTGCGCACCGATGGTCCGCCGAGGTTCGGCGGATGGCTGGACATCCTTCCACCATTGATCACGGTAGTCGACGATATCTCTCAGCCCACGATCAAGCACAGCTGAAACTACTTTACTCTTCAGGTGACCTAAATAGTCGATCACCATTTCTAGCGTGGCGATCAGCGTATTCTTTTCATAATCGCTAGGTATACCAGCCGACACTCGCTCAACAGCGGCCACGAGTGCGGTAAATAGGCTCTCCGAAGCTTTGCTGTCGGATCGGTCCGCTTCACCGGTCTTCTTGACAAAAATACCATCTTCAAAAAGCGTATCCAATAATTCGTTAACTGCAGCAGAAAGGTCATCAAAGAGTTGTTCAGGAAAAACGTCACCTTTAATCAGCGCATCCCTCGACTCCTTGCAAGCGGAACTGACGGCTTTCAGCGCATTTTTTCGGTCGCATAGAGATGTAACCAACGGCGCAATCTGCATGGAGGTCTGTGTGGGATCATCGATTTCTTTCTCACCATAAAGGAGCACCCTAACACCTAGGCGATCATAGACATTGATGCAGAACGCGTGATTTTCATTTGGACTTTTATCGGCTGGCATTAGCGCGTAAAGATCGCGGCGTTCCTGCCCAGGATTGCTCTCAAACTCACGAAGCGGTCGCTCAAGGTCACGCTCGCTTAGTCCCGAGCCAATAAACAAGATTGGATTTCCCGAATACAAAACGGTCAACGCATGGTCGAGATCTTGCTCATAGGCGCGTTTGCGTAGATAAATGTCTTTGTAGCTCGCTTCCGTCGCCACCAGAGTTTCTGACCGATCCGCACGACCATGGATATGTAGGACTTCGATGCTATTCTCATTCGAGCGGCTCGCCATGTTAATGAGGGGGGCTATTCGGTCTGGTGACATAACGTCAGTTTCGGCTCTTTCGCCGAGATGATTGCGGCTTGAGCGCAAGGGAGTGTTGTCCGCCCATGGCGATGGGAACGCGGTAAGATCGGTGTTACTGTGGTGCTTTTCGACGTATGTTTCGATCTCAAGATCGTAGTTAGTAGTCAGTAAGCGCCATATACCGAGATCGTCTATTATCCGCTTAATCGGATCGCATATTGGCCTCACACTGCGCGAAGTTCCTGCGCCATAATAATGCTTTTCGATCGAGTCAGTGCCGGAGTGTTTTTCTACAAAACACTTCTTCACCACATAATTGAGAATTTCGGCGGCGAAAGCCTTGGCCTTATCCTCACCCTGTTTCCCTTGTTCAAGGAAGTAAAGGCTGATCCTTGCGATAATGAGTTGCACTAAGCTTCGGCGGTCCGGCGGAATAATACACTCAGTAGAATCGTCTTTTAATTCCTTGCCAATGCCTTTTATCGTTTCGAGAACTTCATATTCAACTCCAGCATCTTCGAGATATTTGCACCATACGGAAATCGTCGCGGTATGATAAAAATGTTCAAAGGAAAGAATTTCGTTTTCGTCGTTCCCCGCGAAATCTTCGTACAGTTTTTGAAACTTACTATCGAGTGATGAATCATTACCAAGCGCTTTGACAAACCAGCCGAGCCGACCTGTGAGTAGTTTGAGCGCAAATTTGTAGTCACTACTCACAAGTGTCGCGAGATAGTCCTCGAAGGACGCTGGCGCGTCGCTCGCATCAGGCCCTTTGCCCCGATGTTTTTCGTTAAATTCGAAGGCTAAACGCGCCACTGCGAAAGTCGCCATTTTCACTTCGGAAGACTTATTGCCACCACTCGCCGATGTCAGAGTCGTAAAAAGATGCCTACGCTTTGCTTCATCATTGGGCGGAAGGTCGCCTTCCAAACTTTTCAGGTGTTTTAAAGCCTCCCTGGCACACTCATTAACGAGCTCGTCCCAATCAAAATGTCCGTATGAGCGCGAGAGGCCAGAGCCGAGAAAGCCGATTGTGCGCCTGGTATTGATCGCGCGCGACAGACCCTGAATGGTTTCGTCGTTGAACATGTCCTTGTTGACCGCGCGCAACAAATCCTTGTCATGATTACTCAATGCCGCCCCCCGACGATGAAGAATTTTTCACTCACGAAGTGTTCACATTGATTATTGTGGGCATTTTTTGCGCCCATGCAATGTTTATTCAAAATTATAGTTAAATCGTTTTTCGCCGGCAGCCGTGGTGTTGGGTGCAATCGGCGTTAGAGGCGTAAGACCACTTCTAGGTTGGCATTGACGTTGCCCCCTGATTGTCCTCGTTTATAGGCTCGGCCTGTTCTGGTTATGGTCCATGGTGGACCGGGTTGCAAATTCGATTGGCGTGAGCCCGTCAAGGCTCGTATGCGGTCGGTAGTTGTTGTAATCGCGTCTCCATGTTTCGATGACGTTTCGTGCGTGGGCGAAGCTGCGGAACAGATGTTCATTGAGGCATTCGTCACGCAATCGCCCGTTAAAGCTCTCGACAAAACCGTTTTGCATTGGCTTGCCTGGTTGAATGTAATGCCATTCGACCTTTCGCTCTTCCTGCCATTGAAGGACGGTGTTCGAGGTAAGTTCCGTGCCGTTGTCGCTGAGCACCATGAGAGGGTAGCCGCGGCGCTCAGCAATGCGGTCGAGTTCGCGCGCCACCCGAATGCCGGATAGAGAGTTATCGACGACCGTTGTCAGGCATTCTCGGGTGAAGTCGTCGATCACATTGAGAATGCGGAACCTGCGCCCGTCATTCAAGACGTCTGAGACGAAGTCGAGCGACCATCGCTGGTTGCCCTCTTGCGGGATCGTCATCGGACGCCTGGTTCCAAGCGCGCGCTTGCGCCCGCCACGTTTCCTCACTGTCAGCCGCTCCTCTTTGTAAATCCGGTAGAGTTTCTTGTGGTTGAGACGCACACCCTCGCGGGCCAGCAGCAGATGAAGTCGGCGATAGCCAAACCGCCGGCGTTCTGACGCCAGTTCCCGCAAGCGATTGCGAACAGCTTCATCGCCTGGTCTTGTTGATCGATCCCGAAAAGTCTTCGGATCGATCCCGACAAGCCCGCAGGCCTTGCGCTGCGAATAGTTCTTTTCCTTGATCGCCCAGTTCACGGCGGTTCTCCGTGTACCAGGCGTTAGAAGTTTTTTCCGAGCATCTCTTTCAGCGTCGAATTGTCGAGCATCGATTCCGCCAGCAGCTTTTTCAGCTTGCGGTTTTCATCCTCAAGGCCTTTGAGCCTCTTTGCGTCCGATACTTCCATGCCGCCAAACTTCGAGCGCCACTTATAGAAAGTCGCATCGCTGATCCCGTGTTTCCGGCATAATTCCGCCGCGGACATCCCAGCCTGATGCTCTTTTAAAATCCCAATGATCTGTTCTTCAGAAAATCTGCTCTTACGCATCGTCCGTCTCCTTGTTGGAACGGACCTTACCTCATTTCGAGGGCAGCTGAGGGGGCAACGTCAGCTGATAAGTTTATACTCACCGAACAAATCGCTGAGATGGCTAAACCGAAAAAGGCCTTTGAAGAGACATTTAGAACCGCTTTTGCATTCCTCTCTAGCCCAGTTAAATTCTGGCGTTCAGGCGAATTGAAGGCCAAGAAAATTGTCCTCAAACTCACCTTTGCCAAGCAACTTTCCTATACAAAAAGAGCGGGGTTTAGAACCGCTCTGCCAAGCCTACCTTTTCAAATAATTCAAAGGCTTAAGGGTCAAAGTGAGGGAAATTTTAACCTCGAAAATGAGATGGCGCACCATAAGCGATAAAACTGCGAACTGGCGAATGGCGCTAAGTTATTGATTTCAGGAGGGCGTGCCAATTGCGCCCGCGAAGCGTGGCCAAGACACCTTTATAACAAAAGATGACTGGGCCTTCTTAAAATTGCTTGGTGCCCAAGTACGGCCGCTAACAAAAATTTCTTTTACTTTCCTCCAATACTTGTCAAAAGCGAACCTTTGATACAAATCTATCAATATTTCACATCGGGGCGAGGTTATGTTATCACATATGGTTTCGAGTTCATTTGCTCGCCTACTGAAACTCACGGCATTAGCGCTGTTGTTCATATTTTTTGTCGTTGCCTGCTCTACAAAACTGAGAGTTGTTAGTGATAGGGTGGATATAGAAGCTCTTTCTACTGACGGCCCTGCTGAAGGCATAATATATTTTCTTCCAAAAGCAGAATTAGAATTCCAAGTGACTCGTCGGCTCGATAAATGTGAGATTGCGAGTGAGGGGGAGCAACGCGGAAAGCCAATTATTGATTTTGCGATCGAAGCAACTTCAACAGAACAAATGATCGCTGATAAGTCACACCCTTATCTAATCGACTATTCTCATTTAGAGAATGGGTTCAAGGAAATTGACTTGACGGTTACTTTTTTTGAGAACGGCACGTTAAAAACGTTAAACGCAAAGATAACAGACAAGACTGCAGAAACTTTTTCTCACTTTCTGCAGGGATCTATTCGCATTGCCAAGATGGCAGCTGGAATTCCATCAACAGAATTGAGAGCATTGAGCCCATGTAAGAAGGGGACTGTTGACGCATTGGATAGGTGGACAACTTCAGTAAAACTAAAAAAAGATAAACAGAACGAGCTTGATGAACTATTGAAAAAAGAAACCCACACAGATTCCGAAAAGGCCACCATAAAGGCACTAAAGAAAAAGATTAAAGAATTAACGCCATTGATTACCCGCGCATTGGATCAAATCTCATGGACGGAGAATTACAGGTGGAATATTGATGAATTGGGCGGTGGCCACGCAACAAATTTCATGCTGGTCCCGCAAAACACAAAGAAGTTGTCTTCTTTTTTCAAACCCGATTTTTGGAAAAAGCTGCCAGATAATGACCCGCGAGATCCAACTCCCGTTATTGAGATCGAAGAAGAAGCTCTGAAAGACGCGGCCAACTCGGCAAAGATCATTTGGAAACTAACAAGTGAAGCTTTGCTCAAGCGGCGCAATTGCGTTGATAGCAACAGTTGCGCTGGCATGGGCGCACTGAGGGACAACGCTACAAATGCTGGTAGACACCTTATCTATCGTGTGCCGGGTGAGGCTATGATGTACGTATGCAATACGTCCTGCAATGCATCGCAGCCGAGGCAAATACCAATCAAAGAAGATGTTATTTTAAAGAAGCGCATTGATATACCTCAAGCTGGTGTTCATTTGGCGTTACCCTTAAAGAATGAATTGTTTGACGGTCAGACGCTCAGCGTCACGTTTCGAGAGTCTGGAAGTTTGGAAGAGTTTAAGTACATTTCCGCCGCGCAATTTGAGGCGGCGGGTAAAGCGTTTAATGATTCAACAAAGACTGTTGGCGGATTTGTTGATACGCTACGAAGCGAAGAACTCGATGAAACGAAAACGAAAACTGAACTGTTGAAGGCGCAAGCCGAGTTAATCAAAGCGCAAAACGCCCTTCGCGAACTACAGTCTGATACCGAGAATGAATAAAACAGATATTTTGACTTATAAGAGCTCATTCTGCCGAAACGTCAGTTCTCCTCTGTTTTTGGTTATTTCGATATTGACGCTTCCAAGCTGTTTTAAACAAAATGCCGAAAGCGAAATCAGTCTAATTGCGCGGCATGACATTGAGAATCGTCAACTCGCTGAAGCCAATGAAAATGGTGAAGGATACCTCAATAATGCGGAGCCTGAGCACGCCCAATCCGAATACCGGGCGCCTTTTTCGGCCACCAGCTTACCACGGCATAGGTTCGGCGCAGAGCCGTATACAATTTGCAATGAAAGCGACTACAAAAACGTTGAAATAGATCCGTGGAATGAAGAGTGGCCTTTTTCAAAAGTGATAATAGCCAAAACTAGCGCAGCGACGGTACAGCTCCAATGGCTTTCTTATACCGATATTGAATTGAATGGGTACAAAATCGAATCCTATGATGAGGGGGGGGTTGCTGGCGAAAGGTGGTGTACTGCAAGTATGCTCGACAAGAAATATCAATCCAGGAATGACAAAATACGATTTATTACCGCGGCGCACTGTTTTCAGTCTTTGGAACAAGGTTGGAAGACTCCAAAGACAGCAGATGGGAAGAAAAGGACGCCCCCTGACGTAAATGCTACTTTAATGAAAATAAATTTCTGGTATCATGATCGGTCCGATAATAGTAAAACCCCAGACGAATTCAGTATCCCAATTATTGAACTCGAAGAATACGGATTTAGAGAAGAGTCGCGGTTAGATTATGCGATATTTGCGGTTAATAAAAAGGATGTTCCCGTTCCTTTGCATTCTGTCGGGATTTTTGCAAACTCAACAGTCGCAAAAAAAGGGAAGCCAGTTGCGCTTGTTCAGCATCCGGGCGGAGCTAGAAAGGTCTGGTCTGATGACGCAGTGACAGGTATCCATAACGAAAAGAACTTTGATTTATTACTATATGACAATTTAAATACAGAGTCCGGAGCATCGGGAAGTCCGCTGATCACAGAAACAGGCGAGCTTGTTGGAATTCACATAAAGGGGGCCGATACCACCCTCAAATGCGAACCGGGGTCAGGGAGGCAAGAAACGAGCAATAAGGCGTTATCTTTAAAGTCAATCGAATCCGTTTCAAAAATACTCTGAAAAGAGTGGATGCTCATGAAGGTTTTACGCTTTTTTTTCTTCGGGAACGTTTTTCTATTTAGTTGTGCGCAATGCTTGGCCTCAGAGCCAATATGGGTTCGCGCTGGAAATATGCTTCCTGCATCGGCCCACGAGTCTTTGGCGCAAACTGGAAAACCAAAATACGTTAACATATTGCGATCGGACGTAACGATCGCTGATGTGATCAAAGAGCACTGTGGGGTGATAAGTACTGAAGTTTTGGCGATTCTTTCTAACGAATTTGTGCGCCAAAATTTTGGCGATGCTTATTTTGAAGAAAAATATAAGTCGGCGGGCCCAACGTCCTCGGCGGCTGAAAGATTGGCCACCAAGCTGGAAAAAGACGTTACTTATGCAGTGCCATTTTGTTTGCCAGTGTTCACTGAAAATTTTTCTACGGTTGTGCAAGCCCATCAACCGTTAAGCAACATTTCTTTACGAGAAACGGGTTTTGTGGGGCCGGATACTGAGAAACTGTTTTTGGTTGCCAATGGCGTCGTGGATGAAGAATTTTCCGCGGATCGTGCAACCATTAAACAGTTGGCGGATAAATTTTCTTCGAAGCTAAAAACGGGTGATGAAGTGATCGTGCCTTATCGGTCACAGCCTGTTCTTTTTGCGACTTTGAGCATGGGAGAGACATCAAGGGAGAGGTTTTTGGATGCTATTTCTGTCCATAACGCCCTTTCCGAAGGAGCGCTCAAAAAGTTTGAGTATCAAACCACGGAAGAAGGGCAAAATCGCCTTTACGATATTTGGTTCCAGCAAATAAAGGCGCCCGTCCGGTTTTGGTTTGATGATAAACAAAACTCTATTTCGATAAAATCGATACTAGACGATAACGCTGGCAACGCGAAAATTGCGTGCGTTAATTACAGCACGGATAATGTGTCGGCGATGCGGCTTATGGCCAATTGCGTGTCGTTTTCTGCTCCAGACAGAGCAAGCGCCTCTAATGCGATTGATGCAAAATCAACGAATTTACCCTCATCAGTGCCCCATATATCTCCGGCGTCAGAAATTGATAATACCAAATTCACAACAATCCCCTTGACGACAACTGTCGGCGATAATTCTACTGAAGAACCAAGGAGAGTTAAATCCTGTCAAGGTCGAAAGTACTATCCTCAGTTTTTCAAAGATATGTCCAAATTTGATTCGGTCTATGAAGAACAGGTACGGCGGATGATGCCGGGAGCCAATCCAAGTGCCGTTATAGGCTTGGTGGACAATGGCTTAGACAATTCGTTGTTTAAATATATGGATGGCCAGAAAACTCCACTGAGTATTTTTCCGGTCAGACACTTTAAGGCGGATAGCAACGAATGTAACGCCGTATTGGAGCGCGCGCTTAATGAAAACATTCAACCGAACAGCGACGCATTATACAAAATACTCTCAATGAGTTTTTCCGTTGACGCTAATGAAGACGGTTATAAAGGCGATCTATACGGAGTAAGATTTAAGAGCAAAGATGGGCAAGTGGGGTTCTTATCCACCGCAAAGGCCAGCAGGCATGGTTCACAGGTATTGCTTACGTTGCTTGGGGGGGCATGGAATCGAAAAGTTATGATTCGCGAAGATATTGATTGGTTGGCAAAGGGCGATCTAGAAGAAATTACTTCGGCGCAAATCCATAATGGATTGCGCAGCCTCTGCAATAAAGGTTCGGCGGCAATTAGCCACAAAGTTATAAATTTTGGACGTTCGGATGATCCGATGCTGCTTGATGGGTCGGATAATTTTGGAAAAGCAGTCGATTACCTTGAAAGTAAAAAAGTCAACATTGTCAACCTAAGCCTCGGTCGCAGGAAAGACCTACAACCTTTAAGAAAAGTACTCCGTGATCAGAAAGAACGGTTACTGTTTGTCGCTGCGGCCGGCAATCTGGATACGCTTAAGAAGTATGAAGAACGTAAGCAGCAGGATGAGTTCACTCTAAGCCAAGGATACTTTCCAGAACTCTATCCCGCAAAGTATGGCGGCACTCATGACGAGGCTTTGCCGAATGTCATTACGGTTGGGGGATTGGGAACTAATGAGAGTGACAAGAGCGACAAAACATTCTATTCGACAGATTATGTCGATCTCTATGCGCCAAGCTTGTTAATGCCAAACGCGGATCGTGAAGGGAACCTTCAATGTTCAAGCGGCACCTCTATTGCGGCTCCTATAGCTTCTCACGTCGCCGCTCGTGTTTGGGTTCTTTTAGGTGTAAATGCTAGCCCATCGACTGTAAAGCAACGAATTATTTTCTCTGCGGACTATATTCAAGGAACAGAAAAACATTTTCCGATACGACGATTGAATCCTCTGAATTCACTGTATGTTTTTGATGACGTCATCAAGCTATTGGGAAAAAAGGGTAAAAAATTTGGATTCCTTGAAAATAGGCGGCTGAAGAAATTTTGCAGTAAAGCTGGGGGCGAATTGGCGCGAAAAAAGATTCGCCGAATTGATATAACAGCAAGGGATTCAAAAACTGATACGGTGTCATTAACTGCTTCAGTTTTACATGAAAATAAGATCAAGAGTTTTGAGTGTTCGGTGGCAAGCTCCTTAATTGTTCACATTAGGGAAAGCGGTAAAGAAGCAAGTCGACCAATACCTATTGGTGATATTGAGTATATATTGCCAAGGTCGCTTGTCTTGCCCCCCTTATAACTGAGCCACAAAATTCGTTATATACTATGAAGATTGACGCGCTCCCCGTGTTTGGGCCACCCCTCCGGAGGATCTCCGGATTTGGACAAGCGCGCGAAAAAACAATTATTCCGTTGGCATACCATCAAGGATTTCTCGCAATTCTTGCATGTTGTTGATTCTAAGCGTTGGCAAAATGGCTTTCATCAAGCCGACGATTCTTTCTGCTGCTGGGCGGTCAGAAGAATCAAGTGCTATTTTCAAATCACTCTCATATAAGTTTGGATGATTTAGAAGAAACCGTTGCTTTTGCCAGACGAATTGCCAATGCTGTTCGAGCCAAGGCAGCGCATTCACCGTGAACAGCTTATAAGTTCCTGTCCTCTGCGCCATCTGTAGGGTTTTGAAAGCTAACTCAAAAACCTGCCTTGGAGAAACTCGCTGAGGCTCGGATGATGCTAGGCCGTGTGCAAGTATCAGTTGCGCGAAATCTGTGTTAAAGTCCTTTGACGGACCAACGCTTGTCAGTCGGTCCAGAAGTTCCGGTCGAATTGTGAAGTTAGTTGAACCTGCGATTTCTTGTAGAACGGCCGTAATTGAATTGGCTTCATCCTTGAGAATGCCCATAGAAGAAAAAAGTAGCGTGAATTGCTCCGTCAGGTCACTAAGTTGGTCTTGTTGCATTTTGTTTGCCGAGGGAATCCGGCCATAGGTGACATTCTTAATATCAAAACTTCCCTTGTATCCGCCATTCGCCTGAAGATAGGCAAGATCTGAAATTGTATCTTTGAGGGCGACCTTGAATAATTTTGCGTCGAGACACGTCATGGCCTTATGCATTATGGCAGCGGTAAGAAGTAATTGACCTTCATGCACGGGGCCGTTTGGCAGGAACGTTGCCAAGTTATCGGTAATGCCTGCGCCCAACGAGGCGTGATTTTCAATCGTGGCCAGCATGTACCACGCCATTTCGATTGGCGTTATATACCGCGTGCCAATCTCTGAATGCGGTTCAGGATTGCTTACGCAACCGGGGTAAATCTTGGTTTCTGCGCCGTCTTCCAGCAAGTGGGCCTCGCCCGTCACATCTTGATTCAACCAGAGCAGTACGTGTCGAGCGACAGCGTGGCAATGGGCAGAACGCAGACTCTCATCAGGCGCGAATTCGTTCAATTCTTTGAGGACCATCACGAAGTCCTGCAGACAAGTTTTTCTGTCCCCGTCGTGCCAGGATGATAGAGCTGCATCTGCTAAAAGCCCAACGCGCATTGCGGTCATATTAGGAAATTTTGACCCTTGGGCGGCATTACTCCCATACAAATAATACCGGCGCGCCGTTACAAAATCGCCTTGCCTTTCCGCGCTGATCGCCGCTTCTCTACCAAGAAATGCCTTCTCAACGTTGCTTAAGGGCGCATCGCCTTCGATGAGCTTTTTGGAAAGGGCAAGACTCTCCTTGTGATCTTCCGAACGATAAAGGACTTTGACTTTGGCTCGCACAAGCTCGGAATTTGTCAATCCGAATCGGCTCAGCCCTTCATCTAGCACCGCTAGGGCGCTTTCCTTGTCATTGCCGTATTCGTCCAGAATGATTGCCTGAAATTTCCGGCAGCAAACCCCAAGTTCGGTGTGGCCCCAACTGATGGCTTGGTCCTCAAGGTTGGCAAAGACCGCTGCATGAACTGGTGGGTCGATTGTATCGCGTTTATGCTCGCTCAGCCATGCGTTTGTAACCAGCATATCGATATCAAAATCACAATGATCAAAGGGTCGAAGTAATTTTGCTCGCAGTTGGGCTGGGGAATTATCTAAAAAATCAAAAATGATCGGAAGATCGTTGATATTGGAAAGCTGGCAAGTTTGATTCAGGAACATGAATCCAATTGGAGTTACGCCATCAGTTTCCCCCTTCCGTATTTCGCTTAGGAACTTTGAGGGAAGAGATCCATTTTCATTTTCGAGGAGATTGTCGAGTATTTCGATGATGCCAGTGAAACAGGTTCCTAATCCAGCCTTCGATGTTTGAAGCAGAAGTTTCGAATAAACTAACAAGTTCATTGAAGCACTTATCGCGTCGTCTTCAACGTTCAAAGCCTCATCAGTGAAGCAATTCAATGCCTCTAGAACTTTTGGTCCTGAGTCGCGTTCTTGGTTTAATAGGAGAAGTTGAGCTCCACGGAACATCTGGCTCGCTGCCGCATTTGTTGGATACGCAATAGTGTCAGTCCTAAACATTGTGAACATCGACATGTGGGGTGCCAACATTTTGAGCTCTTCCTGATTAGAGCCAAAAATTGCCGCACAAAGTTTGATGATTACGGCGGTGTTCTTGCCGCTCCAAGCCGCCAACAACGCAGAATTCATGTCGCTTACATTGAGACTGCGCCCCTTGGTAAGAGAGTTTGCGATAGCGCTGTGGATTGTGTCTCTATCGTCGCTGGAAGTAGTCTTTGCTGCGAAGCCAGAAAGCAAAGGAGATAAGTGGAAACGGTCTCCTTCGTTCTGATCAATCCAAGAACCGGTCAGGCGATCCAACACGATCCCGGCATCAGGTATCGGTGGAGTAATTTTACCGAGATCAAGCGCCAAGTCTCTATTAAAGCCGCCAACATTCAGGGAAAGGCGCTCTATGAGACGACGGCTGGTGTCCGGCAATTCAATTAGCAGCCGCTCTCGGGTTCGCCTTCTAACATCTTCAATTACAGGCGAGTCTGTTAGCAAAGCACTGAATGTTTGAAATTCTTTTGGATCCCAGCCAGACGCGGCCATGCTTTGGATGGACGCGATAGCCAGTTGTGGATGGCCACCGCCCGATATGAGGTGAATGTATTTCGCCCAATTCGCAGAGCTTACGCCCATTTGTTCGAGGATTTCTACTATGTCTTCTTCGGTGAATTCCTCCAGCGTGAGTGCGACGTCCGATTGTAAAGCTGCAGTAAACAAAAAGTCGGATGGTGGCGGATTGGGCGCACTACAAACGACCAGCACATCCAAGCGGCTCGCTGCGTTGATCAAGTATTGAAGATTTTCCAAAACCTGCGAATCTAACACGCATTCGAGGTCGTCAATCAACAAACCCTTCACTCCGTAGCTAGAGATAGTGTCAGCCGCATCTGACAAGATTAACGCCACTTGTTCGCAAGTCAGGCATCTTAGGTTGATACTTGCCCAATCACCTCCAACCTTCCGCGCAGCGATTCTTGCTGCTATCGACTTTCCCATACCAGCAGCACCAGATATCCAACATATTCCAGATCGCTCTAAACTACGCGACAGTCTGCCAATTTCGGTGCGCCGCTCTGCCAAAGCGCGTGGGAGTGGAACTTCAGAGACAGGCCTAGGTTTGATGATCCGCATGTTTGATAGATCGGCGACACTTGCTACGGATGCTGACAGTGCTTTATCTATCAAACGGTTTTGGGCTTCAAATTGTGTTTGGTTGAGAACAACTTGAGTTGCGGCCTCTAAATGCTCTTCTAGCCCATTTCGGTCGACAAAACGCTCATCACGGTTTTTGTTCGTGGACAATTGGAGGAGGGAAATAAGGATTTTTGCTGTGCAGCTTGAGAGTGAACTCCACCCTTTTTGGTCACGAGTTCGGAAACCCGTGAGTTTAGCTGCCGAGCTAAAAATCTAGAGTCGAGAGCGCCGCAGTCGAAGTGGATTTTTTTTAGAAATTCCTCACGAAGTTCTTTGTCGTTCAATCCGTTTATGAAGTCCTTAGTTTTATTTGAGAGTTTTGAATTTACGAGAATTTCCCGAAAATCAGATAAGTCGCCCGACTTTGCAAGTTTCCTCCAAGTAATGAGGGTCGGCGTATCTCCAATGCGGTGCTCTGCTTTTTGTTCTTTAGCAATGTTAGACGTGGTAACATGGCGCAGTGAAACGTTTAGATTGGGATTTTTGTTACGCAGATGAACAAAGCTGTCGACCGAAGCAATAATATCTTTTGAGTTTATCGTGACGCCTGCAGAGGTTCCTTTGACTTGAACTCCCTTAAGGGCGTTTTCCGCTACTACTGCGAAGTCTTCTGCAACCTCCAAAAATAGAAAGCAGTTTTCCTCTAATTCAGTCCATGCGAGCGCGGCTTGGTAGATTTGGTAGACGTATCCGCGAAGAGATTCTATGGCCTCACGGCTTACGTCACCTATTGGGGCAGTTGCTGGAGTCATTTTTCAGTCAACTCAAATGACATAAATGCTGGCCGAGCAAACGAAATATTTCAACTTCATGCTATTGGTCAATGTTGCTTTCCTAACATTTTTTGTTTTCTGGCTGGGAGGTTTCAGTTCGACGCCATTATGTCCGCTTTTGCACAATATCTAAAATCTTTTGCGGATTCGTGTAATGTCCGTTCCCGTCCGCAAATTGGCAACTATGCCGGTTCTCCTTTTAGTAGACCTAAACGAAACAATCCGCAGCACCGAGTTGGCGCTATAGCGGAAAATAATCCCCGGAGTCGGACCAACGGCTATTGTGATTGTCAGGTGCTGCCTGCAGACAATCTCAAGAACTAACAGCGCGCGCAATAAGTATTATCGCGAATCACGAAATGATGATTTGCGAGAACAAAGGAACAATGAGTAATGCCAAAGCTCAAAGCGGCGAGAGAACTGATAAAGGCTCTGGCGAGCCCAAGCCTAGAAGCAATCACACGCCGCCTCGTAAAGCGCCACTACCGCTTAAATCCAGTGTTAAATCAACATGGATTTGGCCCGGTGCGGTTAACGGCGAACTGGATAAAATCACATGGTTGGGGATCATTCCTCTGCGGCGCGACGATTTATTCGGCAGTCCTGACTATCGCATGGGCTGCTTATCCGCTGGAAATAGGGCCGCACGTACCGGCTGATGTGACAGATTTCTACCGAGACCTACAGACGATCAATCTTTCATTGCTTGCAGCGCAGGCAACGCTTGTGGGTTTGGTTTTGCCTATTGTCATTGCACTCGTTGGCTTATTGTCGGGCGGAACGATATCTTATCGCGGCCGACTAAACCTCTTTATCCAGGAAACCGAAGCGCCTTTGGTCGGCGCGTCCTCGATTTGTCTTCTTGTCGCAGTAGTTTTCCAGAGTCTACTGCTTAATCAAATGCCAGCGCGAATGGGTGCGGCGTTGACGGCGTTGAATATCATTTGGTTCGCGCTGAATATCGGCGGCATAGCATTCTTTTTGTTTCAAACTCTGCGGTATATTCAACCAGACCTGCGGTTCGACATAGAAAAACGATTTGTCGCGAATGTTGTTTGGCGACACCAGCTTACTGACCTTGTCCGCAACAACCGTTGGCGGGGTGCGCAGCATTACGAGTACTGGCCCGATCCGAAGGAAGTTGTAGGGGACGAAGGCAACAATCCATTCATTTTGGCAGGCGCATGGAATCGCGACGGCGACCATGAAATTATTATCGAACCGCGACAGGAAGTCGAAGTCAAAGACATCAAAATTCACCTGATTGGGTATATAATTGGACGGTGGCTAAACCGGTATGTGCTTGATGCCCAGAATAATCGTTCTGTGACGGTGGAATTTCCGCAATTTCCGTTGCAGATCGTTTCCGAGTCCTGCGTCATCGTTCGTATAAAGGGAGGACCGCCGCTAACCAAATTTGAATCCCGTTTGATGAAGATCGCATACATATTTCAAAAGCCACGGCATCGTCGCAACTTTGGAACGGTTTCCGCCTTCATTGACGAGACCATCAACGACCTGCTGCAGTTGGCGGAACAAGAACGCGCGAGTGAATTTGACACCCTGCTTCGACAATTAACGGAATTACACGGGTTCCTTTTTGACATTGCAGAGGCGCCGCGTGAGGATGAAACCTTCAACTATGCCGATATGCAAGATTGGCCAGACGTTAGTCTCTCGATTCGCTGGGCTCGACCGTATCGCGATTTGCATCGAAAAGTCGTCGCGAAGATTGGCGCCGAGCCGGACCTCTTTGCTTCTATGGCTTGGTGGAGCCCGCACATTGTCGCTCGGGCGAAAAAAAGCGCCTTCAAAGCAGTAAGCGACACGGCGATGATCTCGTCAAGTCACTTGCTGCGACGCCTTCTTGATTGGGCGACCGAGGACTACATGATCCACAGCGGTAATGAAAGCGGGCCGACCGTATCGTTTGAGGTATCGCCTCGTTTTAAGGAAAAATATTCATCTGCATGGATATCCTTCGTTGGAAGTTGGGAAGGATTGATTGACGTTTGGAAGCGTGATTTCGACGCTGCTGATACGGAATGGACCGAATTCGAGAAACACTCGCGCATTTTTTCTGAACACCTCATTCGCACTGCAGAGCATGTCGCTCTAAGCGTGTTCACTGGCGATATCACGGCCGTCCGTTGGACCATCGACCTACTTCTGAAATGGCCGAGCGCTGCACTGAGCTTTGACGGCGGCGGTGTCGAAATCGGCGCAGTAGAGTCGTCTACAGTAACAACACAAATTTTCGCTCAATCGTGGGATGAGGTACGCAATAGCTTGCAGCCACGATATTTGCGTGGGGACCAGTTGGACGGGTGGACGCCCGATAAACGATCGATTTGGGACAGCGTCTTTGAAAATCTGGCCAATGATCTCCAGTTTGCGCTTGTCGTTCTTCTGAGCGGGTGGGTTCATTCCTTCGAAGGCAAAGGCCAGTCCGCAGTAGCCGTGCGACGGCTACTGCGGGGTGAGATTCAAGACCATGGATGGCGTGGCGGTCGAGAGAATGTTGCATTCACATTTGATGAAATGATTGTCGCGATGTTGCAGATCGCATCGTTTGATGATCGCGCCCAGCCTTCTTCCCATTCGTCGGCAATCGCCGACCTTCATCGTCGCGTAAACGATATTGGCGGTCGGCGTTATGTATCATCCAGGATTTATAGTGGCTCCGGGTCCGGCGAAGTTTTAGACGCAATTGAAGCACAGTTAATCGCACTCTGCGCCCGTACGGCTCTGCCGATTGACAACCCACAGATTAGCCGCGATGCCAAACAACTTTTTGACCATGCGTTTGACGATGCAGCTCGCCGCCAAATGATTGACCACCTGGAAAAACTTCGCGGCATTCTCGACGGTGACAATGCTGACAAATTGGATTGCGCCATAAACGCAATTCGAATGGATAGCGAAGACACAGCTCCGCAAGCCCGCGCAGCGCTCCATGCGATGTTGTCAGCTTATATCGACGGGTTTGAAAATGAGCGTAACGAAGCATATGCTGCCGCGCCCATCAGTGAGGCGCGAATGCAGGAGGTTGCGGAAGCTGCGTCGAGCCTCGGATTTTCAACCGAAACCAGCGCGTTTCCGATTTCGGTTTTCGAGACGGTGGAATGCGTCGCGGAGGCGCATGAATCGTTTACACTACGCGCGACGGATCAGAATGCGGGCGAATTCACGGATCCGCCATTCGGCATGCGCGTGAGTAATGAAAGCGAATACTTCGCGGATGTGATGCGCAGGCAAGCTGCCGCGGTCGTCATGGCGGACGCCGTTCGCCAATTCGAATCGCAAGAAGTCGCAGCGCAAACGCCGGAATCATTTTGGCGGGAGATACTGAGAATCGAAGAGGTAATTTGTGCCGGAGGGCAGTCGCCGGTGCTTATTGTTGCGGCTGCGACGGAACCGCATTGGCTGTTCGATTGGCGATGGCCTGACAGATACGAAGAGACGTGGCGACCGGAAAATCTCCAACTTCAACGGAACGAAGGAATGCCAAGAGGCTATTTATTCCATCTGAACGACTTGCCGGTTTTCGTCGGCGCAATTCGCCACGGCGCAACGTATTTGTTGCCGCTTGAGACGTTTGAACGGGTCAGATTTAGCCTTTTCGACGACATTCCCGTGACGGCAAGTTTCGAAAGATCTGCGGAGAACATTTGGAAAGGTGATCTTCTCCTGAAATTTGCACGAGATGTCGCGGTGGGAAGTAACAACGTTTATAGGTTGAAATACGCAGAAGGCGATCCGCAATAATCTCCCTTATCCGGATGATATGATGTCTGCTTTTGGTAAAAATGGCAGACCTTATGCTAATTCCTAATGACCGTTTTTGCCCGCGCACCAATCATCATTCACAGGTCATTTTTTTATATGGCCGTAATTACAGACTATTTTTTAACTACGCGCGCGCTTCGTTTAATAGGCCTCGCTCCGCAAGGTAAGCATCGGTCTTTGCTTTTCTTTTGGGGCTGTCCCAGAAGATTTACTTCCTTGAGTATGGTTTGAGCCAGTTTCGGAGTGTTTTCAAGAGCTGGTCCGCCGTGCCGTAATTGAAACGCCACTCGCATTCTTTCAGGAAGAGTTGAAAGTTTTGACGCGGGACACC
>JAJFFX010000084.1 GCA_021776455.1 Hyphococcus sp. | reverse complement strand
AAGAGGTGCCTGACCGAAGGCTGTGACAAGCTTAATCCGACCTTCGATGTCCGTGGAGGTAAGGGCAGGTACTGTGCAGCCCACTGTGAACCAGGAATGGTCAACGTCAAGAGCAAGAGATGCCTGACCGAAGGCTGTGAGACGCGACCATCTTATGGGGTTCCGGGGTTCAGTGCCACACTATGTACTCGGCACAAAAAGACTGTGTCCTACAATGTCATCAAGAATCCAAAGAAAAAATGCACCCATCCAAGGTGTACAGAACCATCCACCCATGGAATCAACTCGCCGCTCCGATGTGAGGATCATAAAGAACCGACTGATCTTAACTTGGTCGAAGATACATGCGTATCCTGTGGCTTGATGCAACGCCTCGATCCAACCAGTAACAAGTGCGGCTACTGTGATCCTGAGACAGTCCATAAAGTGGTACTAGCAAGACAACGGGTAGTTACCGACATGATTGAACAAGCCGGTGACATTCCTGATTGGTCAAGCTCGGATACGGTTCCTACGGATGTGAAGAGTTGTGGTGGACGTGAAAGGCCAGACATCATCTGGTGTGACCCAGAGAGAGCATGGTGTGTAGTTGTAGAGGTAGATGAGGATCAGCATCGCGGTTATCCAGAGGAGTGTGAGTGTACTCGCATGATTAATATCACACAGGCGATGGGGCGACCAACTCTGTGGATTAGATACAATCCGGATCCATACAAACCTGGGCAGAAGGAGGCGGCCCAGGTGTCAGGTCCGAGAAGGCTAGCGAAGCTTAGGACGTACCTCCGATCGGCACTAAACAGGATACCGATCGACGTGCTTGACTCAATGGGATCTGATGGTATGGGAGTAGCGGTATTGAGGTTGTTTTTCGATGGTCACGATGCAAGTGACCCGCCGACGTGGACAGTTATCTAATTGATGAGAGTTTCCAAGGTGTAGAGGATGTGTTGAACCATGACACCCCCTCACATTGAGCACCTGAACAAGCTAATCTCCCTCCACGCTAAGTTAACAGGAAACTGGAGCTGGCTCCGGGTACTGTTTGAAGCAGGCTGGGTTCATATCGAGAGACCAGACTTAGATAAAGCTGAGGTAGTTGAGGAAGACGCACAACAGTGCTCCTGGTGCGATGAACTGGTTATCAACGATCTAGGATATGGCATGTGCGATAACTGTATCGGAGAAGCCACGGTGAGGGGATACATTGCAGACTCTAGGACACGGTGCACCTACTGCAATGAACAACTACTTGACGGACAGGGCATGTGTGATGGCTGTATCGAGGACGCCATGGCAAGGGGATGCATTGTGGACTCGCCACGATGTAACGAACAACCGATCCCTGACGATGACGGTAGACATGGTATGTGCCATACCTCCATCGAAGAAAAGGGACACGCTTTAGAGTATGGAGACGAAGTAGAAGCTATATGGGGGACATCCAACTACGACGATCAAATGGCCGATGATGAAGATCCGTTGGCCACTCAATGGACCATGCCTGGATAGAAAAGCTAGCGGCGCTTCAAGATAGGATAGAGAAGTATCACAAACTGTTTCCAGAACAGGAATGTGTGAGTGGGGCCCGCAGTGCATGGCGTTGTCGGGCATGTGGCGAACAAGGAAGTCAACAAATAACGTACATGGATCCCTGGACGGGTGAGACTTGGGACGAAGTGTTCATCCATGCCATGGCTGTTCACAACGTCCACCCGTCCAAGAGCATGGTAGCCAATATTGAGTCTTCGTATTCTAAATCTAGTGAGGAATGGTCAAGTAAACCCTTCAGCTGAATACAGTTGAAGGTTTTTTTATGATTAATAAATGACCAAGAAGTACAATATCACGGCTGCCCAAGCGAAGGTCCTGTACATCACTATGAAGGACATTAACGACATACTCCTTTCCAATGGGATCGGTTACTGGGTGACCGGTGGATCCCTGATTGGTGCTATCCGCCATCGAGGGATAGTCCCGTGGGACGATGATGGCGACATCTGCATCATGCGCAAAGATGTACCCAAGCTAAGAGCTCTCATCCCGGCGTTTGAGAAGAAAGGGTATGATATCTCGGAAGATGACGATGAGGAATCGGATTGTTCACAGAAGAAACATAGCTGTACGTGGTTCATCGAATCGAACCGAAAACACTCGCTTGGAGTTGACGTCTTCGTCATGGAGCAAGTAGGCCCGCTTATTACGTACTCCGATCCCTACTGGAGGGACGCTGACAATGGAGGCCTCCCCTGTTACTTCTTAACAAAGTTCGTCTTCCCGCTTGTCCCGGTACGGTTCGGGAACTTCTGGGTTATGACCCCCTTTAATGCTATTGAGCATCTTAATCAATGCTATGGGGATAACTGGAACTCACACTCGCGGCGACTCTACGACCACAGAGAAGGCAAGTGGATTGATTCAAAGCCTAAGAGGATGCTAGCGCCCGACTACGAGACCATCCCTCCTCCACGAAGCACCTGTGAGACAAGGCCTCCATCAGTACCTTGTAAGGCCAGATACGCTCCCAGAGCTAATATCAAGAATCTCACCCCGGCAGAACTCAAAATCGTGGGAAAAGTATTCGGTATCAAGGGGGCGTCAAAGATGTCGCTAGCAAAGCTTCGGGAAGCGGTAAAGAAAGTCAAATAAAAAATTGATAATAATTGACAACATATCTAATGAAAGCTGAGGCGATGTCAGGACTCAACAACATATATTTTGGAAAGCTGTGGTGGTACGACTACGAATGCTGGATCTGTACAGAACATGCGACTACCGAGGAGGCAGAAGACTTCATTGAGAATTTCCATGAGTACCCAGCGTACTGGAAAACACACCCCTGTTCCCGAGAACGCGTTCTGGAGTCGATCGAACAGTACGAGCGTGATGAAGAAGAAGACCTTCAGGATGAATTAGCCGAGATGAATGCTATGAGTGCTACGTATAGAGCAGAGATGAAGAAGAAAAAGCTGAATGGAATGTCTTAAAAGTCCTGCCATCATCGGTAGGACTTTTTAGTTGATTTTTCTGTGAAGGTTATGGTAGGATGTCGACATAACGTAAAATCCGACTCTCGAGAGCAGCGCGAACAGCTGCGCAAATATATCGATAAGCATCGCACCGAGGTATATGACATACTCGCGAGGGCTGAAAAGACGCTTGACCACCTTGGTGCGTGTCGGACTATGAAGTCCGGTGAGGTCTATAGGAGCAACGGGAACTATTCCGTTGAGCAATACATGGTCTGGAGAGAGATGCGTACGACTACCTGGTGCGAGCTTGCAAAGGTCCTGACCATTGCAACAGATCTACCGCCAATGACTGCCCTTAATGAGAGGTCGAGGGAAGAGCTGGAGAGTGTGGCACATGGATGGGTTCATCGGGTGGAGGAGTTAATGAAGCAGCAATATCGGTGGTTCCCGTGCAAGCCGTGGGATGATGCAAGGTAATAGATTAATAAAAGGGCCCTACTGTACAGTAGGGCCCTTTCAAATTGATTTGACAATAAACTAGTCAACAGGATGTCAACGACATGATTAACCCATTGAGCGACATAAAAGCCATACAGGAAGGATTCGCCTTCGTCAGCATCTTCGTGCTTTCCGCTGCTGTGCCCTCCGTTGTTGTCGGTTACGCATACCACGACCACTCGTGCCTAAAGGACGCCAGTTCTATGAACCTATCTCTCTGGCTCCAGGCGTACGGGATTGAAAAGATGCTTGTCTTGGCCATTGTCAACGTCGCTATTGCATGTACAGCCAAGGAAGCGCATTCATGTATCGCCTGCTTGGGGGGTTTGTCGTCCATCCTCGACCTCCTCTACACTCTCGTTTGGACGTCCTGGGGAATAATCCTCCTCACCGGAGATGACAATGATTGTGTCTCGGAGCCTCTCGGAATCATGACAATCATCAGCATACCGTTTGGTTTTATCTCAATCTGCTATCTATACGGTTATCTTTTACTTAGTCTGATCTGCGCCCAGATTCTACCATACTAGAGACCCTTAGCGTTATGCTAAGGGTTTTTTCAACTGAAGACTAGAGTTAACACAAGCAGATTACTGATCTAATACACGCGTGGATGCTGCTAAAGGCCCACGAGTCGCAACAACTGCTAAGACATGGAATTGATTATCTCGTACAACTTTTCCTTGGAGTTTGAGACACCATGTCTGACTACGAAGCATCGATTGATACAGAAACTGCACAGGCGTTCAGGACAGCGATTCTAGATGAGAGAGCACGATTAGTTGATTGTCACGTTGAGAATCAACTAGCAAAGGCAGAAAGTCTGCAGGACTTTTGGATCAACTCTGACCTAGGCCCAGAACTGAGCCCAGTCCTCAAGCAAGAGGTTGATGCAGTCTTAGCCTCATCGGACAGCTCGATTGAGGCCTTCAGGCGGTGGTGGTCTACCGAGAACGTACAGGACAAGGTTCGGGTCGTCCTACCTTTCATGTTCTTGACGTCCCCCATTATCACCGAGGACGACTTTGAGAACTACTACTGGGGTGGGGAAGGAAAGTGTGACGTCTGCTTGCTACCCCTCAGAGAAGACTCGGTCATCGAGCGCAGATTCAGAAAGGGTTCGTGGCCCAGCCAGTACGACTCCGTCTGCTACCGTCACTGTTCTACATGCTACCTAGTGACATGCCGGTGTGGAGCTATCGTCGATGAAAACCAATTCGGCGATGATGGATTCGGGACGTGCGCGGACTGTCAGAAGGAAGACGACCTCTTATATGAAGAGTACGAAGAACACGAACGGCACGAAAATGAACAGTATGAAAGATATAGAGATATGAATTCAGATTAAACAAAAGCCTTACCGTGTGGTAAGGCTTTTTTCAATGGATTTTTCCACCGAAGTTATCCGTAGTGGTGGTAACGACATGATTCAAAACCAGGAATTCGCCCTCGCCATCGTGCTTCCCATCTCCATCTGGACTTTAACTCCCTCCCAACCCTAGATCCCGACCTCCGTCTTCGTACCATTTCGTGCAGTCGTTCGTGAGTAGCACGGGTCCGCCACTACCCGTTGAGTTGGTGTTCTCTAAATTTTGTCATTATTGCTGTCTATATTCTGGTTCCTACGCGTCTTAAGCACTCAGCAAACATCAACATGTGGCAAGGTTGGGAAAGAGTAACCTTCCTCAACCTTAACTTTTTTCGTCTCACCTATAAATAGATGGTACGACGAAAATCAAACTCGCAACTGTCGCCGCTACATAGTAGGAGACGCTCACATAGTAGGAGACGCTCACATAGTAGGAGACGCTCACATAGTAGGAGACGCTCACATAGTAGGAGACGCTCACGTAGTAGGAGACGCTCACATAGTAGGAGACGCTCACGTAGTAGGAGACGCTCACGTGCGAGACGCTCACGTGCGAGAGGCTTGCGGGGAGGTGTTGGTAGCCAGAGGAAGATGAGTGACCAATTCGCGGGTCACTTACAATGTACTTCTTATGTCGACCCTGATGTAGGTGGCAAGATCTACGAAATATCAGCACACATGAGACGGATCGAAAGCCTCCTTGCGAGATTATACCAGCTTGTTGCTCGCGAATGGACCGCTTATGCGAAAAAAGAAGATAAGATTGCTGCATTGGAAGAATCAGACATGTCTATGGAGGAAATTGGCCGAAGACAGCGTGAAATCGATAGAAACTTCAGATGGATTACAAGTCGATCCAACGTTAAACATGTTGCCGCAGTAACCAAAATAGCGATTAACAACGCAGCCCCGTACCTCACGTGTAGGGATATCGCTTACTACAACAAGCTCCTCGTTGGCGCACCCAAGGGACCTTTGCAATCGTAGCGGCACGCCCGATATCGTTATATAATATTTTCCTACCTACTCATAAATGACACGTAGGAGACGCTCACGTAGTAGGAGACGCTCACGCACTAGGCGCTCACGTAGCAGGAGACGCTCACGTAGTAGACGTTCACGTAGTAGGAGACGCTCACGTAGTAGACGCTCACGTAGTAAGAGACGCTCACGGACTAGGCTGCGTGGTGGAATTGATATGCGTAAAACGTTTGCAACGCACATACAAAAAATGGGCATTGACCCAGATATAGGCGACCGCATCTACGACACCGGGACACATATGCGGGTGATTGAAAGACACCTCACGGTAGCAGAAAAACTTGTCAGTAACATGTCCCAGCTGTATACAACCAGTATACATGCCAGGAGATCAAGAGGGAAAGTTAGCCAGAGATACGTGTCTGAATATGATAACAACATTCCCATTATCACTACTGCTATCGAGTCTGCCGTTGCGGCAATCAATGCGGCTCCGTTTCTTTCGAAGAAGGAAGTCGCAAGATACATGAAACGGGTCCAGGTCATCACTGAGAACTATGAGGACATCCCAAGCCACGTCGGACCTTCACCGCATCAGACAATGCAAGAGAGAGAGTTTTATAATCTCTTGAGCCATTTGGAATACATTCTGGATATGTTGGAAAACGGTGAACCGCTACACCAGTCTTATGACATTCTACTAACACAGATGGCTAAACTGAAAGTCATTCTTGATAACGAAAGCGGCGGGGAGTTACGGGATACAATGACTATGGATTACAACTGGATCCTAAATAAGATCATGAACAGCGGGGTATTGTAGGGCGTGTTCAAGTTTGTTTACGTAAGGTGTCTTGAGGCAAGGACATCCTACATCCGGTCACATTTTTGGTAAATCATTGAAGATCAGCGTTGACAAGGCGTACGCCCCCGTTCCAAACGCTATACCCATGATCCCCCCGGACACCACCTGGAACACAGAGTGACATCTAGCATAGACCCGTTGAATCATCACGACGCCCGCTGTGACGATCATCAGGCAGGTTCCCAGTATGAACTCCCTTGTCGCCTTTATGGCATTGTGTGAGGTTCCCCCCTTGGCAGCGATTATATCTCGCCGGGACAAGTACAGATATATTATCCAGTAAGAAGCAGCCATTGCAACAGCTTGTGCGTGGCCTGATGGTAATCCCCACGATGTACTGATGTTACCAGGAACTGGAAAGTCTCCACAACCGACACATTCACCTGAGCGGCTCCCACATCCGCTTGGACGGACCCCTATAGAGGAGGGTAGAACTGACTCGGCGACAGCCTTCGCTCCAATGTTGAATAGCACAGAAAGCACACAAAGTAGACTAAAAAATCCAAATTTCGATTGGCCACTGGCCGCGCTGGCGAGCAGTCCAGTCATCACAATGGAAGTGGGAATAGATGTGATCATAGTCTTGAACTGATATCCGGACTTCATTTCTTACTAGATTTAATTGAAGTATTTTCCCTTCTTTCTCATGGTGATGAGATCATGTCATATAGTACTTCTATTTCCATGGGACAGGCACAGGCGCTTCGAAGAGAAATCTTTAATGTGAGGGCAAGACATGTTAATGAGTATGTGGAACTGGAACTGCAGAAGACTGAAGGCTTACTGATCCCAAAGGATGAGGAACTTGCAACTTTCTGGAACGAATTCGACTTCGAACGCAAAGGTTACATTAATGCGTGGTACCTTGAGTCCATTCTCGGCCGAGCTGTAGACGAAGTTTTGGATTCAGAAGACAATTCGATTGAAGCTTTCAGGAAGTGGTGGTTGAAAGACGATGTACAGAAGGGATTGGATGAAATTCTCCCCCATATTGTCCGTGAGGAGAAGACGTATATTCCCGTGGACGACGACCGATACCACTGGAACTGTGGTGAGGCTTCTGGAGAGTGCGACGTCTGCTCTAGCCGCCTCTGCACGGACTCGGTTATCGAGTGGAGACGTCAGAATAGCTGGGGATCAACACTCAAGTACTATCATCACTGTTCGACCTGTCTGTTGACAGTGTGCGGATGTGGGAGTGTGACTACCGATGGTGGGATGTGCCGACGTTGCGAGGAGGAGTGGGATGAGAGGGCATTACTTGAGGAGGATGGTTACTAGAAAAACAGCCTTTGGTTATAACCAAAGGCTGTTTTTAATTGATATCCCTTGTTATCTTCGTAGGGGAAGTAGACCATGAACCCTTTGAAAGTTGATGTCCTTGATATTGACATCCTCGCTAAACATGTATGCCTTCATCTTTCAGCGCGGGAGATCGAGATATTTCACCAGGTGAATGTGGACTTTAGGACGGCCGTCAAGGATGAAAACTACAGCAAGGAGTTGTTTGCACAGCACTGGAACCACGTCAGGAAGACTGTCAATGGAGTAACGGAGGAGTACAGTCTCAAAGACGGGAAGACAGAGGGTTCATACACGTCTTGGCACAACGGTCAACTGTGGGGAGAGCGCTCCTATAAGGACGGTAAGAAGGATGGCCCGTCCAAGCAGTGGTATGAGAACGGTCAACTGTGTAACAAGTGCGCATATAAGGACGGTAAGTTGGTGGGTCCACACAAGTACTGGCACGTGAACGGTCAACTGCAGTTCGAGTGCGCCTACAAGGACGGTAAGAAGGAGGGTCCACACAAGTACTGGTACGAGAACGGTCAGCTGCGGTACGAGTGCACTTACAAAGACAACAAGTTGGAGGGTCCATACAAAGGGTGGCACAAGAACGGTCAACTGCAGTACGAGCGCGCATACAAGGATGGCAAGTTCGATGGCCTATATAAGAGCTGGCATGAGAACGGTCAACTGTGGTGCACTCGCACCTACAAAGATGGCAAGTCAAAGGGTCCATGTAAAGAGTGGCACGAGAACGGTCAACTGTCGTCTGAGTGCATCTACAAGGACGGCAAGATAGAGGGTCCATACAAAGCGTGGTACGAGGACGGTCAACTGTGGTACGAGTGCGCCCACAAGGATGATAAGATAGAGGGTCCATACAAGTCGTGGCATGCAAACGGTCAACTGCAGTTCGAGTGCGCCTACAAGGACGGCAAGAAGGAGGGTCCACACAAGTGCTGGTACGAGAACGGTCAACTGCAGTTCGAGTACGCATACAAGGACGGTAAGTTGGTGGGTCCACAAAAAGGGTGGTACGAAAACGGTCAGTTCGAGTAGACTTACAAGGACGGTAAGAATAATGGTCCACTCAGATTCTGGTACGAAAACGGTCAGCTGTGGAATGAGTGCACCTACAAGGACGGTAGGTTGGATGGCCCATATAAGTGCTGGTCAGAAAGCGGTCTTCTGTGCAGAGATGATACCTATAAGGTAAACCAAACCCCTAGCTGGGGTTTTTTAATTGAAGTTTTGCAGAATGATATCTGTGATAAGTAAATCATGCCAGTAGAGTACCTTAGTATTGATCAGACACACGCAGTGAGCCGGTTGTCCCGTATCGGTCTTGCTCCACACTACGACAGCGTCACAGCCCAAGAAGCACGGAAGACCGACAGACTCCAGGCATTCGTGGTGGGAACTAACGACAGCAGTCCAGCAGAGCGTGGTGAGTTTCATAGGTCAACAGTCTTCGTCGAGAGCTCTCACGAGTTCAAGGGTTTGTTTACTAACTATTACCGTCTTTACCACTCGGTCATTACCAGCAAGACTACTCCATGCGAAGAAGGTAAGCCGTGTAGCGATTGTACAATGGAGGTGTCATCGGCGTGTCCACAATTCCTCAAGCACTTTGACTTTCCAAGGTTCTGTGAGGACTACAAGAGCTTACTTGAGAGGATCGATGATGATGACCCAGACGAGGAGGATCTTGACCCAATGCTTGAAGAGTGGTACAGATCCATTCCGGATGACGAGTTGTGCAAACGACCTTCAGGATTCAGACTCTTGGCATCGAACTTCACCGACGGAGAAATGATTCTCTTCATGCCGGGAACCATCCACTGGGTGATGAAACCGACTCGGTACTCGGACTGCATCTTTTTCAAGGCATACTTTGAACTTCATACTTCGAACACCATGCCTAAGGATGAAGCCGGGTTCACAACGTCCGAAGGGAGCTTCAAGGTTGGAGCCAGGACGTTTGAGATCGAGAACTTGAAGAAGAGAAGGTTAGAAAGGGATGAACCGGCGACCGCGTTTAATAACGCCGACCTTACGTTCCCGGACCCATCCGATGTTTGCATTGATCTTATGACAAAGGGAGTGTTCTGTTTCAACCTCACAAGGAAGGGAGTCATTGGGCCAGACATTGCCAGGTACCTGGAGTACCTTCTTGACATGCCAGCTTCCGTCGACCTGACAGCACTACCTTTTCACTGTACTCCAAAGGAGCTCCCAGGGTTACAACGCAAACACACGTACCGCGATCCCAACAACTCTCGAACATCCGTCTTTCCGGCGGGTCATGGGATAACAGGGATGGGTGTTCACTCAAAGTTCTCCGCACACCTCGCTGAGAGAACGGGTCCATTCCTGAGCAGCGTCCTCAAGCATTTGTATGGGGAGGGTGGCGAAGTCACAGCAGTAGACTTCGCGGTGCAGGGTCCTAAATAGAATTAAAGCGTGCGTATTTTCTTACCTCCTTATAAATGGCACGCAGTAGACGCTCACGCAGTAGGAGACGCTCACGTACGAGACGCTCACGCAGTAGGCGATCACGTACTAGACGCTCACGCACTAGACGCTCACGCAGTAGGAGACGCTCACGCAGTAGGAGACGCTCACGCAGTAGGAGACGCTCACACAGTAGGAGACGCTCACGCAGTAGGAGACGCTCACGCAGTAGGAGACGCTCACGTACGAGACGCTCACGCAGTAGACGCTCGCGCACTAGACGAATAAGAAGCTTACGGGGAGGCGTTCTTATGGGGGACCAGTTTTCAAGGCATTTCCAAAAACATGGCATCGATCCTGATGTAGGTGCCCGCATCTATGACATTTCACAATACCTGAGGAAGTTTGATTGGATCCTCGCCACACTTAACCGGACCGTTGCCCGAGGATGGACCGATTATAATAAAGCTATGGAAAAAGCCACTGAGATAAGGGAATCAGATACACCTCGGTACCACGGGGGCAATAAGTTGGTACGTAAGATTGCTGGTGACTACAGAAAGAAATTTATCAAAACCAATGAAGAGTTTCAGGCTCTTTACGAGCGCGCTCGTAAAGCTCTTCTGGAGGCGAGTCCGTACCTCACCCGCAAGGAGCTAGCTGACCATAGTGACGAGCTTATAATTGCTAAGGCTAATGCTCAAGGTATACCGAGAAGTGCATATCTACATTAGTATTAATTTTCATCCAAGTTGGATGAAAATTTCCGCTTTATAACCATAACGGCGTGACCGACTCGTCATAAAACATTTCCTTACCTGGCACGTAGGCGCTCACCTAGTAGGAGACGCTCGCGTAGGACTAGGAATATCGACTTAATTGATATTCCTAGTTATCTCGTAGGCGAAAAAGCGAAACCATGTCTAACCAAATCCAACTTGACCCATACATTATCGACACCAGCTTGTGGAACGACGTCCTGAGGATCAAGAACCGGGGAATGTGTAAGACCGAGGACTTCGACAAGCTCGTTGAGAAGCTTGGAAAGGTAAAGAGGAATGATCGCAGCAAGAACGATCAGGTCAAGATCGCTGTAGGGATCATCCGAGATTTCACCCTAGAGTTTCTCCGCGGATGCACAGACTACTCGGAGTATGAGCAGAGGGCTTACTTCGCACCATTCTAATAATCAAAGACCCGGCTAAGGGTCTTTATTTCTATGCGTTGCGAATAACCTGACGACGGAACTAAGTGATGCTTCCGGTGAGTTTTTCATAGTTACGTTAAACCTATGATAATGGACACTTTGAAAGTCGATGCCCTTAATACTGACATCCTCGCTAAGCATGTATGCCGTCATCTTTCAGCGCGCCAGATCGAGGTGTCCCGCTCAAAGATGGGAGGAGGGTTCGCGGTTTGAAAGCGCCAACCCGTCGCTAGGTCTTCAAGGATGGTCGCACTATGGTCAACTCATGTGTGAGTGTACCTATAAGAACGGGAAGAGGGACGGTCCGGAAAAGCGGTGGATTTAACCGAGAGTTTACCAATAAGGGGGAGGGGGTGTGAGGATGGCCCCTACAAGTCCTGGCATGAGAACGGATAGCTGCGGTGTGAGTGTACTTACAAAGATGGGAAGCTTGATGGTCTGTTCGAGACATGGCACGCTAACAGACCACCTTATAAGACAGCAAGAAGGATGGTTAATCCAAGTCCTGGAATATAAATGGTCAAGTGATAAAGGATTATACCTACAGTAATGGTAAGATGAAACAAAAACCCTAGTAATTAGGGTTTTTTCCATTTAGATATAAATGACACGAAGTAGGATAACGAGACGTAGCTCTAGAAGGAAGAGACGTAGCTCTAGAAGGGAACGCCGAAGTAGAAGTCGGCTCCGGGGAGGAGTAAAAACGCAGTTGCAGAAAACATTCCAACTGAGATATCATATTGACCCTGAGATAACCGAAAAGATGTATGGTGTTGGGACGGCAAAGCGGGTATTACCTCTTAGCCTAATCGCAGTACATAACGATGTTGATCGACTGCGCCAAATAAAGATCGAAGCAAATGCTCGGGTAAGGAAAGTGCGGGGCTCCAGTCTCGGGATGGATGAACAGCAAGACGTGCTTAGAGATATTGCCATTCAAACCTATGGAGATCAGGAGGCATACGAGGATAAAATCAAGGCTGGTCTTAAGTATGCCATGGATCAAATCAACTTCCTGGATCCTTACCTTACTCCTATGGAAAGACGAATCTACGAGGCGGATATCGCAAAGGCTAAGAAAGCCTTTGCAGATAAGAGTTACAGATTCAGATCAATGGTTAGGGTAGCAGGTTTTTCCTAACAGGCAGGTCATTCTCGTACCAGGTCTTGTAGGGTCCATTCTACTTGTCTTCCTTGAAGATACACTCCACGTCCAGTTGCCCAGGGTAGCAAGTTTTCCCAACATGAATAAATGACAGTCGTCGAGGAATTCAACCAAATGATGGGAAGGTGTCGAACAGCATTCAATGTGACGTGCGCCAAAATGTCACCAAGGTTGTTTGACATCTTATACCGGTTCTCGAGAGCACAGGGAGGGTCCTGCCACCACATCACTTGGGACATGAATCTATCGTACGTTGTGATGGCTCTGGACAAGGAGACCAGAGAAGTTGCTGCGTACATCGCTTTTAGCACCGTCGAGGGAGAACATGACGGACAGGGCATCAAGGCCATGATGTTTGATTTTTCATGCACGGCTAGGCAGTATGAACGAAGAGGTTTGTCTACACTTCTCCGTCTTCTAATCATCACATTTGCGATCAGACAGGGATATACATCCGTGATCTCTTCAACAAATGAGATGTCGGGGCAGCTTCTCGACAAAAAGTTTGGATTTGAGATAGCCCACGGATACGATGTCTTCATGACAGAACTTATGGCAGCAGATGGAGCGCTTATCAACGCCCGACTCATTCTCGCTCCCGAAAACCTTGGGGCGTACAATGAAAGGTACAAAGAGCTTGAGGGTTGTAGCCTAACGAAGTAATCTAAACTACCAAGCGTGCTGATACAATGATATTTAGGTTACCCTGTGATGTGATCAGCACTCACATTATTCCATATATAGGTCCTGTTGCGAACCTATATAGGACTTCTAAGACCGCTAGAGACATTCTCACAGGAAGTTGTTGGGAGTTGCTAGATAACGAGCATGTCCCGGGGGGACTTGAAGTCTTAGCGTACTACAGGGTTCTTGACGTAACCGAAGGCTTCGTAGGAGACAACCTTTTGTTCACGTGTGGTATAACCGTGGGTGATATTCGATCACACGTTCGACATATACTCACCAAAGAGTCATCGAGCCACGCCGACAGTTGTTGGACTATACTGGACGCTATCTCGCGCATTCCTGAGAGTGAGCATCGTCAGGAACTAGAAGAGGAATACGATGATAACATCAAGCTCTATGGAGATCCAAAAGAAGAGCTACTATGTGGATACTACAAAATAACCGGCTACTTAACTCACTGGGGTTATACGAGCGGTTACGAACATCTATGTCCTACATGGTGTTCATGTATTGATGAGGATCTCTTGAGCCTGATAAAAGGGTTATATGAGTATGTTGACAAGGCATTGACTGCGCCTAATTGATGCTCCGATGCATGTAACCTGAGAACGGCAGAATGGATCTACTATTGAACTACTCGAAGAAAGTTGTCTTCCTCACTGGAGCTGGCTGCTCTACCAGTGCTGGAATCCCAGATTATAGGGGACTCGGAAAACCAAGTGGAGAGAAGTCTGCCAGACAGTTGGATCTCACCTTGTACAAACCAACTAAGGTTCATAACTTGATCGCAGACTTCGTGAACAGTGGTAAAGTCCGCCATCTCCTAACGCAGAACATCGATGATCTACACAGAGACGTCCATCCAGACAAGCTATCTGAGATCCATGGCAATCATTCAAAGGGAAGGTGTCATTCCTGCGGTACTGTGATGAGTTGGACAGGACATAAGAGTTGTCCTTGTGGTGGACGATTAACTCAAACGGTTGTTGATTTTGACACATCAGTCGATCCGGTAATGTTCAAGGCAGCAGAGAAGATTGTAGACGATGCAGACCTCCTCATCATAATGGGAACGAGTCTGAAAGTAACTCCCTTCAATCTTCTTCCAGGCAGGATGCTCAAACGAGGCGGAAACATCATCATGGTGAATCGGGACCCGACAGAGATTGATCCTGCTGCCAGGATGGTGTATCGTTGCGACATCTATGATTTCCTGGAGGACATGGAGCGAGTCTACAACAAGGAGAGTCCGAAAGTGAAGCCGTACGCGATACGGGAGTTGCCAAAGTGGGATAACACAATTAAGGTATGGTCATGCGACTTCTGTACGACGGAGAACAGGTTCTATCCTGATTGTTGTGAGGCGTGTGGATCGGCATGCCCAGGATCCTGAAAGTCAGGTAAAAACCATGTCTGATAGCATTGAGCCCAAAAAGTACTTTCAGCTAGTAGCTCGTAAGTGCGATAAACTTAAAGATGAATTAGGTGAGATGAATGGAAAGCCCTACCATGTGGTAGGGCTTTTTCTAGTTGATTTTTCTGTGAAGGTTATTGTAGAGTGTCGACACCATGAGTGACGTAAAAACCAACCGAGGAGAGTCTATTGACTCTCGGAAGCGTAAACAGGTCCGCAATGTGCGCAACTATATCGATAAGCATCGCACCGAGGTACAAGACATATTCAGGAGGGCTAGAAAGGCGCTTGACCACCTTGGTGCATGTCGAACTATAAAGTCTGGCGAGGTCTATAGGAGCAACGGGGACTACTCCGTTGAGCAATACAGGGTCTGGAGGACGATGCGCACGTCTGCATGGTGCGGGCTTGCAAAGGTTCTAACCATTTGCAACAATCTACCGCCAATGTCTGCCCTCAGTGAGAAGGAGAAGGAAGACTCTGAGTACGTGGCGATTGGATGGATTGATGAGGTGGAGGGAATGATGGTGCAGCAATATCAATGGTTCCCGTGCAAGCCGTGGGATGATGCAAGGTAATATAAAGGCCCTACTAGGGCCTTTTCAAATTGATTTGCCAGTAACCTAAATTGACAGAATGTACAGGACAAGATTCGGGGTGTCCTGCCAAACATGTTCTTGACGTCCCCCGTTATCACCGAGGACGACTTCGAGAATTACTACTGGGGCGGTGACGGAACGTGTGACGTCTGCTTATTACCCCTTAGGGAGGACTCAGTCATCGAGCGAAGGTTCAGGAAGGGTCCCTGGGATGGTCAGTACCTATCGGTTTGTTACCGCCACTGCTCTACATGTCACCTGGTGACATGCGGGTGTGGAACCATCATCGATGAAAAGCAGTTTGGAGACGGTGACGGATCGGGGACATGCACAGACTGTCAGAAGGAAGATGACTGCCTCAATAAGGGGTACGAAGAATGTGAAAGGTACGAGAGTGAACAGTATGAAAGATATAGGGATATGAATTCGGATTGAAAAAAGCCTTACCACATGGTAAGGCTTTTTTCAAATAAAGTACTCCAGGATGTCAGCATACGTCACCAACGTCGCATTTCCATTGTCAGTCGGTTATGCGTGCCCTTGGACGTGGTATATAATATAATTGATATTACTTGCCAGACTAATCAGTTCAAATGAACTATGGTGTACTACAAAGCCTTTACTAAAGATTTTTGTTGCTGTGGACTACAGTATGCGATCGGAGAGACCAAAGTTGTCGAAGGAGATATTGGTCTACATTGCTACGAACAGGCTCTTTCATGCCTTATTCATCATCCACGAACTTCTCGTCTATGTGAGGTTGTGCCTTGTGGTGAGATGGTTACAAAGGAACATAAGACTGTTTGCAGAGGAATTACCGTGGTTAGAGAGATTGTAGGGAAAGAGTTATCTGATCTCCTTACTGGCCCGTGTGAAGGCTACTACCCAGATGGAAAACCTGAATTCAAGTGTACCTATAAGGACGGTAATCTAGACGGTATGTATGAGGCGTGGCATAAGAACGGTCAATTAAAACATAAGTACACCTTTAAGGAGGGTAAGAAGGATGGCATATATATGGACTGGTGGGAGAACGGTCAACTGAAACAAGAGGGTAATCACAAAAACGGTATCGAGGACGGTTCGTATAAGTCGCAGTACGAGGACGGCCAACTACAGGGTGAGTGCACCTATAAAGACGGTATTGCAGATGGACCATTCAAGTCCTGGTGGGAGAACGGTCAACTGAAACAAGAGGGCAATCACAAAAACGGTATCGATGACGGTTTGCATAAGGTGTGGCATGCGAACGGTCAACTACAGGCTGAGTGCACCTTCATGAACGGTGAACTCAATGGCCCATACAAGGAGTGGTGGGGTAACGGTCAGCCTGGGGTTGTGTGCACCTATAAAAACGGTGAGTTAATTGGCCCATACAGAGCCCGGTACGAAAACGGCCAGCTGGAGGTTGAGGCGTCCTACAAAAACAGCGTGAAGGATGGAGTTTACAGATCCTGGTACGAAAACGGTCAAATATCGGAAGAGTGCACGTATAAGGATGGTTTACGCAAGGAGTGATACGATAACGGTCAACTATGGGCTAGATCCACATACAAGTACGGTGTGGAAAATGGTCCGTGCAAGTCCTGGAGTGAGGATGGAACTCCGGTGTATGACGGCATCTAGAAAAAGGTGGTACATGCAAGATCTCATCTCAAAATGAATTCGGATTGAAAAAAGCCTTACCACATGGTAAGGCTTTTTCAAATAAAGTACTCCAGGATGTCAGCATACGTCACCAGCGTCGCATTTCCATTGTCAGTCGGTTATGCGTGCCCTTGGACGTGGTATATAATGTAATTGATCTTACTTGCCAGACTAATCGGTTCAAGTAAACTATGGTGTACTACAAAGCCTTTACTAAAGATTTTTGTTGCTGTGGACTACAGTATGCGATCGGAGAGACCAAAGTTCTCGAAGGAGATATTGTCAGAAACGATCTATACTGCTATGAACGGGCTCTTTCGTGTCTCAAATACTATCCGCGAGATTACCGTTTCTGTGAGGTTGTGCCTTGTGGTGAGATGGTTACAAAGGAACATAAGACTGTTTGCAGAGGAATTACTGTGGTTAGAGAGATTGTAGGGAAAGAGTTATCTGATCTCCTTACTGGCCCGTGTGAAGGCTACTACCCAGATGGAAAACCTGAATTCAAGTGTACCTACAAGGACGGTAAGCTCGATGACATTTACAAAACCTGGCACGAGAACGGTCAGCCGGAAGTTGAGTGTTCCTTCAAGGACGGTGCGGAGGATGGCATTTACAAATCCTGGTGTGATGACGGTCAGCCGGAGGTTGAGTGGTCCTTCAAGGACGGCAAGCTCGATGGCATTTACAGAGTCTGGCACGAGAACGGCCAGCTGGAAGCTGAGTGCACCTACAAAGACGGTAAGCTCGATGGCATTTACAAAACCTGGCACGAGAACGGTCAGCTGGAGGTTGAGTGTTCCTACGAGGACGGTGCGAAGGATGGCATTCACAGAGTCTGGCACGAGAACGGCCCGGCCTACTACGGATTGAAGACGATGTACGCAAGGTGTGATACAAGTCCTGACGCGCGCAAGATCTCACCTCAAAACAAATAACTCGAACGGGAGCGCATCTTCAAGATGGACCGTACAAAAATCATTAGTCTATCGCTCGGCCTGCCACATTCGATCCCATACTAAAAAGCCCGTGTTAGAGTGATCTAACACGGGCTTTTCTCGGCTGCAAAGAATACCACACTAATCCTGGAATCGTGTACGGTCTTATTCTTCGGGATGGCATGCTTGTGATTTTGGTGAAGAGCTTCTGCCATGTAGTACAGATCTCCTGACTCGAGGGAAACTCTAGTCGATACCGTACCCTTCCCGTCTGGTTTTAGGAGGAAGCGTCGGGACGCTCCCAACGACAGTGTGTAGACGTCCATTCCGTACAAGTCCTTATGGAAAGGACAGAAATCCTGACCGTCCTCGTACAAGTTCAGGAAAACACCACAAACCGGTACGCCCAGATCCTTAACTAGCGACTGGATGATAGCCCCCGCGACACTGCTGGTTTCGCCGCTCCAGTGGGCAACCTTTCTTGATTTCGGCGACGGGCCAAATCTGACCCAGCTAACATCGTCCTTAAGAATTCTCATGAACTGGTCCGCTGTATCGGTTGGGATAAATTGCTTGGTGTGGGAGAACATCACTTACTTTCCTCCGGAGGCTTGTGTAAGCCCTTCAGTTTTAATTGATCATTCTACTAGGGACTCGGGGAGAAGTTAAGTTAACATCATGTCAACTATTGTTCCCCCAAAAGCATACATCGCCAGCCCGCCAGAGTACACAGGGTCGATCCAGTCTGTCCGAGAGAGGTTACGGGAGACCTTTGAGCAAGTTGGAATCGATCCGGAACCGATCATCGAAGAGGTTCTCAAGGATCCGTACGCCTTCGAAGCAGATCCACGTCCTATTGTTCGGGAGTTGTCTACAACAAAGATCAGAACGGACGAGATGGAGAACCAAGCTATTACTGACGAGGCAACGTCATCCTTAGAGAGTTTGAAGATGTACGTCGATCAAAGAATCGAACAGCTTCACACTCTCATGAGAGCAGCAGCGGAGGACATCGTGACTGATAGGGACGCGCCTTTCATGTACGCGCTGTGCATGGCTGCGTATGAACGAGGGTTCAGTGAGTTCAGCAGAACAGCAAGGGAATGGGTAGGACCGGGCGGAAGTAAATATCTAGAATCGTTCATTCCGTTCTTCAGGGTGAGTCTGAAAGTCGGAAAAGACATGGTCGGAAAAGGCAAAATCGCACACTCTGGTCGCGGTTACCACGAGCTTCACTATCCCGCCCTTGCTGAGATTATCCATCGATTCGGTCTTCAAACTCCGAAGGAATTGGCAAAAATAGAAGCAGCGTCCACACGAGAGGAGTTTATCTTTGCTGTGTTTATGGCCCGCCATACTACCTTACCATCCAACATTTTGGAACCTGTTCTGGGCAACTCTCGTGCTTGTGGTATGCAAAAATTGCGGGAGTGTTTGAACGGTGAATACGAAGATCAGGTGAGAGTCTTTTGCTTGAATAATACTACAGGTAGGTTTGCATCGTATTGTCTAGAAAACTATCCACGTGTGGTTGAGGAGAACTTCTGTTTCAATGGTGACGTAGGTGACGAGCCGAGAGCTGCGTACAAGCAGCTAGTCGATGATTGGAGAGCGCTATCCCCTGAGGAAAAGAACGTGTACAGTTTAATGTAAAAACTATAAACCCCACTAACTAGTTAGTGGGGTTTTTATCAATGAAGTATAATAAATGGCAAGGAGACGATCTAGGAGTAGGAGTAGGAGTAGGAGTAGTAGGAGTAGGAGTAGGAGTAGGAGTAGGAGTAGGAGTAGGAGTAGGAGTAGGAGTAGGAGTAGGATGCGATCTAGGAGCAGAAGGAGAGCTCGCGGCGGTACTGCGAGTCAGACCGTAGTACGCGTACCGACCCGTAAGGACCCAACCAAGTACGGAGACAGCGCCGTCGTTGTGAGTAAACAAAAGCGTGGTGTCGGGGGAGCATGGCAAGCCAATAAAACGAAGAAGAAAGGCATGTGTAACATCATGTAAGAGGGTTTAGAGCCTTCACGCTAACTAGAAATGAGTCACGTACTAGCGACCATCTTCTACTATGTCGCTTTACTCGGTGTTCCTGCGTGCGGCGTCATCTACGGCGTGAAGTATGATAGTGAGTTTGAATGCCAAGGTTTCAAGTGCTCATTATCATTTGCCATCAAATTTGCATGGCTTCTTACTATGCCCTTCCTTGCCATGACTTATCTGGGTCTTGTTATATTCCCCGCGACGTGTAAGCGGACCTACGCACCCTAGCAGATCTACAGAAGGATTTCACCGGCACACTGATCGTGCGAGTGGTGACTCGCGGAACAAACCCTAATCTAGTGCGAGCCAATCTACATAAGCTAAAAACAGTCCTCGTCGAGTCCATGGGTGAGATATCATGGCAGATAGAGATCGCAACCGATAAAGCTCTGGACCTTGCCATAGACATGGTCCATGAGATCGTGGTACCGAACGATTATAAGACGCCCAACGAGACCCTATACAAAGCTCGCGCTCTACACTACGCGTCGCAAACAAGTTCGACTATTGGCTCCGACTGGGTCTTGCATCTTGACGAAGAGAGTAAGATCGACGAACGCACCCTGCAGGGGGTGATAACGCATATCATCGAGAATAACGGTGAGAAAGCAGCCATAGGTCAAGGAGTGATTTCGTACGCTCCGGATGATATTCAGAGCACTGTCCATTGGATCACAACCTTAACAGATTCTATGCGCGTGTCCAACGACTATGGCGTATTCAGACTTCAGTACCAGCTCCTCAACACTGTTTACATCGGTATGAAGGGGTCCTTCGTTCTGGTCCGCAATGATCTCGCGTCCGACGTCGGATGGGACAACGGGTACGAAGGAAGTATCACAGAAGACGCCTTCTTTGCAGTTCTTGCGAAGGATAAAGGCTACAAGTTCGGATACATCGACGCATGCGTATATGAGCTTTCACCATTTTCCATCATGGATCTCTGGAAGCAGCGTCGGAGGTGGATGGACGGTCTGTGGAAGGTATGCCTATCATCGCGACTGAGCACATGTTCAAAAATTCCACTTTTAGTCACGATGGTTTTGTGGTCCGTTAGCTGGCTTGCTCTTATCACAATAGCTGTATCGATCGCGATTCCCAGTAATGTCTCACTTGGTCTCAACATCGTCTACGGCATCAACACGTCGTTTATCATACTGTCTTACATCATCGGCTTCATGATGACAAGGACGCCCTCCGAGTGGATTCAAACGGTAGGACGCTGCAAGTACGTCTGGATTGGTGTCTGCCAACTGCTTGGTATACCTCTCTTT
The DNA here is from genome assembly GCA_021776455.1 of Hyphococcus sp. Lineage (GTDB taxonomy): Bacteria > Pseudomonadota > Alphaproteobacteria > Caulobacterales > Parvularculaceae > Hyphococcus. Next base: position 75,120 of record JAJFFX010000084.1, on the reverse strand, counting down.
GCTTTCATCGAAGGTACGTCAGTACTCTACTGGTTAGGAAGCCTGATTGGTAGCACCTGTGGCCAGTATAAAGCAGGCTTCGACATCGTCAAAAAAGAGAAAAAGGAGGATATTGAATACGTGGCCACCAAAGCTGACAAGATCCAACCGCCCTGTTAGCTAACTAAAAAAGCTAAAGATAATTTAGAGAGATTACCTTTCCTAGCTATAAATGGTGCAACGAGTCCATAGGAGGAGACGTTCGCGTAGCAGGCGTTCACGCGGCAGGAGACGTTCACACAACAGGGGGCGCTCACGTAGCAGGAGGCGTATAGGAAGCTTACGGGGAGGTGTTGATGGTTCCGGTCGGAGGCAGATGAGTGACCAAGTCATTGATTGTTTGCATGAAACTTTAGGTCTCGATCCTTATGTAAGTGGCAGGATTTACAGAACCGCAGAGTACCTGAGGGGGGCCCAGATAAACCTCGAGGCGCTAGCTCGACTTGTCGAACATGAACGTGCCTATTATCGTGACGTTTTGAGAGCGCCCAATGCAGAGCAGGTAGACCTTAGAGTGAAATGGTTTAAATCTAACAAGGACATCCTCAAAGATGCTCTATTGAAGGCAGAAATATCCCTTGGCGAGGCAACTCCATACCTCACACGCAAGCAGCTTAATGAGTATACAAAGAAACTCAACATGGCCAGTCAAAAGATTCAAGAAATACGGCAGGACTGGTGGGAACTGTTGCATTCAAATAGTCAACGTGACTGGTTCCGCTGATCTTGTTAGCCGGAATGTGGGAGAAGCCCTATACAACTGTATAGGGCTTTTGAATTAATCAGCTATTTTACCAAGGATCTTACATGCGGACATAGGTGGCGGGCGAGCTCCTCATAGCCAGCTTTGTTCATGTGGAGACCGTCTGAGTCCCAGAATCCCGACTCACTGTCGTATTCCACAGGACATTCGACATACGTAGCCGACCCACCACTTTCCTGACACTTTTCCTTGAGGAACTCGTTCACCAGGCCTCGATATACTCGACCTTTTTCATTAATTTTCTGCCAGCCGCTTTCAGGGATAGACACCGCGATTGACTTACAGCCACGGACATGACAAGCCGTGTGGAGTTCCCATATCTTCAGCACAAGGTTACAACAGTCGTTCCGGTCGCATAGCATACCGAGGTCGTTGGTCCCGGCCATTATGATGACGGCATCATATTCATCTAGCACACTATCTATTCCAGGTCGCTCATCGGCAAGCTGAGCAGCGGTCCATCCTGATTTACCAATAATGACTACTTCAGCGTCTAGGAGATCAGCGAGGGATCTCCCATATGGATCGAAGGTCGCACCCTTCTCATGATATCCGGCGGTCAAACTGTCTCCGTAGCAGAGAATACGTGCGCGCATCTTTATCTCCAATCAGCTCTTCTTAAGCCATCTCTCCGAGCGGTCATGCGTTTGTTAAGCCTCACCAACAACATATCTAGCTACGCAGGTTACGAAAATGATTCCTAAACACAGGTCTACAGGAGTTCACAGATATCAAAAATGAACCTATCTGAGGAGCGAAACGAACGTATCGCCAGAGTCCGTACTTATATGAGCGCACACAACATTGATGTTGCAGTTATCCAGGTAAAGGAAGACATCTTCTGGCTCACTGGGTACAGCACTCCCGGGGCTCCCCCTTGTCAGTCCCTGATCTTGAAACCTGACTCGGCCGTGATTTACTCACGGGCCCTTGAAGTTACAAACGCTGACGGACCCACCGCCTCGTACGATGAAGACGATAAAAGTCCGTGCGACTGGCTGTCTAGACACGTTCTGCGAGGACGAATAGCATACGTGGGTGTCCAACCAAACAACAGGATGAGCTCACCGGTAGAGTTCTCATCCCTCCATGAGAGTGCAGTGGATGCGGGAGTAGACTTCGTTCCTATGACAGATGTCATACGCAGGATGCGTACCCAGAAGAGTGACCGAGAACTAGCCATGATGCGCAGGGCCGCCGACATTTGCTCAGTCTCAATGGTAACGGCTATTGAGGCTACTACACGGCCAGGTGCCACTGAAAAAAGCATTGCTGGAGCTGCGTACCAGTCAGCCGCCCTGGAAGGTGGTGACTATCCAGCATACCCTCCCTTCGTTGCAGCAGGTACAAATGGATGTAAAGGGCATTATGCTTGCAGTGACAAACATCATCCACTCCGTGCAGAGGAATCTGTCATCATTGAGCTAGCTGGCTGCTTCCAGAGATATCATGTCGCGATGATGAGAACTGTATTTCTATGGACTGAAGTTCCCGCCGAAATATTACGAGCTGAAGCACTAGTCAAGACCGCTCTAGCGCGCATGAGAGAGACCGCGTGTTCCGGACATACGTATGAGGACATCAGAGTTGTTGGAAGAGACACACTTGAACCTCTCACAGAGGAGGGTTGGACACTGTCTAAGAGAACCTGCTACAACATTGGTATCGCTTTCCCGATTGACTGGGGAGAAGTTGATAATAGCCCTGTCGAACCCCTCTGCAGCGGGGCAACCCTTCATATCCTCCCCTGGGTGAACCATCCCAAATGGGGTGCCATAGCCATCTCAGACACGGTTGTTGTCGGAGACGATGGGGGAACCTCTCTATTCTCTAATCCTCCGCCTGAGACTAGTGTCTGTCGGATCCCGACTCCTGTTCTGGACAAGGCGCTCAAAGTGCGCACCCTTTTTGGAGGGATGCGTCCAACCCCAATCCACCATGTGGAGGTTGGCGGTCATACTGTCATTATCAAGGACGAGTCCACGCGTCTCGGTCGGAACTCCTTCAAAGCCCTCGGTGCTGGTTTTGCGATTGCCTCCGAGCTGATGAAATCCAGAGGGATCTACGATAAACCGTTTGAATGGTATAAGAGGAGAGATGGCGAAGAGAGGATACGATTCATCACAGCATCTGACGGTAACCACGGCGCCGGGGTTAGTTGGGCTGCCAGCACCCTCGGTCACACATCGATCGTGCTCTTTCCCGTCGGCACAGACATGAGTAGGTTGTTGTTGGTTGGCGGGCCGCACGCTGGAAGTGCCCTTGTCACCGAAGTCCCCTATGATGAGACAGTGAAGATGGCTGCTGAAATCGCTGCCGAGAAAGGTTGGCCCCTCATACAGGACACCTCCTGGGAAGGATACACTGAAATCCCTGACAATATCATGGGAGCTTATGCTCTAATCATGCTAGAGGTCGCCGAGGAGCTTACAATTCCTCCCACCCATATTATCTTACAGGTTGGTGTCGGAAGCTTCGCAGGCGGTATCACAAGATGCCTCCGAGAATCTCCCTTCTTCAAAGACACAAAGCTGGTCACGGTCGAAGCTGAAGATAGCGCTTGTTTATATGCTTCGCTCAAGGCTGGCGTTGCGACCAGTGTAGAATCGGGTTCGGGGACTATCTCTGCGGGCTTGGACTGTTGTACAGTGAGCAAACTAGCTTGGAATGTGCTTCGGGATGAGGTCGATTTTGCTGTGACCGTCTCAGACGAAGTCGTTGCCAGGGGTGTCAGGGCAAACAAAGTCGTCGGTGGAGAATCTGGAGCAGCGGTTGGTGTAGGACTTATCTCTTCCATGTCTGATGAGCAAAAAACCCAACTCGGTATAGACACAAACTCCAGGATCCTAGTCTTCAACACTGAAGGTATTACAGCTCCTGCAACCACCGCTCGGATCATGTCAGAAGATGATACAGATGTTTCCATCAAGATCTATGAGGTCTGACCAAGTTGGCTCATTGTTGAATAAAAGTAATGTAGTTTGAGAGAAAGGTATGACTCCTGCTGTCACATGGACCATTATTCTCGTAGGCGTCGTAATCATCATTCTCTTGGTAGAGTGGGGTTATATGATATACCCGTGTTTCATCCGAAGGTACCAGCCTGAGAAATATGATTTTGGCATCCCCACCTCCGTCACACTGAAACCTAACATGATCGTTTCTCTCACAACCTCTCCCGACCGTATCAACACCCTTGGTCCAACCATCACAACGCTTCTTGAACAAACAGCACGTCCCGACTGGATCGAGATCAATGTCCCTCATCTCTACCGGGGTGAAGAACCGTACGTAATCCCTAAATGGCTAAGTGATTTGAAAGCTGTACGGATCATGAGATGCGAAAGGGACTGGGGACCAGCTACAAAATTCATCCCTAGTCTCATCCGATCGGATCCTGACGTGTCTGTGCTCGTAGTGGACGACGACTGGATGTACACGAAAACGTTAGCAGAAGACCTACTCAAACATCAGCGGAAACCCTATGTGGCGGCGACAACTGGCTGGACTCTACCATCTGACCTCGACTACAACGACACACCACTCCAAAAGAACTTCACCAATCCCGATGAACAGTCTCCTGTCGCTGTGATCCGGGGAGCAGAAGGGTTCCTTGTGAACTCTGGCCAATTCGACCTTCAAGCTCTCACGAGCTACGAAGGAGCGCCGAAATCGTGCATCATGATGGACGACGTCTGGGTCAGCGGTCACCTCTCCCGGAAAGGAACGCCCAAGTATGTAGTGTATGTGCAAGGATCCCCATCTCCCATCCTTGGTCTTCCAACCCTGTTGGGTCGCACAAGATCTTTCGATAACAACACAGCAATACAATGGTTCAAAGATGATTGGAATCAGCAGACTGAAGTCCGACACTAATATGAAAATTTTCATCCAGGTTGGATGAAAATTAATACTCCTATGGGATGGGCAATATACTTCTCGGTAGCTCTGCAGACTGATTAGCGGCAGTCATGAGCTGCTCTGAATAGCCAGTCAGCTCCTTCCTCGTGAGGTACGGACTTGCTTCATTGAGGGCTTCGCGGGCGTTCCTGAAAGCATCCTGAAGCCCTTTATTCATTATTACCCATTTCTTTCTATACTCACTGTTAATCCTACGTTGCAATAAGCGACCCTTACGGTAAGTTGTAGGTCCAGCCTCAAATATCGCATCAATTTTCTCCACAGCTTTATCATTAGTATCCCATGCTCGGGCGACGAGCCGGTTATATGTGGCCATGTGCACGTCAAACCGTTTCAGGTCTTGTGAAGTGTCATAGATGCGGGCACTTACATCAGGATCGATGTCGTGTTGTTTTTGGAAATGCTTTGAAAGCTGGTCCCCCATAAGAACGCCTCCCCGTAAGCTTCTTATTCGTCTAGTGCGCGAGCGTGAGCGTCTCCTACTGCGTGAGCGTGAGCGTCTCCTACTGCGTGAGCGTCTCCTACTGCGTGAGCGTCTACTGCGTGAGCGCCTCCTACTGCGTGAGCGTGAGCGTCTCCTACTGTGTGAGCGTCTCCTACTGTGTGAGCGCCTCCTACTGTGTGAGCGCCTCCTACTGCGTGAGCGCCTCGTACGTGCCATTTATAAGGAGGTAAGAAAATATTTTATGACAATATCGGGCGCGTTCTGCTACGTGAGCGCCCCGCATTGGTACTCTTCGTTTCGAGACGCTTGATTGACTGTTGAAGCGTATTTAGATTCGTTCGGTCATTTCTTACCTAACATCGAAACCAAAATATTCATTTGCTCAGTGTAAGTAAAGATGATACGAAGATCGAGATCAAGACGGAGATCGAGATCAAGACGAAGATCAAGACGGAGATCAAGATCAAGATCAAGACGGAGATCAAGGCGAAGATCAAGATCAAGACAAAGATCAAGACCAAGACGGAGATCAAGACGGAGATCAAGACAAAGATCAAGACGAAGATCAAGACGAAGATCCAGGGTTGGAAGAAGGCCAAAGTCCAGACGGAGAAGACGTGCACGCGGGGGAGGGGCTGGATCGAGTTGCTGTAAAGGCGATCCGGACTCTGCAGACTATAGAAAGAACTTATGCCCGAGTAAATGGCCGTTGGGCACTCTTACGCATTCGAAGCGTGCACCAAGTTTCATAGCACCTCCGAATCCCCTTGATAAAGCATCAGGTGCTGATGCGAGACGAACGGCATGGAACAAAGCGAATCGCTAACCAATTGGTTTAGATATTATCCTGACAGAATCCGCCTTAAATCCTGAGACCCCCTGAATCAGGTCACTGACTGCATAAATATACAGGCTTCCGCTGAGACCCGTTACGATGTGACAATAGTAAATTCCCGGCCCGTTATACTCGTTAAAGGATGGCTGGGCTGGCTGGGCATAAAAGATGGTCCTGTCTGGAAAACGTGCGCATGTGCTTAGTACAATGTCAAATTCGTCGCTGTGGATCTGGTCGCTGATTTTGTCACTACGTGTAAGGACAGTCATGTTACTCGCTGGTTGGCTATAGTCAATAAGTGTGACTATCTAAATTGAAGAACCTGCTCAATTTTGGAGAGATGTGCGAACATGTCTTGTAATCAACAGCCTCGTTGTCGGGTTTATACTGACCTCAAAACCCACCTTCGGCAAAAGAACGATCGACAGAATAAGATCGCCGAGCGTAAAGCTTTCATACTAAAGCGTCGGAAACGAGAGAGGCAGACCATCCTAGATGCCTGTGCCCGCGATGGTGAGGACATGGTGAAATCCTGGTATATCATCCCCATGGCGGGTTGTACGATTCGAACCGATTACCAAATTGATTAGTATAGAGAACTTATAGGAGAAGTTCGACATATGTCATCCCCACAAATCGCAAACGTGCTAGCAAAGGTAGAGGCCGGGTTATCCGGCCTCTGGGACATGGAAGTGGACTGTTTCGCAGTTGGAGTCGGACTCGATGAGGTAATCTGTGATGAATCAAGGGAAGACGTTATCAGCGCCATTCTAAACGCGATCAAGGAAGCATCTGAGGTTAAGAAGGTTAAGAAGGTTAAGAAGGTTAAGTCCAACGATGAGCCGGTCAAGAAGGATGAGTCCGTGAAGGTGAAAGCTATGAGGAAGTTGACCCCTTATAACGTCTTCGTCAAGACCACGCTCGAAGACTGGAGGGCAGAGAACGGAAAGGACCAACCACCGGGAGGACAAATGAAGTATGCTTCCGACCTATGGAAGGAGTCCTTTATGAACCCGAAATCAGACCATTATGATGAAGCCAGGACCGCTGTCGAGATGGAAAACAATTAATAAAGACCTCAGTCATATATGACTGAGGTCTTTTCAAGTTAGCTATAGAATGGAGCGATCAGAGTAAATGACTCTGATCGCTCTGATTCCGTCAAAGTGTTTTAACGAGTGGGCGAACATGAGGCTCTCAGACATCATCAAATCTGACGATGCGAGCTTAATTCCAGGCCGCAACATGGTGAACGATATCATCGGATACTATGGACCTGAGACCATCCCCTCCTTCGCCGATTCCAGCATCTTCACTCGAAGTGAGATGATGAACTTCTTGCTGTGGTACTGTTCCGAACAGGACATTTCCCTTGAGGAGCTCGGATATCCAAGCAATCGCGCCCGGACCCCTCAAAACCTAGGTGATTACGCGATCTTACTTCTCGGATGGGGTGGTGAGGGATATTTAGGTTGTTCTGGTACGAAGGACTATTATATTAGGTGTAGGTTCGACGAATGGTGTACACCAAAAAGTCGAGCTATCATCAGATACTTGGCTGACCGCGCCGCGCCCGTGGTTCAACCCCAGCGAGACATGTGGAGGAGGGTAGTTCATAAGGCAATCTTAGCGTGGGAGCTTAGGCATTCTCTACCGCTGCCTGAAGAGATCATACCAGCGATTATGTCACATATTGGGGACAAATCGTCCTTTGGTACGTGGGAGTGATCAAAGTATCCCACGATCTCCGCGCTTCGCTGCTCTATCAACCAGTGTAGCGCCATGGTCGATATAGGTACGACGGCCAGATTAGCTGGGATATCAGCCCGTCCGGAAAGGTGATACAACGGGTTTAATTGATAACTCTATGATGTGCGTGCGTTAGGAAGGTAAATGGCGTCTGTTATGATTAATCTCTTAGAGATACTACCTAGTGACGTTCTTCTCATGGGCGTATGCTCGAACCTCACAGCGATGGACATTGAGTCATGTCATGAGGTCAGCAAAGACTTTAGAGCGGCTATCAAGGACGAATCATATAGTAAGATATTGTTTTCCCAGCACTGGAAGGATGTCGAGGAGATCTGCGCCGATGGTAAGAAAGTTCAGTACACTCTCAAGGACGATGAGAGGGAGGGTACATACAAGTCTTTCCATGAAAACGACCAGGTGATGATTAATGCTACCTATGTCAACGACAAGAAGGATGGTCCCTACATAGGTTGGTATGAAGATGGGAAGCTAGCTCTTGAGTGTACTTTCAAGGAGGACAATCTTATGGGTCTGTACAAGGGATGGCACGAAAACGGAGAGCCGCGTGTAGAGTGTAACTTCAGTGATAACGGTAGGTATGATGGTCTGTGCAAGTGGTGGGATGAGAACGGTCAGCTGTGTACGCAGCGTAACTACAAGAACGGTTGTCTGATGTCCACTGTAAAGTAACTCAATTGAAGAACTCTGAGGGTCATGGGGATGACCGTAACTTAATTGAAAAAACTCTAAAGGGTCTTGGGAATAAGTTAAATGATGTCATCCACGAATCAACAAAGTGAAAGCGCTAACATCCCACAAAAAGCAAACATCTCTGAACCTCCAGAGTACGTAGAAGATTCTATCCAAATCGTTCAAGAGAAGTTACGGCAAGCCTTCCAACTGGTTGGTCTTGATCCGGAACCCATCCTAAAGGATATTCTCAGGGATCCTTATGCCTTGGAAGCAGATACTCGTCCCATCGTCCGGGAGGTATGCGTGGCAACAATTAGGATGCACGAAATGCAGAGTCAAGCCATCGATACGGAGGCAACCTCGTCTCTGGAGAGCTTGAAGATGTACGTTGACCAAAGCATCGAACATCTTCAATCCCTCATGATATCAGCGGCAGCCGATATTTTGGATGATAGAGACACACCTCATATGTACAGAATATGCATGAATGCGTATAAGAAAAGGTCCCATGAATTCCAAATCCTACTCCGAGAGGAAGTAGATAAATTAGGAGGAAACGGCGCAGGGTGCCACGGCTACTTTGAACACAGTTTTGAAGCAGCAAAAGCCATGGCATTGAAAGCAAGGAATTCCGAAAAACACCTACCAAAATTTAATGTAGCACGGATACACATGATAGAGAGCAGTACAACAAGAGATGAACTTTTCGCTGCACTGTGCATGGACAAGCACCCCATGTACTCTGGTGGTGGTACATACAGCATTTTGAAGCCTGCTTTTGATCGAGCTCGCGCCGGTGCCATGGAAACATTCCGGGAGTGTTTGAAAGGTGAATATGAAGATCAAGTGAGACCTTTTTGCTTGAATGATGCTATGGGTAGGTTCACGTCCTATTGTTTAGAAAACTATCCACGTGTTGTCGAACAAAAGTTCTGTTTCGATGGGGACGCCGATGCGGAACCTAAAGCAGCGTATAGACATCTAATGGCGGAGTGGAAACAGCTATCTCCCAAGGCAAAGAACGAATACGGAGGTGTTCCACACGAATAGTGATTATCAAAAAAGCCCTACTAGTTAACTAGTAGGGCTTTTTTAATTGATGATCATGACGAGCGTGAGTTAGAGGAATAAATGTCGTCCGATAAGATCAATCGTTTGCAAATGCTACCTACCGACGTTCTCATCATCAATGTGTGCTCGAGCCTTTCAGCGAAGGACATTGAGTCGTGTCATAAGGTCAGCAGGAACTTCAGAACAGCTATCAAAGATGAAGCGTATGGTAAGATGCTGTTCTCTCAACACTGGAGATTTCATCGTCAGTTCGCGTATGTAGATGGACAGTATGATGGTAAGTACGAGTGTAACCTCAAGGACGGGACGGCAGAGGGTCTATGTAAGTGGTGGGACAAACATGATCACCTCGTAAAGGAGTCTTTCTATAGAAACGGCGATCTTGATGGCTTGTGCAAGGAGTGGTACCCTGATGGTAAACTGATGACGGAATACATTCACAAGGATGGTAAGCGCGATGGCCTGTACAAGAAGTGGTACAAGAACGGTCAACTGCTTGAAGAGAGCTCCTACAAGGATGGTAAATTGGATGGCCAATATAAGGACTGGACGTCAATTGGACATCTGATGATGGAATTTACTTACAAAGATGGTAAGGAGCACGGTCTATGCAAATGGCGGGACACAGACGGGCGGCTGATGCAAGAGCTCACCTATTCCAATGGTATAAAACATGGCACTTGCAAGGAGTGGCTGTCTAATGGTCAACTGCTGCGTGAGTTCACTTATCAGGACGGTGAGAAGAGCGGCACATTAAGGAGATGGTACAGGGACGGTCAACTAGCGGAAGAATGCACGTACAAGGATGATAAGATAGATGGACCTCGCAAAGAGTGGTACGAGAACGGTCAACTACACTACGAGTGCATCTACAAAGATTGGGAGGTAGAAAGCCTATACAAGGCCTGGCACGAAAACGGTCAGCTGCTAGAGGAGTCAACCTCTGAGAACGGAAAGGAGGAGGGTCTATTTAGGACCTGGTACGAAAACGGTCAGTTGTTGTGTGAGTGCACCTATAAGAACGGAAAGGAGGAGGGTCCATGCAAGGCCTGGCACGAAAACGGTCAGCTGCTAGAGGAATCAACCTATAAGAACGGAAAGGAGGAGGGTCCATCTAGGACCTGGCACGAAAACGGTCAGTTGTTGGAGGAGTGCACCTATAAGAACGGAGAGCTAATAGAGTAGTGCGGTACATAGTTAAATGTTCATCAATAAAATCCCTGGACTTTTATTGATATTTTTTTACGATCTTCCGATAGAGAGATACCTATGGTAGAAAAACCCTTTGAAAATCGATGTTCTCAATATCGACCTCCTCGTTAAGCGCATCTGTCCATACCTTTCGGCACATGAGACTGAGGTATTTCACCAGGTGAACAAGGACTTCAGAGCAGTCATCAAGGATGAAGACTAAGACTATGGCAGGGAATTGGTCGCAAGGAGAGAATTCACCTACAAGGACGATAAGAAGGAGGTCCGTACAAGGAGTGGGTCAAAAACGGTGGTCTGGCGTGTGAGCTCTTCTTTTAGGACGACGGTCGTAAGGAAGGGTGCGGCACGAGCAATTTAAAACCCCATAGTTAACTATGGGGTTATCAACTTCCTTCTCTTTATACCCTGGAAAAGGAATGGGTGTGGTTAAGGTTAACAATCTCATGGTAGATAAATGAGGACGCATGTGAAGATATCGTTGATGGCTTTCATTACGGCTATTGCTTGTGGAACAAGCGCATACGTGTGGGTATCGCGCATTAACTTCAATGACGTTGGGAGCGCGGCAGACTGTAAGAAGAAACATAGCGGTGCTGATGACTGTGGCGTATGGGATTATGACCAGTGTCGAAAAGGTGCGTATCAAGGAAACAAGTGTGTTGCGCATAGTGGCGTAGGTCCACTAATCTTAGCGATCCTTTGCGGGATCTTTATCGTCATGTCAGTCGTATATTTGATGCTGGCACTATCTCGAGGCAAAAAACTATCCTAATTGAAGAACTAGAGAGACTCTTAACGAAACGTCGAATCATGATGACATCAGCTAGATTGAAGGGAGGTAGGTGCATTCCCATCGAGATCAGACCCATGGGAATAGCTTCAGGAGAACAATCACGCTACCGCGTAGAACTAGCAAGGAGTGGGCGGAGTAAATGTAAAGGTTGCAAAAACCTGATCCAGAAGGGACACCCTAGGATAGGACTGGATGTCCCAGGAGTAAAGTTCACGACTACACTGTGGTTCCATACACAGTGTGCAAAGGTAAAAACGCAGAATTTATTAAAGGCTAAAGGACTCGAGACCCTCGACGAACGGACAGTGAAGGACATAGGGTCTGACGTGATCATGGTTAAAGCTCTACCTTACAAAGGAGGTTTCTCAATGGGACAGTTGAGCAACATCCTATCAGACAAGTTTGACAAGTTTAGAAACTTCAGGTTTGGACTTCCAGACGATGAGCTTTACTCATCCAACTGGAACTGGAGAGCTTTTATATCTACGATGCTTGTCTGTAACACGAGAGAGGATGGAATGCTTAGGTTCGTAGAGGAATTCCTCTTCCAGGTGTATCCAGATCCAGGGCAGTTAGCCATCGCCGAGAAGGAAGATGTAGAAGAAATTAAAAAACAGATGAAAAAGTACAAGATTAATCCAAAGGGTATTTCAAGCAAGGCGTGGAACATTATCTTTGCCACTCAAAACATCCTTGAGAACTATCGAGGAGAGATTCCAGACAGTCGAACACATCTCATGAAGATGCGAGGAGTTGGGAGACATGTCTCCTCGGTTACACTCGCCTGGGTCCACAAGAAGTCTGAGTTTGGAGTAGACAGGCACGTGAGTAGGATCCTAGAGAGGTGGGGATATGTCGAGAGCGGGGCACGAGACACGATAGTTGAAAAACTCGTAAAGGCGGAGGTTGAGGATGAACAGATTGGACATTTCTCAAGATCGTTAGTTGATCTGGGACAATCAGTCTGTGGATTCACGCCAAACTGTGGAGACTGTTTCTTGAGAAGTAACTGTCCTACGGGTAGAAATCTTACAGACATTGAAGACTTATATTGACCCTTGTTCCAAGGGTCATTTTAATTTTGACCTGCTAAATAGATATCCAAGAAAGATGATGAGCCCACCCGGGGCAACCAAGAAGCACCACAACGATCCCGAACCGCATGGGAACGCCATGGCTATGCTTAGAAGAAAGCTTAACAGGAAGATGGCGATGCATAGGTACCGGACTAGTGGGGACGGCAAAGTCCATAGGACCACCACCATTGATAGCAAGTACAACCCAGTCAGGAAAGGCGTGTTCCACCACTTGTACATCAGATGCCTACATCCTTTTTTGGGAGCGATGTTGAAGTCAGCGTCCTTCAGGTTGTAGGCTAGTGCTATAACATACAGACCGCATACAACCGCTGCTGGTATAAGTTTCTTGAGGTCATCCTTCGTCCAAATGAGTGCAGCTCCAACCGCCATGAGGGTGATCAGAGGTTGTGTTACATTCAAGACGTAGGCAAGTTTCCCACTCGTGGGTGTTCCTCCGTGATTGATCTGACGCCACGCTATACCATCTGGGATTTGCATGAACAAGGAGTATTGGAGAGCAACAATACAGCATAGTGCAGATGTTGCCAGTCTGTCTCGTGTCTTCGCTCTTGGAAGTAGGTAGGCGATGGCAAGTAGGTTGATGATAGTACCGACGGTAAGTGATGTCCAGCTGGATGCTTCACTATAGCACATTTGTTTAAGAATAGAAAAAAGCCAGCACGTAGGCTTTTTGAACACTCAGTTACACTATACATAAGTAGCGATCTTAATGCATTGGATCACGATCAGGCAACATATTGCAAACATTGTCACTGGGTCTAGTGCCATTGCGTCTGGAAGTAGGTAGGCGATAACAAGTAGGTTAATGACAGTACCGATGGCAAACGGCCTCCATACGCGTGGTTCAGTATGGCACTTCAGGTGGGCGATAGTAGACAAGCTAATAACGGCACCGCCGCCAAATAATATCCAGATGATTGCTTCACAGTATGTCATTTGGTTTAATTGATCAGATGAAACGATCTGATCAATTAAACCAAATGACATCCAACCCTCTTGACGTATATGTACAGGCTGAGACTGATAGCAGAATCTTTGAGGAAGAGCACAAACCTAACTATGACGCGATGCTAAAATCTCTACTAGCTCGACAACACCGTCCCTGGTTTCGCAACGAGCCCATCTTCGTCCGGTGGGACAACGGTAAACCAGTCTACGACCCGAACATTGACGAACCAGCTCCTGCAGAGACAAATCATAAGCCGTCCGACTGCAGGTGTGTCATCTGTTAGTAAATTAAATTGAAAACTATATGCAAGTTTGGCTTGTACAGAGAACGATGCAAGAACCAAGAGATTACTTTGGGCTAACGCCTCTAGAAATGTTTCAACAGGATCAGGGTTACACTGAGAAACGGATGCTCGCAGAAGCGATCAGGATCTCCAAGGAAATCGCTCCCTTCGAGGGGATGAACAAGCCCAGGGAGGATGATGGCAGAGACGCTTTTGTCACTAATCTTCTTATAGACGTTGCTTCCCAACCCGAATCACTCAAGTTTGGAGATGGCGTACATGCAGGAAAGAATATGACGGTACTCGAATATGACTTGACCGCCTATCAGAGGTTGCATGAGAACCAACGCCGGGCTACATGTGCGGAGAGAGATAGCCTTGCTGATGCTCTGCTTGATTATGTCCCCGAGGACATTCGTCAAGAGCAGGGGATGATCATGCAGAAGGTACATGCCGACCGCGTTAATGGCGAGGAGAGGATGAGGAAGGCCGCCGCCCACGCGGAGAAGAAGGAGAAGAAGGAGAAGAAGGAGAAGAAGAAGGAGAAGAAGAAGAAGAAGGCGATCTCACGTGCCAAAGTCATCAAGAAGTTGATGCGCAAGACCAAAGCCGAATTGTCCGCGATGTGTGGATATGGAGGGATGGATGTAGGTAAGTTAGCAATGGCTGAGGCAATATGTGACATGACCAATAACATCTACAATTAATATCATAAACCCGAACTCATTGAGTTCGGGTTTCTTAAATGATTTGACATCTCTATGGCACGTGCGAGTTTTCACACCACAGGCCCCAAGCTCCACTCCCACCACAACCGCTCGGACCGATGACACCCTCTGGACAGGTTTTGTCCGCCCCACATGCTACATGCCCGCTGCACGCTGTGCAGTTTGCCAGACCGGTGTCGTCGCACGGGTACACGCACCTGTCGGTAGCCAACGGATATTCACCGGTAGTTGGATCACAGCAACGTTGCGTAGGTGATGTGAGAGGCTTAAAGTGCGAATCTTCACACACCGGTGGGAAGCCAGGTGTACTCGGCACGTTACAGCAATCTGGTTTGTTAGAATTACCTGGTTGGGGGCACGTGGTGGTAGAACACTGCTTCAAGATAGAATCACTTGGATTCGTTGTATTCTCACATGACTCAGACCAAGTACACGTTGGACCTGAGCTGTCGAACTCCACAACGTCTGCAACGTTCACTCCAGCGGCCTTCTCAAGACATGCATCCAAACTACAGGTCGTTCCACTACCTCCAACCGTTGTCTGCCTTCGCCATGGAACTCCGGTCCCGGGAGCGTTGTCTGGAACACAATACCGCAAAGCGGAGTCGGGACCAGAACATGCAGCAACATCAGTAGGGTTTGTGCAACAGAAAGCGGTTCCCGCTGGAGCGCCAGGGGCGTTAGGAAGATAAGAAGGTTCTCCCCAGTTACAGGGGTCGATAGACTTGCATGAGTATGTCGTCAGCCCGGTTCCAGACACCACCTTAGCACACACCTGTTGTTGGCAATCCCCCTTGGAAGGGTCACACTCACAAAACACAGGACCTCCCGCGCTTGGTTTCCCGTCTATAACGACCCCACCCGCATCACTATCTCCGCACTTGAACTGACACGTGGTTCCAGTATCTCCTGGTAGAGAATGACACTCAAAACCCGGCCCGTCACAGCAAGTGCCATCGTCGCACGGAGTCGTTTTGCAGCATGTATCACCAGTGACGTTCGCTACAAGACAGCACGTGCCGGCGTCCGTTACTATCTGTCCGTTAGGACAACACATAGCGAAAGATTTGTTCTTGCTGACCTCCCACGATTGCCCGGCCGGACAGCAGCCCAGATCGGGAGGTGTCCCTGTGCACGTTGTGTTGAGGACGTCGTCACAACAATTTCCGGTCGGTGCACCGGCGCACGGTAACGTACAGGTCTTTTTCGCCAAAGGCTCATAGCACCAACCGTTCTTTGACAGCCAGTTAGGCGCTTCGCAACAGTTTAGCCCGTCCTCCGCCGGCTTTACCCCCGTAGCCGTTGGACCTTTGGTTCCTGGTGTACCAGGAACTTCAGGTGGACGACCGGGAGCGCTCCCGGTAGTAGGCGTCCAACAGTCACTAGTGGTACACCCAGCTAGTACCCCGAGGCCGTTGTATGCACAACACTGGGTAGTTTTGTCGATACACATGGCGCCGCATGGTGTTAACCCTCCTGAACACTGGACCAGCGTACATACACCTGTAGCATCATCTATTTTGTAACCATCATTACAAACGCATGATCCAAATGAGGAGTAGTGCTGATGCCCTTCGCTGGGGCATGGGTCAACACACTTATTATATTTGTCATTCCAAACCTGTCCCGCACTGCATGAATGTTGAGCATAGTTTAATGCGGCACGTACTGCAAAGTACCCGCCGATCGCCACAATAGCAACGAGGCTGACACGGAACAATATTTGTAAGAGTGCTACCTTCCGATTACTCATCTTTAGTTATACCACTAATTATTTACCATTCCAGTGTTCTATTGGACTCAGGTAAAACTACAGGAGCCCTGGACAGCTGTTCAGGGCTAGTGTCGGGTATTAGAGTAGGTCATATCTGTACGCTAACTTTTTTGATTCCAGCCTATTGATAAATGACTAGCTATCATGGTGGAAAACAACGGATCGGAAAAGCTTTGGCAGAGGTCATCTACGACGTAGCAACAGAGGTCGCAGAAGACGATGATTTTGTGATCAAAGGGTATTGTGAACCATTCTGTGGAATGCTTGGGGTATATCAGCATATCCCAGATCTGTTTGATGACCATAAACTTAAGTATAAAGCTGGAGATACAAATGAGTCTGTGATCAAGATGTGGAATGCGGCCCAGAAGGGTTGGAAACCGCCGACAACGTGTGACGAGGTTCAGTATGACCGCCTCAAAGCCAGTAAGACCCCATCAGCTATCAAGGGGTTTGTTGGGCATCAGTGTAGCTTTGGGGGCATCTTTTTTGGAGGGTTCATCGGTCGGTATGGAAAGTCGACATCTATAGTAACTTCAGCTGATAAGGTCAGGAGGATAGCTTCTGAGGTTGATGGTGTATCATTTACACATGGGTCTTACACCCAATTCTCAAGGCTCAAAGGATTTATTATATACTGTGATCCCCCGTACGCTGGAACACAGTGTCGGTATGGAGACCGGTTCGATACCGATAAGTTTTGGAACTGGTGTCGAAAGATGAGTAAGGATAATCTTGTCTTCGTCAGCGAGTATTCCAAACCTCCCGGTGACGCGGTCGAGGTCTATCGCTCAAAGTCCAGACCGACGAAAGCGTTCGGGAAAAAGACCAGTGGAGCTGAGAAGATGTTCATGTACGAGTAGACCCACTACAATTAAAAACCATCCTCACACGAGGATGGTTTTCCTAATTACCTAGCTCCCTTAGTTCGTTCCTAGCTTTGGCCCGAGCGTCCCGAGCCTTCCGAGCATCCCGACGCGGATCTACCAGCTCATTGTTCTTGTAGAGACGGCTGGGCATCTGTCGACCAGTGTATGACCACATCAGTACCTCACCATTTATCTTACCATTAACATACGGGATTACGGATTCCTGCCGACCGTTATCGTACCACTGTCTGGACGGACCCTCCAACTTACCATCCTTCAAGTTAGACTCAATCATTATTTGACCGGCTTCGTTCCATTCCCTGTACATCCCCTCTAGTTTATCGTCACTGTAGGTAGCTTCAAATCGCAGACAGCTGTCTTGGCCCCATTCTCTGTGCGTACCATCGCGCATACCATCATCAGTATAGTTATGCTCTTTGTATAAGGTTCCATCTGACCACCATTCCTTATACAGTCCCACTAGAACACGCTCAGCGTAGACGCATTCGATTCGGAGTTGACCCTTGTTGTCATATTCCTTGAACGTGCCATCGTACTTACCTCCTGTGTAGTTGCACTCAATCCACGGCTTTTGGTTGGGGTGCCATTTCTTGTATGGACCTTCGAGCACACCATTTCTATATGTGCACTCCTCCAGCCGTTGGCCACCGGGATAACACTTCATCATGGGACCCTCCAACAAGCCGTTGACGTAAGAACTATCAACCTTAAATATCCCAGTGTCGTGCCACACCTTGCGGGAGCCATGCCGTACCCCATCAGCATAGTAGGTTTCTTCGGATAGTCTGCCGTTCGGGAAACTGCTTACGTATCTACCATGTTTCCTGCCCGCCACGTAGTTCGTCACTGAAACTCGGGTGACACGCTGACCAGTAAGGAGTTCCGCGAGCTCTTCACCAACGATCTCCCTGTCCACTCTGACAGCCCTACAAACGGTCTTATCATCCTCCGTGATGTATTCATCACCAATTGCACTGACTACGCAGAGACGAGAATCAGCTGGGTAGTATCGGAGACAGTCAAGAGGATCCTTACAGCAGTGAATCCCGTTCCTGCATGCGACAAGCTCGCCTGTGACTGTGGTCGTCTCCCCGACAGCGTACTGGACATGCCTACAGCAAAGGTCCTTGTTGAAAGCTTTGTAATAAGTCATGTTTCGATTTTCCCGACAAACTTGTTACGAAAAATCAATTAACTAAGACGTAGATAGTGTCATCGACCTTCTTCATGATGAGCCCGCGCGTGTTTTCCGTTACTCCGGCTGTCTGACATTTGGTTTGGTAGATGCCCCTGAGGTGTCCTTGGATAGTAGCCTCCGATTGCAAGACGCCATTGACATCCGAGTCATCCATGATGGCGCGAACGATGCTCGACCTAGTGTGCCACCTTCCAGCCCCTGAATTCATCACCTCGTTCACGGTTGCATCATAGATCCTCTTCATCTCAGCTCCCGTCACCAGTTTTTCACGAACCAGTCGAATCTCATCTCCCCGGTTGGCTGTAGTCGAGCTTCCACGCCCGCCCGTCACTGTCGTGGTACCTTCCCACTCCTTTAACTCGCCATGAATGTTTTCCTTGTCTAAGTCGATATCGAACTCTTTCTCGACCCCGCACTTGCTGAGTCTAACGTTGGTATGGCGTTTGCTCAGGACCACGCGCCTCTTGACGACCCCGAACTGATCATCCGGATTTGTGGACACTGTTCGTATCATCTCACTGTTGGCGCTAGTGCAGTCGATGGCCTTGTAGAATATCTTCTTGTCTACGTATATCCTTTGAGCGCACACCAAGTTCTTAGGTGTCAGTCCGCTCATTCTTCCCATCCGTTGAACCATTAAGGCCGCATCACTATTCCCCCATCCGTAGATCATGAGGCTGATGTACGTTGTCCAGTCCTTCGACGTCACCCGGAAAGCTCGGCTACACATTTTACCACCCATGAGATAAACAAACTCGAGTTTATCATCCTTCACCTTCTGTAGAGCCTCATTCAATCGTGTGAACTTAGTAGTAACCTCTCCGCTTTGGTACATTTGGATCCCTTGTTGGTCGAAGGTGATAACTGGGACATTGTATGCACTGTAAGTCTCAGACGAGATCCCAACCGCGATCTGCTTATTTTCTTCGTTTACATCGGTATGGAAGTGACAGAAGATATATGGGAGACCTTTTTGATTGTACTCCGTGTTGTACCCTAAAAGGATGGCCTCAGTAATGATCTGTTTACCATTGTCGATAGCAGCCGATACGGACCTGCCACGATTCTTTGGGTCATACCGCGTGACTCCATGTAACGACCTATATACCCTGTCATCACCGTCGACTTCGTTCGTAAAGGCGAACTTTGCTGGAACTGCCTCGACAATCTCGTTATCTCCAACTAAGCTAGATACATCAAGAAGCGTTGCGCTGATGAAGTACTTACAGATGGCAAAGGAAAGGAGGGCCTTCAACACCGACGCGCGAGCGCAATCGTTCACATAGATATCAGCCTCATCTACACAGCAGGTAAACCGCACCCTATCGCCATCCGAGAACGAGGTCATGATCTTCGTGAGAGTAGACACATTCCCCATAACTGTGTAAAGCCTAGTAGCATCCCGAGTCTTCATACTGTGAATGAGCTCAGACCAAACAGGGCTACTAGGATCGCTCGATCGCCATATAGCTCCATCCCCACCGTTACCCGTTACCTTACTACCACCCACCTGCACCACAGTGATGTGTGGAGAGATTTCATTCACCGTATCAGCTATACTCATTGTCTGTTCATCAAGCTCAGTCCTATAGTCTCGGCATACGAAAACACCCGTACATCCATCAATCCGCATCCTCGCAGCCATGGCTTCACAGCTCTCTCGGGTCTTTCCGGACTGTGTACGACCATATATCAACCTGCTGGAATGATTGTTTAACACGTCTCCAGTTATTGTTGTATTGTCTCTGACGACAATCTTACGTTCGCTAATCACTGTACCCTCTCCTGTTATCTCACGCCTAATCCAGCGAGTGGGTCGGTACAGTCCATCAACGATGACCCACTGGAGCTTAGATCTCGGCTTTGAACTATGTGTATCAACGGTTTCCCCCTCCAAATGGCACTGTAGCTTCCCCATCCCAGTGGTCTGTAGAAGCTCTATACGTCCTCTCTTCGAGTACGTAAATTCATATTGGTCACCGGTAGCCCGGTGACAGTAATTAACAGTTTTGTGAGTGGCGCACACCTTAATCGCCGATGTGAATTCCTTTTTTAACGCTCTCTTCGACCCTGCTTTGATATTACCAGTTAAGCCGTCGATACGGCTAAACGCAGACTTCTCCATATTTCTATCCGTCTGGAAGCGTCTAACAACCTTCAATTCGTGTACATTCTCAACAAGGCGGAGAATACGGTTATTGGAAAGACCTACAACCAATATTGGTTGTAGGTCTTTATTACTAAGCATTTGCAAGTTCCGCCAGCACCTTCGCGTGACATTTAGCATCCGGGTCGCAGTAGCATCCCAGGTTCTTTCCGGCTAACTCACCAACTTGCTGGTCCAGTCCGGACTCTATCAAGTGCTCTCTGTACAGAGCCAAAGACTCATCGAGAGGATACTTTCCCTTACCGGTTCCACACTTGAATGGATTACCCCACTTAGAATCAGGGATGGCAAAGTACTCCATAATTTTCTTGCCCTCTTTGTCGTACTTCCCATTCCACACAAAGATCCGCATCCTTCTTCCCACGTACACATTACCATCGTCCTCCAGCCACTTACCAAGGTCATCATACTCAGGCCGAAGTGCTTTGACTTTTATACACTGATGCTGAGCATGAGAGCTGATGATCTTCGGTTCAAGAACCTTCTGGGACCTCCCCGCCACATCCGGGTCCTTCATCTTCTTGCGGATAGAATCGGGAAAGTTGGACGACGCTACGGTACAATTAGACATTTCTTGTTTAATATCGTTACACTTAATACTTTTACTCAATTGTTTCTTTTCACCTCGATGTGGTTCATTTTGAGACTTGCTCCTCCTCTTCCTTGATCTCCTCTTGGACTTGCTCCTCTTCCTTGATCTCCTCTTTGACTTGCTCCTCCTCTTTGACTTGCTCCTCCTCTTGGACTTGCTCCTCCTCTTGGACTTGCTCCTCCTCTTGTTGACGCAGCGGTTGTTTTCGTTCCTGTATTGATGACTCTTACAGGGTTTCAGTCTGGGTATACGTGTTAACCCCATCCTCTTTATCTCAACGAAAAAAAAACCTCTAGTAGAGGTTCAGTATTTATATCATTAGACTGTTCGCTTACGCTTGAATCGCTCTCGGCCAATCCTGCGCATATCTCTCTGATTATAGACAGTGTCCGAGATGATCTCACGTGGTTGTCCGTCTTCCCTGTCTGCCCAGATCCGCTCGACCACACGAATGTACTCAACCGCGCCAAGGTCTTGGTAATAGCGGTTATTACAATGACCCCAGTTTCGCCAACCCCAGCAAATGTTAGCCAGGTTACGGGAGTACACACCCATAGCAACTTCCTCATCATCCTTCTCTGCTTTAACGCTTACAAAGTAAACAACATCATCTACCACACTCATCTTTCTTTCTACTCACAGTAATCTCAGACCTCTTCAATTTAGTAAAGTTACGTCCCAAACTGAAGATGAAGATGATGCAATGTTATCTCTCTCACGATGATCAAGGTCTTCACTCGACACCCGAGTCCCCAGATATCTAGTGTCAAGGGCTCTGAGAGTATCTTCAACCTCCTCCATGTCGAAGATGAATGCCGGGACTCTCGCGAAGACTGGATTGCTTTCTCTGTTTTGCTGAAAGATCCGGTTAGTCATGTTAGCGATCTCCACCGACTCCACTGTTGCGATAGTCTCGCCTCTTATACGCAGTATGTCCCGTTTCGCCTGAACAACCGCGCCCTTCAGACACATCTCTCTTGTTATCGACATTGATTTGGTTTATCAGCAGAACATAGACATAACCTTCAATTTTTTCAACTATAACATCCGTCTAATTGAAAAAAAGTAGGGAGTCAGCATGACGATAGCAAGATCATGGCCTACACACTTCTCGAAGTTAATCGGACTAATGTCAACGCCTTTCTGGAAAAATACACCATCAACTTCGATCTGACCCATCCAGGGACATTTTATAACTTCCGTAAGAGGTCCATCAATGGTACGTTGCGCGAATTCCTCCAGTTAGCGAGAATTGGAACGGATAAAGTCCCGACTGTAATGGAACATGGAGAGATGGATGACGAGACGTGGAACCACTTCAGCGATATCGCGCTTGCGCACTTGAGCTATCTTCACAAGGGTGATACTGACCTGGAGAGAGACGATGATCGGGTTCTCCATATGGTTGACGACTTCTGCGCACTCTGGAAGATCAAGCCACGTGACAAACCGGTCAATAAGTCATGAATCAAGATTGTGACAACATGTAAAAAGGTGTTTTACAACGGCCTGTCCATCTTTGTGTTCTAAACCCATTTTGCGGTGCCCCGTCCATCGACAAGGCGGTAACAAGGTATACTCCAAAAAACTCCGACCATCGGGCTGCACGTTTTGTGTACTTGGGCATTTCTGATCGCACGATCCGTCACACGGAGATTCGGAAAAAACATCTTATCCAGAGGGGCGACATAAAAGGGCAACACGTGTTGCCCCCGTGAATGCGTTGCCCCGGCGTTGACAAAGAGAGACGTGAGACTACTCAGATCACTATGTTGGTCTCGTCTCGGAACACCTTAGTCTATCGTCTATTTATCGTTGGGTTCCCAATCCCTCAGATCTTGCGTGAAGAAGCCCTGTCCAATATTGGACAGGGCTTATTTAATTACCTCCTCGAGAAGTTCTAGGACGATATTACTTTTCGATAGCATAGACGGATTAGATAGGTTATAACGATCCCGTATGATAGTTCTGAGCTTTTTCTTCTCGGCTACGCGGTCGGCTCCCGTACGAGAGTCCGTGATGACCTCGAAGTCATCATTGAGCATAGTGAGGCGGTCAACCACGTCGCTGATAGCAGCGACGTCGAACCCCTTGGGTACTATGACATGGCTCGGGATGCCGTAGTAGCGATAGTGGTTAGAGAAACCGATCAGATATCCAAGTGGGTCTTCAATCGGACATATGAGATTGCGATATGTCAGGTTAATGCGACGCGCGGACATGGCCGTGTACTTAGATAGCGGTGGTAACACTCGATGGCGTATGTCAGCGCGCATCATACATACGGACCGATCAGGCAGGTACATGTCCTTCCACAGGTCGTCACCCTCGTCAAAGACCTGGAATCTGAACGTTTGGTTTGGATCTTCTGGTGGTCCGTCAGGAAAGAAGGTGATAGATGCGAATATCGGAGGCGATGGGTACCAGTCCTGCGCGTCCGTGTGGTCACATATACTGTGTTTCTCACCAGGCAGGTACTCGTTAGCGACGAACAGACTAAAACTGGCAGTTGACAGGGGAGCTGAAGGAAAGTGTGCACTTGATATATTGCACAAATAGGGGATGACATCTGCGAGTGCTCCGGCCATCTGGGCACGGCGCGTCGCGAGGGTACACTGGGACTTGTTTTGAGTGAGTGTCCAATATCCTGTCTCGTATGGTCCTCCCATAGACTGAACGCAGACTCCTCGGCGAGGACTATTAGTTCCAAGACCTCCGACGTGGTCGTAAACGAAAGGGAGTCCATCGGCTGCGATTGCTGCCTCCCATAGGTGGTCAGGTAACCATTCCAGTCTGACTCTCATAGCGAGCCAGTCTGACGGCGTAGAGTTGTGGAACACGTGAGACTGGTCTATCATCCTCATTATTACCATACTAAGTTACCGTTGAATGTTCAATTTAAAAACTCCCTAGCTGGCTAGGGAGTTTTATTTATGGATTCTGAGTAATTTCCTTGAATCTCCTTGACCACATGGACATTCACACTACAGCTGACCGCTCTCGTACCACTCCTTGGAAAGGCCAAGGCCATCCTTATAGGTGCAGATCGTTTCGACGTCGCCATTTCTGTACCATGTCGTGGCGAGACCAACTCTCCTACCAGACTTGTAAGTGCATTCCACAAGCAAATGACCGTTTGGGTGCCAGCTTTTGTATGGGCCATCCATCTTATTGTCCCTGTATGTACATTCCTCGAACGGTTGACCATCCATGTACCATATCCTATACAGACCGACTGCATTATCGGACTCAAATGTACATTCCCCATACAGTTGACCGTTCTCGTACCAGCTTTTGTACGGGCCATCTTTCTTATTGTCCCTGTATGTACATTCCTCGAGCGGTTGACCATTCTCATGCCAGCTTTTGTACAGGCCATCTTTCTTACCGTTCTTATAGGTACCTTCCTTGCACAGTTCTCCTGTGTCGTACCACTCCTTGTATGTCCCATCCTCCACGTTGTCCTTATAGGTATACATCGCTGCCGGCTTCCCATTAATATACCATGTCATGTCGAGACCAACTTTACTGCCAGACTCATAACTGCATTCCTCATACAGTTGACCGTTTTCATGCCAGGATTTGTGGCAACCCGTTTTTATCCCGTCATCATAGGTGAGCTCTGCCCATAGTCTCCCGCTCTCGTACCACTCCTTGTAAGAGCCATCCATGTTCCCACCCCTATAAAAGCACTCATCCTGCAGTAGACCGTTCCCATGCCACTCCTTGCATGGGCCATCTAGCTTACCGTTCCTATAGGAGGTCTCCATGTGCAGGCCACCATCATCATACCAAGATTTGTATAAACCCTCCTTCTTCCCATCTTTGAGCGTGTACTTCTCCGTTTCTGTACTGACGTCCTTCCAGTGCCGTACAAACAGTTCTTTACCGTAGTCTTCATCCTTGACGGTTGCTCTGAACTCCACATTCACCTGGTGGAACATCTCGATCTGCTGCGCTGAAAGATGTCGGCACACATGCCTAGCGAGAAGGTCGATATCGAGGACATCGATTTTCAAAGGGTTCATTACCATAAGTCTGTTTCACATAGGGAAACCGACTAGGAGCATCAATTTGATTTCTCTAGTTATCTGGTATGCAAAAAGCAAGTCCAACTCGACCCGTATCTTATCAACAGTTAACGACACCGCTCGGAGGACGTTAGTAAGAAGTGCGTCGATGAACAAGGAAAGTAGTAGCGCAGGAGTAGATGGGAAAGTGGAGGGTCCATACAAGGAGTGGTTTAAAACGACCCGTCGCTAGAAGATCTTCAAGGATGATAAGGAGGTCCCTACAAGTCTTGACATGAAGACGGACAACTGAGGTGTGAGTGCACCCACAAGGATGGGAAGCATGACGGTCTGTTCAAGACATAGTACGCTGACGGACAACCGCCTAGCAAGCGTACCTATAAGGATGGTCGGTCCAATCCTGGAATAGAAACGGTCAACTGATGAAGGATTGCACCTACAGTAATGGTAAGATGAACAAAAAACCCTAATAATTAGGGTTTTTTGTTCATCTAGATATAAATGACACGAAGCAGGATGAGAAGAAGATGTAGCTCTAGGAGGAAGAGACGCAGCTCTAGGAGGAAGAGGCGTAGCTCTAGGAGGAAGAGGCGTAGCTCTAGGAGGCGTAGCTCTAGGAGGCGTAGCCGACTCCGAGGAGGAGTAAAAACGCAGCTACAGAGAATGTTCCAAGAGAAGTACAGTATTGACCCTGATGTGACCGAAAACATGTACGACGTTGGGAGGGTAAAGCGGGCATTACCTCTTGACCTAATCGCAGTGCATGACGGTATCAAACGATTGAAAGAAATTAAAGCCGAAACAAATGCTCGGCTGGGCCAAGTGCATAACTCCAATAGTCTGACGCTACGTGAGAAGCGCGACGAGGTTGAAGACATAGTCGCTTGGGCGAACGGCGAACGGCGGAAATATGAGGTTCAAATCAGGGCCGGTCTGAAGTATGCCAGGGATCAGATCTTGGACAAAGATCCCTATTTCACAGGGGTGGAGAGACGGAACTACAAAGCAGCACTTACAAGGGCTGAAGACGCATACAAACAGGTTCTGATAAAACAACGCTAAATGACGGCCTCCTTATAATGAATGGTTTGAGAACGGTCGCCTGTGCACAATGTGCACCTATAAAGACGGTAAGACCGTCGGTCAATCCATATATTGGAATATGTTCGGGAGTTCAAGAATCGAGGGAGTTTAGTTCGATGGTGAAGATTAGGTTAGGATCGAACTGTTTATTCTCTTTTTTAATCTCTTTATCTTTCCACATCGTCACCCGTCCTCTTGGGTTGCAGAGGATGGGTGTCCCATTGTGCGTAATGTCCACGGAAGAATGTGTGTGACCATGCAGCCAGTGAATAACTTTCTGATTCGCTACTAGTTCTTCCATATCTGTTGATGCAAACGCACTGTTCATGGCGTCTAAGCCCTTGTATTTTGGATCGATACAAGCTTGGATGGGGAGGTGATGCGTTATGACCACCACTGGTTCAACACTTGAAGCAAGAACCTCAGATAAAGACTTCTTTGAGTGGTAATGGCGAACGCGCCATGAGTCTGGTGTCAGACCAATGATTCTATAAAAGTCTGTGATCCCTGATTGCACCCGGTACACGTCATCGGTCTTAAGATCGGTCCACATTGTCGATCCGAAGAAACGTATACCATTTATAACGACTGATTCGTTTTCCAGAAAGTGGAAGTGGGCCATGTTTACATTACGCCACAGCTGGATTGTTTCATCAATCGATTTGTCATATGAACAATGGTTTCCAAGGATGTATATGATATCGATGTCTGGAGCGAGATCTCTATAGTCTGTAAGCATCTGTAAGCATGCCGAAAAGTCTGGACTTACATCCCCCGCTATTATAAGAACGTCCTCTCCGGATGGCTTGATCTCAAAAGGCGCCATCTCTGTGTGTAGATCGGAGATAAGTCGAACTTGCATTGTTGTCACATCAAATATCAAGCTTTAGAACTGATTCAATTAGGAGTGTTTGTGATATGATAGCAAATGGGTAATGTACGATCATATGGATCTGAGAAGCCAGACCGGACACCGACGATCACTGCGTCTCCGTCCAATGGCAATGTACGATCATATGGTTCCAGGAAACCGGATCATCCACTGACAGTGGAAGCCATAGCTACAATGCTGAGACCTATAGCTATCATACTGACTCTAGAGACGTCAATCTTGTCTATGGATCTTATTCAAGAAGTTGTGAAGGAATATATGCGGAGGTACCACTATCCAACGACCTACGAAGGTCAGCGTGTGGACCTCCGCGGTGAAGGTTCAGGTGGTACCTTCTACAAGTGCTGTAGTAAGTTTCCGCTCATAGATCAGAAAGATGCCCTGTTCTTGGCTAGGATGTCACGGTCTCTAGAACGTGGCTATAATATGATCAGCCGTGTCGACCATGAGATAGTCGGTGAGTTGACCCCGGTTGGAGACTTCACAGTGGAGTGGTCAGTCATGGATGACCTGGCTTTTCAACCACCCTGGATGCCTATCACAGCCTTACCTTATTCAGAGGTAGGTCTGATCGTGACTAGTGAGTCACCACCACCGTATATCCTGGAGTACACACTCGTTTCTAGCAAAAAGAAGGATTTCATGTCTTGGGTCACGTGGATACCACCAACCGCCATTGGCAACCGGGTCATAAACAGTGGTGCGCTTATCAAGTAGCTAATGGGTTAATCGATTCAAACTAGGACTTTTATGGCAATCATGCAAGAGTGTATGAAGCAAGTTTCACCAAGGGTGACGGAAGCCATAGCTACAATGCTGAGACCTATAGCTATCATACTGACTCTAGAGACGTCAATCTTGTCTGTGGATCTTGTTCAAGAAGTTGTGAAGGAATATATGCGGAGGTACCACTTTCCAATGACTTTCGAAGGTCAGCGCGTGGATCTTCGTTATGGTAATTGTCCTTATACTACTCGGATCGGTATAATTCAAAATGTCAACCAATCATCCTTGGTAATCGGGTCATAGACAGAGGTGCAATTGCTAATTGATCAGTTCTCGGACTTTCATTGTCTCCATTAACAATGAAAGTAGTTAATGGAGACATCTTTGATTCAGGCGCCGAGTACATCATGCATCAGTGCAACTGTTTAACGGTTCGTCCGCACGGTTTATCGAAGCAGGTTGCCGTCCGTCTCGGAAAAGACAAAGACGTGTATTCTACGCGCAGAGCTGAGAAGCATCGTAATTGTGCTATTCCTGAGGATAGAGCAATGCCTGGTACCATCCAGATCCTGGACGGAGATGGGCCGACAGTGCTGGCCCTGTTTGGACAGTATCGGCCTGGTAAGCCGTGTCAGTACGCTTTATCGTACCCGGATGACGGTTATTCGGACGACGCCGAAGCCCGGGAGATAAACTTTAGGGAGGCTCTGAAAGCTTTGAGAGACCATTTTGCTGCGAATACCCCAAGCGAATTAACTAGAGTCGCTGTCCCTTTCGGAATCGGTTGTGGTTTAGCTGGAGGCGACTGGTCAAGATATAGTAAGATGCTACAAACGGCGCATCTAGCCATGATGAAGTATAATGTAGAGATGGTGGTATATAAGTACAATTGTTAGTATGACTGCATGATGTGTCTCTTCCGGTCGACAGCAATCTCCAGTCTTGTACGTCCACAGGCCAATGGTCTACATAACTGTTCGAGATCATGCATTCTCTTATCTAAATATAGCTTAGATGAGCATGGACAGAACTGTTCCATCCGTTCACATAACTTATTTTGGCACCATCCAGCGGATGGACCACCGAGAGGACTGAGATCATCTTTGTCACGACACACTGGTATTCCCATTTGCTCTGTGTTGCAATTGATTAATCCTTTTTTCAATCCTTGAAACCGCAACTATGCTGTTGAGCAACATTCACCCCTCCTGGTTGGAGGTCATCGGTGATGAATTTGAGAAGCCATACTTCCTAGAGCTTACGAAGTTTATAGAAAACGAACGCGCTGATCATGCAGTCTTTCCTCCAGAGGAGGATGTTTTTAACGCTTTCACATTCCCGTTTAGCGACGTTAGAGCCGTGATTGTTGGTCAAGACCCATATCATGGATATGGTCAGGCTCACGGATTATCTTTCTCTGTTAAGAGCGGAAAGATCCCTCCGTCGCTGCGGAATATATTCAAGGAACTTACAGCGGACGAGGATGTTGAGTTTTCGTCACACGGTCTGAATGGTGACTTGACACCGTGGTTACAGCAAGGTGTTCTTTTAATCAACAGCGTCCTTACGGTATCAGCCGGAAAAGCCAATTCTCATGCTGGGAAGGGTTGGGAATTATTCACAGACGCTGTGATTGCAGCTTTAGCTACATATGGAGACAGAGTGGTATTCATGCTCTTTGGAGCATACGCTCAGAAAAAGGCCAATGGGAAGGGTATTGACACAGAATGGCATACTGTACTTAAGACCGTGCATCCTTCTCCGTTGTCCGCTAGCAAGGGGTGGTTTGGATCCAAGGTGTTCTCAAAGTGTAATGCAGCACTTGAGGTCCCGATTAACTGGGAGATATGATTTATGAAAATCATGCTTTGTATAAATGAATTGGACCAACGACGTTGGACACCTGTTTTCCCGCGAGTCCCCAATAACTGTCGGACCTGGCATAGACCAAATCTGTGGAAACGGCAGAGTTTGTCCACACTGCAAGACTTCCCGTCCGGTCTATGTCTTCTTCGGAGATATTTGCAACATCTGTAAGTTCCCACCTCTTAACCCAACCATCAATACGATCGAACCCACATCCTCGGACGATACCTGGAGTGACTAATTAATCTAATTGATAAAATGTGTTTTTACTCTGGTGTGAGTCCAAACATGACTAAACAGACTCTCATCAAGGACTGTATCTACAGGTTCATTTCTGTCCCAGAACTATGTCTGGCGTTCATGGATACAAGGGAGTTCCAGCGCATGAGGCATATCAAACAACTCGGTGTAGTTCATCTAGTGTATCCCTCCGCTGTCCACACAAGGCTAGAGCACTCACTAGGTGTGATGCACATGGCTGGAGAAATGGTAGACACGCTGCGCTCGACCGGGGTCGTGATCTACGATCGTGAAAAGGAGCTTATACAGCTGGCTGGGCTCCTTCATGACATCGGTCATGTCGCGTGGTCTCATCTTCTCGACAACAAGCTTGTTGAACGAGGACATCCTTGTCATGAGGAGCGGTCAGTAGAGCTTCTTAAAGACTTGAATGGGCGACTAAACCTTCTCACATTGTCAGAAGTCGAGACCGTATCGAGAATGATTCGTGGGTCTCCTCCACAGGGAGGAAGACGATCCTTTATCTACGAGATCGTGTCAAATTCAACCTGTGGTATTGACGTTGATAGACTTGACTATCTTCAACGAGACAGTTACCACACTGGAATACAGGGATTTCAACCAGACTATCTGATCAAGTGTTCTCGCGTAAGCGAGGACGGGCATCTATCATTTCTTCATAAGGCACGGGATGAGGTGGAGTCGATGTACAAGGCCCGAGCCCACATGTTTCGAACAGTATACAGGCACAAGACAGTGATCAAGGCAGAACAAACACTGATATGGATGATCTCTCAGTTCCAACCCATTGGAGAGTTTGTTGATAGGTTATATGAAACGTGGAAGACGCTCGACGACTGCGAGCTGACAGTGTGTCTCAGGATGTTCCCAGACTACACGAGGATGTACACCCGGGAATGGGTGGCCGAAGAGGAAGATGAAGATGGATTGGACCATAGTCATAGATCGCAAGATGAAATCAGTAAAGTAAGGTTTGTGTAAAAAGCCCGTGTCGATTGCTCGACACGGGCTTTAATGGCCTGATGGCTCATGATCTTGTGCATATATTCCAATCGTGTCGTCCGATAGGAAGTCCATTGTTTCGTTTGGAATATATGCGCACATTCCATCCCTGCCCACTCGACTATACAATTCATTGACGGCCTTAACACACAACGTCCAGACCCTACCACAGCTGAGAATACTGAGGGGCCCTTCAATAGGTAGTCCAATGTCTCGTCTGGCTACAGTTATAGCAAACACGTTAATCATATTAGCAAGTGTCGCCACCGTACATACACGCAAAGGCGTAAAGCTGATGCGACTGGGGCGCCTGCTGGGTCGTCCCAGTCCGGCCCAGACCTGCCAGGGTTTCCTGGGTTTCCTGGGTTTCCTGGGTTTCCCGTAGCGCTTGTTAGCTGGCATGGTCTTGGAACATAAGGAAAAGGCTCCCCCCATCATCAATTTTTTAATTGATGATGGGGGGAGTTTTGTGCAACTACATCAAGGATGTTTACGGCCAAAGCAATCATGGACAACTACACGGTCACCGGAAAGGGAGACACCGAGGAAAAGGCTATCATAGAATTTGCTAGGTCTCTTCACGCTCAGTGGTTTGGATGTCCACTCGGGACTACTGCGTTCCATGATTACGAGACACCAGAAGAATTTCTCAGTTGTTGTCGACTCGGTTACGCAAGCCACGGTGATTTCCGACCGACTGCGGCGATGATGTGGGATGGCCTGCGAACCCTTGTAGGGATGATAGAAGTGACCAATGATAACTAGGAAAGCCCTTCAAATGAAGGGCTTTATTTTTTGTAGTCTCTGTCGCGGCACCTCGCTCCGCACGCCTTGCACCTCGCCTTACCGGATTTTAGGCTAACTGCCACTTCTGGGTTTCTACAATCCTTACAGAGGAGGGTGCCCACGATGATACCCTCTAGGATGTCGTCTAGAGTATTGGCCGATATAATGCCCTTTAGAACAAAAGCCTTCGTGAGTGCAGTTGCTGGTAGAGCAGCTTGTAGCAGCTTACGAAGGTGAGGTGGGGTGATCTCAAGAGCTAGACAAAGTTCTGTGATGTTGGTGATTACGGTGCGCTTGGACTTACATGTATGATTGCATTCGAGCTTAGGTCGTTTGTACCTGTAATGTGGGTCGTAACCCATTTCCTTTGGGATAGTAACAGTACTCATTGCATCTAATAGAACCGAACATCAAAACCAATCACTTTGGAGATTAATCCCTCTTTACGGGCGAGGAGAGACTGAACGCCCGTCTAAGCAGTTCCAGTCTTTACAACCTTTATTTCTTCTCGAGGTCGATTGGTGAACCCACTATGACCACCAGGAAACGGCTTAACATAGTCGCTTTGACGACCCACCCATATAGACCTTCTGAACTTTAAGCTGTTAAAGTCCAGTCCCGTCTAAAGATGGCTAACTCAATACCGAATGCAACTCAGTATATCAACTACAGTACCGACAAGCTGTGAGAAGATCTCACGAGCCCTCCTTGATAACGGCGTCCAAAACCAAGTCAGTGGTAACATCAGTACTCATCTTAACACAACCGAACCCGGCTACTGCATCTTTTTCCCAGACGGTGTTGAGGAGAAAGAGTTCAAGGTTAAGGTATGGGACGTTCTTCAACCGATGCTAGACTTGTGCTGTGCATTTATAGATAGTCCTCACTACAAAGGTTGTGTACGGAACTGGCCTGTAGCTTTCAGAGCGTCGGACTGCCCATCATGGCTCACAAAGCATAGTCTAAAACCTCCTGATGTACTGTCAAATGGTGGTACAACTATGCATCGATATCCGAGAAAGAGATCTTATCCAGTTCCTCCAGGGTAGAGTGCCGTTCGTCCAGGAGGCTCTGGACGTCGGAGACATCCTCTTCAGGAATGAGGAGGATGGAGAACTAATCTTTGTCGTTGAGAGAAAGACTATACTCGATCTGAAAGCTTCTATCATTGATAAGAGAAGAGCAGAACAGAAGGAACGGTTGAAGACTGTACAGCGTGACCGAATACTTTATCTCATCGAGGGTGACTTAAACTTCCCGCTGGAAGACAAGATAAGCTCGTTCCCAATTTCCACTTTGGTTAGCTCTATCCTCAACACACAACTCAGAGATAAGATCTGGGTTTATAAGACTTTAGCTCTCGAAGAAACTGGAGAGCTGATCAGGGCTTTGTTCACCAAGCTCAACAAGGAAGGTTCTAATCTTTTCCTACCCGAGGCGGAACCGGTAGAAGGATTGGCAGCGTCTGCACGATACTGCTCAACGCTGAACAAGTGTAAGAAAGCTAATCTGACTCCAGAAGTATGGTACATTCAGCTTTTATCACAGGTGCCGCAGGTGACAGAGAAAGTCGCTGTTGAGATAGTCAAGATCTATCCAACGTTGTGCAGCTTGATGCGAGGGTATGACCGAATAGCTGATTCATACGTTGATTTGATCATTGGAACGGGGAATGTCTCGGCATCAGAGAACATGAAAAAGGAGATGGCTGGTATGCTTGCTGACATCAAGTTTCCGATCAAGGGTGGAAAGCTGCGTAGAATCGGCAACAAGTTATCCGAGCGCATTTATGCATTTGTCAACTGTTGAAAGCTAACGTCATACGGGAGGATGGTTGCTGGCGTACCATACGGATTTGTCCCAGCGAGAGTATATTCGCTATCAGCTTGTTCGTTATAATGGTCAACCCTACCCTTTGTGAGTGCAAGAATGGAGACTATTAGTGCAGTCAGAGTGAGTACAGCGACGGCTGTTAGACTGGCGGTCATTTTATCTTACCTGCGATGGTTGTTTTCCCATTCTCTGACCGCGTCATAGATGGCTGTGGCCCAGATTCCGATATCAGGCATGTTATAGTTTTGCTGAAGGTAAATACCAACGGCGGTGAAGATAGTTGCGTTCATTAGCAGCTTGAGCATTTTTACTTAGCGCGGAAAGTGTTAAGTCAAAATGAGAGTTTAGAAGGGATGCGGTCCAGTCCCACAGGTCCACTTATCGCCTTTTGCGTGGGCACCATTGTTGTTGTTCGGCTGATCAGGATTGTTGTAACAGCCATTGCCCGTGTCGTTTTGCCAATCTGGGTTAGAGAGGGAAGTGTACTCGAAGTGTGTGGGTCCGCCATTGTAAAGCCCACCTTTACAAAGAGAGCCTGCTAGTTCGTCTTGTGTGTACTGGCTACAGTGTTTCGCTGTTTCGGCGTCCCAGAGGTATGGCCCACCGTCACATCGTCTGGGACCTGTGACTTCGAAGGTGAAACCATCCGATTGTGATCCCATCTTCGCCAAGTAGTAAACAACGAAGAGGAAACAAGTTGATAATAACGCTGAGATGGCTAATCCAATAGTTTTCGACACTTTTATCGCTGCTGATATCTTCAGAGCTACCATACTGGTTAGAATGCTCATAACGTAGATCAAGGCAAAGAAGAGGAATTTGACGAGTTTCCTAGACATTTATCTTAGAGCGAGATTAATCGTTTTTAAGGACTAGAAGGTAATAGTGAAATGGACAATTTGCCGACACCGGAACCATCTCCAAGGGGGGAGTCCCTAGTGTGGAACAGCTCTCAGGAAGCTGCTGTCCGGAATATCGGAGAGTTTTCGCGGGGCTTTAAGGTTATGCATATCAATACTGCTAGATCAACATCTCGGATGTATGAGATGTTGATGATCACGTCCATAATCCTGGGACCCGCAGCTGGAACCATCGACGTCATAGGGTCAGTATATCCAGATAATGTCAATACATTCTTACTGGTCTCAGCGGTTCTATCATTCCTCTGTGGTATACTGCTCACTATTGTTAAGTTCGCGGCCCTTGAGGAAGAAAGCGCTGCTCACAAGGCCGCCGCTGTAAAATATACATCTCTCGAAAGCAACGTTCGTAGACAGCTTTCTCTATACAGAAACAATCGTCCTGATCCAGATAAGTATCTAGAATGGATTACCACGTCCTACGATGAACTATTTGCGTCGGCCCCACTTTTACCGAGGAGTGTGCAAGACGCGTATACGGCTTATGCCCAGGATCATGATATCATGATCCCGGACCAGCTAGAGAGCATCGAGATCAACACAAACTATAATGAGTTCAAACTCCTAGACGTAACTAACACAAAGCAGATTCACGTGACGGCTAGGAACTCTGATGTGGATATTGAGTTGGGAGATGCGTCTATTGACCGGTCCCAACCTGCGGAACAGGCGCCTTCTCCGGACGTGTCTGTCAAGCCGGAGTTAAGCGGTTCTGTGAAAACAAAGCGCACAAAGACTATGAAACCGTATGCCGATCTCGGTACGTTCGGGGATGGTCTGATGAAGTACGAGGTACAGCGCATGTTTGGTTTTGATAGATAGGACGCAATCCGCTAAACATACTTAAGGGTTTGACTATTTTCGGTAACAAAGCATGAAGGTTAACCTTAGCAGAGTTTACAACCCAAAACAAGGGGAAGAGATCTCCGATCAACTGAGCAAGTTTATGGAACGGCTCAACATGAAAGGCGTAGCTGTTGAGGATGCCGACGTCCACATCGTTTTTGTGGAACAGGGTACCGAGAAGACTCCAGAGTTCGAATGGGTCATGGAGAATGCAGAGAACATCATAGCACTTGTTGTTAGCAACAAGAACAGGCGCTTTGCGCCAAAGGACTTTGTATGGCAAGACTGCATTTCACTGAAGCATGACAGAGAGGTGGACTCTCTCATTAGCAGACTCGAAGCCGACACATGGGTTCCATTGCAGACTAAGGAGGAACGTAAGGCGG
The DNA here is from genome assembly GCA_021776455.1 of Hyphococcus sp. Classification (GTDB taxonomy): domain Bacteria; phylum Pseudomonadota; class Alphaproteobacteria; order Caulobacterales; family Parvularculaceae; genus Hyphococcus. The sequence goes on along the minus strand of JAJFFX010000084.1, from coordinate 39,283 downwards.
AACGAGAAGCCAAAAAGGCTGCACGTGAGATCAAGAAAGTCGAGAAGGCCCAACACAAAGCCGACAAGGCAATGCGAAAGTTTCAGGCTGCTAGCTGTCAAGTAATGCAGGCAGCTGTTGACGGAAGCGTCATGGAAATTGAGGTTCCAGAAGGGATGACCAAGCTTTCCCTTCAGCTTATCGCGACATGGAGCAAATAGATTGTGGGTTAAAGTACGACGTACTTTAAACCAAACGTACATGAATGATGTTACTCAAGTCCTTAACGACTTTATACGATCATGGACATCATCTGGTAGGCCCGCTCTATACAGATCTCTGCAGCGGTGGCCTATTTGTTACGCTATCGTTCCCCTGGCTATGCCAGGCGTCCCCCTTATTACCTTTGAATGTACCACCCGCAACGGGAACATCGTCGCAACATCTGCGACCGTGAATAGGCATCTCACCCGTATGTTGGGGAAAGCAGACGTTATATACTTCAAGGAAGAGCTTCTACGTATTATGAATGGATGTCACTTGTTTGGCCCGATCGCATACAGGCAGCTCAATATTTACACACCCGACATTACGGGACATGGGTACCCACAGTTCGGATACAAAGCACAAGGCACAAGCGAACTTGTCTGGGTTGGTAATGATAGTGTGGAGGTACCCGATGACGCGTTGCTTTATCGGCGAGAGAACGAATCCTCAGCACTCAAAGCGGAGCTAGGTATAGCCGTAACCGAGGACGCATTCACCGTTCACTTCCCAGATCCTCAACATCAATCACAAAACCTTCCATATCCGAGCATGACTTCGATCTCACGTGAGCCATCCCAGCAGGTGGCGGAATAGAAGGTGTACCAATTTGAGAAAGCTCTATAGACGGAGGATTATCGCTAAATCTACCGAGCACTGTCCGAACAGTATCGTTATCCTTGAACGTATGACAGACCTCAACAAGACCCCTACCTACTTCGTTCTGTATCTTCATGAAGACGAGAACATTGGCTCCGATAGTTCCGACGATGTCTGCTGTTGACTTGGTGTGTATACCCTGCACGAGAACATAGTCTGCGATGATTGCGAATATGAATGATAGGAGGAGACTCATGACCACTGTATAAACCTTCTGAAATAGGTTAGTACTGATACTCTTCTGGATGAGAGCCAAATCTTCGAAGTACATCGGCCTCTTGTGCAGAGTTTCTACAACACATGGGAAGTTGAGAAAGGTGAAGTACGATGCGAAGAAGTAACAGATTGGGAAGTATACTACAGTATACAATTCGGAGAATATAAACGGAGCAGTGTAAAGTATTCCGGCTGCCGGGAGAAGCAGCCTAATCGGGGATAAGACCTTGTACCTACAAGAGAGCTTACACATTTTTTGGTATTACCGTTTGAAGCTTTAGAGTTGATGAATTTCCTTTTTCTGATCAGTTATAAATGCCACAATTATGTAAGAATGTTAACCCCCACCGTATTGAGCTTTACGAAAGATCCGAATATGACATGGAAATGCTCAAGGCATACGGTCAGTCAAACGAACAGTACCGCATTCCCCGAGATGCGCAGCCGAAAACCAAGAAGAACTGGTATGAGCCGAAGTCCCAAGGGCAACCAAGGCACATTTAGTTACAATCTTAAACGGGCAAACCGTTTCAGATTATTGTTTAATACTTACTTTGCTTTTGACCTGTGACGCTTGCTACGGCGCTTGCTACGACGCTTGCTACGACGCTTGCGGGAGCTACGACGCTTGCTACGACGCTTGCTGCGACGCTTGCTGCGACGCCTGCGGGAGCTACGACGCTTGCGGGAGCTACGACGCCTGCGGGAGCTACGACGCCTGCGGGAGCTGCGGCGCTTACGGGAGCTACGACGCCTGCGGGAGCTGCGACGCTTGCGAGAGCTACGACGCCTGCGGGAGCTACGACGCTTACGGGAGCTGCGACGCCTGCGGGAGCTACGACGCTTACGAGAGCTGCGACGCCTGCGGGAGCTACGCTTACGAGAGCTACGACGCTTACCCTTGCGAGATCGCCGGGGAGACTTGCGGTACGCTCTTCGCGAAGAGCGACGTATGTTGCCTTTATTCCCTCCGTACTTTGCCTGCGTGCTAACTCCTCGGCGGCTGGCTCGGGCAAGTTTCACAGCCCGACTTCCGGTGGACTTGAGTCCTCGCTTCTTTAGGCGTTTGGTCAGCTCCTTGTTGGTGACCTTTGGTCGACGCGGACGTCGGCGACTACTTTTACGCTTTGCCATTGTTTCTTGATGATGAGAAAAAGTTTTCCTCGAAATTAAAACTGAGTAATACAGCCAACTCATGAGGGATTTATAAACCCATGAATCACATAACGGAGTTTTGTAAAACACTCAACACGAGTGTTTTAGCGAAGCTTGATCCGGCGCATGCTGCGCTCCTACAGATGTACGCTATCATTACCATGAAGACTCCGGATGTGAGACATGACATCGCACAGGTGGTTCTACAACATTACAATAGAGACATGGAAGGTAGAAAATTGGGTATTCCAGAGGCATGTAGAGACAAAGCAGAAGCGCGTCTACAATCCATGTCAATAGCTATGACAGGAGCCCGACCAGGGGATGTCCTTATCGGGACGTCGGGAGCTACCATGGGAGCTATGATAAGAATTCACGGAACCTCAGTCTCACCAGAAGAGAGTAGACTCGATAGCATCAGGTACTACCCCGATTTATGGAAACAACTCCTTATCAAGATGGGAAGCATCCACCTTTTCGCCGATCTTTCAATAGAAGCTCGCAATACTTGGCTGACATTGAACGAGGCTCGGAACGAACATTCGATCGGTCAGGAAGGGGCTCGGATCGAACTTGTACAACCAGGCAACTCACAGTTCTCCACCAGGATCTCAAGTGCTAACCTTGATCTTTTGATGAGTGGGAACCCCAACTCCGAGGACGGCTTCTGGAGTCACACGGAGATCGAAGATATGGTGCCGGGAAAGCCGGGATCAAACGCACAGCGTCACACGCTCATCCTCATCAGATCTTTCTGGAGAATCTCGACTGACTATTCGGTTGTGGATGTTTACAACGGACTTGTGCTTTGTCCAAGTGGCGTGAGATATAAATCCAAAGCAGAAGAGGGACATGAAATCTTCGTCCTAGCGGGGGTGTCAGCCGATGTGGAGAAAAGGATGGGTAGAGGTAAGACGTTCAAATGGGAACGATCATCGACTCGGGAAATTGGAGTGATGGTACGAAAGTCGGTCATAGGGTTTAATGAGTTCGAGAAAGAGGTTAACGAATACAAACAGATGTTCAGCGGTTTCACCTGTGCATCATACAAGTCTCTTCTCCAGAAGATCATCCGCTTCAGACCTAACAGCGTCAGGTTCCCGGATGGGATGATGATGCCTGCTGAAGAAGTCCTTCGTGTAGCTATCATTTTGCTTGCCACACATCCCGGGGCATTCGTCCCTGACATTCAGCGGTACGTGACTGGACTGGAGTCAGCAGCGAAGCGAATTGGTGTGACAATTCTTGAAGACAGTCACGTTGAGAACCCTGGAGAAAAACTGTTTTCGCTTTTCTCAGGGGCTTTACTTGCTCAAAGAGTTAGAACTTGGAAGCCGGACGGAGAACTTCTTGAAGAGTGGATCGAGACGGCCATTGAAGCATGGGAGAGTACAACCGCAGGTACTGTAGACTATAGAGGACAGATCAAAGAGAAGCCGTACGTCATCCGCGAGGGAACGTGTGAACAGGTGAAACTTGAGTGTGTGTCAGCAATGTTGGACGAAGTGAGATCGTTCTCGAGTGACCTCGGACTTGCTAGAGCATGGGCGCGAGACAATCCTAATATGGCTAAAGACATTGCGAGAGAAACTCCTGATGTGATGCCGCTAGAACATTGTGTCGATCAACACTGGGCACCAGGAGTGGCGCACTACTTTGATTCAGAATACATAGGGCGTGAGGGTTCCAAGGCAACTATGCCCTTTACTAAAGTCTTTGGGGTGATATGGGACGTGTCATCCAGTGTGAATCCGCGCAGACCTTGTAATCAAGAACGTATTAAACAGTTTGAAGATCATCCCGATGTGGCTCATGTCCGTAGGGCTCAAAAGTTATTCCTGGTTGCGCTCCAACAAGACCATGCATCAAGACCAGAGTCGGGCAAGTGGTTCGAGATGGAATATACGCTTCCGGATTCTTGGATAGCGGGTATGACTGGAGCGGCGCAGGTTGTTGGTGGTGGGTTCCCACCAATGCTCGTCACAATGGCCACCGATGATCCAACGAGATTAGTTGTGATCAGACGACCCGCCCGAAACATGAAGACAGGAGACTTATCCGAGCAGGCGATCTCTGCCGGTAACGCGGCACTACGCGCAAGTCTCAAGGCTGGGTCGGTGAAGATGGACAAGGCTAACCCTCCACACCCTGATCTAGCCAAGTGTAGGGTCAGAATCAGGAAGGGGAGGTATGAAGTGCGAAAAGGTAGCGGTGAATGGAGAGCGTGGGACGACGTAAGAAGATTGCAAATCAGACTTCCTATACATCCTGTCGGAGCTACTGACATGGCAACTCTTCTCACGTCAGTCGGAACGGGTGTTGAAGAAGGAGCAGAAGATAGTCTCTGTGCTCTGGTTGACGGGACAGATCAGGTGGTGGTTAGGCGCGCCCTTGTGTATCTTAACACCTGCGATAAGGAGTTTGAGATGAACCGGATATCTAGGGACGGTGGATCAACCAAGCAGTCTGTAACAATTGAGGATGTAGCGGCATATCAGTTCATGTTAGAGCTCTCGGGTTTATACCCTGCAGCGATTGCTCCAAAGGAACACAGACCTTCTACTTTTGTTGTACCACTTCCTCCCCTACTCTGGACTATCAGAGACATGATATCTACGCGAATTTTTAATCAGAGTGAACATGACTCCGGATGGGATGGCATCACCTTCGAAGATACGACTCGCACTCCTTGGGAGCATCAGACAGAAATCGTCGAGGAAATGGTATGTAACCATGAAGCTGGGCGTAAGGGGAACTTTATTTGGGCTACATGTGGGTTGGGTAAAACAAGTAGCGTTCTCTCATTCCTTGGACACTTGAAAGAGACAGGAAGACTCCCAAAATATGTGCTCTACACGCTGCCAGAGTCTGCCATAGTTAGCATCATAAACGAAATCAAGTTCTTCGGTGTCCCAGTTAATCTCATTGTCCCTCTAGCAAACATCAAGAAGCGCAAGGACGCTTACGAGAAGGAAGGAATTAAGATTACACAGAACGCCGAGCCTGTTCCCTACGCTATAAATCTGATCGAGCATGATCATCTCCGAAGAGGTGAAGAGACCTTCTCGCGGGTGGCCCCAGAGTCAATGTTCATCGTTGATGAAGTTCATAAGACTTTGAACGACACAAAGCGGTCGAGTGTAGCCCTAGAGATCGCAAACCTATCAAAGGACTTTATTGCTCTTACGGGTACACCGATCATTGATTCCAACACATACAAGCTGATCGCATGGCTGAAGTTGGTGGTCCCGTATGAAGTGAATGAGCAGAACTTCTGGGTAGCTGCAAACTCGATGATTGCAAAGAAGGTTACGACGGGAGTTGAAGTTGTTGACGATGAAGTGGCATGTAATCTGACCGAAGAACAAGCAGAAAGATACTACTCTCTAGTACCTGGGGCATTAGGAGGTCATAATCCCAATCCGGTGTGGAGAGAATGGTCCGAGGCCTCAGATATCTGCTACAGCGCGGTAAGTATGGAGATGGTGAAGTCAGTTGTAGAGTATCTGAGAGAAGGGAGGGGTGTGATGGTAGTGGCAAAGGACAGGGCGCATCAACAGTACTTGTACGAGAGAGTATTGAAGACCAAGACGGTAAATGAGAAAGATATCTTTCTTCTAGAGGGTGGGTCGAGTATATTCCTTACAGATGAAGCCGTGGCAAGGGGAAACGTTCCAGACTACAAAGTAGTAATTGTACCGATGAGAAAGGCCGAAGGGTACACACTCACGAGTCTGTCTGTCATGGTCACATCGGTGTACCCTAGCAACAACGCTGTTAGGACCCAGCTCAGAGGGCGCATCAACAGAATCGGGCAAAAGGAGAAGGTGATTTACTACAAAACGTTACACTGTGGTATCCTCACCTCGATCATGAAGAACCACACTGCTGCAAAGAACCTACAACAGGCTTTGGAAGGATTGGCCAAGGAGGTAACTAGCTAACCGACTAACCGACTAACCGACTAACCGACTAACCGACTAACCGACTAACCGACTAACCGACTAACCGACTAACCGACTAACCGACTAACCGACTAACGTAAAAAACCCTCACCAATTGGTGAGGGTTTATCTAGCTATGGGCGTGCTGCTACACATAGGAAATCACATTTGTTGTGAAGTGCGTATAGACCTCTATCACTGCAGTGCTTACACATACGTAGTTCTCTAGCTCTCTCGGTATTAGGGCTAACTAAGACAGTTCTTGTAGCAACTTTAGTACATCCTCGTGCTGAGTAGCGTGAGTAGCCTAAGTAGCGTTGGTCCACGCAAATACATTTACGATTGTTGGATCTGAAGGGACATCCGGCCGAACATATCTGACAAATATTGAATCCTTGACAGGACATTCGATCTATACAGAAAACACCTAAGTCTTTTTCAATTCTATTTTACAATTGAACCCCGGCGGAAGCTTCGCGGTAGTTATCAAGAATGACTCGGATCTGCCGCTGTGCTACAGCATGTTTATCAGCCTGTCTTATACTGACGGCCCTTCTGGGTATTCGCCTTGTGGGGAAAGCATGGCTGGATATGCGACGGGATCCCCAGAGACTCGCAAATCCTCAGGCCTTCGACCACTATCTATCGTTACCGAGGTCCACTTGGGTTTCCCCATCGGGCTCTATGAGAGTTAGATCTTTTACTCCTCTATCACACAAGGAGTTGTCTAGACTTCTGAAAGAGAAGTATACATACATGCACGGATTGTAATTAGGAAAACCCTTCACTAGCTAGTGAAGGGTTTTCCTAATTACAATAAACATGTCTAACCTTAAAACAATCATCTTTTTCGTTCTGGTATTCTTTGTCCTCTGGGGTGTCGGTGTAACGGCACCTTTGACCATCCGATCATTAGACCTCCCAACACCGGTTACAACAGCTATTGTTGCGGTCGGAGGTGTCGCTGTGCTCTTCCTAGCCTTTCTATTCGTCGGTAGGCAGTCTGACCGATGGATCCCACCAAACAACTGCTCCGCCTATGGCACCATCAACCTCGACAAGTGTCGGAAATCCCCTCATGAGGTCCCGACATAGGCAGGGTCTCATCCATTTTCCGAGACCTAAAAGCGATGCTTCCTTGCTAAATGTATTCAAACGAAACATCCTATTGGTCTCATGAACTTAGAACAGTCCATGATGTAACCACGGACTTGATTACCTTCATATGTCCGGAATGCTACAAGAAGCATACGACATGCAACTATCGTTGCATCCTGCATCCTGCATCCTGCGTCCTGTTGTGAGCAAGTACCACCACGGTCAGAAGTGTAAGTGCAATTGTGGATGTAACGTAAAAGTTAGGCTTCAGTCGCTGCTGACAGAGTCGCAGCGATAAATAAGGCTGTGGTCCCACTGGCACCAAGCACAGTTCCTCGTGTGACTGTACACATGTTGTCCGTAAGACTGTCACTGTCCGAGAACGCTGTCGCATAGGCGATACCTCCGAACAGACCCACAGAGCCTCCGGCTAACGACCCTTCGAGGACACATTTAGAAATACTATGGATTATCTTTGATGTGGGTGGCATTTTACTATTAATATCCTACTGACGAGTCGGATCAATTTGATCAATTTTAAGCCGATGTTTCCATTGATCAGCTTTCTTTTTTGTTGGCACAGCTAAATGCCAGTAGATCTCGGTGAACCGACAGATGACACGCACCCAGATGAGTCGACTGGTGATGCCGGTTCATTTGACGAAGAAGCAGCAGCTAAAGCCCAAACTATTATCGATACATCTCTGAAAGATGCTACTATGGCCGGTGATCAGGAGGCGGCAAGACAAGATAGAGCTGCTATCAAAGCCGCATTCAGAGACTCAGTTCGACCGTTTCTCGAGAAAACAACAGATATGTCGTCAGGTGACATCAAGGAAGCCTTTGATGCTTATGATACTGCAATTGACACCATCCTCGGTGCCGGTCCTGATACGGCCACGGGGTTGGATGAGGCTTACGCGGCAATCAGCGCTGATCCGGACCTCATGAGCAAGATGGACAAAGTAAAACAGTCTTTTAACAACACAATAGATGGTTGTCACAACTGGTTGAAGGAGCTTGGGAAGAAAGTCGGTTTCGATGTCGATGGTATCAAGGAGAAGAAGAGGGCGGCGTACAAGAAGCTAACAGATGCCTATGAGGCGGCAGATAAGATGTCCGACCCGGCTGAAGCAAACAAAGCGAAGAATGATGCGTTGAAGGAATGGGGTGATGATACAAGAGAACTATCGGCGGAGCTAGAGGCTGGTCTGGATAAGCCAGGTGCGGCCCGTGATGAGGCGATTGAGAAGCTAGATGGTGAAAGCAACTGGAAGAAGTTGCTTAAAATTATGGGTATCCTCTTAGCAATCGGATCGGTGCTCGGCCTGTGTTTACTCCTGGCAATCATGGGGGCAGACTCTGATGGGTGTTACCGGTTTATCTACGGTGATGGAAACACAAAGGGAACTGGTCCGATCCCAGGCTCCCAGAAACCATCGATCTTAGGTCTTGGTGGTGGAACTGTTGGTGGGAAATGTAACCTCCCTCCCAACTCTGGTAACACAATCACTGAGATGAGTTGTATGTGTGGTCCGACGGTCGATACACCTGCGAAAGCAGCAGACCCGACACTAGTGAAAACGGCGTGCACTGGGGCCGGAGGACCGTCGGGTACCACAGACTCATATCCATACTGTTGTCAGGGCACATACGGAGGAGCGGTAAACCCCCAGTGCACGACGAGCTACTCGGCGAAGGGTGATGTATATTACCAGTGGGCACAAATCGATCCAAGTGACATCCTTGGAAACATTATCAATGGTGCAGGCAATGCAGCCGAGTCTGTGGTGGACAAGTTCGAGGATATCCTCAAGGATTTATTCAAACACTTGGGCCCGCTAAAGTGGGTAATATACGTTTTGCTTGGTATTGTGGCTCTGTGGGTGGTGGTCGAAGTTGTGAGGTTCATCCATGGCATATTCGGAAAGAAAGAAGATGATGGAGATTCACGGGTCGAGGTGATTGAGGCCCCGGCACATACCCAGACAGCAGTGGAGAAATAATACCATGGCATAGATAAATGTCGTTCGGAGACTTTTTCGCCGGATTAGGCCACGGGGTGATGGGAATGTTTGGGATGGGATCGCTGTGGAGCCCGATGGCTAAGTATCAGCAAGAGCTAGGTCAAGCACAACAAGAGCTGAGTACAACTCTACAGCAAGGAACACTCGCTGTGATGTCAAAGCAGACGGCGTGGGACACACAAATGATGGGTCTGGTTAGCAATCTTTCCGACTTCATCGCGGAAGAGCTGAAATACACGTCGAGTATCGCATCGTTTGCATCATCTGAGAATCAGACTGGTTTGTTGATCTTGGGAGCAGTGTTGTTGATAGTAATCACGTATCTGATTCTCCAGAAAAAGTAATCGTGACTAGTTGTAAATGGACATACTCTTCATTGGCGGAATGCTTGGTGGAGCATTTATCGAAGGTTCCCAACAGTCTGGTAAAATAGACGCGATTAAGAACCAGATTGCTGAGCTACAACAGACAAACACATCGTTAAAGGCTAGCTATGCGAGTTTGATCACGCAGACCTCTGCAGACATCACGCAGATGAAAGATACAGTCATAGGGCTTCAGCAGAAAAAAGCGGCCACCGTGAGTGAGCTAACGGCGGCGAGGAACGAGTATGACAGGACACAGGCTAGGTTACGCTACTATGGAATCGCCTTTACGGCGTACGTGTTCTTTTCGTTGTTTATGAAGTTAATTCTACCAAAGGGAGGGATCTTCGGTTTGATAAGTGGGAAGGCAACAACCAGTTAATTAGTTAATGTTTATTAGTACCCTAAGCCAAGTGGCTTAGGGTTTCGAGTTTTGTGAGAAAGATATGTTGGCTCTAGATAAAATGGGTGATAAGTTCAAGCAGAAGTTCTCCTTCGCGGAGCGTAAGAAAGAAGTAGATAGAGTCCGAACGCGGTACCCTGATAGGGCTCCTGTCATAGTGAGTACTGACGATCTGAACAGACCCATGACTAAAAACAAGTTTCTTCTACCTTTGAGTTTGACGTTAGGTCAAGCTCAGTTCGTGATCAAGAAACATTGCGAGATTGAATCAACGGAGTCTATGATGCTGATGATTGGTGACGTACTTCCACAGGGCACGATGAGTGTTGAAGAAGCGTATCAAAAGTACAAGTCCCCTGATGGATTTATGTACTTCTCGATTGTACGCGAGCACACGTTCGGATAAAACAGATTTGACGGAACGTGAGAACAATAATCAGCCACTTAAAGTCTGAACAGGGCGTAGTCAAATGTCGTCAAAAGCTCCCTTAGCCGAGTTCTCTAAGTTGGTCACCTATTACAACGAGAACAAGCATCGTCCGTGGCATGAGTGGCTCGAATATGAGTGCTCTTTCGATAAGCAAGGAAAACAAGGTCTTGTTGGCCTTTTTAGGACTCGAGGCATTCATGGGAGACTCGTATTTAAGGTCCCACAGGATATAAACTATTTGTCAGAACATGAGGGTAGTGTACTTGAGGGTCTCAACGAGCTACATGACTACTGTCCACATTACTGTCGTATCATTGGAACAATCAAGTGCGACGTTGATCCTGACAAGAGGAAGTCTGGCAATCCCTTCTCTCGGAACTCGAAGTACAATATTACGAAGGACGTGATGTTAATCGAGTACATCGAGGACTCATGTAAGCTCGCTACGTACCTAAGATCCCGAAAGGCAACCGACGACGCACTCTTTTCTCAAGTAAAGCAAGTGTTGATGGGCACAGCAATTGCACAGAGATCTAAATCTTTCTCTCATTATGATCTCCATTCATCTAACATCATGCTGAAGAAGTGTAATCGAGATTTGGTATTTCTGTACGTGCTGGACGAGGAGAATCAGTTTGCAGTGCCAACACATGGGCACTACCCGGTAATTATAGATCCAGGGTTTGGATACATCGAGGATCTAGACGATGGTCCGATGTGGATGAGCCTGGGTCACACAGATGGAGGATTCATGAGCGATAGGTTTGACTGGGTGGCTGACCCAAAGCTCTTTCTAGTAACGATATCAGGAGAGTTACGAGAGAGTTTCGGAGGTAAAAGAGCAAACAAGTTACGTAGAGTAGTCAAGAACATCTTTAGCCCATTAAGTATCTCTTGGTTCAGCGGTCATGATAAGCGCAAGGATGAGAGGCCTGCGGCTGACTACCTGATGAAGATGTTACAGAGCTTCGGCAACTACTCAAGGCTTTTTCGGGAAAAAGGCCACTTCTGTATTGACATGCTTCAGTCGCTGGTGATAGCTCCATTGGAGGACCAGTCGTTTAAGAATATTGACGTGTGTTGGAGGGCATTCTTGAACGAGTGGGTCAAGATTGAGAACGAGGTCACAAACCAGTTTTTCACCCTCTACATCCTGAAGGGCGTCACGGACGCGGCCAGAAGAGTGGGAGCGGCATATCGGGACGACAAGACAAAGGCGGGAGCTCTGATGGACTTCAAGCATCTCCTATGGGAGCGGTTGGATAGTGTAGTAGCATTCTGTCGTCCTAAGCATCTCAATCCAGAGATTCTTCTCTGCTCTCTCATTGCTCTATCGAAATGTATAGAGGGAGTACTGTACGGTCTCATGGAAGCTGAGATGGCGGAAAAACAGCGCGAGTATGACAAACTACCTCTTGATTCAATTGAGAAGATTTATGGAGCTGTTGAGGCAAACGTCGGGGAAAACTATGTATATTCAACCAAAACCAATGTGTGCGTGTTAGACTGTGTAAACAAGACAATGAAGCTGATAGACGTTCCGGAAGACCACGTTGAGACGTTGAATGAGGTACACTACATGGCAACGGGATCTGTGCTCTATGGATTATACAACAGTCAGCCGGGGGAGACATGACCTTGTGAGGTATTTAGTTTGAGGATGGGAGTATATTCATTAGCGTCTCTATGGACGTACATTACTCTGTGGTTAAGTACCATGTCACTGATTGTGACATGGTATAGCTCGCATACGAGGAGCAGGAAGGGATCGCAAGCTCCACCAAGGTGACTATCATTGATTTGGTCGACATTATACTCGTCTACCCACACCAGGTTCTCCATCATCTGCTGTTCTGAGGGCTGAGCTTCCTGCCAGAACACGTTTACCGACTTGGTGTTCCTGGTTTGGAGAAGTGCTAAGAATTCGTGCGGGTTCATCGTTGAAGGAACAAGTCTATGGGTTCGGAGTTGATGGATCAGCGAATCCCAGAAGCAGGTTCCCATTTCTCTTACTGTCTGAATTCTTTTTTTTATCAATGGTTGGGACAAGCTAGACTATGCGTTTTTACTGTTCCTACGTTTCCTAAATTCTTCTTTCCGCCGTTCTGTTTCTTTGTCGAGCTTCACCTCAACCATCTTGTTCTGGATGAGAGGTGGTTGAGGCATACCGTTGACCCATCCACACCAGCAAGACTTTCTGATCGTCTTAGTCCAGCCATGACCTTTGGAACATACATATGAATCTGTGTACTCTTCTGGATCGTGGCTGTGGTATCGACCTTCTTCATCATAGTAAGTCCTCACGGGTGCGTAGACCATGTTTGCGAAGCTACCGGACCGACTAACACGACAACAGGATGTACCCCCAGCTTCTTGGCAGGTTTGGCATATAACTCTGCTCATTTTTATACCCGAGAGTATGCTCTTAAACAGATTAAATTATCTCATCTGTAGATAAATGGAATACTATTGTGATGGATGTAGTCCGTCAAACTACGCGTCTAAGGATCAGACTTGGACTGCACAAGGAAGTGCACAGCCGGGTACGTGGGCTCCTTACGGATTTAATGCCCCTCCTCCGAGGGACGAGCCTGAGACTTTCTATGCAACGACCTCTCAGGCGTGGACGATAGGAGGGAACATTACACCAAATAACTCGCTACCAGTGGGTTCATATGTGACTAAAACTACTCCTAATAAGTCTGGACTGCCGGTGGGAGCCTACTACCAGAATTCTAGGCCCGGCAAAGAGGGTTACTGCATGACAGGTCAGAACTATGGGAACTTGAATAGCGCATGGGCAGGGAATAGGCCTTACACATTGAACTAGTGCGCTTACATTTCTGAGAGGTCGATTGACCTTTTAGAAATTAACTACAGTCCGAACTTAATGATCTGGTCATCATTGAGATGTTTTCGGAAAACTGAGTAAGAAGACTCTGGACACCCGAGTTCCTTGAGCTTGAGAACGATACCCAGGGTCATGATGTCCATGTTTGGTGTGGATGTACCCAAGGTTTTGACGAGAGACCTGCTTATTTCCTTGGCCATACCGAAGTCAATCATGTAGATCTTACCCTTTCTGAGCATATAGTTCATAATGTTTGAGTCGCCATGGAAGACGCCGGCCTTATCCATCTTCTTGTAGAGGGTAATTATCTGACGTTGCTGAGATTCTTTGATGTCTCCGCGCTGCTGCTTCATGACATCGATGAAATGCTTGTCCATTCTTTCCATGACAATGTATTTGCTCACGGTGTCGATGTCGAGGACGTTTGGAGCAGCGCCTGCGTCTGCCACCCTCTTCTGGAGATCAGCTTCCTTTCTGAGATTGGCGGATGATTTCTGTTTTCGAAAGGTCTTCATAGCGTATTCTTTACCGTCCGTGCTCCGGACGAGATAGGTGGTACCCTCTTTACCCGTGTTTCCGAGTTGTTCCTTCCTTTCATACTTGTCTAGCTTCGTATGCTTATACCTCTCATACTCACGCAGTGCTTCTTTGATCTCAGTGACGAGAAGTAGCTTGCTGCGCTTGACTGGGATATCCATCGTTGCAGCCATGTCTTTGAGTTCGCTAAACGTATATCCTTCCAGCTTTTTATAGTCCATTTTGTAGGCAGTCGTGTACTCTTTATGCCTAGATTGGTTGATGGGTCATCATCGGACTCCCTACGGGTACCCAGGCGTCTTGTCGTAAGGTAGACTTCGTGCATGCATTAAAGAGGGAATTCAAGAGCATATACGGCAAGGTGAAGGTGGTTGCAAGGACAATGTTAACGAGTCTCTCGGGTCCACCTTGTGAGCAAGTCATAGCGCTATTGATAGCATAGAAGAGGACAATAAGCTCGGCAAAAAAGAAGAGAATAGAGAGAATAACCATGAAGGATGCAAACGCAGATCCTGCACCGGCAGATGCTGAGTCCATCACGGAGTGGTCCTTCTTTTGCTTTGACTTGTTATAGCGAGTCATCGCGTCTTTGACGGCGTAGCTTGAGACGAGCATCTTTATTCAACTAGAGATTCTATTTACTCGACTTTTTCTCAAACTCATCACAGTCTTCACAACAGTAACGACAGCAGAATTCTCTTTTGTAGAATGCGTCAGTTCCTGTAGCGTCTTCTGACGCTCCGGTCTTCTTCAGCAAGGTTCGCATCCCTTTACTTCCTGAGTCAAGCTCTCCTTTACAGTGGCGGCACTTCCCATCATAGTTATCATCTGATTGAGGTTCAGCGTCAGAGTCACCTTCATCATCTCTTGAACTACTACCACGCGACCGAGAGATTACTTCATCGTCTCCAGAGCTTTCATCGTCAGACTCTGGTGGCGGGTTTCTGATTCTATCCAACCCTTCCTTGATCTTCTCGATTAGGCCAGGGGCAAGAACCATGGTGAGGTCGACCGGCTTACTGTGACGAGTATCATCTTCCTCTAGCTGATCCGGTCTCTTGACCTCGAACACAATCCCGTTCATGTAAATTGCCTTGAATCCTTTGATGAACTCACGCGAGAACGGTTCACCTGATAGAGGATTGATATAAACCGGACGTTTTGATTTCTTTCCTTCACGTAAGGCGCTAGCTGCCTTGTCACTCGTATTAATGAGGTTCTTGAGCTCTGAGACCGTGAAACAGAAGACAGTTCCATTCTCCATATAGTGAATGAGATCTCTTGGTTTGACGTTTTGGATCTTCTTACGCTCCTGATGTGCCAGCTTAGTCATCTCCAACTTGTTTCCGGTGATGACGTTTCCATTTTTTCCGTACGTCGTGTAGGTGGTCTTACTTTCCAGATATGAGACGTTTTGACATGGCTGTGTTCTATCCCATGTGGGTACAGTTGCTGACACGATCCGTTCTCCTGACTCTTGGGCGTAAACACTGCGGAGAAACTCTGTGATAAAACTATCAAGTCTCCCAACATATTCGTCTCTGTACCAACTGATAATCTTTTCGTTGACTCCGGATCTCTCGTCAAACACCTCCGGGAACTTGTCACTCTCCCGAGTGCTCATTAAATCCACTAGCGGTGCTTTCTGGTCGGATGGGAGGTCCATCAGAAGCTGTGGGTCGACATAGTACCTATTACGGATTCGTTCTTCGAAGGTCTTGCTACCATGCGGTCCAATGTAGATAACGACGTCTCCAAGTTTCCTTGCGAATGTTTCCATGGTGACCGGTTTACCATCCTTGAAAGCTATACTTAGGATTGCCTTCTTCACATAGGTGCCATCTGCTCCATACCAGGTGGGTTTCTTCCTTCTATTTGTCGCTTTCACTACCTCCCCGTATGGGAACTCTGGAAAATCATTGTCAAGGGCATCGCCTTTGGTCCCAGGGCTGCTTGTCGATTCGAGGGCATCCGACAGGATGGATGCACCGAGTATCCTAGCATGAATAGTGACTGGTTGAGATGACAAATCTTTGAGTTTTATACTAAGGCTCTTCTTCTTCTCGGCAAAGTATTCAAGTTCGCTCTTATGCACTTTCTCATCTTGCACGAAGAAGCCTCGATTGGTGTCATAAGCCACAATGACGCTTAGTTTGGGGTGTGCATCATGTATTCCGTACCTCTTAACAATGTCACGGGGTAGTGGGATCGTGAGGATGTCTCCTTCCTGTGTCTTCCCTTTTGCTGTACACAGTAGTTCGAAGAATCCGTTCCTGGCCATATACCAGGTACGCCCGTTCTTTTCGATAGGTGCTTGATCCCCATACCCAAGCTCTTGACTTTCACCTGCAGCACCCAGCGTCCTGGTCTTTGTCTCTCGAGAGGTGTGTGCTACGATATATTTATAGTTTTCTAGCGATCCATCGGTTGGAGAGATGTACACCCGCTTTACTCCGGCATGCAACCAGGGGGCTTCTCTGTAGACAGCCCCGCATCTAGCGACCTCTTGATACTGGCGGATGGTCTTGGGGGCCTCCATCTTGAGTAGACGCAGGTCTGACTGCATCGTCTCGATGGTCCTAATAAGCTCTTTGATCTCGGCATCCTTTCCAGTATTACGGACATGCCCACTATCCTTCTCAGCGTAGAGAACACGCAATTGTTCATGTATTTCTTTAGCTCGTTCGCTGTCTGGTCCTACGTAACCCTTGTTAGCGTACCAGCCTACACCATCCCAGGCCGGTTCCGTTCCGTCAGACTGCAGTGGTTCGAGAAGTGTTGGATTATTTTTTGTATTTGTATGATACAGAGCTTTGAGTTCGTTCCGCAGCTCCATAATCTCGACCGATGGTGCGTCTAGCGATTCAAGCTTTGCCCATGCCCCTTGTATCTGAGCACTGAGGTTCCAGATACGTGCGTACATCTCATCCTCCTTATCGGCACGTTGCATACGACCCACCGCCCACGGTTCCGAGTCGATGATATATTCAGCACCGGTGTCTGGCTGTGCGCGACCGTGTTTAACCTTGTTCTCTTCTTCATCAAGCCAGCGCTTCGGGATAGACTGTGTTCCTTTGGTAATATTCCCTTTTGAGTCCTTTATCTTGATCTGGATGCTATCAGGATCGGTGATATTAGCATCCTTCAGCATTTTCTCGACGGCTTCCCCTACAAGAGAACTAGAGCTAAGGGGACCATCCATCTCCTCCATCTCAGCCTCTAGTGATGCTGCAAAGTCATCTAGATCATCGTCATCGGTATCAGCATCGGAGTCGTTACCCAGTAACTGGATTCTCTCTGCCTTAGCTTTGGCCTTCTTTTTCTGGGCTGCCTTTATCTCCGCTAGCTTTTCTTGCTTTAGTATGCGGTCAGCATCCGCATCTCCACCGCTGTAGAGAAAGTAACCATAGTCTGCACTGCCGGCCTTCTCTGTCTTAAGGTTTGGAACCGCGCTTTTCCTATCTCTGATATATGCCTTGTACGTATTAGCGTCCTTCAACCACTGCTTCATGTAAGCCTCAGCTTTGATGCTATGCTGTGAAAGATATCCAGCAATCAGGTCTTTCTGGATGCTATCTGGGATAGAAGCGAGATGTTTGAAGAACTTTTTTCTTTCAGCTGGGATTTTACCTTGGGTAAACAAGGCTTGTTCTTCTGCCCGTTCATCGTCAGTGCGGCCTAGTTGACTCTTCAGAAACCTGCGCATCTCCTTTTCATCAACGTTTTTGCGTTCGAGTTGAAGGAGGTTCTGTGCTTGCAGTACTTTATATCCACCCTTGTCGGCCTTCTCCCTAGCCTTTTCAAGTTCAATATCTTCCATCCTTTTCTTCTTTTCGGCCAGAGCCTTCTTCTTTTCGGCAGCCTTCTTCTTCTGGAGAGACAATGGTTCTTTCTTTCCGGACTTGTTGGTGGACCACATGTATTTATCGTAGTCGTGGATTTATTAAATTGTGTTACAGGCCCATGGTATGTAACACGTGTTATCTGGCATGAAAATGAGGAAGAATATCTTCATGTTTGTGTATCGTCCCATCGGTGAGCTCAAATGTTAGAGACGAACGACTGAAAAACTCTGGGCGGTAGACTGTATGGTGCCAGTCAAGATTAGGTCCCATGTATGGGCGAACCTCATTGGTAATATCCTCATTGTTCTCGTCTGTGATCCGGACAACCGGAGACCTCCCTCGGATTGGGCACACAAGCATCTTATACGGTTTTCCGTTGATGACATAGGAAACCTCGTAGAGGTTTTTGCTTATTTTTCTCATGCTGTTGTTCATATACTGGGTCAAACTAAGGTACAGAGCGTCAAAGATCATGCGGAGACTCACGAGCGTTATCCTCACCGAACTAGTCTCTTGGGTGGCCACAAGACTGTTTAGGCGTTTCCAATCGGCGTGATAGTTGTTAACTATCTGATGTCCACCGACCATGAAGAAGAGAATCGTGACTGGTCCAGCCAGTGCTAGGCACAATCCAGACATCATTTGAAAGAATACTTTGGAATGTTTAAGCTTTAAAAAATACTCAGTTAATATAAAATGCCATCCGAACGCGTCTACACTGTGTCAACAGTGCCAGACAAAGACTGTGACGAGTTCACTGTGTCTACTTGCTCTTGTGCCGAATGTCTCAGCACTCATGCGTCCGTGGTAGAATGGAATACATTCAAACCTAAGAACGCTCTTCAAAGGAGGATGTTGCAGATCGTAGCCAAGATTGAGGCTGATAATGGCAATACAAAACGAAGGCGAAGATGTTGATTTCAGGAATGCAAGGGATACCTTAAAAAGCCATGTACATGTACATGGCCTTTTGACTAACATGTCTGTGTTAACCGGACTAACATGTCTGTGCTAACCGGACTAACATGTCTATCTTCGCAGTAGAGAAAGGCGTCAGGACTATAAAGGTATTATCAGCCTCAGGAACGGAATATAATTGTGTATGGCGAGGGAGGATCACCTCATACGTTGGGGCTGTACTTCCAGAATCACTTACTTCTTGAGAAATATCCCAGATAAGAACATGTGCGTCCCGTGGAATGAAGATCTTGAGAAGGTGATGCTCAGAGAATGGGAGGGGACGAGTCGCTGTAGACATGTAACCAGCAGCCATGTCAGGAGTATATGGCTGTCGAGAAGTCCTGTAGACTTTGATCATATCCCCGTGCGGAGGGAGTTGGGGGAAAAGATCTCCAAGAGGTGGGACGTCCGAGAACACCCTATCAAACCTCCACGCAAAGTCATTCGTTGAGCTGCTTGCTCCTGTGCGAAGTTGACCGTTAATCTCAGCACCTTTTCTCACATACTCTTGGATCATGTCAGCATATGAGGAATTCTTAAAGAACTTGATAAAGGTATTGTGATACTCATGTAATGTCGGATTCCAACATACTACAAATTCCCGTGGAGTGTCGGGAGGTGACGCCTGAGCAACAAAATCATCAATGTCCGAAATGCCAAGATCATCAAGTAAGTCTTCGAGGTCAGACATCTTTTGTCTATGTCACACATATTAATGTTCCCGGCGTGTTTTCTGCAGTCGGTGGGTCAAACCTGGAGAAGTATCCAGTGTAGGCTATTATGGGGACAACCCGTTCCCTCAGCTTGTTCCATCCTCTTCCGTCTCGCATGATGTATACCACAGTAACTTTAAACTTGTGCTTCTGTGCCAGTTCATAGTACTCACGTCTATTTTTCTCCTGAGAAGGATTCGTGTTATCGACAACTACGCTCTGTCCATCCTCCATAAGTCCATCCAGCTTCGCTAGAAGATACTTTCGGTGGCTTACAACATCTTGTGATACAACCCGCATCCCTAAGGGCTCAAACACGTCTGTATACATTTTACTTTTTCCACTTCCTGGCATCCCTACGAGAACAACCAAGTCCTTCTTGTCGAGAGACTGTATGAACGG
Source organism: Hyphococcus sp. (assembly GCA_021776455.1). Taxonomy (GTDB): domain Bacteria; phylum Pseudomonadota; class Alphaproteobacteria; order Caulobacterales; family Parvularculaceae; genus Hyphococcus. Next base: position 19,434 of record JAJFFX010000084.1, on the reverse strand, counting down.
GACTCCTGTCTCTCCAAAGTATTGTTCGGGGGTCTTGGGTTCAATCCCACAAGCTTTAGCAAATTCCAAGTCGCAGTCAGAGAAGTCCTGTGGGCGATTCATAGCATCTCCAACGAAGAAGGCGTTACGCGGGGTTGGGACAAACTCGAGAAGCTTATCCCACATGCCTCGTTGAGGCTTTCTGTATGGATCGACAGCGTTCTTCGAGTCTTTTCCCGTTGCGACAAAGACATAACACGGCACACCGAGTTTCTTGACGACGTTTGTCATCCGATCCAGACGTTTCCGAATCACATCTTTCTTAACGGCATACTGGTTGGTGAAGAGTACAATGTTGTACACGTCCATGGCATGAAGCTCTCTGATCCGCTCAAGGCGGCGCGGAAGGATCTTGACATCCTCAGGATCTGCTCCAAACATGTGATGCTGACTACACGCTAAAGTCCAGTCGATATCAAACGCGGCAACGTTCTCCTTCGGTTCACCCTCCGGAACGAGGTAGTACATTGTATCTTCTTGTTGCCAATCCATTTGTTTCTCTACAGAATCAAATGTTAAAACCTTCAATTTCCCAGCAGGTCAGCGAAGGCGCTGACAAGTTTACTATGCGAGTCGACTAGCATAGTTAACATTTCAACTTTGTAGTGGATGTCATCATCCAACATGCTATTGTTGTCACTATCGCTACTGTCAGTGCTATCATCACTCCCACTGTCTGACTCATCACGCTTACAAGCTAGGGCCTCTCCGATGATATCGTCAAGCATTTGTGATAAGTTGCGAGGCGCGGCATCAGGTTCGGTCTTATCGATGGGTGTGTCACTGACAGAGTGTAGATCATCCTCTTGTTTCATTGTCTGCTCGGGGTTCATTTAATCTCGTGATACAAGTGTTTAGACAGTATTAGAATCTTATAACGTGTATAAAAGGAATAACACCCAAATCAAATGAGTAAAGATCAGCTGACGGGCGAGAATAGACGTCGCTTCGACCCTGATTGGAAGTATGCTCGGGCCGGTAACCACACTCACTCTAGGAGACCGTGGTCGTTGGAAGATAACTATGAAGTAACCGGTGCTGATGACCTGTTTCCGGAATCCGTTACATCTAATCTCAATAAGAAAAATAGATGGGAGACTGTAGTCAGACGCATTGAAGAGATGGCTGATAAAGAAGAAACCAATCATAAACACAGCCAGTCGGGAGCCAAGGGACGATGGTTCACCGTCCCTATTCCTTTACCAGAGTCTGCAACAGAACGACCCGTCACGTCCTGTCAACTTTACACTCTCCATGGATATCCTCGACCGTCTATTGTCATCAAGTCTAATCCGGACCTAATCCCTCTCAATGCAACTGCCAGAAGCCCCTTCACTGGCGGTCAGGGTCAGGACCCTATCATCCTTAAGATGGCGAAATCCATGGGTGACTGGGGCACCTGGACAGCCAGCAAACCCAAACACTACATTGAGATGGATTTAGGACGGGAGTGTCGTCTTACCCACATCGGAACGCGGGGAGAGATCCGTTCGGAGTGTTGGCCAACCTGGCGAACAGTTAGGGAGTGGGAGCATACGAAGGAGCAGCGTGATTGGTTAGAACAGACCTATGGTGCTGGGACAACATCCGTCCGGGTTTTTAACCATCGTCCATGGAATGCTTTTGGATACGTTACCACGTATAAAGTTTCCACCCGTCTGGAAGGGGGAGTATGGTGTGATATCCCTAACTCGTTCACAGGCAACCACAATTGGCATGAGGAACAAGTTAACTCTCTCGAATCATTTAGTCCCAATCGAGAAATAGGGTTCATCGCTCGATATGTGCGTATAACGCCCGTAGGGTTTGAACACAGCCCAACGATGCATATCCAACTGTACGGCTCCGGTCAAGGTAAAGCCGGCAACGCCCCCAGTACTTCAAGACTTGTACACGTAACAACTCCTCTTGCGAGCCACCGAGACCGATGGACTACAATCCAGCGGTCGGACACTAGATGGAGAGCGGTAGTTGATCGGACACGCCCACAGGCGAAGTCAGAGTTTATAGCAACATTAAGACATAGAGAGCATGATGTCTCAGACGAGGAAGATGATCCTCACGACACCGAGTTCGAAGAACTGCCGATGGAGCCCGTCCCGGCTGCCACCACAATCGCAGACTACATTGAAGAACCAGTCTTCTTTGCTGAATGGGAAGTCCCTGAAGACATCAGTCCGGAACTGCTAGAATGGTTTCTCAAGGATTTATGAACCAATGCGAAATCAGAATGTGCTTTTATGATGGTTTTGATAAATGAGCGTAATCCGAGTCGCGCTGCTTATAACAGCCATCCTGGCTACCATCATCTCTGTCATTGCTCTGGTGCGATTATTACGCACCAGTGAGGGTCACACCTTTAGTCTTGCACCTGGGGGTCGATCACTCACTGTTATACAACAATCAAATACTAAAGGTAGTCCGAGTACCATCGCCTTTGTCACAGGTTATATCGGTAATGAGAAGACATTGACTGCGAGGCCTCTGTCAGGCTTCATCCCGAAGGTACCTGTGCCTGGACATTCCTTTTATGTGACGAACCTACGCTCTGTATATGACAACGCAGTAGCAGCGGGCTGGTCAGCTCGCCTTGTCATGGTGAAAGGGGATATGAATGACATTCTCGACACAGGCATGGTGTCGAAGATGCTAAAGGTCTTTCCACAGCGATACATTGCTAGTAACAAATACGAACACGTCGTCTGGTTCGACAACAAATTTGACGTCAATACAGAAGGGACACTCTCCGCAGCACAGAGTTGGGACTCGAACAAAGCACTTTTGATGCACCAACATTCATTCCTTTGTGGTGATGAGCTAGACTGTGGAGCGGATGAAGAGCTACAAGAGTCGATGAAACAAGCAAGATACAAGAAGCAAGAGGATTCTTATGTCCGATACATGTCGGCGGAAGCCAAGGCTGGTTACCCACCTCACGGTACTAGGCATTTTCAGACAGGCTATCTATTGTACAACCTCAAACACCCTGATTGCTATCGGATCCAAAATCTCTGGATGGAACACATACTTCGATGTGGTATACAATGTCAAATAAGCATGTACTACGTTGCGCAACGGTTTCCTCGTAGTATAGGGGAGTTCCCGTATGATATAGAATCGCCTGGAAGTCATCAGCGTTGACCAGATTCCCGTCCCTATACTAGTTGACCGTTAGAATACCAGGCTTTGGGCGGACCATCCAGCTTACCATCCTTATAGGTGCAATCTGTCCACAGTTGACCGTTTTCGTGCCGGCTCTTATATTGACCATCCCGCTTACCGTCCTTGTATGTGCCCTCACGTCGGAGTTGACCGTTCCTCCACCACTCCTTGAATGGACCGTGCGGTTTGCCATCCTCATAGGTGCGCTCGCATGACAGTGTTTTATCATCATACCGGATTGTTTCGATGCCTTCCCGCTTACCATCCTTAAGAGTGTACTCCATCACAAGGTTACCTCCAAGATAGACTTCCTTTATGTTCTTCCAGTGGCGAGCAAACAGCAACTCACCAACAACCGGATCCTTAATTATTCTCCTAAAGTCCCGACTTGTCTTATGGACGTTCTCGATGTCCTTTGCCGACAGATACCGGAATACATCCGTGACCATTGAGTCATTAGCAATAGAGCTAATCGTATGTTTCAGCATAGTTGAAGACCTCACGAATAAACCTGAGTACGATCAATTACAAGATACTAGGCCTCTGATAGCCCAGTTATAGGTGTAGAATCTCCCAATCCCGAGTACCGGGATTAGACACATCCTTGTCGCATGGTCTGGGATCACCGCCACCATGCCTATTCCCGCTGCCATTCCAATAGTCGACCCTAAGGTATTGAGCGCGGTCACCTTCGCATAAATCTCTCCAACATCATCATCTAGTGCAAGCCGACGGATACACCTCGCATTGATTGCCCCAAAGCCCGTGAACGCAATTGTAGCACACATGTTCCCGAATCCAGCGACCGGTAGGAAGAACTCGACCGGGAGGATCGGGGTAATACACACAAGCCCGTATGACGCCTGTTGGAGGATGTTGGACGAGCGGATAAAGGTATCCGGTTCCTTGTCTGCTTGTGAGCCCATTGTTGACATATACTTCAAGCTTGCCAGTTGGCCAATCACATCCTTCCCCATGTAGTTCATTGTCCTTATGGTGTCCGAGTTGCCACAGTCTACCGCCGCTAGGACACTATGTGCCGCTAGAACCGTCTCCGCCGAAACAAGGATGTTCGAAACAAAAGACCAGCCCATGTACTGACCGTACAGAGGATGTACTCTTCCTATTGGTTTGATCGTGTTCCATAACCTGCTCATGTTGTCATAGCGGACCTGATCAACAGGACAATTCATTTTTGGACATTAGATAAATGTCCAAAGCAAAGAAGACAGAGTTATACTGTGGTAACAATAAGCGTGATCCACGCTCTAAGAATGCTGGAACGCCGAGGGCCTGTTTCAAGAAAGGATTCGGTGCTGGGTACAATAGTCCCGTAGATACGGCCTTTAAAGGTCCGTACTCCCCTCTCATGGTAAACAAGCTGCATTGTGGCTCAAGGCCTCCTCGAGGAAAAGTTCGGGCCACCCTCGGTCAATGCGCTCAGATGGGATGGGGAGCCGGGGCCGCTAAGCGTGCTAACGAAACGAAGCCTATGAGAAGATCCGCTAAGCGCGCTACGTCCGCCTTTCTGGAGGGGGGTGCTCCTACTGAAGAGTCGGAATCACATACATCGTTTAATTTGGACCTACCTCTGATAGTTGTAGCCCTACTTGTAGGAGAGTTCGCTGTACTGTACTGGGGTCAGCCAAAGTTTATCATGACAAAGGATAGTGATGGTAAAGACGTGCTTGACTGGCGGAAGCTGCTGATTGTATTCGGAGTAGAAGCAGCCATTATAATCTTCATTCTTCTCTTCCTCATATAATCAGTATTGCGTCTAGTTCCGTGGGTTCGCGTTCCTCATCCTTGAGTTTAATATACTGCCAGTTAATGGCCGTAGACGCTACGAGATTTGCAGCGAGAAGTGTCATGAAGAACCCTATCTGGGAAGCCATACCTGATACCAGAAGAATCATGTCGAGCTCCGAATAAATATCAAACATATTGATCACTAGTATTGTCGTCTGACGGCTGTACAGTAGAGTCTTCGACTCTTTATTCTGAACATTGTTGATTACCCACGGGTAAGCCACGTCATTAACCCAGTTGTTGATCAGCTGATGTACAAAAAGGAAACAAAGAATTAAGTAGTAAGTCGACTCATCTTCGACTACTTTACCCATGAAAGTTACCGGTACTCCCCACGTAAACAGGGTTGATTCTTCATAAAACCCTTGTGTGTAGAGGAATATAGCAAAACAACCTATGTAGACGTAGCCACCGACTATACTAACGACGGGTGACGTAAGTTGCTTACGGAGTCTTCTCATGCTTGAAAACATTGGAAGACTACTACATACTTGTCAATTTAAGTGCCAAGTCTGGTCAGATATCTAGCCAGCGGCGGTGATCCATGGTCCACCGCACCGTTTTGGCCAGGGACTTTTCGAACTCGACTGGAGGCTTCCAACCAAGAGCGGCTAGTTTGTCTCCACATAAAGAATACCTATCATCATGTCCGTGATTCAATGAATGGAAATCAACAAGCTCATATTTGAGATTAATCCCCATGAGCTTTGAAATCATCTGCGCCAACTCAAGGTTATCAACTTCCTTCTCTCCTGTGATGTGATAGACCTCTCCTAGTTTACCATTATGGATCAGGAAGAGGACAGCGTCTGAGACATTCCTTGCATGAATGTAGAATCTAGACCCGGGTCGAGTACAACTAGGGTCGGCATGGACCTGGATGATTTCTCCATTCATGATGTGCTTCATACACTTGATAAGATACTTTTCAGGGTGTTGACGCTGTCCAATCACATTCATACAGTTTACAACAATAAGAGGGATCTGGTAAACGCTCCTGTAACCGATACAAATCTGTTCCGCGGCGCTCTTCGATGCCGAATACGGGTTAGTCGGGTTATGACGATCAGTCTCTGTGTAGTCAACGTTCAGAGGGGCTCCTCCATACACCTCATCGGTAGAGAAGGCCACGAACTTCTCAAGATTGGGAAGCGTTCTTGCATATTCAAGAAGGTGGACCGTACTCATAACGTTATTATGGATGACTCCAACCGGGTCTTCGATACTCCTTGGAATGTGTGTCTCCGCTGCCGTATGGATAATACAGTTGATATCTCCAAGCTCACTCACGAGGCCAGGACTAAATGGATCAGCGGCGAGATCTACCGTAAAGACAGTGACTCGTGGACTCTTGAGTAGAGCAGCATCTCGCAACCTCTCCATTCCATTGCTGGCGTAGGTGAGTTTGTCGATTACAACGATATTCCAGTCAGTCTTGTGGTGAAGATGTTCAACCATGTGGCTTCCGATGAAGCCACATCCTCCAGTTACAAGTACAGTTTTCATTTGCGTATCTATTACACTCGTTTAAAATAGGATTGTGTGACCTAGTTCATCCGAATATCCTCTACTTACACAATGGACCTGGCTCAAAGGCGTATTGTTCCGCTGTGGGCTGTAGTGGTCCTAGTCGGAGAAAACAATATGCTCCGACTGGAGAAGGAGATGGACGAGTGACGCGTAAAAGCCCTCAGCCAATTTGGCTGAGGGCTATGATAGATTAAGTGCGACTTACCACCTAGGACACTACTCGACTGCCAAATTGCAGTTCCTCGGTATAGACGGTGTTTTTGTTTAGATAAAGCAACTTGCGCAGCAAGAACACTGTTTCGAGGTTGGTCATCTGCAATATGTCAAGGAACTTGCTGAATCCAGCATGTTTTTCCAGCTTAGGCGCTTGTTGGTCCCAGTACTTGTTTCCAGTGAGGCTGTTCCGTGACACCTGCTCCTCATCGGATCCTTTTGCTAGCATCTCAGGGTCTAGCATATCAAGGTCTCCATCGTAGCGCCGGTTGTGGACAAGTTCAACGATCAGCCCCTCAGGGAATTGACGAATCATGTCCAGAATCTCGCACACGTCAAACGGTTGTACAGCGGTACATTCCCCGATCACATGCGCAACGCGTTGTTCTTCGGTTTTATGTGAGATAACAATCCCCTCCGATGTGAACTCCATGCGGACGCCGCCGTTCGCCGGAACCTTGATTTCAAAGACAAGTTCCTCGTCATCCATGATAGTCTTCTCCGTAACCCGAATTACTGTTGATTTGCTCGTGTAGCTGCTTGACATGGTTCGATCTTTCCTATGGAAGTTAAGGGGAAAAGTCAATTTTAGAAAGAGGCCTGAACCGGGTCTCGAACGCATCTTAACCGGTAGAGAAGAGTGTAATCATAAATTCTAGTCAGTGTAGGCTTTCCTCCAGTTACAAGTACAGTTTTCATTTGCGTATCTATTACACTCGTTTAAAATAGGATATTGTTCTTACAACAAACAGATGAATGACTATTCATCGCCAAGTGATAATCACTGGTGGGACGTCGGACAACGAAAAGCTGCAAGACGGCGCACACGCTTGAGAACCTACCTTCCTCTAGAGTTCCATGATTACAGTTTCGTAGGGTTTTGATATGGATCTTATCAAAAACCAATTATCGGCTCTCTAAGTATAGCCATTTGTAGAATGATTCTTCTAGGTCGACGACTGGGTGTGAAAGCTCAGACGGTACGCAATCGTCCCTAAACATCTCCATGTACTCAGAAACAAGCGCATCAGCTCGCCCACGAAGACGCCTTGGTGTTTTGCTAAGCCTCCAACATACCGAACAATTCCCAACATCCTCACCGTTAGTCTCGACGATCCTCTTTTCTTTTCTACCGTTTTTCGGAACTGTGTAGAAGTGACTACATTCGCGGTAATGCTCCGCGCGCACTGTTCCAAGCCGTGCCATCTTACACGTAGCTTTCCGCATATCAAGAAGTTCGTTTGTCGAGTAGGGCCTTTCAGGCTCCGTATAGTCGCTTTCAAGCACTGTGTTGATTACCATTTACAAGACGGTTGTACCCCTTTAGACGGTATTCTCTTCATTAAAGGTAACGATGGTCTGGAAGCTCTGGAGAGCCAAAACAATGTTTCCAGCATCTTGCCACGGTGCTCCTCCTTTACTCTCGCCAAGAAGAGTAACCGTGATTGGGAACTCGTCGGACTTGTATGTGCTTGACTTGTCGGTCTTTGCGACTCTTGTGATCGGAGACCATAGTACGCCAGACCGACTTGGCTGATAGTTATGAGATGGAACATCATCTCGTTTGGGGAGCGTCCGCGTCTGGAAACATACCCAAAACAAGTTGCTAAGGAATTGGCTGTGCCCAAGAGGCATGTAGTCCTCCTTCACAATCGCTATCAAGTACTGACACTCGTTGGTAAGGAGGCAATAAGTCCGCGTCATATACTGAGCATAGTTTGGATCAGCGCTCTCTATTTTCACCATGGTTGGGTTGTTGAAGTACGTAGTCACTCCTGCATACACGATATCCTTTTCTGGCTCATAGTCTTGAATCATCTGTCCATGCTCACTCATTTCCCAGATCCCACTTACATTTAAATAATGTTACTCGTAACAAATGAACTACTTGAACCCAGTTGATCACTACAAGTGCGGATTTCTTCCACCCAATATCCCATACCGGGTAGATCAAGGCCTTATGCAGCAAGACGTCGCCAATGATTGTCGCTATGGTGGTAGTGTAGAAAGGTATATCACTAACCAGAGCGTGTACATTCCACCTCTCTACCCGCTCACCGATTTATCAGTCAACTACGGCACTCCTGGTCCCAAGGATGGTTGCCCATGTCTTCGCTACGTTCAACCCCCATAGTGAAATACTTTACTCGTACCACGAATAAAGTATGCAAAGCAGGAAGTCTGGATTAATCGGCGTCAGTATAGTTTTTGTTCTCGTGATAGTAGCTGGTATAGCTGTCTACATCTACTCTAAGAGTGACCATCATTCTCCAACTCCTCCAACTCCTCCAACTCCTCCAGCTCCAGGTTGTGCTACCTCAAACTGTCATGATCCGTGGGGATCCAAAGGTCCTCCAAGTGGATACATTAAGTCTGATGCTGACCAAGCTGCTCTCGGATCATGGATACGAAACGTAATCGACGATCAAGCACAGTGGGTGACCGACTCCGACATGATGTATGGCATCAAGGTCGGTAAGCCCCCTGAGAAGGGAGACTCGAAAGTGGGAACCGATGGTATCGGATCGATATGTCCGTACGGGATGTACTTCGATGGAATTAACGGCAAAAGCCTCAAACCAGAAGATGTACTTGGCACAACCAGTCCATGTGTTGACTACCCATCGTCCACGCCTGGATGCACGACCTCCATATTGGGACAATGCGTGGACGATAAGGCCATAGTCGTGCCGAATCCGCTACCGCGACTCTTTATGACATGGTTTGAGTTACCATCTTACATACTAGAAGCTGGTGCACTCGACTATATTAATCTACTATTCCAATTCTGCGTCAAGTCTAAGATACAGAACTCAAACGGAATCTCGGGATTGTGCTTCCCGATGGTGGTATGGCCGGACGATAAGAACATGACATGGCTACTCAAGGGAGGGAAGACCTTTCCGTCAACTAATGCCAACCGAGCTCTATATGGTACATGGGTCGCAAAGAATTTCATTGACGCAGCCCTAGCCAGTAACATCAGTCCTGGTATACTCCTCTACACAAACTTTAAGGATGGCCCGTGGGCAGGTTCGTCGTCCATAGTGAAAGGCGTACAAGATGTTGCCGCTGGGTTCTACTCAACTAACAGTGACGGTAGCGGAGGCGACTATGTCAACTTGATTAATCCCCTTACCTCTAAAGCCTTTGGACCCCCTCCATACGTCGGGGAGGGTTGGCCTGGAGGAGTAACAACGTTCAGTGATTGTATCGACCCAGCAGGGAAAGCTGGTGGTGATGATAGCTGTGCTCTGTGGATTTGGGGAGCTGTCATCCACTTCATCAACAACTACGTACTCCCTAACTGTAGCAGCGATCCTCATGTCGTCCTCCAACAGTTGTGGTTTCACATGGACAAAGAAGGTTGTAGTTGTGGGGACCCTGGTCAGTATATTCCGTGGATGGAAGCTCACATCGGGGTCACTTTTGATCTCGATAACGCTTATGTAGGGGCTACAAAACCGAACTATAGTCCTCCCGAAACGCCAGTACAGTCAGAATATGAAACACGCCTCTTTTTAGCGACTGGTCTTGGCACACCTGGTGCAAAGGCAATAGGAGATGACGGTAAGACCTACAACTCAATATCGGTACCAGAGAACTACTGGTACGCTGGCAATCAGCTTCCCTGTGGTGGCGATCCTGGATCATACAACTTCGCTCGCACTGCTTGTACAAGTCTTAACCCACACAGACGCTTTCGTGGGAACGCTAAAGGGTTCTACGAGTACACAGCCGGAGAAAAAGGATCTGACTGCTGTTCCAACTGGCTCGGGGATGGAAAGTGGGGAGCTGAGGTTGACGGAATCAGGAAAGAGAATTTTTCTAATGCTACCGATCTATACGGTAAGAAGTTCATCTGGCCGAGCTTCTCTATCGAAAACCTTAGCCTCTGCGACAAAGACGACGATGACTGCTATTCCTTTTACATCCAGAACGGACAGAAATCTATATACCCGACACCGAACAAGAACAGCACAGTATGTGCGAACATGATGTTCGGGAATAACAAACCTGATGTCGCTCCGCCCCAAGGTACACGGGCATGTGGTGTGTTTGATGGGTTCTCATACTGGACATGGGCGGAGATGAACGATTGGTTCAATACTTTTGCTAGTAAGACGGGAGCATCCAACATGATACTGTACGAGGCGTCATTTATACCATACCACTGGTTTAGCGAACTAGGACTCATGGATGGTGCGACTGGTAGCCTATGGCCAGCCGGATACACCGGTGACACGAGCACACGTGTTCTCACTGGTATACCTCCTCCCACCGTGGAAAAAGGATGTACCAAAGATGCTGACTGTGGCCCTAACTTCAGATGTCTCGACCCATTGAACAAGCCCGTGGTCACCGGGCAAACCGGCGTTTGTTTGAACCTATGTACGCAGGCTCCAACCGGTGTCGAAAATATTGGTGATGCTACGGCCAACACTGTCTGGTTAACAGCCGGTACCCAAACCGAGGCGGCCACTTCTTGTACCGCATACTATGATACTATGACTCCTGTTGATGGGACGGAAGACCCACCGAGCGTCACAAAGAAAACATATACTCCACCCTTCGATGTAAGCTGTGTGACCACAAATCCAGTGGGGTCTTACCCAGAAGCAAAAGTATCCGGCTTTGCAAACACTTACAGCTGTAGCTTTCATCAAGCGTGATCGGCAACTTACGAACGGAGGACACGGCTCCGTCGACGGGATCGGCTCCTACGCCTGCGGTATTCCGGATCTTTTGGGGGGCTTCTCGAGCCACGATGGTCGAGTTCCTTTTGATTACTGCTTCGCTCCTTACTCTCCTTACTCTCCTTACTCTCCTTACGGCTCGATCTCCTCCTCCTAATTCTAGATCGTCGACGGTGTGGCCCTTGACGACCCGAGACATGTTTGTGCGGCCCAAATGATCCAGATCTGGTGTTCTGCTCAGTTATTATGAGCTTAGTCGAGGTATTGGCTATCTTAGCCCGTTCAGTGTAGAGCCGCATATCTTCAGCAGTCAACAGCTCATGTGTGACGGCTGGATATGTTCCTGATCGTCGAGTCCCGCGACGAGGCTTAACGACCTTCCATACTTCTTTACGGTCAACCATTTATTTCTCGCAACATTCCTTTTGGACCTCTAATCCAGTCTCAACAAACAAGCCGTATCCATGTTGGATACGGCTTCATGCGATTCACCCCATGCTACGAAGAGGCCCTCTAACTTATCGTCAACGCGGGTATATTTTCTAGAAAGTTGGCTGGTCACCTTCCGCCCTTACAAAAACTCAGGAACACGACCGAGTCGCGCATGAACCGTGACATCCCGCCATTTCTTTTGGAGACTATGTAGTTGCTCATCTGGATAATACTGATTAACGAGCCGTTAAGCACGTCATCCTTATAAGTACATTCTACACTCAGCTACCGTTCTTGTACCGCACCCGGTATAGACCATCCCGCTTCCCATCCTTGTATGTAGACTCATCCCGCAGTTGATCGCTCTCATACCAGCTTACCGTCCTTGAGTGTACACTCGTCCCGCAGTTGACCGTCATCGAACCAAGATTTGTATGGACCCTCCCTCTTACCCTCTTCATAGGTGCACTCCTTGAATAGTAGACCGTTTCTATACCATTCCTTGTATAGACCATCCATCTTACCGTCCTTGTATGTGTGCTCTTGTGCTATTTGACCGTTTGCGTACCAGTACTTATGTGGACCATCCAACTTGTCGTCCTTGTAGACATGCTCGTACCACAGTTGACCGTTCTCACGCCAGTACTTATATGGACCATCCAACTTGCCATCTTTGTAGACGTGCTCGTACCACAGTTGACCGTTCTCGTACCACTGCTTGTATAGACCCTCCCTCTCACCCTCTTCATAGGTGCACTCCTTGAATAGTAGACCGTTTCTACACCATTCCTTATATGGACCCTCCAGCTTGCCGTCCTTGTAGACGCGCTCGATGAACGGTTGACCGTCTCCGTACCAACGCTTATATTGACCATCGAACTTACCATCCTTGTAGGTGCCCTCTTCCTCCAGTTGACCGTTTTCATGCCAGGACTTATATGGGCCTGTAAGGAGAGCAGAGACCTCTTCTCCTACAATCTCTCTAACCACAGTAATGCGTCTACAAACAGTCTTATCCCCTTTCGTAATCATTTCATCAGAGGGTACTACCTCACAAAAGCGGGACAATTCTCGCTCGTAATATCGAAGACAATCTGTAATCCGCTTACAACAGTGAATCCCGTTCTTACACATCTCTATCTCTCCTTCAACCGACGTAGTCTCTCCGATGGAGAATTGCATGCCCCTACAACAGAGATCTTTGTCAAAGGCTTTGTAGTAAGTCATAATTTTGTTTGACCAACTTGGTCAAACAAATAAAATCAATTACACACTTTACCGTCCTTGTAGGTGCACTCTTTACCGTCCTTGTAGGTGCACTCTTGTTCTAGTTGACCATCCTCGTACCAGTCCTTGCATTGGCCATCCAGCTTACCGTCCTTATAGGTATACTCAGCCCACACTCGCCCATTCTCGTGCCAGTCCTTGCATAGGCCATCCATCTTACCGTCCTTGAAGGTGCACTCGTACGACAGTTGTCCATTATTGTACCACCCTTTGTGCGGCCCATTCCTCTCTCCATTTTTGTAGGCGCGTTCTTCCTGCAGCTGACCATCACGATGCCAGCATTTGTACGGACCATCCAACTGCCCGTCCTTTCTAATCCACTCATTCCGCAGTTGACCGTTCGTGTGCCACTCCTTGCATATACCGTCTCCCTTATCATCTTTGTAACAACACTCCTTCCGCAGTGAGCCGTCGGCGTACCACCATCTACACAAGCCATCCTTCTTCCCGTCCTTGAAGGTGCACGCCTCCTGCAGCTGACCATCAGGATGCCAGCATTTGTACGGACCATCCAACTCTCCGTCTTTGTAGGCGCACTCGCGCCACGGTTGACCGTTCGCGTACCACTCCTTATATGGACCATCCAACTTGCCGTCCTTGTAGGCGCACTTGTGCTGCAGTTGACCGCTCTCGTGCCAGTACTTATCTGGACCGTCTCCCTTATCATCTTTGTAACAACACTCCTTCCGCAGTGAGCCGTCGGCGTACCACCATCTACACAAGCCATCCTTCTTCCCGTCCTTGAAAGTGCACGCCTCCTGCAGCTGACCGTTTTCATGCCATCTCGTGCGTAGACCGCTGATCAAAATAGACAACTCCTCTCCAGTGATTTCTCTGACTACATGGATTCCTCTACATACAGTCTTGTCCCCCTCAGTAAAATGCTCTCCCACCGGGAGAACCTCACAAAACCGAGAGTTCCACGGGTAATAATTAAGACATGACAGAGCCTGTTTACAACAATGAATCCCATTCTTACACGTCTCTATCTTACCCTTGACGGATGTAGTTTCTCCGATAGTGTACTGGAGCCAGTTAGAATGGAGATTTTCCTTAAAAGCTTTGTAGTAAGTCATAGTTTGTTTGACCTGGTTGGTCACACAAATTAAATCAATTTATTATCACTATTCTTAACGTGCACAGACCCTCCTTGTAGATGAACTTGAACTCTTTTCCACACCCACAGTTGACCGTTTTTGTACCAGGCCGTCGAGCTTGCCATGCCTGTAGGTGCGCTCGTACGTTAGTTGACAATTTTCATGCCAGGACTTGATTAGGCCCTCCCTCGCCATCCCTCCTACACCAGTTAACCGGATATAACCTTATCAATCTCGTACTGTAGTCCTCTACAGCGGAGGTCCTTGTATAAAGCTTTTATAGGGAGGCACGGTTGATCGATCAGCCTCGCTATTAGTTAGGCCAGTGTCTCACCAAGTTTTTGTTATGATAATAGTACAGTGGTACTGATACTGGGGCCGTAGCGGCAACCAACCCAGCGATTAGAGATCCACTGGCGATGACTGTACTTGCTGTTGTCATAGCAACCCCAAAGTGGAGACTCTTGTGTGCGAATGAATGATCGCTATCGAGACGCGACCAGCTCACCGCGCTCTGGTTATCAAGAATGGCGATTGATCCACCTCCTACTGCATTCGCAGTTACCCACGCTTTATAAATGTTGACGAGTGAACCACGCATGTTTGTGACTAGTTTGATTTATCGTCGTCCCATCAATTTCGGTTTTTCCTCGGTCTATCATACACTCTTCACCAGTCCTTACACTTCATTTAACCTATTGGCGGACGATGCTAGAGAATAAAGTTCAAACACACTTTTCACCGTGTCATACCTTGCATAGTTTCTACAGCTCCGACGCCCTGACACGCTCTACCGTGATCGCATGTAACTCTCGGATAGTCTTTCAACGGTGTTAGAGTGCTTGTCACATTTGCGTAACCCATGAGGGTCACAACCTCGTAGGCAACAAAGGTGGTTGTTGGTGTGCTCATACATCGTAAGTTCTCAAGGCTCGACTTCCAGTTTTGTATCTGGCAACTGATCTTAAATCTAATTACATATCAGTCCAATCTAATTAGATTGTGATAGTCGGACTAGCTACGGCTTCACCTGCACTTTCATCGAACTCTTAAATCCCCTGGATTTAAGAGTAATCCTACATAACGTCCGGCGTGTTAAGGACGGCGCTGATTTCTTTGGCGAGTTTATCGATAGTGAGGGCCGATAAGTTTACCACGTTCGCGAACTGGTTAAGTGTGATCTGCATCTTTTTTAGTACTATGTAATAGTAGACCAATGCGCTAGCTACGCTGTTCGGTCGACTCCCGTTAAGGCGTGATGATTTGTTGACAATGAGGTTGTATAGTTCTTTTACTTGTTTCTTCTGTTTAGTTGTTGCATCGAACTGATCCATGATGTCCGGAATGAGATGTGCCGGTGTGATGTCTACATCCCTGAACTTAGCATCTCTTGGTGACCGCCTATTGAGATTATTCATCCCAGTAAGGGCCACCTTTCGAGACAGACCAAAAACCTCCAGGAGCTTCATATGATCCTGTGGGTCTTCCTCAAGCTTGTATGCGTAGTATATCGCGGCAAAGATTCGCGCCTTCCTTGTGTTACCCCGGAAGATGTCATCACCCGTAGCATCCTGATAGATCCTGTTTGCTATGGTGACGATTTTCTCGCTGAACCCCATGTTCTCGACGTCTTTGAAGATCCCTTTCTCATCCACCTTCCTCTTCTGAACTCGATTGGGATCTGAAGAACGTTTAGTGTCCGAGGACCCATAGAACCGCCACTCTTTATCGTCCGTGGCCCGCTCTATCTCCTGTCCACAGTCCGTACATGTTATGGCACCGCTTTCATCTACTAAATTCAAGTGCTGACACCCTGCCTTCTTTACGGGCTTCTCCTCGGAGGAGTTACCACACTTCGCAAGTGCCTTATCAAAAAGGTCAAAGTCTGTCATTTGTTCGATGTTTATATACCAGGATATTTTATTCAATTAGAGTTATCAGCATTTGCGACCCGACATGCATGCACAATATCCAAGACCCCGTCCTTATAGAAGTATTCCGTTTGTAATGAACCGTCCCCCCACCAACTCTTGAACGGACCATCCAGCTTGCCGTCCTTAAAAGTACACTCAATCCACAGTTGACCGTCGTCATACCAAGATGTATATGGGCCTTCTTGTTTCCCATCCTTATAGGAGAACTCTCTCATCAGTCGACCGTTTTCCCACCAGCACTTACACGGGCCTTCGCGCTTCATGTCCTTGTAGGTGAACTCTTGCCGCAGTTGACCATTTGCATGCCGCTTTTCATACGGACCGTCGAAGATGTCAGAGAGTCGATCTCCTACAACTTCTCTAACCACAGTAATTCCTCTACAGACAGTCTTATCCCCTTCCGTAATTACCTCACCAGAGGGTAATACCTCACAGAAGCGAGAGTCGAGCGGATAGTAGTCAAGACAGTCCATAGCCTGCTTACAGCAGTGAATACCGTTCCTACACATCTCTATCTTTCCTCCAACGGCTGTAGTCTCTCCAATGGTGTATTGCAGTCCTCTGCAGCGGAGATCTTTGTCAAAGGCTTTGTAATAAGGCATAGTTTTGTTTGACGGAGTTAGTCAGGCAACGTAAATCAATTATACCCTGCCGATGTCCGAGACTCACAGATCCTGATAGCCACATTGGACGGGAATGAAAGATGTAGCCCCGATTGGATCTACCCACGCCATCTTCGCCTCAATGCTGAAGTCTAAACTCATAGCTATGAGTTTAGATTAAACTTGGTTAGTATATGTTATTTATCCGACTGCGGCGTAGGTGCTCATGATGTACTCTTCAAGGTCCTCAAAGGCATGAGCCATTAAATCAAGTTCAGCTTCATTCTCTACACTGTCAGAAATAATATTAAGTCTATTCATCTGTGTCTGTACGATTTCACTAGCCATTGGTATATTATCACCGTTCTTTAGTCTAGTTACAATTTTGTATACCTGTGCCCAGATTTCCCACCATTCCATTTCCGGGGTTCTTCCACCTCGCAACCTCATAGAGCGTCTACGCACTCGTGACCTAGAGCGTCCACGTCCTCGTGACCTAGAGCGTGACCTAGAGCGTCTGCGTCCTCGTGACCTAGAGCGTCTACGTCCTTGTGACCTAGAGCGTCTGCGTCCTCGTGACCTAGAGCGTCTGCGTAATCTGGAATGTCTATACCTCATCCTTTATTAATTAGAAATAAATAACTTCGTCTGTTATCCCTCAATCACTTTACCAGGGTCGGAACCACCTGACTTAATATGTTCACACATCTTGGCTAACTTGGGCTGGAGGTCCCTTAGAAATGTATCATTCTCACTCCCTTTGTCAGTGAACTTGAAAGGCTTGGCTTTTATATGGTTTGACGGATTGTTTTTATGAACCTCGGGTAGGTCATCAAGGATTACCACTTTCTTTTCGTTGTAACCCTCGAGGTCGAATACCTCCCAGAGCATTTTCATCATCTTGCTACCTTTCATGCACTTTTTTGAGACGTCACAATGGTACGAGAAAAGCATCATGTCTATCCTACGTTCAGGCTTACCCTTCACAAGCATCTTGTCAGCTATAAAGGCAGCATAGTCCTTGGTGGCGGCTGTCCAGATTGTCACAATAAAGTTCTCGAAGATGTAGTCGAGGAAGGTCTGTAACCCTGGGCGTTCAAACACGATGTAGTAGTCGTCCATATTCTCAAACTCGAACTTCTTGGCCTTGTCTTTCTGCTTGTCTCCATAGTTTTCACTTGGCAAGGAGCTGATCAATGTCTCATCAAGGTCGAGAACAAGGATTGGTTTATCGCTCTGTGATGCATCTGTTGATATCTTCCCCATTTACAATCAGTTGGGAAATGAATTCGAACTTCTAAGTGACGGTGCGATCCGTAACTAAGAATTTTTACGATTCTTCATCTCTCTCAATCCAATCACCTTCTTCGTCGACCATGTACAGTAGGTCACACTTCGCGTCCATAATCTGCCGAGCCAAGGCATTATAGTACTTGGATCGTACATCCTTCCCAACGGAGATAGAACGCAATCTACTAACCACTTCTCCAACAGCTTGATATTCGTCCGTGCTGATGTCAGTGTCGCTGCGCCATGCCGCACTGTACGCTCCGTAGATCGGTCGAACAAGCCTCGGCATCAACTTCTTCATCTTCATGTCTGTGATCACCGTATGATCTATCTCTTTCCAGTGGCATACCGATCTCGAGGCGTCAGTACAAGCGAATTTATCCCTGCCCTCGAGACTGGTCTCTAGGATAAGTTGTGCAACCGCCTCTGGACCTCTCAGTAATAGCATAGGATCGACGCCGACGCTCAGACACTCTTTCAGTAATCCTTCGGTTAGAGGGACAAAGTTATCTTTGGCATACTCCTGAACTACGAACTTGTCAACCCTGATGTTGTTATTGGTTATGTTGTTGACAACTGGTGGACAAGCTTTTAGTACTGAGATCTCCTTCTGGAGCAGTTTATTCTCTAGCTCGAGTTTAGCTATTATAGCATCATGTTCCTCTATCTCCGAGTCCCTGAACATCAGCACACTATCTCTTGAAGCAAGCTCCGATTCAAGAGATCTGATCCTCATACGAAGTCGGTCCTCTGTCGAAGTGTGCAAGGCTCTGTCTTTGTGCTTACATCTAGTTACGTGCTTCTTATGTACATCCGCCCGTTGAAAGCCTTCACCACACCATTCGCACTCATATGCACTATCAACAACAATTCTCCCCTGTGAGGTAAGACACGCCTTGGTTTTATGATGTCTTCCAATCCCACCTTGCTCTACCCTCTTATGACAGTACTCACACTCAATCTTCATTCCTTTGCCTGTGATAGCCTTGCCTTTAAGACACAGCCATCTTTTTGGTGGCTGCAGCCATCTTTTTGGTGGCTGTGAGTTTAGGCGTTTCAGGCTGATCCAGTTCAAAATGGTCACTTATCACTTACAGCCACTTTTTGGTGGCTGACCTTGTGTGTTTACTTTTTAACTCGGTCCACATTTTATTTGAACTTTGAACTTTGAACTTTGAACTTTGAACTTTGAACTTTGAACTTTGAACTTTGAACTTTGAACTTTGGACTTTGAACTTTGAACTTTGAACTTTGAACTTTGAACTTTGAACTTTGAACTTTGAACTTTGAACTTTGAACTTTGAACTTTGAACTTTGAACTTTGAACTTTGAACTTTGAACT
>JAJFFX010000083.1 GCA_021776455.1 Hyphococcus sp. | reverse complement strand
TTTTCAAAAGAAAACCGGCCATCTCCTGTTTCCGGGACGGGCCCATTGCGGCGGCGTCGATGTCGCCGATATCGGCATTACCGTCGAACACGCAGCGCCCAGTCCGGCGACCTTTGAAAATCAACCACCGGTTTGGAGCGCACAGTTCTCCCGCCCGGGCTGGCAGACGCATAAATATGCTCGAGGCCATGTCATGGCCGCGTCGGGCGGGCCCAACCAGACCGGCGCGATTAGGCTGGCGGCGATGGGCGCGTTGCGGATTGGCGCCGGGGCCGTCACGGTTTTGGCGCCGCGCGAGGTGGCCGCGGTGCATCGCGCGCATCTGACCGCGATTATGCTGCGCGAGGCTGACACGCCGGCGGAGATTGCCGGCAACCTACAGGGTGCGGACAAATACCCGATGGCCGTCATCATCGGCCCAGCGACGGGCGTAGCTGAGCAAACCTGCGACACGGTGCTGGCGATTTTAGCCTCGCGCGCGGCGGCGGTGCTTGACGCGGATGCGCTCACCAGTTTCGCCACAGACCCAGCGCGCCTGTTCGCCGCGCTGCGCGAGGGCGATGTTTTAACCCCGCATAGCGGTGAGTTTGCGCGCCTGTTTGGCGATGGCAGCGATGCGGGCGGCAAACTTGCCGCCGCCCGTGCGGCGAGCCTCAAGGCCGGCGCCGTGGTGGTCTATAAAGGCGCGGATACGGTGATTGCGGCGCCGGACGGGCGCGCCGCCATCAACGTCAATGCGTCGCCGGAGCTTTCCACCGCCGGGTCGGGTGATGTTCTTGCCGGGTTTATCGCCGGCTTGCGCGCCCAGGGGATGGATGGGTTTGAAGCCGCCTGCGCCGGCGTGTGGTTCCATGGCGCCGCCGGTCAGATGGCCGGGCCCGGCCTCATCGCAGAGGATTTGCCCAATGCAATTCCGGCCGTGCTGCGGTCATTGTTATCGCCGCAAAAACCTGCGGAGCCGGAACATGGGACCGGGGAAGAATGACGCCATTTATCCTGCGTCCGGCGATTATCGATGACGCGTCTGGCATCAACGCCATCTACAACCCGTTTATCCGTGAAAGCGCTGCGACGTTTGAAACCGTTGAATACACTGAGGCGGAGCGGCGTTGCTGGCTCGACGACCGGCCCGGCGACCCGCGATATCCGGTAATTATTGGCGCGGACGCGGACAGCCGCATATTGGGTTTTGCCAGCGCCAGCGCGTTCGACCCCCGCGCCGCCTATGAGACATCGGTCAAGGTTTCGGTGTTTGTGGCGCTTGAGGGCCAGGGCGAGGGCCTCGGCAAGACGCTCTACAAAGCGCTGTTTGAGGGGCTTGCCGGGGCCGATATCCATCGCGCTTACGCGCTGATTGTCGCGCCCAATCCGGCCTCAGTCGCGCTCCATGAGGGCTTCGGTTTTGCCCATGTTGCGACTTTAAACGAGGTCGGGCGGAAATTTGGTCGATTCCACGACGTTATGTGGTTCGAAAAACGCCTGTGATGCTCGACAGGACCGGTTTGTCTGCTATAGAAGCCGCCGAATTCACGGGTCGCCGATGTTCCTGTTTTGTTGGGGCGCAGCGGCCCGCTTATTTATTGCGCGGCTTTTTTGAAGTTTGCGGATGTGGCGGAACTGGTAGACGCACCAGATTTAGGTTCTGGCGCCGAGAGGCGTGGAGGTTCGAGTCCTCTCATCCGCACCATTCGTTGCCAGTCCGGCGAAAGTCGGATCAAAAGAGCCGGTGCGAGACGCGATGCAAAGACGAGCGGAGTTTTCGGTCCGCCAAAGAATGACGACAGGAATGACAATGGAAGTTACTGAAAAAAGTGCAGAAGGCCTCGACCGGCGGTTTTTGGTCAAAGTGCCGGCCTCCGAGCTTGATGAAAAACTAATCGCACGGCTGAACGACTTGAAAGGTCGTGTGCATCTGAAGGGCTTTCGCAAGGGTAAAGCGCCGGTCTCGTTTCTGAAAAAAATGTACGGCAAAGGCGTGATGGGCGAGATCGTTCAGGAAATCGTCGCAGAGACGTCGCAAAAAGCCTTCAGCGACCGCGACCTCCAACCGGCGGCGTCGCCGCACCCGCATTTTCATTCTGATATGGATGATGTGATCGCCGGCAAGGCCGATCTTGAATATGATGTTCACGCAGAAATCCTGCCGACCTTTGAGCCTGCCGATACGTCTGAGTTGGAACTGACGCGCCCGGTTGCAGAAGTGACGGACGAAGAAATCAACGAAGCGCTCCAGCGCGTCGCCGATCAACAGATCACCTATACGCCGCGCAAGGAAATCCAGAAATCGAAAGACGGCGATAAGGTCACCGTAAACTATGTCGGCCGTATTGACGGCGAAGAGTTTGACGGCGGCAAGGGTGAGAATGTCGACATCGTGCTCGGCTCAAATTCGTTTATTCCGGGCTTTGAAAAACAGCTGATCGGCGCCAAGGCGGGCGACGATGTCGAGGTGAAGGTGACCTTTCCTGAGGATTACAACGCCAACGATCTTGCCGGCAAGGACGCGGTTTTTGACGTTAAGCTGGTCGAGATAGCGCAACCTGAAAAGGTCGAGATCGACGATGAGCTGGCCAAGAAAGTTGGTCTGGAGGACCTTGGCGATCTCAAAGCGCGGATCAAAGAGCGCCTTGAAAACGAATACGCCCAACATTCGCGGGCCCATGTGAAGCGCGCGCTTCTCGACAGGCTTGATGAGGCGCATGATTTCGATCTGCCAAACGGCATGGTTGACGCTGAGTTCGATCAGATCTGGCAGCAGGTGCAAGCCGCCGAGCTTGACGATGAGGACAAAGAAAAGTCTGAAGATGTGCTGAAAAAAGAATATCGCACAATCGCTGAGCGCAGGGTGCGTCTCGGCCTGGTGCTGGCGGAGATCGGCAAGCGCGCTGAAGTTCAGGTGCCGCAGGACGATCTGCAGCGCGAAATGATTAACATGGCGCGCGCTTATCCGGGACAAGAAAAAGAAGTCATAGAATTTTACCAGAAAAACCCAGGCGCCGTGCAGCAGTTGCGCGCGCCATTATTTGAAGAGCGCGTGGTCGATCACATTCTTGAGAACGCCAAAGTGGGTGAAAAGACGGTCTCTAAGGAAGAATTAATGGAAGACCCCGATGGGGACGATCCTGCAGCATAAGGGGTTGAGCCAGAAGATGATTGATAGCGGGCCGCAGAAAACTGCGGCCCGTTTCTTATTCGAGATGGATTATATCAGGACGGTCTGTCCGGGAATACGCATCCGGCTCCCCCGAGCCTGGCCGGATCGGAACAAATTTTTGTATTTACAGAAGAATAACCCTCGCTTAAGCGCATTAGCATATAGTGATGATGATGGGGGCTGGCGCTGGTTCTTTTTGCCCCCATGTTAAGGATCACAATTAACGATTATGTCCGGCTTACGGACATTGGGACGAGAGGACGTCGATGAAAGACCCCCACGATATTTACATGAATACGCTTGTGCCCATGGTGGTTGAGCAAACCAGCCGCGGCGAGCGCTCCTTTGATATTTTCTCAAGGCTGTTGAAAGAGCGGATCATCTTCCTGTCCGGTCCCGTCAATGACGCCGTATCGACGCTGGTCGTCGCCCAGCTTTTGTTCCTTGAGGCGGATAACCCGAAAAAGGAAATAGCGCTCTATATCAATTCACCCGGCGGCGTGGTTTCGGCTGGCCTGGCGATGTATGACACCATGCGCTACCTCCGGCCCGCCATCTCGACTATGTGCATTGGCATGGCCGCTTCTATGGGGTCGCTGCTGCTCGCGGCCGGCGAGAAGGATATGCGGTTTTCTCTCCCCAACTCCCGGATCATGGTGCATCAGCCATCAGGCGGTTTTCAGGGCCAGGCGTCCGATATCGAGCGCCATGCCCAAGACATCATCAAGTTGAAGCACCGGATGAACGAGATTTACGTCGAGCACACGGGCCAATCCTATGAAACCATTGAGAAAACCCTCGACCGCGATCATTTTATGACGCCGGAAGAGGCGGTTGAGTTCGGGTTGGTCGACAAAGTGCTGTCGAAACGGGCTGTGCCTGAGGAAGCATAAGACTTTAATTTACCCCAATCATTAACCACCTTCGCAAATGGTTTCTTGATTGATATGGGCGGAATATGGTCGAATAAAAACAATGCCCCCGGGATATGGCGCCCTTCATGCACCAATTTCGGGTATCTTAGCGGCCACGTCCTGGCTGGCGGTATTTGCCAGGCGCGTCCGTTGAGGTGATTTGGCCGGGATATTGCGGTCGCGAAGGTTATGTGTGCTGGGCAAGGAGTTCTGTTGTAGTGAGCAAAATTGGCGGGAAAAGCGGCGGTGACGGGAAAAACACCCTATACTGTTCCTTCTGCGGCAAAAGCCAGCATGAGGTGCGTAAGCTGATCGCAGGGCCGACGGTATTCATCTGTGATGAATGCGTCGAGTTGTGCATGGATATCATCCGCGAGGAATCAAAATCATCGCTGGTCAAAGCCGGCGACGGCGTGCCTAGCCCGCAAGAAATCCATAAGGTCCTCGACGACTATGTCATCGGCCAGGCGCAAGCCAAACGGGTTCTGTCTGTCGCGGTGCACAATCACTATAAGCGCCTTAATCATGCAGCCAAGAACAACGACGTTGAACTGTCGAAATCGAATATCCTGCTGATCGGCCCAACGGGCTCAGGCAAGACCCTGCTCGCCCAAACGCTTGCGCGCATCCTCGACGTGCCATTCACCATGGCGGATGCAACAACGCTTACCGAGGCGGGTTATGTTGGCGAAGATGTTGAAAACATCATCCTCAAACTTCTTCAGTCTGCAGATTATAATGTCGAGCGCGCTCAGCGCGGCATCGTCTATATCGACGAAGTCGACAAGATCAGCCGCAAATCGGACAATCCGTCGATAACCCGCGATGTTTCGGGCGAGGGCGTTCAGCAAGCATTGTTGAAAATTATGGAAGGCACGGTTGCCTCGGTGCCGCCGCAAGGCGGCCGGAAGCACCCGCAGCAGGAATTCCTGCAAGTCGATACCACGAACATCTTGTTCATCGTCGGCGGCGCCTTTTCCGGCCTTGAAAAAGTGATCACCAGCCGCGGCGAAGGCTCGTCTATCGGCTTCGGCGCTGATGTGAAAAACCCGGATGATCGCCGGATCGGCGCCATCCTTCGCGAAGTTGAACCAGAAGATCTGTTGCGCATCGGCCTGATCCCAGAATTTGTCGGCCGGTTGCCGGTGATCGCAACGCTTGAAGATCTTGACGAAGATGCGCTGGTGCAAATCCTGACGGCGCCGAAAAACGCGCTTGTCAAACAATATCAGCGCCTGTTCGAGATGGAGGACGTCAAGCTCACCTTCACGGACGATGCAAAAGTCGCCATCGCCCGCAGAGCCATCTTACGCAAGACCGGCGCGCGCGGATTGCGGTCGATCATGGAAGGCATCCTGCTCGATTCGATGTTTGAGTTGCCGACGCTGGAAGGCGTTGTTGAAGTTGTCGTCAATGGCGAGGTTGTGGACGGCAACGCTAAGCCGCTCCACATCTATGCTGAGCGCAATGAAGACGCCATCGAGGCGGACGCCAGCGCCTAACAGCCGCTGGCCTCTCCTGGCCCCTATGACTGGTTTTCCTCATTGGCCCCCGGCGTCTTGAATCCGCGACAAATAAAGCCACATTAATGATACTGTCCGCCGCCGCTTAACAGAGCGGCGGTTGGTGCGTCTTAAGGGCGGATTTGCTTTGCTGTGCTACGGTCCAGGCGAGCATTGCGCTGGCGCGCGAACCGCCGCCCAATGGACCGGACGAATTGGATGATTCGGGTGAGATGCCGCGACTAGGGTCTCGCCTCGTTTAGGAGCCGTTATGAGTGACCCTGTTATGAGTGAAAAGGTAATTTATCCCGTTCTGCCGCTACGCGATATTGTCGTATTTCCGGGCATGATCGTGCCACTGTTTGTCGGGCGCGAGAAATCTGTGAATGCGCTCGAAAATGTGATGCAGAACGACAAAAAGATTTTGCTGGTAGCGCAAAAAGACGCCGGTGACGATGATCCGGGCGTCGACGATATTTACGATGTCGGCGTGATTGCGTCGGTGCTGCAGCTTCTGAAATTACCGGACGGAACTGTAAAAGTGCTGGTTGAAGGCGAGGCGCGCGCGCGCGTTGAGGATTATGCGCGCACCGAAGAATATTTCGAGGCTGAAGCCAGCTTCATCGATGAGGATGAGGATGACGACACCGAAATCGAAGCCCTCACGCGCTCGGTCATCGGTCAGTTCGAATCTTACGTGAAACTCAACAAGCGCGTGCCGCCGGAAGTGATTGTCTCGATCAACCAGATTGACGACAATGCAAGGCTGGCTGACACCGTCGCCTCACATCTCAACATTAAACTGTCCGAAAAGCAGGGGCTCCTTGAAATTCTCGGCGCCAGCGAGCGCCTTGAGCGTGTTTACGCGCTGATGGAAGGCGAGATGAGCGTTCTTCAAGTTGAGAAAAAAATCCGCAACCGCGTCAAGCGCCAGATGGAAAAGACCCAACGCGAATATTATCTCAATGAACAGATGAAGGCGATCCAGAAGGAGCTTGGCGAGGGCGATGACGGCCGCGATGAGCTGACGGAGCTGGAAGAGAAAATTTCCAAGACTAAACTGTCCAAGGAAGCGCGCACCAAAGCCGAAGCTGAATTTAAAAAGTTGCGCCAGATGTCGCCAATGTCGGCGGAATCAACCGTGGTGCGAAATTATCTGGACTGGATAACGTCAATACCGTGGAATGCCCGCACCAAGGTTAAGGGCGACCTCGTCAAAGCCGAGGAAGTTCTTGATGCGGATCATTATGGCCTGGAAAAAGTCAAAGAACGTATTATCGAATACCTTGCCGTACAAAAACGGATGAACAAGCTCAAGGGCCCGATCTTGTGTCTTGTCGGCCCGCCAGGCGTCGGCAAAACCTCGCTCGGCAAGTCTATCGCCAGCGCCACGGGGCGCGAGTTCGTCCGCGTTTCGCTAGGCGGGGTGCGTGACGAAGCAGAAATTCGCGGCCACCGGCGCACCTATATCGGCTCCATGCCGGGCAAGGTTATCCAGTCGATGAAGAAGGCGAAAAAATCGAACCCATTGTTCCTGCTCGATGAAATCGACAA
Source organism: Hyphococcus sp. (assembly GCA_021776455.1). Taxonomy (GTDB): domain Bacteria; phylum Pseudomonadota; class Alphaproteobacteria; order Caulobacterales; family Parvularculaceae; genus Hyphococcus. The sequence continues at coordinate 16,520 of JAJFFX010000083.1, read as the reverse complement.
AATGGGCCAGGATTTCCGCGGCGATCCTGCCTCCGCCTTGCTTGAGGTGCTGGACCCTGAGCAGAACGCGACCTTCCAGGATCACTATCTGGAGGTTGATTACGATCTGTCTGACGTGATGTTCATTACCACGGCCAACAGCCTCAACATGCCGCAACCGCTGCTTGACCGGATGGAAATCATCCGTATTCCGGGGTATACGGAGGATGAAAAACTTGAGATTGCGCGCCGCCACCTGATTCCGAAAATCATGGAAAATCACGGCCTCAGCAGCGAAGAGTGGTCGGTCACTGAAGATGGTCTTTATGCCCTGATCCGGCTTTACACGCGTGAGGCCGGGGTGCGTAATCTTGAGCGCGAACTCGCCAAGCTGGCGCGCAAGGCGGTGCGGGAACTTGAGACCGATAATAGCGTGAAGCTCGAAATTACCGCCGACAATCTTGGCGACTATGCCGGCGTCACGAAATTCCGCTATGGCGAAATTGACGGCGAAGACCAGGTCGGCATCGTTACCGGTCTCGCCTGGACCTCGGTCGGCGGCGAGATTTTGACCATTGAAGCGGTCAAGATGCAGGGCAAAGGCAAAATGACGCCGACCGGCAATCTCAAAGAGGTGATGCGGGAATCGGTTTCGGCGGCGGCGTCTTATGTGCGCAGCCGGGCGACGGAGTTCGGCATTGAACCGCCGGTGTTTGAAAAGACCGATATCCACATTCATGTGCCCGAAGCGGCGACCCCCAAGGATGGGCCGTCGGCCGGCGTCGCGATGGCGACGGCGATCGTGTCAGTCCTGACCGGCGTGCCGGTCCATAAAGACATTGCTATGACCGGCGAGATATCGCTGCGCGGGCGCGTCTTGGCGATTGGCGGACTTAAGGAAAAACTGCTGGCGGCCTTGCGCGCGGGCACCAAGACGGTGCTCATTCCTGAGGAAAACGAAAAAGACCTCGCCGAGATTCCAGACAACGTCAAAGAGGGCCTCAAGATCATCCCGGTCGCGACGGTCGATGATGTCCTGAAACATGCATTAACGCGCAAACTGACGCCGATTGAGTGGACCGAACCGGTCACGCCGCCGGCTGAGGAAAGCGATGGCCAGAGCCGTATCGTTACCCACTGACGGACGCTGGCGGCGGATAGCAATGAAGCGCGGGCTGATGGCGGCCCGCGCTTTTTTGCATCCGGTATTTCGGCTCGGATCACCTGCAGGCCCCATGTTTTCAGGTCTCCAAAACGAATCGAGAAGCCGTTTTCGGGTGAATTAGCCAATGCGGGGCCATAATTTTACGTCCTTTGGCGGAATTTTATCCATAGCGTTCAAAAGAAAAACATAATAGATTCAATGGATTACTCAGGCTGTGGAAAGCAAACCCTTATATTCCGCCATTTTGTCTTGGCGAAGCCGGCGCTGGCGGGTGATAAACTCAGGCTTTCTCACTGGAATTACCCAATTACAAGCAACTGAACAGAAAGGGTGGAGGAATGAACAAGAACGAATTCATCGATAAAGTCGCTGACCTGGCCGATATGAGCAAGGCGGACGCTGCGCGTTCTGTCGACGCCGTTCTCGATGCTATCACCAATGCTCTGAAGGCTGGTGACGACGTTCGTCTCGTCGGCTTTGGCACCTATTCCGCCGCCCAACGCAAGGCGCGCGAAGGCCGCAATCCTCGGACGGGTGAAAAGATCCAGATCCCGGCCTCCATCCAGCCGAAATTTTCTGCTGGCAAGGGTCTGAAAGACGCCTTGAACTAGGCCGGGGTTGTTTTAACAATCGGCCGACCCACTAAAAAGCCGGCAGCGCCAAAAATGCGCTTGCCGGTTTTTGCGCCGGGCGGCGCATAAAACGCTTTTGGCGCTTGCAGCCTCAAGACCGGCGCGCTAGGAAGCGCGTCTTGTCGCGCATATGGGCGGTTAGCTCAGCTGGTAGAGCATCTCGTTTACACCGAGAGGGTCAGCGGTTCGAACCCGTTACCGCCCACCACACAGTCATCCAATTTTCATGGTCCTTTGAGCGCTTTCGTGAGAGCCCCGTTTTATGCGGGGTTGCGGGGTGTGAGCGCCCGAATGTTGAGCAAAAAACATCTCTGAACGGAGCAAATAGCGACGCTTGGCAGTTTATCTCTGTTTGCAATTTTCGGGTGACCCACTCGTGAGTTGGTGTGATGCAGTTGGACGCAAGCATGCGACGCCGCGCTCGCAGATTGATGTAACAAATCCTTATTTTGGATGTGGTTTTTAGACAAATTCGAGCAATTGGCGCTGCTCATTCCAGTCAATAGGCAGGCTGGGAGACGTCGCAAACGATCCGCTGTCAGATCAATCGGCACGCGGCCCTTGATGATCGCTTCAACAATGTCAGGGGCGAGATAGGCGAGGCGGATCAGCTTGCTAGCGCTCGATTGTTCAACGCCATCTTTTTGAGCAATGGCGGAAAGCTCTTGATCGTTGTCCCGCAGCATTTCATTGTTCCATCGATGGGCGCGCTCGATCATGTGCACGAGCGATGCGCGCGGGCTTGTCGGCAACTCAATATCGCCAAACATCAGCCGCAACTCACAGCCGCGGCGTTTCAGTTGAACGGGCACTTTGATAGAGCACTCTTCAACCAAAGCAGAGGTAAGAGTTTTACTGTTGATCATCACCTTCGGTCGAATAGCAATGGCGATCTCTGAAGAAGTGATATCAATGCGACTGATTGCCGGAGCGAGCATTTTCAGTGCAGCATGAGGATGCATTGAGAAAAGCTGAGCGCCCAATTGATGAAGCGTTTCCTCAATCGTACGAATGCAACCAGCATCGGCGCCGGGTGCCATGATCTCTTTAATCGCATCTGGCGAGACCAGCCAGTCTCGCACCGCTTTGAGGATGCAAGCCTCAAGGTCTTGCGCTCTCAGTCTCCATCGATCCTGGGTTGGAGCACTGTGCAAGTTTTTAGCGTGGCTGATATAGTAGTGATAACGTCGCCCCTTCTTGAACGTGTGGGTCGGGGTCAGATGATGGCCTTCAGCAAAGAGTTTACCAGCAAGCGGGCTCGACTGGTTCTTGATCACACCTTGCCATTGTCGCCGCGCTTTGGTTTTTCCTTGCACGGCGTCCCAAGTCTCACGAGGGATGATGGCGCGGTGTCGTCCGTCGTAAAGGTCATCGCCCTGACGCATCAGCCCCGCATAGATCGCGTTGGAGAGGATATGATAAATCGTTCCGCGCGTGAACGGTTTGCCGCCCTTGCCATTGGCGCGGCGTTTGGTGACCCAGCCTCGCTCATAGGCGATGCTGATGATCGATCTGACGCAACCGCTTTCAAGGTAGAGGCTGTAAATCTGGCGGACGATCTTGGCCTCGGGCTCGTTTAAGATGAGCTTGCGATCAACATTGTCATAGCCAAGCGGCGGTACGCCCCCGGTCCAGATGCCTTTCTTGCGGGAAGCCGCGATCTTGTCCCTGATGCGCTCGGCGGTGACCTCGCGTTCAAACTGCGCGAATGACAGCAACACGTTCAGTGTCAGCCGGCCCATGGAGCTTGAGGTGTTGAACTGCTGGGTGACAGAGACGAAGGAGACGTCTTGCTCATCAAACCGCTCGACCAGCTTGGCAAAATCCGCGAGCGACCGCGTCAGGCGATCAACCTTGTAAACGACAATGAGGTCAACGCGGCCGTCATGGATGTCTCGTAACAATGCTTTGAGCGCTGGGCGCTCCATATTGCCGCCGGACAGCCCGCCATCATCATAACGGGTTTTGACCAGTTTCCAGCCCTGGCTCTTTTGTGATGCGATATAAGCCTCGCAGGACTCACGTTGAGCATCCAATGAGTTGAACTCCTGATCGAGCCCTTCTTCGGTGGATTTACGGGTATAGATCGCACAGCGCTTGACCGGTTTCATGGGCTTGCCGATCTCAAGCCAAAGAAGGCCGGTCCGTTCCAGTTGACCCCGGTGATAGCTTTGGCGACCGCAGATAGGGAGCGGTAATGCGCGCCATCCCAATAGACGCCATTATCCGCGACATAAACCTCATAGGTTTTCCCATGCCATTCACGCACTAAGCGTCCGCCCGGAGCCAGGGATTTGTGGGGCAGTCGCGAGCATCCCTCAGGTGATGTCGCGGCGCCAATGGCCTCAAGACGCCGGTGCGCTCTTTCAACCAGCGCGCGATGGGCTTTACGCTGGATCTCATAGGCGACGGCGAGGGTTAAAAGCTTGCGGCGTATCCGCTTTGGCGGCGGCTCATTGGTGAGCTCGGTGTAGTGCAGCTTCAGCTCGGCATGGGTCAGCGTTTCGAGGGTGCCAAGCTCAGTCTCGATCTTTTGTTGCTTCGCGGTGCTGATTGCAGCCCTGCTCATGGCGCCGCCTTCAGGTAATAGCGGCGCGCACCGTTATCGCCGCGTATGTTGGAAAGCTTAAGCCCCAGTTTTTTCCTGACCGTTCCCGATAAGAACCCCCGCACCGAATGGGCCTGCCATCCGGTAGCGGCGGCAAGTTCTTTTATTGTCGCGCCAGTCTTCCGCCTGAGCAGCGTCAGTACCGCATCTTTCTTTGTACGGCGCGGTGCCTTAGCGGCGGCGTTCTTTGATCGTTTCTTGATCGATTTGCGTGGCATGCTCATCTCCTCTGTCGTTACACTGCGACAAGCCCAGCGTCGTGTAACGGCCGGGCGGAGGGAGCGGTCGAAGCCGCGCTGCATGGACAGCAACGCTCGGAACCGAACAGAAGTCCAGTCATTTATTCTCTGTAAAGATCAGTTTGTTCACTTGACTACGGGATTTTATACGCCGTGGTGAACGCCCATTAACCTTGAGCGGGAACGTCGCGTGAACAGCACAGATAATAGCAACATTATGGCGCTGGAAGCTGAACGGTGCGCGCTCTTTGAACTAATTGAAGCGGGCGGACTGCCGGAACACGATGCTGAGAGATTATTGACGCAGCATGAAGCGCTCGACTGGCGCATTGCTCTACCCATGTGATGAGCCGCTTCAGTCAGACCTTTTGGAGCACACGATGATCATCGAAACCCTCAAAGACATGCGATCACTCGGCCAGGCTATGGCCAATTTCTAGTCAAAAGTTTCGTTATTCACACTACCCACCTTCGAAAAGGCCCAGAATCGAAATCAAAAGGCTTTTGTTTTATTTCAACCAAGCATCTTCGCCTTCTTCGCATTTATCGCCTTCATCGAGTAGGGTCTCCTTCGCCTTAGGGTTATATTTCTTCAGCCCGCCTTCGCCATCGGAGTCAACGAACTCAACGATGATTTTGTTTGGCAAGAGATTAGCTTCCGCCTCGCGCATCACGTCTTCGATTTTCATGTTGCCATCGATTTTGTCAAAAAGAAGCTTCATTGACCGATAGTCTCCAGAAAGCGCTTTTTGAAGGGTTCGATGCAGTAACGCCGTTACGGCAGGCATTTTTGTCTCCCGTCCATTCATCCGAACAGGTACTTCGGCACTCATAGTTTCGAAAAACACTTTTCGAAACTCTTCCTTATCAAGTGCGTTGTCTTTTTTCTTACGTGGACGCCCTTTTCGGTTTCCAGACTGGCCTTTCTCAAATTGGCTGCTTGCGGGCGGTCTCGCAAAGCCCACTTCATAATCGCCTGTAGGCTTTCTTTTCGGTTTATCGTCTTTTTTGGACATAATCTAATTCCTTACGCTACTCATTACTTATTGATTCACATCGCCATCGCGCGCTCAAAGGCGCGATCGATTTCAGTTTCAGAAAATGTTTTTCCAGAAGCGGCGAGAACAGCGCTCTCACCGCTCGCAAGCTCAAAACGCTTGATCGCAACATCAACATATTTGGGATCAAGCTCGATCGCGACGGCGCGGCGGCCGGTTTTCTCTGCGGCGAGGATTGTCGAACCCGATCCGCAAAATGGATCAAGCACCAGATCATCGCACCGCGTAACGTCAAGGATCGCATCAGCAATCATCGCGACAGGTTTTACTGTGGGATGCGCCTCAAGATCATCAAGGCGCGCGGCGCCAAAACTGTTCACGCCCGCATAATCCCACACATTTGTGCGATTGCGGCCAAAGCGGCCGAGCGCGACATTGTTTATGTGCGGCGCGGCGCCGTTTTTAAACACACAAACGAGCTCGTGCTTGGAACGATAGAGCGAGCCCATGCCGCCATTGGTTTTATTCCAGACGCAGATATTTTTGAGCTCGGCGTAATGCTCACGTCCAGCGCATAAAAGCTCAAAAATATGGTGCCAATCCATGCAGATAAAATGCATCGAGCCGTCATCGCTAAAGGCTACAAGGTTTTTGCATATACGCTCAAGAAAGATCGAAAACTCGCACTCTGACATTTCGCCGGACGCCATGGCGAATTCTTCATGCTTGATCGCGCCTTTGCCGCAAACATGCCCGTCAATGCGCACATTGTAAGGCGGGTCAGTAAACACCGCACTGGCGCGCTCCGACCCGAGGACTGCCTCATAGGCGGCTATATCAAGCGCATTGCCGCAATATAAGCGATGCCGGCCAAGCAACCATAAATCACCGATGCGCGCTGTTGCCGGGCCAGCGCTTGGCGCTGGAATGTTTTGCTCAGGCTCGGCATTCTGATTGGCGTTTGAAAGCAAGAGATCAATTTCAGCTGTTTCAAAGCCGATGGTCTCGATTGAAAAATCAAGATCCATCTCGAGCAGGCCTCGAAGCTCAATCGCCAGGATATCGTCATCCCAGCCAGCGTTTTCAGCGAGCTTATTATCAGCAATAATATAAGCGCGCTTTTGCGCCGACGTCATCGCCGATAAACGAATGACCGGCACTTCGGCCAGTTCAAGAAGCTTTGCTGCTTCAAACCGGCCATAGCCGGCAATGATGCAATCCGCATCATCAACCAAAATCGGATTCGTCCAACCGAAAGTTTTAATACTCTCGGCGATCTGGCGAATTTGCTTCTTGGAATGCGTACGGGGGTTATTCGCGTAGGGTTTTAAGTCCGCGATTGAGCGGGTTTCGATAAATAAGAGGGATTGTATTGGCTTCATCGCAGCAGCCCCCAATTTAGGGCGACATTACTTGAAGCGCACTCGGCATGTTTAGCGTATATTGCCGCAATATTAACCATCAGAATCTCCTTTGGTTCGTTAACGTCAACAACGAACCTGACGTATTCTGATCAAATGATAAAAAGGAAAGTACCCGCCATATTCTGGTTGGGTATTTTACTTTTCCGCACCTCTTACCTTGCGTTGGTATTTTGTGAGCGCGCTCGCCACAGTGTTTGCCTTAATACGGCCTGGGTCTATAGACTTTAAGACCGCAAGGACGAACCTTCCGCCGCGTGACTGGGGCGCACTTCGATATTCACCATTTTTAAGGTCTGTATGGGTAAATTTTTCACCGGAATATTATTCATAAAGCCGAATGATCCGAGGGATCGCAAGGTCGATGCTTTTGATGTTGGCTGGTCCGCGGTTTCTTTTTAAGAACTCGAGATGAGAAGGAAGAGCCGCCGCGATATGATCAGAACGTTTTTTAAATTCTTCAAATTGACGAGCCCCGCCCTCACTATTATCCGGATCGTAAAACGAATATGGATGGTCAGATAATGCATTTACAAAATCGTCGATCGCACCCAAGCTTATCGCGTTGAGTTTCTTCTCTAGATTATTGAGGATTCTCAGAACTGCTTCGACTTCGCGATTACGCTCCGCTCTTGTTGGTCCAACATTGAGAACGTCTCTCGCTTCGTGATACCCACGACCTATTTCTTCAACATGTCTGCAGACGGCTTTAGCGTCCTGGGGAGTGTCGATGGCAAGCAGGCTCTCTATGTGCTTGGCGTCGGCCGGCAGCAACCTAAAGTCATATTTGTCGGTTTCCGGATTTTCTTCCGGCAAGCAAATAGCAGCCTTGTTAATGGCGTCTTTGGGCATGATACAGGCAAATTCCGAACATAGCCCGGATTTTACCCTGAATACGGTTAATCATACATTTCCATAGTGGCGTTGAAAACTGTCATGGTAATTCAGTTTAAGTTGGCGTTATTTGGGTTCAATCCAATTTGCCAATAATGCCGCTGGCTTTACGTGTAGCGTTATCGCCAATTGTTCAATGACAAGGGCTGTCGGATTACGCACGCCGCGCTCTATGCCGCTAATATACGTACGGTGCAGGCCGCTCTCAAAAGCCAGGTCTTCCTGCGACCACCTCCGTTTTTGACGAATCTGCCTGACATTTTTACCGATGAGCGCGCGGATATCCATGGCTGGAATCCAACGCTGTTTGCAGCCTATCAATCTACAGACAATGAGTAACAAAAGATTAACACGTCCATTTTATGTTTGGACGGCGCTACTGAAAGGCCCATAGAATGAAGCGTTTTTTTGCCTTAGTCGCTGGCGTGACGGTGGTATCAATCATTCTGGCGAAAGTAGATGACGCTACCAAAGCTCAATTTGAGGCTGCAATCGAGCGGTCGGATGATTTCCTCGTGCATAGGGTGTTGTTTCTTGACGCCGCGATGAAGTTAAAAGCGGACTTTTCCTGCGCAGCTACCCATCTAGAAAACAATGGCGGATTTGTGCGGTCTGCCGAGACCAGCGGCAGGTACTTCACATATTGCGGAGATTATGATCGCATTGACCTGACGATTATCGATGATGCGACGTATACCTTGAAAAAGCAGTCTGGTACGGAACGCCGATACGCGCGCAAAGATGCGCCCGCGAAATCAGACGATGATGTTGCGAAGAAAATTGCCGAGCTGGAAGCCAAGGTACGCCCGATACCCGCATATGATTTCTCTGCAAATTTGGAAATCTACCGACAATTATTGGTGCTTGATCCGGCAAACGAACAATATCGCTCTAAAGTTTCTCATTATACAGCCATGGACAAGGCTGATGAAAAACGCCGCTTAGAAAAACCAGCCCTAGCTGCGACCACACCGGCGGCGCTTGATTGTGACGAAGCAATCAGTGAATGGCTGACACACAATATTGCTAAGAACGCCATCAAACGAGAACTTAAAGCCCCTCGAACTGCCCGGTTTTCAAACTATCGAACCAGTTTTGTGGCCGCCAATGCTGGGCGCTGTGACTATCTGGTTTCCGTGGACGTCGATGCTCAGAACTCATTTGGCGCATTGATACGAAAGAAAATGACGGCGGCGGTTTCAATTGATCCAGCGACAACCCTAGGTGCTGGCGCGGTTGTTGATTGATCTATTTGGCTAATATCCGCGCAAATGAGATGATTGAGCGAATTCGACCAAGCTTGGGCTTTTATCCAAAGAACTAACCCGCTCGCGCGGGATTGGCGCGTGGGGCGGATTTTGGGTTTAACATTGATGGTTTGCGGCAGTTTGTAGCCTGCGCTCCTGGTTGGTTTGATGGGGGTCTCATCAACCAATGACAGGAGATCCTCTGATGACAAAACCGATCAATCAATCGGGCGTCCGCCCGCTTCGTATCCGTATGCTTGAAGATATGAAAGGCCGGCGTGGATAGAAGGCGTGTTCTCGTTAAAAATTAAACGAGGTTTGCATCGTCGAACAGGGGGTCCTCATCGAGTTCCTGTTCCAGTTCCTCAACGCGATCACCCGCTTTTTCTGCGTCAAAAACTTTAGCGACGTGAAACAGTGCATCTCCCTCATTGACGATGGGAAGATTGGTTTTCCCGATGATGATGCCAGCCGACTTCGCTTCAATGCTAGCTTCGGTCTCCCCGAAAGGGTCAGCAATGACACCAATCTCTTCGTCTTGTTCAACACTGTCGCCAATCGTTTTTGTTGCTCGAAAAATACCGCCAACAGGCGCCCTTAACCAATGGCTTGATCGTGAAATCACGCTTTTGGGGCGCGCTTTTTTGGGAGCCTTTGCTACACTCATGCCAAGATGCTGCATAACTCCAATGACGCCCTTTACGCCGGCGCGAATGGCAAACTCATCAAAGCGTAATCCTTCTCCCGCTTCATAAAGAAGAACATTGACGCCCGTTTGTTGTGCGGCCCCTCGCAACGATCCATCACGAAGGTTCGAATGCAAAATAACTGGCGCGCCAAAGGCGTGAGCAAGATCATGGCATGTATCTATTTCAAGGTTTGTACGGATTTGCGGCAAGTTCACACGGTGCAAAGCGCCTGTATGCAGATCAATTCCAACATCGGCGCGCTGCACAATCTCGGCCATAAAAACATGCGCAAGACGCCCGGCTAGCGAACCATTAGGGCCGCCCGGAAAAGAACGATTTAAATCGCGGCGGTCAGGAAGGTATCTTGTATGGCTGATAAACCCGTACGCATTCACAATCGGAATGAGCATCAAAGTTCCGCACAGGCCGCGCAGCGCTGAAGCTTTCATCAAGCGCCGAATAACCTCAACCCCAAGCACTTCATCACCATGAATCGCAGCCGAAACAAACATGACGGGGCCTTCGCGCCGACCATGTATGACATGCACCGGCAAGGTCATTGGCGTATGGTTGGATAGGACGCCAAGAGGTATTTCGACCGTTTTTCGTGAGCCTGGTGCAACTTCTTCGTCAGCAATTTCAAAGACTGGACGCGGCACTACCCTTTTCCTCGTGTTTTTGTTCGGTTGGGTCGTGCATTTTTCTCAACGAAATCGATAATCTGCCCAGCGACATCTATTCCTGTCGCCTTCTCGACGCCTTCAAGGCCCGGCGAAGAATTCACCTCCATGACAACGGGCCCTTCGCTGGATCGCAGCATATCCACACCGCAAACATTCAACCCCATGATTTTCGCAGCGCTGACAGCGGTTGCGCGCTCGGTCGGGGTAATCTTGATGGTTTTCGCAGAACCCCCTCTGTGAAGATTGGAGCGGAAATCACCCTCCTTACCTTTGCGCATCATAGATGCAACGACGCGTTCACCGACGACTAAGCAACGAATATCTTCGTTGTTGGCCTCTTTAACAAATTCTTGAACAAGGATGTTTGCACGCACCCCGCCAAAAGCTTGGATAACACTTTCCGCAGCTTTTTCGGTTTCACCAAGCACAACGCCGATACCTTGTGTACCTTCCAAAAGTTTGATGATCACCGGTGCGCCGCCAAGCATCTTCAAAACATCTCCAGGGTCACTTGTGCGATGGGCGAAGACTGTCGATGGCAACCCGACGCCCTTGCGCGCAAGAAGCTGTAAGCTTCGAAGTTTGTCTCGAGAGCGCGTGATAGCGACCGATTCATTCACCGGATACACCCCCAAAACTTCGAACTGACGCAAAACCGCAGTACCAAAGAAAGTGGCGGATGCGCCGATCCGAGGGATTACGGCATCAAACCCTTCCAACTTCTCGCCTTCATAATGGATCGCCGGTTTTGACGATGTAATATTGATATAGCATCGCAAATGATTGATGGCGCGAATTTCATGGCCGCGTGTAGTCGCAGCCTCAAGAAGGCGTTGATGCGAATATAGATCAACGTTGCGGCATAAGAGTGCTATTTTCATTTCATATCTTTCAGAGTTTAATTTTCTTGGGCTGGCCGACGCAATAAGAGCAACCCGGATCAACGATGAATTTTTCTCTAATAGCCTCGCGTCCGATTAACATGCGAAACCCAAGCTGGTCCCTGTTTGTCAATGTAACTTCGACAGTCAGTGTTTCTCCGCCGATTTCTGCTTTCGTTTTTATGACGTAACGCATCTCACTATGACCAGTTGAGCTGGTTACGCGTCGTTGCCCTAGGATTGGCGCTTCGCAGCGAATTTCGGGATTGCGTCGCCGCTGGACCGGGTGAACGAAAAACTCAACATAGGACGTACCGTCTTTCTCAAACGGACGAATGCGGTATGCATGCAAGGCCGATGTCCGCGCGCCGGTATCGATCTTTGCTTTTAAGGGCGGAATATTTAGTTCCGGCAAACAAACCCATTCACGCCAGCCGACAATAACTTTTTCGCGATGCGCTTTCTTTTTGAGGGACGGCTTAGTGTTTCGTTTGTGTTTTTTGATCGACGCCGTCGAGGCTTGCTTCGCCAAGGCGCCGGTAGCTGACGAATGTTTTCCCGCTCGCGACAGCATAAAAAGTCTCCATATCTAAAAAAACAAAACCGAGCTCAAATAATTCATCGGTCAAATCGCGGATAAAGCCGCCTGGTAACTTTCTTCTTTCAGCAATTTTGCGGAGCATTTTCGGCGTTATTCGGTACCGCCCACTTGGTTTACCGCCGAATGGCTTCTCATAAAGTTCGGTGAGTTTTTGCGCGACGTCCTGGATTGTTGGTCTTGTCATACGTATCGTTCCTTACATTTTGTCATATATGCACTAATTGTTGCTGTGGCAATATAAAATATTGCTATATGCTATTTTTATACCTAATTTTCTAAAGTGCATATTTATTAGGGCGCCTTCATCGGCGCCGCCAATGCAGGGTATTCTGAGCGAGGGTTCTGGCTGATCAGGCCGGATTGGCGCTGTGCTAGGTAAAGGATGACCGACAATGGATGGATTGATCAGGGCTTATGATATTGGGCCCAATGGCCCCGGGGCGATTCTCGCGCCATGCGACATCGGCGTGCCTGTAAAAGATGGCGTTTTTCGCTGGTTGCGATTTGAAAAAACGCCAGACAGCGATGCATGGCTAATGGCGAACCTCGATCCGGTCGTAGCTCAGGCTCTTACTCAAGATGAAACGCGTCCGCGATGCACGCATCATAAGGACGGCATTATTCTTATACTTCGCGGCGTCAATCTTAATCCCGGCGCAGACCCTGAGGATATGGTGTCGGTCCGTCTTTGGCTTGAGAGCAATCGAGTCATCAGCGTAGGGCGCCGAAAACTATTAGCGATTACCGATCTGGCGAATGAAATCGAGCATGGCGATGGCGCACGAAGCCTGGGAGCTTTTGTAGCTTCATTGGCTTACATACTTACAGAAAGAATGGAACCCGTCATTACTGATCTTTCTGAGCGCGCCGATGATCTAGAAGAAGCGAGCCTGGATATGGCGCGAAATACACCGCAATCTGAAATTGCAGAATTACGGCGCACGGCAATTTTTCTTCGGCGCTACATTGCCCCCCAAAAAGACGCACTCAACCGTCTCAGTACCGATACATCGCCGATTATCAATGAAAACACTCGAATAAACTTGCGTGAAGCTGCTGACCGTGTAACCCGCCTCGTTGAAGAGCTTGATGCCGTGCGCGAACGCTGCGCGGTATTGCATGATCAACTGGCAGAAAGACGAGCAGAGGAAATGAACAAAAATATGTTTGTTCTTTCGATCGTTGCCGCAATATTTCTGCCGCTTAGTTTTCTGACCGGTTTGCTTGGTGTCAATGTCGGCGGGATACCTGGCGCCAATAGTCCTTATGCATTTCTAGTGTTGTGTTTGTTGATGGTTGGGGTGGGCGTGGCCATAGCATTCATCTTTAAAAGGTTAAAGTGGATATGAAGCGCACGGCATTCTTCTTGTCATTTTTGTTCGTCCTGTTTGTTGTAAGCGCTTCAGCCCAAACAGGAAACACGCCAATTTTACAGGGCGTAGAAGAACGCCGCGCGGTGCTTGATGAAATCGCAGCCGAATTAGCAAACAATCCAAAACCGGAATACCTTATCTTGCGTGAGCGGCTACGGCGTGTTCGTGACGATGCAGCTATCACCTCGCGACCGCTGAAGGATATGCGTGAAAACGCTACTTCGGACTTAGAACGGTTGGGCCCAGCGCCTGAAGCAGGCCAAAGCGATTCTCCTGATACCGCATCTTTGCGGGCTCAATTGACCGATGAACTTCGTGTAATCGATGATGGAGTCCGCCAGGCAGATTTAAACATCGCCAGAGCGACGCGATTACTAAAAGAAATCTCTGCGTCACGACGAAAGATATTTTACGACAACATTCTGGCTCGCGGGACGTCGCCTTTGTTATCAGCCGTTTGGAAACCAGCTTGGCTCAGTTTTAAAGATGGGCAACAGCGTCTGAAAGAAACGGTTTCTGCTTGGCAAAAAAAACGTAGAGCTGCCGGAGATATGGTGACACATATCGCATCACTCTTGGCCGCACTCTGTTTTGCAATCTTTGTCTTCGGCCCGGCCCGTAGATGGATTGATAAAAATTTTTTAAAGCGTATTCAGGCCTTCAAACCAACGCAATCCTCGCTCCGGGTTGCGGCCGGCTTACGCGTTGCCTCGCGCGTCGTACCTGGTATCGTTGGCGGCCTAGTCGTAGTTGAAACCGCTCGCATGCTCGGTCTTGTTAACGCAACGATGAATTCCTTTGTCGTTACACTCTGGTTTGGGTTATTGGCGCTGCTTTTCGTCGATGGGGTGACGACAGCAGTGTTCGCGCCAAGGCTTCAGGACTGGCGTCTTATTCCCTTGGTTTCAAATTCGGCGGCCCAAGTTAGAATTCTTTTGATTTCTGCGGCAATTTTATTTTTTCTAGATGGCATCTTAAAAAGCGGCTCAACATTTTTTGGATCAACCGAAGAGTTGATCCGGCTACAAAGTAGTATTGTCGCCATCATTGGGGCGGCAATACTCCTCATGCTTGGCCGCAAGTCACTTTGGCGCTTGGATGAAGCTAGGGGCACGTTGCACTCCCCAAAAACCCTCCATCAGTGGACCACCCTGCGGCGTTTAGGCAATGCTGCGGCCATGTTTGCCATTTTCGCGGCGCTTGTCGGTTACAATGCGCTGTCATTGTACATTGTCACCCGTATTTTCTTCGTAACGGGCGTGCTTGTTGCTGCATGGTTTTTACGCATCTTAATTCAGGAAGCGATCAACTACTTCGAGGGTCATGCAACGGCGGCGGCAAAAAAAGACGACGCAATATCGGAAGAGAGCGAGAAGTTGTTTTTCTTTTGGATCGGCGTCATCATCGATGTCGTAATATTCGTCCTGTTGTTGCCTGTTTTACTCATTGTTCTCGGGGTTGACTGGATCGAAGTTCGCGATTGGCTACGAGATGCCTTTTTTGGCTTCAAGGTCGGCTCCATTACGATCTCGCTCGCTCAAATCTTAAGCGCGATTGTGACTTTCGCATTCTTCATCACCGCAACAAGATTTCTTCAACGTGGGATCGACAAGAGAATCTTTTCGCAAGCAAAAATTGATGATGGCGTTCGCAACTCTCTTCGTACTTTGCTTGGATATGTCGGCCTTATCATAGGCGTTGTAACGGCCATTGCGGTGCTTGGCGTTAATCTCTCCAGCCTGGCGATCATCGCGGGTGCGCTTTCATTAGGGATTGGTTTTGGCCTGCAAAGTATTGTTAATAATTTCGTTTCCGGCCTGATACTGCTTTTTGAAAGGCCAATAAAAGTTGGCGATTGGATTATCGTTTCATCCGGCGAAGGGATCGTCAAACGTATTAGCGTTAGGTCAACAGAAATAGAAACATTTGATAAATCCTCAATCATCGTCCCAAATTCGGAGCTCATATCCTCAGCCGTAACGAACTGGACGCATAAGGATAAATATTCGCGCCTAATTGTCCCGGTTGGTGTTTCCTACAACGAGGACCCCGAACGCATTATCGAAATTTTGGATAAGGTAATCGCAAACAACAAGAGTATTGTAAAACTGCCAAAGCCATATGTTTATTTTTCTGGCTTTGGCGACAGTTCGCTTGATTTTGAAATGCGCATTTTTATAAAAGACATAGACCACAGAGTGATTGTCCAAAACGAGCTGCGTATTACTGTGTTTTCCGCCTTCAAAGAGGCTGGTGTTGAAATTCCATTCCCGCAGCGCGACCTTCATATTAAATCAGCGCCGCCAAGCATTGGCTCTGCTGAATAGAACAATTTTTCATTCTGCGATCCTATAAAGGGTGTGCAGCTCCGAATTAGGGGCGTGAATTGCTGCGCCTGAATTGAGTTTTCCGACATTCACAGTGGCTGTAGGACGCACGGCGGCGGCGGGGGGGGGTATGATTACTCCGACACCGTTGTACGCATTTCGGCCATTTAGTGTTTATGTGAATGTCGCGTTTTAGCGATAATTGACGATCATTTGTTTATCATCGAGCGACTAGGCTCAGGACTCATTGATTGAGATAATAGATGACGGTTGCGGCGATGCAAATGGCTGAGAAGTATGTGTGCGCGCATCTGTCGTATCGTGTTGCGCCGCGTCTCCAGTCTTTGAGCCTGCCAAACATGATCTCAACTTTGTGCCTTTGCTTGTAGAGGGTTTTGCAAAAATCAGCAGGAGACCGGCGTCCGGCTCTGGGCGGGATGCAAGGTTGGATGCCTTTGGCGCGCAGGGCCTGGCGAAACTCATCGCTGTCATACCCCTTATCGTCAATCAGGGTTTTGGCGCCTGCCGGCAACGCCGGATAGATCAGCTTGGCGCCGATGTGATCACTGGTCTGGCCTGCTGTCAGGCACATGATCAGCGGGCGGCCCTCGCCATCAACAACGGCGTGAAGTTTTGAGTTCAGGCCGCCTTTCGTGCGCCCGATATGGCGGGGAACATCCCCTTTTTTAAAAGGCTGGAGGCCGTACGATGGGCCTTGAGATGCGTAGCGTCGATCATCAATGTTTCAGGAACGCCCGCTTGCGCAGACAGGCTGGCGAATAT
>JAJFFX010000082.1 GCA_021776455.1 Hyphococcus sp. | reverse complement strand
CTGGCGGTCGACGATCCTGAAGCCCTGCTTGCAAAAGTGCGCCACGCCGGCGCCATCTTCCTTGGCCGGCACACGCCGGAAGCGGTCGGCGATTACGTCGCCGGGCCGGACCATGTCCTGCCCACGGCGCACGCCGCGCGTTACGCCTCCGGCCTGTCGGTTATGGATTTTATGAAGCGCACTTCGATTATTGGCTGCGACGCGGGGGCGTTGGCCAAGATAGGCCCCGCTGCAGCGCGCCTCGCCGATGCGGAGGGGTTGCCGAGCCATGCAAAGTCGGTGCGGGTGCGGTTGAAGGACTAGCACGCCGACTGATCACTGAGTAAATTTTCGGAAGCACGCATCCGCAAATATTATTTAGTTGCTGCTGCATTTTGGTTTACAATTTGAATTAGGCCAAAACCGCGTGCAGCAGATACGAATTCTTTTACTGCAGTCTCGAAGTTATTAAGGGCAATATCGAGTTCCTTCTTTTTGCGGAAATATTCCGGATGGCTTTGCCCCGTTCGGTCTACTGATATGTGTGGCAAAAACAAAAAGCGCTTATACTGAGATGTTGATTTATCAAGCGATCTTTCGTCGGTGAAGAACGTGCTGGTGACTAGAAGGTATAGTTTCACTAACTCAGCGTTCAAGTGTTCAAGGTTTTTTTGCATCTTGGCGTCATTAAAGTGGTTGCCTACATCAGCGTAAAACTCGCATAGGTTAACCAGTCTACTAAGTTCTTCATCGTAAATATATTCATTATGCAGATTATTTAGTAAATTATCAAGGGCTTGCCACTTAAGAAAATTAGCATACCTCAAATATAGCCTTCGATCGTGTTCGGTCGGCACATTCGTCGGCTTCGCCATGGCCCTATCGGCAACCAAAGCTAACAAACCAATAAACACTAATGCAAATCCAGTTATTGGTGCCAATAACCCTTGCCGATCAAAGCCAACCGGGCCCAAAAATAAACTGAACAAAATATCGTTGAATGACATTCCGATAATTCCCAAGCCAGCCAAAGTTGTAATGCCGGCATATCGGGTAAGTCCCGTTATTCGTAGCTGTTGGTACCACCGAAGCAAAAATTCTAGCTTCGGTAATAAGAACTTCCAAATTCTTTCGAACATAATTGCTTGCCAGATAGGCTGTTAAAGTAGGTTAAATAGTTACGATGTATCGGTTCATAAAGACTTTTCAGGGATCAGCACAGATAATCGAATTTTTTCTAATCTGCAGGCATCTTATCCTGCCTCTTTAGTGTGCCCATAACTGGAATTACGATTCCGGAAATTGGATGTCCTCCCTCGTCTTCTTCCACAACGGATACTTCTTCATCACCGCTTGAAACAGGGCGCTGGCCATCAATCCTTTCAGCCACGCATGCACATGCGGGATGGGCGCGGCGTCAAACCATGCCTCATCGGCGATGCGGAACTGGCGCACAAATGGGAAGATGGCGATGTCGGGGAGGGTGCGGTTGTCGCCGCCGAGATAGGCCGATGTTGCAAGGCGTGTTTCAAGTTTTTCAATGAATTTCATCGCCTCGTCACGGTGGGCCTCGCGGTCGGCGCCTTCATAGCGGGTTGAATATTTATAACGGTCGAGATGGTGTTTGAAGGCCCCGTCATTTTCCGCGATGAGCGCATTATCTTCATGCGCCAGCCAGCCTTCAGGGTCACTTCGCGCCAGCGCCCAGGCCATGACGGCGAGGCTCTCATCGATGATCTCGCCGCCGTCGATCAACACCGGGGTCGTGCCTTTTGGCGAGGCGGCGAGCATCTCGGCGGGCTTATCCTTCAACAGAATTTCACGAAGCCGCACCGGCGTTTTGGTGACCGCGAGCGCCATCCGCGCCCGCATCGCATAGGGGCAGCGGCGGAAGGAATAGAGGATGGGTGTTGTATTGTTTGTAGTCACAAAACACCGCTCATCCCCGCGCCCGCGCGCGAAGGCGCGCAGAATATGGTTTGACCGCTTTGCGGTCGGGCGGGGATCCAGAACAACGCGCGCCGTATGTGGCTCTGGATCCCCGCTTTCGCGGGGATGAGCGGGTTGGGGAAGGTTGGGTCATGTAACCTCATTGCATTAGCCAGCGCCCTTTGCTTTGGCGCCAATATGTTTTTCGCCGCGCGCCTTGGCTAAAGCAATCTGCTTTTGGCGTTCGGCAAAGCGGCGTTTGGTTTCTTCTGAATGCGCGCCGTAACAGGCCGGGCAGGAAATCCCCGGCGCATAGTGTTTTGACGCCTTATCGGCTTCGGTAATCGGCTGGCGGCAGGCATGGCACATGTCGTAGGCGCCGGGCGCCAGATCGTGACCTACCGATACGCGCTGATCGAAGACGAAACATTCGCCGCGCCAGAGGCTTTCGGCTTGCGGCACGATTTCGAGATATTTCAAGATGCCGCCTTTGAGGTGAACGACGTCGTCAACGCCCTCGCTGCGCAGAAACGCGGTAGATTTCTCGCAGCGGATGCCTCCAGTGCAATACATCGCAACTTTTTTGATATCGTTGTCTTCGCGGAATTTACGGAACCATGCAGGGAAATCGCGGAATGATTTTGTTTGCGGATTAATCGCGCCTTCAAAGGCGCCGATGCCGACCTCATAATCATTGCGGGTGTCAATCACCAGCGTATCAGGATCGCTGATCGCCGCATTCCAGTCCTGCGGTTCGACATAGCGCTCATGGCTTTTTTCCGGCGCGATATCGCCGACCCCCATGGTGACGATCTCTTTTTTGAGCCGCACTTTCATGCGGTAGAACGGGTTTTCATCCGTGTAGGATTCTTTCCAGTCGAGGTCTGAGCAGCCGGGGAAGGTTTTTATATGCGCGAGCACGGCGTCAACGCCAGCACGCGAGCCTGCGAGTGTGCCATTGATCCCCTCGGACGCCAGCAAAATGGTGCCCAGCACGTCTTGCTCAAGCGCGGTGTTAAGGAGGGACGCCTGGCGACCTTCGAAATCGGGCAGGGGCGCAAACTTATAAAGGGCGGCGACGACAATCTGGGACATAGCGGCGGCTTTTACGCCACTGGCGGGCTCGGCTCAAGCGGTCACGGCCTCGAAGATTGTCTCAGTTTGAAATCCGACGGGTCGCTGTCTGCCACACTACCGGTCGCCTGCGTGATCGGCGAGCAAGGCAAGGATTTGCCTTTTTTGTAGTAGCGTAAGACTACAGGAATGTCAGTTTTGGGGCAGAACCCGGACCTCAAAATTCGATCGTTTTTTTGGCGGATTTCTCTATACTTCTGCGACGCGAGGTTTGGAAGGAGATAAGAACATGTATGTCAACGGATATATCCTGAGCGTAACCGAGGAAAAGAAAGATGCCTATCTTGCTGTGACAAAGATATTCGCAGAGGTCGCTAAGGATTTCGGGGCAGTCGAAATTTTCGAGAATTGGGAACTCGAGGTCCCCGATGGTGAACACACTGATTACCGCCGTGCCGTAAAAGCCTTGCCGAATGAGAAGATAGTCTTTTCTTGGGTCGTCTGGCCCGACCGGAAGACCGGCGCAATTGCGCATAAAGGCATGTGGACCGACCCCCGGATGAAGGATATGGGCGAAATGCCCTTTGATGGAAAGCGCATGATTATGGGTGGCTTCGAACCGATCCTTGCCTACCACAAGAGCTGAAGTTCAGGGGAAGGCTTTCGACCTCCCGAGGGCGCCTATTAATTCTTCAGGCAATTGATCAGATTCGGTCAAAGCTGATTGCATATAGCCAATTCATGTGAATGTTGTTTCAAAACGGCTGCGGGCGCAGTCTTTTGGAATCAACTTTCAATTCAATGCGATATACAACGGCGGAACGATTCTAGAACAGGAACGATTCGGGGAGAGGCATGTCCGGCGACGGCGACAGCACGGCAAACTACAAGATCGTCAAGATTGATCTCGACGAGCGCTCGCTCGCGCCCGCCACCGCCGATATCGAGCATGAGCGAAAAGTCGCAATCTACGACCTCCTGGAAGAAAACTATTTTTGTCCAGCCGGCGCAGGAGAGGGGCCGTTTGAGCTTTATCTGTCGAATGTCGAACGCCGGCTGGTGCTCGACGTGCGCCGGCAGGGCGGCAACGCCCTCGGCCAGGTGCATCTGTCGATGACGCCGTTTCGTCGGATCATCAAGGATTATTTTCTACTGTGTGAGAGCTACTATGACGCGATCCGCAGCGCCGCGCCGTCGCAGATCGAGACCATCGATATGGCGCGCCGTGCTATGCATAATGAGGGCTCGGAGATTTTAACCGAGCGCCTGAAAGACAAGATCGAGCTTGACGTGAACACCGCGCGTCGCCTGTTCACGCTGATTTGCAGCTTCCATATGCGATAAGGATTTTTCATTGGCCCAATCGGTAATCTTTGCATGCAATATGAATTCGGTGCGCTCGCCGATGGCGGCGGCGCTGTTGCGGCGTTCCGCCGGTGACAGGGCGAGCATCGATTCCGCCGGGGTCCATGAAGGCGGGCTGGACCCA
>JAJFFX010000081.1 GCA_021776455.1 Hyphococcus sp. | reverse complement strand
CCGCCGCGGCGCTGCGCACGGTTGACCATGTCGGCGGCCTCGACTTGTTCCTGGCCAAGGCTGATGACGGCCAACTGTCCTCAAATGCCTTGAAAGTGAAGCGCAAACTCGCCAAAGCTTCCGCCTAGAGCGGGGAACTTGCCTCCCCGCGGTTGTTCGGGACGGGAACAATGGAAAGTTCCGCCGCCGTTGAAAAACGGCGCCAAAGAGAAACAGCACTTAGCCGCCTTTTGCGCCAAACCGGTGAGTTTGCGACGGCCATAAGCCGTCTGTCGCTTCTGGCCGTGATTTTGACGCCAATATTTCTGGCATCCTTCCTCACTGTTGATCTGCCGATGCACGTATTTGACGGTGTTTTTGGCGGCGACACGGCGCTGCGGCCGTCAAATTGGCTGACCCGCGGCGTCTTCATCATGACGCTGGCGCCGCTGATCGCAATTTTGTTCGCCCGCAAATATGGCGGTGATGAAGCCTCCCGGGCGATTACAGCCGCCTGGGGCGTTGCCGCCATTGCCGTCTTTGCTGAGCTTTCCTATCTGGCGCCGGCGCTGGAGGCTGGAGACATGCCGCCTGTACGCTTCACCGTGGTGTTTGTTGCAGCGGCAATGGCCTCTCAATATATCGCCATCGGCGTTTATGATGTAGCGCGGGGCGGCGGGAAATGGTGGCGTGCGCCGCTCTTCGCTGCGCTTGGCGGCAATATCGCCTTCTTATTGATTTACTTTCCAGGCATTTACTGGGGCGCCGCCGCGCCCTGGCTGAGTTGGGCGGTTTCTGGTTTTGCGGTGCAGATGGTTTTGGCCGGACTGTTCTTGCCCTTTTACGCGCTGGTGCGTCGGCGCTTGCGCCCAAAGGGCGGCTTTGGCGGCATTTAGTCAGGCGAAGGGTGTAAAAAATGACGGCAGCCATATCGGCCGCCGTCTAAGTTTAGTTCAAGTATTGGTTGCAATCAGGTTGCGCTGGATTTTCCGCGCCCCGCAAAGCCAAGTCCTGCAATGCCGGAAAAGAACAACCAGACCGCTGCCGGAAGAGGCACTTCGGTGATGTCCGCGATCAGATATTCAGCCGTATTGCGGCCATAGCTGATATACGACGCATCGAAGTCCAGGCGGATCAGGAATGGATCGCTCGCAATCGTTCCGAGGAACAAGGACAGCAATTGCTGTGTGCTGGCGTTGCCGTTGATCAGGCCTCCAATATTGGTAATACGGCCGCCTGACAGGCTGGTCAGGCCATCTGCGCTCAAGACTTCAATGCCTTCAAAAAAGCCGAACGGATCGTTGGCGTTTTCAACGTCGAGATCTTCAAACACGATGTCGAGAACATATTGTGCGCCGACATTAACCGGCGCAAACAGGAGGTACATGGACAGCGTGCCGCCGCCATTGCCTGAATCGGATTGCAGGCCGAAACTGCCGCCATTATCGACGCCGTAGACGCCGGATGGGTCGCTGAGCGGGATGAAATATTTGATGGCCTCGCCGCCAAGTGCGGCGCGAATTTCCGTTTGGCCGACCACGGAATTGTCGCCGGGATTGACGGTGACGCCGATGACGCCGGCGCTGGCGCTGGGCGCAGCCAGCAACATCGCTGCGCCGATCGTGGCGGCGATGGCTATGGTTAATTTACGCATTTGCTTCTCCTGAAAGATAGATGAGCCATTCAGGACGCGGATATGCAATTCAGCAGCCAGAGCGGACGGACATTTTCGCCATCAATTCTTCCAGTAAAATTCCAAAGTGTAAGAAAGTGAACCTTGCGTCGCCAACGAACCCGCAAGGGTCTGGCTGGCGGCAAATCCGCCTATCAGCGCTTGGCGTTAAGGAGTTTTGCAGCCTCGCCCGCAAAATAAGTAATAATGCCGTCGGCGCCGGCGCGCTTGAACGCCAATAGGGATTCCATCATCGCGCGTTCGCCGTCGAGCCAGCCATGACCAGCGGCGGCTTTTATCATGGCGTATTCGCCAGATACCTGAAATGCGAAAGTTGGCGCGCGGAATTCATTTTTTACCCGCCAGATAATATCAAGATAAGCAAGGCCCGGCTTAACCATAACCGCATCGGCGCCTTCGGCGAGATCAAGCGCGACTTCCCGCAACGCCTCATCAGCGTTTGCCGGGTCCATCTGATAGGTGCGTTTGTCTCCGCGCAACACGCCGGCTGACCCAATGGCTTCGCGGTAGGGTCCATAAAAGGCCGACGCATATTTTGCCGCATAGGCCATAATCTGAACATTTTCAAAACCTGTATCGTCAAGACCGCTGCGGATGGCGCCGACGCGCCCATCCATCATGTCCGACGGAGCGACGATATCAAACCCGGCTTTGGCCATGATAACCGCCTGTCGGACCAGAATTTCGACGGTTTTGTCATTGACAATCTCGCCGTCTCGCAACAGTCCGTCATGGCCATGGTCTGTATAAGGATCGAGCGCAATATCAGCCATGAGGCCGATTTCCGGAATGGCGTCTTTGATGGCGCGGGCGGTGCGGCACATAAGATTGTCCGGGTTAAGCGCTTCTTCACCATCCGGCGTGCGGCGGTCAGCGTCAGTATACGGAAACAGCGCCAGCGCCGGGATGCCAAGAGCGTTTGCCTCGCGTGCGGCGAGCACGGCCTGATCCGGAGACAAACGCGCGATCCCTGGCATGGCGTCGATGGGCTCTTGAACATTATTGCCGTCTTTTAAGATTACGGCCTGGATAAAATCGCTGGCAGACAGCGAGGTTTCTGAAAACAGCCGCCGCGACCAGTCAGCCTGGCGCAGGCGGCGCAACCGCAATGATGGGAAGCGGGCGAGAGGGGGCGTGTTCATGGATGTGTTAAGCCTTGTAGTAAGCAGCGCCATTGGCGGGCGACAATCCGGGCGATAGCGTATCCGGTCAAGGGCTTCATACGCTGCGGGCGGACTTCTTAACAGGCAAAGTAGCAACCAGATCCGTTGACGGCAAATTTACCGGCCTGCGGTATTGCCGGGCCCGAGGTTTTACTGGGCGATGACTGCGATGCTTAGAATTTGACTTCAAATTGAATTGTCGGACTTAACCGCGCCTTTATACCTCTCTGTGTAGTTTAGGGCTGTGGTCAATTGAGTGAGTGTTCTACATGGCGGTAAATGGGGCAGTACAGTCTGGGGTTATTGGGCAGGGGGAGAGCTTTTCCAGCACCGATCCACAGATACTGGAAGCGAGCTATCTCCAGCTCCTTCATCTTGTCGAGCGGCTTCATCGCCAGCTTCTGGATGTTATCAAGGACGAGCTGGAGCGGATCGGCCAGACCGACATTAATTCGGTTCAGGCGCTGCTGCTTTACAATATTGGCGATGCGGAACTGACGCCGGGCGAATTACGCTCGCGCGGTCATTATCTCGGCTCGAACGTGTCCTATAATCTCAAGCAGCTGGTTGAGAAGGGCTATATTCGTGATGAGCGCTCACCTACGGATCGCCGCTCCAAGCGCGTGTCGTTGACCCAGTCCGGCCTTGATGTGCGCGATAATCTGGCGGCTTTGTTTCAGCGCCAGCTGGCGTCGGTTGAACAGGTTGGCGGAGTTAACCACCCGTTAATGGAAGAGACCAACAAGGCGCTGCAACGCCTCGAGCGGTTCTGGGCCGATCAGGTTCGCTTCCGCCTTTGAGGGTTGGCTTGTAACCCGCAGACCAGTATTTCATATAATTTTTCACCGGCCGATTGGTGGGCGCGTTTCAGCGCCGGCACACATCAGTTAAGAATAATTCTTAACTGATGTGTGGACACACCTTTAACCATGTATTTCTGTTTACCATATAACCTGCGGCCATCAGTCCGGTCTTGGGTTAGCTGATAATACTGGTCATTCCCAGTCGGCATTGCTTAATAGGGAAATGACGATAAACGGAATCGTTGCGGGTGTGATTTTGATGGTGGATTACAACAAAGCATTTGAAACAGCTGTGGCCGCGGTGCAGTCCGAAGGACGCTACCGGGTGTTTGCAGATATTGAGCGCATTCGAGGTCGGTTTCCGGCGGCGCTTTATCACCCCAACCATACTGATGATGTGCGCGAGATTACGGTCTGGTGTTCAAACGATTATCTTGGCATGGGCCAGCATCCCGTGGTTGTGGATGCTATGCGGGACGCCGCCAGCAAAGTCGGCGCAGGCGCTGGCGGGACACGCAATATTGCCGGGACGACGCATTTTCATGTCCGGCTGGAGCGGGCGCTTGCCGACCTCCATCGCAAGGAAGCCGCTTTGCTGTTTACATCCGGCTATGTCGCCAATGAAGCGACGCTGTCGACCATTGCGCGTATTTTGCCGGACTGCGTCATTCTATCCGACGAGTTGAACCACGCCTCCATGATTGAGGGCATCCGCGGCGGACGGTCTGTTAAACGCATCTGGCGTCACAACGATCTTGCTGATCTTGAAGAGATTTTGAAAGAATTTCCTGACGACCGCCCGAAGGTGATTGCTTTTGAATCGGTCTATTCAATGGACGGCGATATCGCGCCGATCCGTGAGATTTGCGATCTGGCGGATAAATATAACGCCTTTACCTATCTCGACGAGGTCCATGCGGTTGGCCTTTATGGCGCGCGCGGCGGCGGCGTCGCTGAACGCGACGGCGTTGCCGACCGCATCGATCTGATTGAGGGAACGCTCGGCAAAGCATTCGGCGTGATGGGCGGTTATATTGCAGCGAGCGCTGCAATTGTTGACGCCATCCGGTCTTATGCGTCCGGTTTTATCTTCACCACCGCCCTGTCGCCGGTGCTGGTGGCCGGGGCGCTCGCCAGTGTTGAAGAATTGAAAAAATCGAACCATCTGCGTGAGAAACATCAAGAGCGCGCTGCGACGCTGAAAACCATTTTGACCGATGCCGGTCTTCCGGTGATGTCCTCGGTCAGCCACATCGTACCGATCAAGGTTGGCGACCCGGTGCTTTGTAAAAAAGTGACTGACTACCTTCTGGATCGCCATAATATTTATGTGCAGCCGATAAATTATCCGACCGTGCCCAAAGGTACAGAGCGACTGCGGCTGACGCCAACACCGTTGCATACGGATGAACATATGCAAGCTCTGCTTGGCGCACTCGAAGACGCGTGGAAAGCGCTGAAGCTGCAACGGGCGGCATAAAATTGCCGTCGCATAAGGCAACGCGCTGTACAAAAAAAGGGGCGCAGTAACGCCCCTTTTTTAGCCCGCAACTCATGCATACTCGCGATCAGGCAGCTCTACGCCGCGCTGACGAAGTCTTTTTCTTTGCAGTTTTGCGCTTCTTGGCAGTTTTGCGTTTGCTGGTCGCGGCTGTTCCAAGGCCAATGTCTTTTGCAAACTGCGAGCGCCGTTTGGCGTAGTTTGGCGCTACCATCGGATAATCCGCTGGCAAGCCCCATTTGCGTCGATATTCTTCCGGCGTGAGACCGTAATGCGTGCGCAGGTAGCGTTTGAGCATTTTGAGCTTCTTGCCGTCTTCAAGACAGATAACATGATCAGGCGTTACCGACTTGTTAATCGGCACAGCCGGCTCACGGCTTCCAGCGAAAGTATGATCGCCTTCAGCTAATGCGGATACTGCGCCAAAGATATCATGAAGTAGATTTGGCAACTGATCCGCACTTACTTTATTATTGACTACATAAGCTGCGACTATGTCGCTGGCCATGCGTATTACGCCGAGGGAATCGGTCGCGCCTTCTTTGTCGGGCATATTAGGTCCTCCTAATGCGACGATGTTTAACAACGCTTGATGTCCTTAAATCTACTTTGACTCTGCAAAAATTAGATTTTGGCAGGGTAAGGACTATCAACGCTCTCCCCCTGCATTTGCGGTAGCGAGTGATGGTAGAAAAATCAAGGTGGGAGTGCATTTGGGGACAGACAAGACCTGCGACAGAAACGCACTGTCAAAATGTAATCGACCTAAAATACAGTCTGGATATGGGATCTTGGAAGAATCATTTCGCGTATTCGGAAACGAAAAAATTGCAGAAACTATTGAAATCATATGGCCGCTAGCATTTTGGAAAATTTGCGCCGCCTATAACCATGCTCGCTAAGTGGAATTTACGGGCCGGGATTCAGCGGCGCAGTCATCCGTGAACAAATAGTGAAAACAACTCATACGGCGCATGATATGAATAGCGCCGACCCGCGACGATGCAGCAAGTATTACACATTGCTGTCAGCCGAAGCGGCACGTATATCGGCGAGTAAATAGTCGGCAGACCGTCCGGCCCGGCCGTCGAGGAGAAAGTTTCATGAGCGTCAGTAAGTTACAGATCGCCCCGAACGGGTTTTTTAGCGATAGCCTCAATGCCCGCGATTCGGAAGTGTTCGCGGGCATTGGTCGCGAGCTGTCGCGCCAGCAGCGCCAAATTGAATTGATTGCATCTGAGAACATCGTCTCGCGTGCGGTCCTCGAAGCGAACGGCTCAGTGCTGACCAATAAATATGCGGAGGGCTATCCGGGCCGGCGCTATTATGGCGGATGCGAATTTGTCGATGAGGTCGAGGAGATCGCGATCGCCCGGGCGAAGAAACTCTTCAACTGCGCGGAAGCCAATGTTCAACCGCATTCCGGCAGTCAGGCCAATCAGGCGGTTTTCATGGCGCTGATGAAACCGGGCGACACTTTCCTCGGGATGGACCTGGCGGCCGGCGGTCACCTGACCCATGGCGGCGCCGCTAACCAATCGGGCAAATGGTTTAACGCTGTTCACTACAGTGTTGGCGAGGAAGATCACCGCATCAATTACGATGCGGTCGCGCGCCTTGCCGATGAGCACCGGCCGAAAATTATCATCGCCGGAGGCAGCGCTTACTCACGCATTATCGACTTCAAGAAATTTCGCGATATTGCCGACAGCGTCGGCGCCAAATTGATGGTCGACATGGCGCATTTTGCCGGCCTGGTTGCGGCGGGCGTGCACCCCAATCCGCTCGATCATGCGCATGTCGTGACATCAACGACGCACAAAACTCTGCGCGGGCCGCGCGGCGGTCTGGTCCTGACCAATGACGGTGACCTGGCGAAAAAGATTCGCTCCTCAGTCTTTCCGGGTATTCAGGGTGGGCCGTTGATGCATGTGGTTGCGGCTAAGGCGGTGGCGTTTGGCGAGGCGCTTGAGCCTTCCTTTAAAGCCTATGGGCGCGCGGTGATTGACAATGCGCAGGCGCTGGCCGCGACCCTGGTTGAGGCCGGCTATGCAGTGATTTCCGGCGGCACCGACACCCATCTCGCCCTCATTGATCTTCGACCAAAGGGCGTCAAGGGCAACGCCGCCGAGCAAAGCCTGGAGCGCGCCGGCATGACCTGCAACAAAAATGGCGTACCGTTTGATCCGGAGAAATTCACCATCACCTCAGGTGTTAGGGTCGGCTCGCCGGCTGGGACGACGCGCGGTTTTGGCGTTGCGGAGTTTCGCGAGATTGGTGCGCTGATGGCTGAGGTTCTCGACGGGCTGGCGGCTGGCGGCGACGACAATAAGGCTGCGGAGGAAGCCGTCGTCGGCCGGGTTGAGGCGCTGACGACGAAATTTCCGATTTATGCGTGATTGCTGTTATAAGTGACGCCAATGGCTAATCGATTGCGAGAGAAATATGCGGTGTCCTTTTTGCGGCAGTGAAGATACGCAAGTCAAAGACTCGCGCTCAGCCGAGGATGGTGCTTCGGTTCGTCGCCGGCGCGAATGCACGGCCTGCGGCGGGCGCTTCACTACCTTTGAGCGCGTTCAGCTGCGCGAGCTGATTGTGGTTAAAAGCTCCGGCAAGAAAGCGCCGTTTGATCGCGACAAGCTCGCCCGTTCGGTGCTGATTGCGACGCGTAAACGCGAGGTTGAAGCGGACCGTGTGGAGCAGATGATTTCCGGCGTCGTCCGCCGCCTTGAGGCGATGGGCGAGGCCGAAATTCCCTCAAAGACGATTGGCGAATTGGTGATGGCGGGCCTGGCCCATCTCGATGATGTCGCCTATGTGCGCTATGCCTCGGTCTATAAGGATTTTCGCGACACCAAAGACTTCGAACAGTTCCTCGGTAAGATGGAAGATAGCGACAATGAATAGCGCTGACATCCCGGTTGAGACCGCTGCGAAGGGCGCATCCGGCGCGCCGGCGCGCTCTGCTGCGCGGCTTGCCGCCGTTCAGGCGCTCTATCAGATGGAAGCTTCGGGGCAGGGGGTTCACGCCACCATTGCCGAGTTTGAAACCCATCGGCTGGGCGGCGAGTTGGAGGGCGAACGGCTTCACGGCGCCGATGACAAGTTTTTCGCTGACATCTTGATCGGCGCAGTCGAGGCGCAGGCTCGCCTGGACCCTTATCTTGAGCGCCAGCTCGCCAAAGGCTGGACGCTGGCCCGTATTGACGCCACCGCCAGAGCAATTTTGCGCGCCGGGCTCTACGAATTGATCCGCCGCCCCGACGTTCCGAGCAAAGTCGTCATCAGCGAATATCTTGAGGTCGCCAAAGCGTTTTTTGACGATGAAGAACCAAAATTCATCAACGCCGTCCTCGATGCAGCCGCGCGCCAGGCGCGCGCCGACGAGTTCGTGGTTTAGGGCGCGCGCTGCATATGAGCGAATTTGAAATCATTCGCGATATTTTTGCGCCCCTTACAAAAGATGCGCCGGGCGCTTTTGGTCTGGCCGATGATGCCGCACTGATCGATGAGGGCGCGCTCGTTGTCACCAAAGATATTTTGATTGCCGGTGTCCATTTTTTGCCCAAGGACCCGCTTGACCTGGTTGCGCGCAAATTGATCCGTGTCAATCTTTCCGACCTTGCCGCCAAGGGCGCAAGGCCGACCGGATATTTTCTTGGCTGCGCTTGGCCGGCCAATATCAAGCGCGAAAAAATTGAACTCTTTGCGACGGGATTGAAAGACGATCAAGAGCGCTTCCGCGTGTCGCTTTATGGCGGTGATACGACGGTGCATAGCGTTAAGGCGGCGCCGTTGACCTTGTCTGCAACCTTTTTTGGCGCGCCGCCGGCGCGCGGCATGAACCGGCGCTCGGGCGCTTCGGCGGGTGACGACATCTACGTTTCGGGAACTATTGGCGACGCCGGGCTGGGGCTGATGGCATTGAAGAAAGAGCTGAAGTTTACCACCGTCGATAAAGCTTCGCTCGCTGGGCGCTATCACCTGCCGGAACCGCGTCTTAGTCTTGGCGCGGCGCTTGCCGGGCTTGCAACCGCGACAATTGACGTCTCTGACGGGTTGCTTGCAGATGCGCGCCATCTCGCCGACGCCTCGTCGCTGCGCGCAGAAATTGATGCTGTTTCCATTCCGCGCTCGCCTGCGGCGGCGTCGTGGATTGCAACCCAGGATAATCGCTGGCGCGCCATTGGCGCGCTCGCTTCCTCCGGCGATGATTATGAAATTTTCTTCGCTGCTCCGCCCTCGATGCGCCGCTCCGTTACGGTCGCCGCTAAAGCATCGCATACGGAGGTTTCACGCATCGGAACCTTAAAGCGCGGCGAGGGCGCGGTTCTGGTCGATGAAAATGGCGCGGAAATTACGGTCCCGTCGGGCGGGTTTGATCATTTCAAGTGAGTAGCGGTCCGGCTATTGCCCCGGAACCCGCCCTTGTCCTTGTCCGCCAATGCCAGCGGGCAGTTGGCCGACATTGCCAAGCAGTTGCTCCCAGAAATTGAGTTCCTTGCCGCGCGTTGGCGTTGATCGTGAGACCAGCTTGATGGCTTCGCCGTCTGCCAGCGAGTAAGTGTCAACGGCCGAGACCACGCCACCGTCGTCGAAACGAAACGCGATCACGGTGCGGTTTTGCGTTTTCGCATGAAAAAACGCTCGCGTCGTGTCGGTGCTGTTGAGATAATACCAGACATTGCGGTCAAATGTGCCGATCATCGATGGCTCGCCATATTTCGCGAGCACGCTTTCTTTGGAGTCGAGGCCAGCCTCGGCGGTCAGCTTGGTCTGGTCGCGCTCCAGAACATAGCCATGGTTCTGGCGCACCGAAACACAGGCCTGGAGCATCAAGATAGCGGCGGCAATCAACACAACTCTAATCATATTCGAACCTTCTTGGGGGCTTGATCCGCAGCCTCTAGGGGCATAGTTCCGGGCATCGATACCAGCGATCTGCGCTTGCCGCAAATCCTCTTAAGGCCCGAATTGATGATTGCATCGTTTTTTCGCAAAGACCCTGCCGTTGCGGCGGGTGAGGCGCTCTACGCGGCGGCGGTGGAGCAGGCGCGCGCGCCCCGTTTTTACGCCGATTTTGACGTTCCCGATACGGTCGAGGGCCGCTTTGAAATGATCGTCGTCCATGTTTTTCTGATCTTGACGAGGCTCAAGGGCGACGGTCCGGGTGAGAAGAAGGTCGGTCAAAAACTGTTCGATGCAATGTTTCAGAATCTAGACGATGCGCTCCGCGAGCTTGGCGTCGGCGATCTTTCGGTTGGCCGGAAAATCCGCAAGCTGGCTGAGAATTTTTTTGGCCGTGTAGGCGTTTATAGCGAGGCGTTAAAGCCAGATATGGAGCCCGGCTTGCTGGCGGTGGCGCTCGGGCGCAATATATTTGAGGATGAGGCGGCGCCGGGCGCAGAGCGCCTTGCCGCCTATGTCCGCCAGGCGGCGGCGGTGATCAACGCCCAACCGGTCCCGCGTATCGTTGGCGGCATTGTTCATTTTCCCGAACCGGAAGGGAGCGCCGAATGACCGATAAACCAAACTACGAGTTCAGCCATGAGATTGATTTAGCAAAAATTTCCAAAGACGGGCGGGACTACCGTTTGGAGGCTGACGCTGGCGCCCGCAAAAGAATTGCTGAACGTCTTCGCGTGCCTTCGGTTGAGGCGCTATCTGGGGAAATCCATATAGCTGCGACGCGCAAAGCCATATTCACCCGCGGCAGCGTGCAAGGGCGCTTGACGCGTGAATGCGTTGTAAGCCTGGAGGAGATGCCGGAAACCGTTGATGATAGTTTCGAGGTTGAGTTTGTGCGCCGCGCCGATGATGCGCCAGTTGAGGAAGACAGCGCTGAAAACTTGCACGAACCGGAGGCGCATCACGGGACTGTATTTGATATTGGTGAGTTATTAGTGCAGCAGTTTTCCCTGGCGCTAGACCCGTTTCCGCGAAAGCCGGGGGCGGTGAGCCTTGCACAAACCTATGGGGAGGAGAAGCTGTCATCACCTTTTTCCATATTGCAAGGGAAAATCGATAAAACTGAGGAAAAACAGTAGGGTTAGTTGGAAAGGTTTGCAATTTAATTGCTACAGCATGCGTTGCATGCGCGTGCGGGCGCTGTATTCTTCGCCGCAGCTAATGGGAGCGATAAGAGCTTGACTGACGCCAGCACATTTGCGGGGGACTTAACGCTTGCGATTGACGCCATGGGCGGCGACGCTGGCGCCAGGCCGGTTGTGGACGGCGTAGCGTTTGCCATTTCAAAAGGTCTGAAAGCCAAGTTCCTGTTCTTTGGCGATGCCGGCGAACTGGAGCCGTTGCTGGCGCAATCTGCGGCGCGCAAACATGTTGAAATTCGGCATACGGACAAAGTCGTCGCCATGACCGACAAGCCCAGCCATGTGATCCGCCGTGGGCGCGACACATCGATGTGGGCGGCAATGAGCGCGGTCTGTGACGGCGAGGCGCAAGCGGTCGTCTCATGCGGCAACACCGGCGCGCTGATGGCGTTGGCGCGGCTGCAACTGCGGATGATCGAAGGCGTCGACCGGCCGGCGATTACGGCGCTGTGGCCAACCATGCGCGGGCGCACCGTGGTTTTAGATGTTGGCGCCAATGTTGAAGCCGACGCCAACCAACTGGTTCAGTTTGCGATTATGGGCGAGGCGTTCTACCGGGCGCTGATGCATGTCGAACGACCGAGCGTTGGACTTTTGAATGTTGGCGCGGAAGATCTTAAAGGCCACGAGTTGATCCGCACCGCAGCGCGAGTATTGCGCGAGGCGGACCCGGATATGGACTTTAAGGGTTTTGTCGAAGGCAATGATATTTCCAAAGGCACCGTGGATGTCGTGGTGACGGACGGATTTTCGGGCAATGTTGCGTTGAAATCGGCCGAGGGCGCGGCCCGACTGGTTGGCTCCTGGGTCAGGGAGGCGCTGACCGGCACCATCAACGCGAAATTCGGCGCCTTATTCATGGCGCCTGGCCTTCGGAAATTGAAAGACCGGATTGATCCCTCCTCCAATAATGGCGGGTTCTTCCTCGGCGTGAACGGCGTTGTCGTTAAAAGCCATGGCGGGGCGGACGCCCGCGGCGTCGCCAGCGCGGTGAACATGGCCGCCAGCCTTGCGCGCCAGCCGTTCCGCGACGAAGTCGCCGCGACCGTCAAGTCGGTGATGCGGCGTCAGGAAAAATTCACCCAGCCAGACGCCATTGAGCCCGCTGCGAAAGCCGCAGCTCTATGAGTACAAGATCGGTTATTACCGGCTGCGGCGCGTATTTGCCGCAAAAAATTCTCACCAATGACGACCTCGCAAAACTGGTGGACACGAGCGATGAATGGATTCGCGAACGCACCGGCATTCGCGAGCGCCATATTGCGGAAGAGGGCGAAAAGACCTCTGACCTGGCGACCAAGGCGGCGCAGGCGGCGCTTGACGCTGCCGGTTGTGCTCCCTGCGACATCGATCTCATTATTGTCGCAACGACAACACCGGACCTGACCTTTCCGTCAACCGCCGCGATCGTTCAGGCCAAGCTCAGCGCCGCGTCCGGTGCGGCGTTCGACATTCAGGCGGTTTGCACCGGCTTCATCTATGCGTTGTCGACAGCGGAAAAATTTCTCGCAGCAGGGCAACACAAACGCGCCCTGGTGATCGGCGCGGAAACCTTCTCGCGTATTCTCGATTGGACTGACCGCACCACATGCGTCTTATTCGGCGACGGCGCTGGCGCTTTTGTTCTAGAGGCGCAGGACCGCAAAACCGCGCGCGGCCGCGGTTATATAAACAGTTATCTGCGATGCGACGGGCGTCTGGTTGACCTTCTGTATGTTGATGGCGGTGTTTCTTCGACCCAGACGACGGGCCATGTCCGGATGCAGGGCAACAAGGTTTTCCGCGAAGCCGTGGCGAGAATTTCCCAGGCGATGGAATGGGTCGCCACCGATGCCGGCATCGATATCCACACCGTTGACTGGTTCGTGCCGCATCAGGCCAATGAGCGCATCCTCAAAGGCGTGGTTAAAAAACTCGACCTCAGGCCGGAGCAAGTAATTTCCACAATCGCCCATCAGGGCAACACCTCTGCGGCGTCTATCCCGCTGGCTTATTGCCAGGGCGTTGCGGACGGGCGCGTCAAACAAGGCGATCTGGTGCTTCTGGA
The DNA here is from genome assembly GCA_021776455.1 of Hyphococcus sp. Classification (GTDB taxonomy): domain Bacteria; phylum Pseudomonadota; class Alphaproteobacteria; order Caulobacterales; family Parvularculaceae; genus Hyphococcus. The sequence goes on along the minus strand of JAJFFX010000081.1, from coordinate 6,542 downwards.
AGGAATGGGCGGCGGGCTGACCTGGGGCGCAGCGCTGCTGCGCGCATAAGCGCGCTTGGGTCTGGATGTGAAACACAGGCAATATAATTCAATGGCTTATTGACCATAGTGCGGTGTTAAGCTTAACATCTTCGCCAAGGGCGGGCATTTATAGCGGGGCTAAAGCTATGGCGGGTACAACAATAACGCGGGCGGACCTGACCGATGCGGTCTATCGGTCTGTTGGTATTTCAAGAAACGAATCAGCGGCCTTTGTCGAGCGCGTGCTGGAAGAGCTGGCAGCGTCTTTGGAAAAAGGCGAGACGGTGAAGATTTCGTCTTTCGGAACCTTCTCGGTGCGCGATAAAAAACTCCGTATGGGGCGTAACCCAAAGACGGGCGAGGAGGTGCCGATCGCGCCGCGCCGCGTCGTCACGTTTCGCGCCTCGCATGTTCTCAAAGACCGCATCAACGAGGGCCACCGCACCAGCCGGGCGGCTGAGTAACAGTTTACCAAGACGAACCTAACCAGGGCGTATTCAAGGAAGATGGGCCAATCCGTGGCGAAATCCGCCGAAGCATTCCGTACGATTTCCGAAGCCGCCAAAGAGCTTGATGTGCCGCAACATGTGTTGCGCCATTGGGAAGAGGTCTTCGGACAGGTGCGCCCGATGCGCCGCGCCGGCGGGCGGCGCTATTATCGCCCACTCGATCTCGATTTGCTGCGCGGCATCCGCGTCCTGCTCTACGAGCAGCGCTACACCACCAAGGGCGTCCAGAAGATTTTCAAAGATGAGGGGATTAAATATATCTCCGAGCTTGGCCGCCGTGTCGCGGCCGGCCAGTCCATCGACATTCGCCCGGTGATCGACGAGGACGGCGCGCTGCCGAAAGCGGCCGCAAACGGCGCCGATGATGATGTCTTAGAGCTTGGCGCCGATACGCGGGTCTCGCCCGCGCCGCCGCAAATGCCAGCCGATATCCGCAAGACGCTGACCGCATTGCTGGCGCGCCTCGAAAAAGTGCAAGAGGCCCTCGATGAGGCAACCCTGGCGCTGGAAGCCATTGACGTCGCCGACGAGCAGCGCAGCGCTTAGCCGCAGTTGTATTATGGCGTTGCCGGTCGCGACTTTCCACCCGCGGCGTTCAACCCAAGGCCCGACAAAGTTTGCGATACGACAGACATTAATTCTTTCTCGTCCCTGACGACTTTTGACAACAGGTTAATGCCGGTCAAAAGGGTCTGAAGCGCCAGGGCTTTTTTACGGAAATTCGTCCTTCGCGGGATTTCTCCGCGCTTTGCCGCTACCCGCAACAAGGCTGCAAACCGGTCGATGCTCGCCTCGCTCAAGCTTACGAGAATGTCGGTAATCTCCGGGTTGCGAGGGCTGGTTTCCGCAAGGCAGTTCACCACCATGCAGCCGCGCGCATCGCGATCATCACAGAGAACCCGGCACACCTCTTTGAACATGCTGTTTAGCAGGGGCAACACTGGCGCATTGACATCCATTGCGTTCAGGGCTCTGTCCGGCGCCTCACTTTTGTAAAGCTCCAGCGCTTCTTCGAAGATCGATCGGCGGCTCTCAAACGCATTGTAAAAACTTGAGCGGGAAATGCCGAGCGCCTCCGACAGCGCTTTGGCCGAGGTCGTATTGTAGCCATGCTCCCAGAATTCGTACATCGCAACGCGCACGGCTTCATCGCGTTCGAAACTTATTGGCCGTCCCATGCTGTCCTCACGAAAATGTTATGTACACATATGGACAAAAAGAGCTTCCTTGTTTTATACACATATGAACAAATCGTAGCGGGGTCAAATTCTCGCAAAATATGAAACAGGAGACGAGACCATGACGGCGTTTTTCGTAGCGACGGTAACCATTAAAGACCCGGCAAAAATTCAGGAATATTCAGGCAAGGTAGGCGAGACCCTCGTCGCCTATCAGGGAGAGCTGGTGATTCGCGGTAAGCTGGAAAAAGTGTTGAGCGGCAAGGCGAAGAACCATGCTGTCGGGGTTGTAAAATTTCCAGACCATGACGCGCTGAACGCATGGTACAATTCAGACGCTTATCAGGCCCTCATCCCACTGCGCAAAAAGGCTTCGGATATGACTATTGCTACCTATTCGGTCCCTGAATAACGCGTGCGGTGAGCCGTTGTTTTCACCATTGCTCGCATCTGCGCGTCCCCCTATAGTCCGCGCCCGCGCGCTGGCGGCAAGTTCGCAAGCGCCGTCTGGTCGGGGCGTAGCGCAGCCTGGTAGCGCACTTCACTGGGGGTGAAGGGGTCGTGAGTTCGAATCTCGCCGCCCCGACCAATTTCAATGATTTCAGTTGATTAGCGGCGTTGGGTGCGGGGCGCGAAGGCCCCTGACGTTTGCGCCGTTGTCATGATATAGTCACTCTCGTGATGCTGTGTCGGGGATTGTTATGAGCCGTTTTAAACTGCCGGATGGGGTGCCGCTTGATAATGCGGGCAAGGCGCGTTTTGGCGCGCGTGGTGAAGGTTTGCGTGCGCCTTCAGCGGACAACAAAGCCCCGGATATGGCGACGCCTCAATTTGGTGTTGAACCAAACAAACGAACTTTCGAAGAGGATCGTTCTACGGAGACTACGTCAAAACCGTGGATGTGGCCGGGCGAAGGATGGCCAAAGGAACGCCCTTGTGGGCCAGCAAAGTGTCAACAAGAAAACAGGTGTGATTTGGACGGTTGCTGGCGGCGACCACGGGGCTGGAATGAGAAGCCGTCGTCTACACCGCAACCGATTCCCCCTGTTATTTTTGTACTTTTGGGTGCCACCGCAATCTTGCTTGCAGCAGTTGGCGCCTTTGTGATTATGGACCGTGGGGATGAAGCACTACTTTGTTCATCGCAGCCGGCATGGAACCAGTATAACTGTATGCCGGGTTAGGGCGGGCAGTTTCACTCAACATCAAGCCTACGCCGTCATCCCGTGCTTCATAAAGCCGCTTTACGGCGGTCATATTCACTTGGAATCGCATACCTATACTCCGCTCATCCCGGCGAAAGCCGGGATCCAGACTACAACCCTTATCTGGATTCCGGCTTTCGCCGGAATGAGCGGTTCTATTTATGTGGTTGGTTTGGTGTTATTTGAGCCCGCGCCAGCGCCATACTAGCACCCTAATCCGTAAACGCCCTATTCGCCGCGGTCGCGCATGATTTTGCGATAGGCGTAGTTGAGCTTTTGCGTCGCCAGCAATGCGGCTCTGGAAAGGTCTTCATCGAGATTAAGGGAGGCGATGAGATCGGGGTGGACTGATTTGATGCGGGCTTTATAGGCGGTGCGGATATCTTCAATGCTGGCGTCTTCTTCGATGCGCAAAACCGCGTAAGGCCCGCGCGATTTTCCGCTGGCGGGCCGCGCCTCCGGTTTAGGGTTAACCTCGTCGTCGCCATATTCCAGAATCGAAACAATCTGGGTCTTGGCGACAATCTTAACGCCGGCGCTTTGTGTACGGATCGGGATGAAGCTGCGCGGATCGTTGAGCAGGTCGGTGATGCGCTCGCCATTTACATTGAAAACATGCGCGTTTTCCGGCTCGCCGCCGATCAGATGCAACCTGACGGGCGTCTCATTCTTATGCCGGTATCGGCCGCTTGCCCTGTCCAACATCGTTAACCTCACATTCATCCGCTCTGTCGCGGTCCTGTGTACGGGGAACGTGCAATGGCGGCGCCACAGCTTAATCCTGTTCGGGGGCGGCTTTGGGGCGGGGCTCTGCGGGGCGGGGCTCTGCGTTCATCCAGGCCATCAGATATTTTGCCGGAAACGCCCATGCAATGCCCGCAAGCAGAAAATAACTGGCTTTGAGAAGTTGAACATTGGGCACGCGCTCGCCAAGCGCTGCGGCGGCGAAGAAATAGAACACCAGCGCCGGCAGGAAGAGGGCAAAACCAAGCAGTTTTTTTACGCGCGGCGGCATAGGCAGGAACATCTCTTCGGGCTTTTCTTGTTGCCGCGACGCGGGGTCGCGGACCCAATCGGGGTGCGATGCCTTAGACAGGCCCGATGGCCTCTAGCAGTTTATCGCCTCCGCCGCAAAATACCGGTGCGTCCTCTCCAACCGCCGCGCGCCGCATCGCGCTGTGGCTGTTGATTATGTGCGGGCTGGTCGCGGCGATGGTGATTGTCGGCGGGGCGACAAGGCTGACCGATTCCGGCCTGTCGATCACCGAATGGCGCCCCGTGACCGGCGCTGTCCCGCCGTTAAGCGAAGCGGCATGGCTCGAAGAGTTTGAGAAATACAAAACCATTCCGGAATATGAAGAGGTCAATTACGGAATGAGCCTGGATCAGTTCAAGGCAATTTACTGGTGGGAATGGGGCCACCGTTTTCTTGGCCGGCTCATCGGTTTTGCGTTCCTCTTCCCGCTGGTTTTTTTTATCGCCACAAAACAGACGACGCGCCCGCTCGCGCTGAAACTGTTCGGCCTGCTCATTCTTGGCGGCATGCAAGGCGCGCTCGGTTGGTGGATGGTCTCATCGGGCCTGGCTGACCGGGTTGATGTCAGCCAATATCGCCTGGCGGCGCATTTAGCGCTGGCGGTGATTGTCTTTGCCTGCATGTTCTGGCTGGCGCTTGATCTATGGCCAGCGGAGAAGACGAAGGGGACGCGCGCGCTGTTTCCCGCCGCTGCGCTGCTCGCTGCCGGCGTCTTCGTGCAGATGATGCTCGGCGCCTTTGTCGCCGGGCTGCGGGCGGGGCGCACCTTCAACACCTGGCCGTTGATGGACGGGAAAATTTTCCCCGACGGCTATTTTACGGACGCCCCGGGAATGAATGATTTATTTGAAACGATGGCGGCGGTGCAGTTCAATCACCGCATCGGCGCTTATCTGGTTGGCGCGGGGGCTGTTTGGTTTTACCTCGCCGCGCGCAAGACAAGCGCTGAGCCGCGCGCGCGCCTGGTGCTGGCGGCGGTGGGCTTGCAAATTGTTTTAGGGGTTTGGACGCTTCTGGCGGCGACGCCGATTTCACTCGGGCTACTTCACCAGGCCGGGGCGCTGGGTGTTCTCACCGCGGCGCTTTATGCGGCGCATGGAGTGGCGTTTACTCCGCAACAAGATCGATCTTGATCAGCAAGCTGTCGTCTTCGACCGGCGCTATTTCTCCGCGCGGGTTGACGGCGACGCCGGCCTCGAACGCCAACGCATTGGCGACGCCGTTAAGCGGGATGAACCGCACCGACGCGCCGCCGTCAATGCTGAGCGCGATAAGGCCGTTGCGGTATAGCCCGCCGAGATTGGCGCCGCTGGCGCCCATAGCGCCGGCCGCGGCGACGCCTTCAATCTCATCGGTGGGCGCGATGGTCACCGCGCCAATCGCGCGGCCATCGGTGCGGTCAAACAGATGTATCGCGCCGGTGGTTTTGTCCATCAGCGCCAACTGTCCGTATGCGGCGGGCTCTTCGCCCTCAGGCGTCCCGCCTTCAGGCGCATCAGCGGCGATCACAGCGAGGCCGCCGACTTCGCTAACTTGCGCTTTGGCAAACGGTGTTTTGAAACTGTCCTCGCCATCAAGCCGGAAGATCGCGCCGGTCGTACTTGCCGCGAGCAGCGCGCCGTCGCTATCGACCGCGCAGGCGACCAAATCGTCGCGTGCGTCCATGGCGATGTTGGCGGTGGGCGCCAGCCCGCCGTCTTGGCTCTCGAAGTTGAACACCAGGATTTTGCCGCGCTGGACCACATAAAGGCTCGGCGTATCCACGCCGTCGCCGCGCCCGAAACAAAAGCCGCGCACGGCGCCGCGAATATCAGGCGCGCCGGCCAGCGGCGTGAACTTGCGGGCGCCATTATCGACCCGGTAGAACGCAAACGCGCCCGCATCCGGTTGGAACGCCGCTACGACGCCCGTCGCCGTCGGGCCAAACCCCAGATAGCTGACCGCGACGCCAGAAACATTGACGCCCGGAACCGACGAGACCGCCGCACCGTCCTCAATATTATAAGCGGCAAGCCCGTCCGCGCTGGCGGCGATCAACACACTGTTAAAGGCGACATTCGGGTGCATCCAAAAGGCGAGCCCGGTGGCCGGCGCGGCAAGGGCCGTTTCATCGCTCGCCGCAACGCCAATTGGCGCGATGGGCTCAGGCGCCGAGGCATCATCCGCATCGCGGCCGCAAGCCGCAAGCGCGAGCATTCCAGCAAGGAGGGGGACGAGGGCGGGGGTACGCATGAAACAGGCTCCGAAATGGGTGACAACCGGTTGTCTTGCGGGCTGGGCGGTTCGTCAAGTTGAGGTGCTAAGCCGGGTTGATAAATGAGAGGTACTACACTACCACACAAATATCACCCTGTTTTCAAATAGTTTCTTCGAATATGTTGACGCGAAGTGTTGCTTGGTTTATTCGCGCGCCTTCTATGGCTTGCGGCGGGCCTCGGCTTCAGGGTCGCGCGCCGCCCCGCCTTACACAATTACGGCCTTACGCATTACAGATTGAGACCCGGGAACAGATTTATGAAAACCTACGTCATGAAAACCGAGGAAGCGGTCAAGGATTGGACGCTGATCGATGCGGAAGGCCTTGTGGTCGGCC
>JAJFFX010000009.1 GCA_021776455.1 Hyphococcus sp. | reverse complement strand
CCGCCGCATCAGAAAACGCAATTTCCGCGCTTTGTGGATCCAGCGCATCAATGCCGCCGCGCGCGCCCTCGACATCACCTATGGTCGATTTATTCACGGGCTCGGCCTCGCCGGGATCGAAGTTGACCGCAAGGTGCTTGCCGATCTCGCCGTCCACGAGCCCGAGGCGTTCAAGGCCCTGGCGGAAAAAGCTAAAGCGGCGCTTGCTTAAGGTATTTTTTCGCCGGCCGGGAACGTCAACGCCGATCTGGGTGACGTTTGATTGATATACTGATAAAGCGTCATCCGAACCGGGTGACGCTTTTCTTTTGCTCAGTCGAGGTTTGGATATTCAGCATGCTAGATAATAACGCGTTGAAAATTTGGTGAGCCTGGTGGTCAATGCACACATACTGAGGCGATCCGTGTGAGCGAGGATGCAACGACACGGAAAATCTTGTCGAACCTCGTAGGGGTTGCGCGTAAAGAGAACTGGGGTTGAAATGTCGGTTGAACAACTGCGAATAAAATACAAAGACGTGCCTCATGCTAAGGATACGAATGATGCGGGCGTGAACCGCTTCGAGCGCCGCGTTGAAAATATGTTTTCGAAAAATACCGATCGCATTATCGGGCGACGGGTGCTTGATCTTGCCTGTAATACGGGACGCCTTTCATACCCATTGTTAATGCTGGGTGCGGCCAGCGTTACGGGAGTTGAGGCTCGCAGGGAGCTGATTGATCGTGGGGAGGAGATTTTTGCAGCCACGCCATATGCCGGCCAGATGAAGTTTGAGCAGGGGGACTTGTTTGACTTTCTGGCTAATGCGCATCCAGGTCAATTCGACGTTATTGTTTGCGCGGGATTTTTGTATCACACCGTCCGGCATGCGGATTTTTTCCGGGAAGTAAAGCGGCTTGGGCCCGAAACCGTAATCATCGACACGAATGTGGCCAAGAACTACATTTGGTTTGGACGCCAGTTCTTCGGCAGACCACCGGCGCTCTTCATGTATAATGAAGATCCGTCAAAAACCAGCGATACGACTGACCCTGACGGCGTGGTGTATTGGCCAAGCACATCGTATCTTGAGGCGATGTTGGATGGGTCTGGATATGATTGGGAGCGGGTTAATTTCAAGAAAAATAGCAATGGCAATTGGGCGGCGATGGGCGACTATAAGAACGGAACGCGTGCCGCTTATGTTGGTCGGCGCAGATAAAAGGCTAAGGCTGAACGAGAATAGAAATGACTGAATTAACTGAGCTGGAACACGACCTTCTTGCAAGAATTGACGCTGTAGAAAACGAAGCAGCGCTAGAGGATGTGCGCGTCGCTGCGCTCGGAAAAAAAGGCGCCGTCTCTGAGCGGATGAAGACGTTGGGCAAGATGAGTGCGGATGAGCGCAAACAGATGGGCCCGGCGCTGAACGGCTTGAAGGCGCGCATCACTGAAGCCATTGAGGCGCGCAAGGCGACGCTGGCGGCTGCCGCCCTCGATGCGCGGCTGGCGTCGGAGAAGGTCGATATTACGCTCCCCGCGCGGACGTCGCCGAAAGGTAAAATCCATCCCGTCAGTCAGGTGACGGAAGAAGTTGTCGCAATCTTTTCCGCGATGGGGTTTGACGTTGCCGAAGGCCCGGACATTGAGGATGATTTCCACAATTTCACGGCGCTGAATTTTCCCGCCGATCACCCGGCTCGCGATATGCACGACACATTTTTCTTTGAGCCTAAAGAAGACGGCGAACGTATGTTGCTGCGGACGCATACCTCGCCTGTGCAAATTCGCACCATGAAAACGCAAGCGCCGCCGATCCGGATTATCATTCCAGGCCGAACCTATCGCTGCGATTCAGACCAGACCCACACGCCGATGTTCCATCAGGTTGAGGGGCTGGTGATCGATAAAGAAACCAATATGGGACATCTGAAAGGAACGCTGGAAGCCTTCTGCAAAGCGTTCTTTGAGGTCGATAGCGTCAAGACGCGTTTTCGCCCGCATTTCTTTCCGTTCACGGAGCCTTCGGCGGAAATGGACATCGGCTACGAGCGTGTTGGAAAAGAAATCCGCATCGGCCAGGGCGCCGACTGGATGGAGATTTTGGGCTGCGGCATGGTGCATCCGAATGTTCTGGAAAATTGCGGCCTTGACCCGGACGAGTTTCAAGGCTTCGCCTTCGGCATGGGCATCGACCGCCTGGCAATGTTAAAATACGGCATCCCCGATCTGCGCGATTTCTTCGCTGCTGATGCGCGATGGCTGGAACATTACGGCTTTGATCCGCTCGATCAGCCGAGCCTGGCGACGGGATTGTCGCGATAATGGTATGACGCAGGAAAAAGGAACAAGCCGCTATGACCTATTACATTTCAAAAACCGTCGCCGGAGATTTTGACGCCGTCATTGCGCGCGTGATCGACGCCTTGAAGGCTGAAAGCTTTGGCGTGCTCACCGATATTGATGTCGCAGCGACCTTGAAGAAGAAAATCGATGTCGATTTTCGTCCCTATCGTATTCTCGGCGCCTGCAACCCAAAAATGGCCCACAAGGCGCTGATGGCTGAAGATAAAATTGGCGTCATGCTGCCTTGCAATGTCACCGTTCAGCAAACCGATAACGGCGTCGAAGTCGCAGCGGTGGACCCTGTCGCCTCGATGCAGGCGGTTGAAAACCCCGGCCTTGCCGATATCGCCGGTCCGGTGAAAGAGGCGCTGACACGGGTTGTGGAGGGGCTGTAGATGGCGCGTTTGAAGCCGCTTGTTTTGTTGAGAAAGCAATAATGAAATTCACGCTTAGTTGGCTCAAAGAGCACCTCGAATCGGACGCCAGTCTCGACGACATCGTTGCGGCGATGGTCTCCGTTGGGCTTGAGGTTGAGGAAGTCGAAAACCCGGCCGAGCGGCTAGCGGCGTTCACGATTGGCGAGGTGCTGGAAGCTAACAAACATCCTGACGCCGACAAGCTGAAGGTTTGCCGCGTCGCCACCAAAGACGGCGAGATGCAAATCGTCTGCGGCGCGCCGAATGCGCGCAAGGGGATCAAAATTGCCTATGCGCCGGTAGGCGCCTATGTTCCGGGCATCGACGTTACGCTTAAGAAGGCGAAGATCCGAGGCGTTGAAAGCTTTGGCATGATGTGTTCGGCGCGCGAGATGGAGCTTGGCGACGATCATGACGGTATTATCGAGGTGCCGGCGGCGGCGGCTATCGGCGATCCCGTGGCCGGGTGGCTCGGCGTTAATGATCCGGTGATAGACTTTGAGGTGACGCCCAATCGTCCGGACACGAATGGCATCAACGGCGTCGCGCGCGATCTTGCCGCCGCGGGGCTCGGCAAGTTGATCACACCGCAACCGCAACCGGTTAAAGGCGCGTTCCCCTGCGCGCAAAAAATAGGGCTGCGGTTTTCTGAACAGACGCAAGGCGCCTGCCCGGCTTTTACGGGGCGCATTATCAAGGGCGTTCAGAACGGCCCCAGCCCACAATGGTTGCAGGACAAGTTGCGCGCCATTGGTCTGCGCCCGATCAACGCGCTGGTCGATATCACAAATTATATGTCCTACGACCGCGCGCGGCCGCTGCATGTTTATGACGCCGACAAATTGAAGGGCGAAATCCACGCCCGGCTTGGTGAGTGCGGTGAGGCCTTCCTTGCGCTGGATGGCAAGGAGTACGCGATCGACGAGACCATGACGGTGATCGCCGATGACAACGGCGTTTTAGGGCTTGGCGGGGTGATGGGCGGCGAGAGCACCGGCTGCACGCCCGAGACCACGAGGGTGTTCATCGAATGCGCTTGCTTCGATCCCCTGCGGACCGCCAAAACGGGCCGCAAAACCGGCATCAACTCCGATGCGCGCTATCGTTTCGAGCGCGGCGTTGATCCGGCCTTTGTCATGCCCGGGCTAGAAATGGCGACGCGGCTGGTTATGGATATGTGTGGCGGCGTCCCCAGCGAGGCCGGGCTTGCCGGGAATATTCCGCAGGCTGACCATGTTGTTCTGTTCCCGCCATCGGAGGTTGCACGCCTCACCGGCATGGAGGTCTCGCCACAAGATTGCGAGCGCATTTTGACCGCGCTGGGCTTTGCCGTCGCCAAGTCCGATCCGTGGCAGGTCACGGCGCCGAGCTGGCGTCCGGACATTGGCGGCAAGGCCGATCTGGTTGAGGAAATAGCGCGCATTATCGGGTTTGAGCATCTGCCAACGCAGATGTTGCCGCAACGCGCCGCCGTTGAAATGCCGAAGCTAACGCTGTCGCAGGACCGTCGCCGGTTGGCGCGCCGCGCGCTTGCCGCGCATGGCCTTCATGAAGTTGTCACCTGGTCGTTTATGGATGCGCGCGCCGCGGCGCTGTTCTGCCCGCAAGCCCAGCAGGGCGGCGAGGACTGGCTGAAGGCGCAAGGGCTGATCCTCGCCAACCCGATTTCTTCCGACCTTGCGGCGATGCGTCCGTCAATTCTGCCAAACCTTACCGCCGCGCTTCAACGCAATGCCGATCATGGCCGCAACGATCTGGCGCTGTTTGAAGTCGCGCCGATTTATCGGGGTGACGCGCCTGATGCGCAGACGAATGTCGCCGCCGGCGCGCGGCGGTCAAACCCGCCGCGACATTGGCAAGGCATGGCCACGCCAGCCGATGCGTTTGTTGCAAAAACCGACGCGCTTGTGGCGCTTGAGGCTGCAGGCGCGCCTTTGGCGAGCCTGCAGGCGAGCAATGATGCTCCGCCTTGGTACCATCCGGGCCGCGCCGGCGTGTTGCGTCTCGGCCCGAAAGTGCTGGCGCATTTTGGCGAGTTGCATCCGGGCGTATTGAAGGCGATGGACATTGACGGTCCGGTGCACGGGTTTGAGGTTTTCCTCGACGCGATCCCAACGCCGAAGAAAAAGCCGACCAAAACGCGGCCCGCGCTCAACGCATCGGAGCTTTTGGCGTTAACCCGGGACTTTGCGTTTGTCGTAGACGAAGATGTCGCTGCTGCAGTGCTGTTAAAGGCAGTGCAGGGCGCCGAGAAAAAATTGATTACCGGGGTTCGGCTGTTTGACGTTTATCGTGGCAAGGGCGTTGACGATGGCAAGAAATCACTTGCCGTCGAGGTCACCATTCAACCGCAGGACAAAACCCTCACCGATGAGGAAATCGAAGTGATCGCCGCCAAGGTTGTCGCGCAGGCGACAAAAGCAACCGGCGGGGTTTTGCGGACCTAATCTGTGTCCGCCACTAGGTATACTGGCTTGCAGATCGTTCGCGGCCAAGCTATGACGCGGCCTCGTTGAAGAATTGGGCCGCATTAGCTCAGTTGGTAGAGCACGTCATTCGTAATGACGGGGTCAGGTGTTCGAGTCACCTATGCGGCACCAGTGCAGAATTTTTTAACATCCACATTCATCCAATAATTAAGCAATAATAATGCGTTAAGCATATTTTTTATCTTACGTCATCCAAATACGCCCTTTAAAGTTGGGGGTATTCGTGATTCCTCAAATTGGCGATGCACTCAAATGCTATCAGCTCTTCAAATCAAGAACGCACCGCCCAAAAAGAAGCCATACAAGCTTTCGGATGGCGGCGGGGTTCATTTTCTGATCAGCCCCATAGGCTCGAAGCTAAGGAGAAGCTTCTGTCGTTCGGGCGTTGCCCTGCAGAAAAAGCAAAAAAGGCGCGAGAATTCGCAAGAGAGATGACCGCAGAAGGGCCGGACCTCGGCGAGGAAAAGAAGCGAACGCGAGAGAACCAGTTGCGTGAACGTGAGCAGACCTTTGACCGGTTGGCGCGCTATTATCTTGAAAAGCAGGCAAGGGAGGGCCGCACGCCGTCACCCTTAAGAAAAATCGCTGGGTGTTTATATGGCTTGCGCCGAATTTGGCGCGACGCCAGTTGCCGCCATCAATGCCCCAACCAGTTTGAAAGCGCTGCGCAAGGTTGAGGCGCGTGGACGTTTGAGACGGCGCGAAGGCTCAAAGTCGTTATTGGCTCAGTCATCCGATACGGCCTTTCCTGCGGCTGGACCGGTGAACCCGAACGGTTCTACGAGAATCCAAGCCATCACTTCCCGGGACCAAACAGCTAGAGTATGTTGCTAATGCACATGGAATTTATATCACCCTACAAAACGCTCGGTCTGATCACAAAATGAAACTTCTCTTTTTCCCGGTTTTTAGTAATTCGAATGCCCTGACCGACCATTTTTTCCGCCTTCATTGGTATCTTTATCCGTTTCGGAATGAAATCTCGGAGGTTGTTCTTCTGCGAAAGTCGGACGCTATAGAGGTAGGCGCAGTTCCCGGATTTCTTGACAAGGATGTCAGCCAGCTTGTTGGCGACATTCCAATATCACTAATCACGGTGACCGATGATAATCATCTTAAAGAATACATTGAAAGCGCGGACGCTATTTTTCGATGGGCCGTCGATCCTGAACAACCGAATGCGCCCGACCCCAAGCTCAAAAACAAAACCACAATCAATATAGACCATGAACAGCTGCGCGGTGCAGGGTCATATTATTTAATGTTCAGCAAACAATTCAAAGGCCTACAAGAGGCATATTTGGAGCGATCAAGAAAAATCTTCGATCGCATCTGTCAACGCAGCTCAAGCAATATCGGATATATTTTTGGAACGGGCCCAGGCCTCGCCGAGGCAAAACGCTATGACTTCTCAGACGGCATTTCCATCGCCTGCAACAGCATGGTGCGCAATTATGAACTACTAGACCGGCTGAAGCCGCCGCTCATCGTTGTGGCCGATCCGATTTTCCACGCCGGCCCATCAAGCTACGCCAGCGCATTCCGCAAAGACCTCATACGCGCGCTTGACCGCTATGAATCAGATCTCATCGTCCCGATGCGTGACTATCACATCTACCAACAGCACCTGCCGGAACGTTTTTCCGACCGGATTGCAGCCCTTCCATTCGAGACCGCGCCATCGCCCAACCTTGACCTGACGCAATCTTTTCATGTCACGTCAACGGCCAATGTGCTGACCCTGTTTTTGTTGCCTCTTGCCGCGACTTTCTTTGAGGACATCAATATCTTCGGGTGCGATGGCCGTCCGCTAAAGGCCAACAGCTATTTTTGGAGCCACGATAAAGCTTCGCAATTCAACGATGAAATGGTCGATATTAAACAGGCCCATCCGGGTTTTTTCAATATCGACTATGACGATTATTATCAGACACATTGCGAAACCCTTGCCTCATGGATTAACGCCGCCGAACAGCTCGGCAAACGCATCACCAATCACACGCCTTCGCATATTCCTTCGCTTGCGTCGCGTTCGGTCGACGGCGTTAAACGTTTTGATGAGCCGGATATGGAAAAAACTTATACGGAGCTCATATCGATTGACCCGGACGCCTTAGATAATTTTGGTCATTTTCTTTCCTATGACGGGCGATTGGCTGAAGAGGCTAAGCGTCGCGGCCTCAAATTTTCAATAATGGGCAACAAAGATTTCGACGAGGATACAAATACTCTCGTATGGCCATTTCACAAAACGTTCTCGAGCCATTCCTGGACAATAGGCAACCGTCCGAAAGGCCCCGCGCTGGAAGAGCTTGCGAAATTCGAATTTGAGTTTCGTGAAGCCTTGATGCAAAACCCGCGCTCTGCGGACAGCCGCGCAATGCTCTATTTTTATTGTGGCAGCCTTGATCATGTCAAAATAATTCATGACGTTTTAGCTGAATTCGATTTCGTTGACGCCAACGTCAATCTTTTTTTCACAAGCTTTATTGAATATAAAAGTGCGGCTTTTAGAAAGAAATGGGCGTCTTTTTTAAAAGAGATTTCTTCATCTGACCGTATCAGTTTGACGGCGCCGACGCCGCAGTTCCAAAAGGGGCTTTACGAAGCAACCGGCGTTATGCTCCCCGTCGCGCCCCACCCAAGCGCAACATTCAGCGACGATGAAGCCGAATATCATTCACAAACAGCTCTGACGCCAGCATCTGACCCGATGACTGTTTTGTTCCCTGGAGGTATGCTGGCCGACAAGGGTTTTGATCTCACCGCTGCTTGCGTCAATCTGCTCAAGGATGTGCCGGAAAACCTGCAATGCATCGTTCGCGCGCGCGCTGGACGACGGCCTGACCCTGCCATGCAACGCGCACTTGAATCTATTGAATCGCAGCGGGCCATTGTCTCAAAAGAGGATATGAACGATGAAGCATTCGCTCAATTTTTGAGCGGCGCTGATATTGTCGTATTGCCGTATCGCGCGTCAGGGTTTTCCGAACGTACTTCCGGCCTCCTCATTGATACGATGCTTCTTGGCCGCCCTGTCGTCGTCTTGAACGGCACTTGGCTAAGCGATGTGGTGGACAAAGGCGGCTTCGGTGTTGTCGCCAAAGACAGCACAGACGACCTCGCCGCGGCGATTCGGCGAATAGCAAAAGCCTATGATACATACAAAGATAATATTACCGAAGCACGGCAAAATTATTTGAAAGAAAATTCTTGGGCGGCGCTGATCGATATGGTTTTGACGCCTGCACTCAATACAAGGCTTGCAAATGCGAGCTTTGATGTGAGTTCAGTAACGCCGATAACTGAAATTCCGGACCTTATAGAATATGAACGCGACGATCACGCCCATGTGGACGAAACAAATGTCGTCGCCCACCTTCTTTCACGCCATAAAGGGAGGGAGCATACGCTCATCGACGTTGGTGCACATTTCGGCACGTCGTCGAGCTATTTCCATAAGCTTGGCTGGACAATTCATTGCTTCGAACCCGATGCAAATAATCGCCAAAAACTCTTGGGGCGGTATCGAAACGCCGAGAATGTGACAATCGATACGCGAGCGGTGAGTGACAAACCAGCGCATGGCGCATCATTTTTTTCTTCAGAGGAAAGTACAGGAATTAGCGGACTCCACGCCTTCCGACCATCACACACGAAAGATTCGTGTGTCGATGTCACGACGATCACCGACATCATCGCCGAGCGAAATATCCAAAAGATCGATTTTCTTAAAATCGATGTCGAAGGGTTCGATTTCTCGGTCCTAAAGGGCGTTCCGTGGGATTTCATGAAGCCGGACGTGATTGAGTGCGAATTCGAAGACGCCAAAACCGTACCCCTCGGTCACACATGGCGCGACATTGCCAATTATCTGAATGATCGAGGCTATACAGTCTACATTTGCGAATGGCATCCGATCATTCGTTATGGCATTCGCCACGAATGGCGAAGGGTTTTGCCCTTTCCCAGCGTCGACATCAGTTCGACTGCGTGGGGGAATTTCCTCGCCTTCAAACAAGATCCGGGCTATGGCGCGGTAAGCGCGGCATTTGAAGCGCTCACCAAAAGATATCAAGCACCAACACAGGCCACTACGCTTTCGCAGCCTGCGAGGGCGCAGACGCCCAAAGCTCCTACGCACGCCGCCGCCGTCTCGCAAGCTGAGAAAGTGCAGACGCCAGAAGTAAAAAAAACGCCTGTACCGCCAAAACATCCACGTCTGATTAACGCCTCGGTTGGTGAGAAAATACGTAAAAAGTCACCGCGTATATTCAACGCCCTGCTCTTCGTTAGGAGCGCCGCCCGCGGGTTGTGGAACAGACGTATCTGGACGGCGCCTTTAATTTTCGCCATTGCATCAATTGCCGCGGCTGGGCTCTTGCCGGCATTGGCCTCATACCGCATCGCGATTTGGGGTTTTGCCGCCTTTGCCACAGCGATATTCGCGATCTTGTATATTGGGTTGCGCACCTATCAGCATATAAAAACGTTAGCTAACGAAACGGCGCGACTGCACATCGATTTAGGCAAGTTGCGTATCGACGCAAGCAAGTTGCGTATCGACTTAGGCAAAACTGCCGATGCACAAACCCAGGCTTTGCTTGATCAAAGCGTTCGCGCTCAGGGCCAAAATATCCGGGAGCTCAATGTCCGGCTAGAAGTCGAGAGTGCCGAAAATAGGACATTGAAATCCGCTCTCAACGAAAGCGTCACATCATTTAAATCAGGCATTGCGGAGGCGCGGTCTACGTCGGAAATCGCTGAGAAATCCCTAAAAGAAAATATTGTTTCACTCACGCAGAAACTAAAAGCAGTCGATGGCCGGTTGCAAACTGATCTTGGTTCTCAGATTGCTAGCACAAACCGTCTGCGTGAGCGCATTGTCGCAGGAGAGCGCCAGATTGGCGGCATTCGTTATCCGAATGCGCCATCATGTATTGTATTGTTCGGGCATCACAAATGCGGATCACGGTTCTTCCGCAATGAGATTTTTTTGCAAATCGCAGCGATGGTAGGCGCCCAGGTGCGAAAGTACGAAATTTCTAATCCCCCTTTCCATTATTCACGGATGGACGACCTTGATCTTTGCAATATTGATTTTAAGAAATTCGGTGAAAGTGGCCGCGATGTTGTCTTGTTTGCAAACGCTACGGAAAGGTCGCTCGACAAAATTAAAAAGACCGCGCCCGATTGGAAGGGCGTACGCATATTGCGCGATCCGCGCCAAGTGTTGGTGTCCAATTATTTTCATCATAAAGGAGATCACCACACCGAACTGAATGGCTGGGTGTGGACTCAATTAAAAAACGATCAGCCTATTTTGCGAGAACTACCTGAGGAAGCCGGCCTGCTTTATGAGCTCGACAATATCTCCAAGCAGGTTATTGAAGATCAAGTTCTATGCCCTTTTGATGACGATCGAATATTAACGATCAAGATGGAGGACTTTTCAAAAAGCCCGAAAGAATACCTGACGCGTATCGCGGCGTTTCTTGAAGTGCCCGATATAGCGGGAATCGACTTCACGCGCACTAGCGCAAACACGCACAGTGGTCCTTGGAAAGATCGTTTTACGCCAAAGGTACACGAGATATTCAAAACGCGATACGGTCAGGCGTTAATAGATATGGGCTATGCAGAGGATTTTAACTGGTAACCGAAGCGTGGCAATACCCTTAAAAGGATATGGCGCGACAGTCGCTTCAACCCCACCGGGCTTTGCAGGATTTCATGACTTGAAACATTAATGCCGATCGCATGAAATACGCTAAAGGCATTAGCACCCAGCCTGTCCGAGCAGCCTTTATGTGCTGTGTTTAGCCTTGCAATGCTGGAATTGTCTTAGGCCATTCGGCACAATCACTCACTCACTCACTCACTCTCCGACGAAGCTTCGTATTTTTTTCGCGCAAAATGCCTTCCAAAAAAACTATCTTCATAGCCTAAATACTGACTGGCAAAGTTTAATTTCGACCTTCGCGCAATGTCTGCGTGTAGTTCTTGGAGATTTTTTACCCTATCACTCTTGAGCATATACAAAGACCGGTCCCCATAATTGGGGCGTATAAGGACCATATTGTACGTGCTAACGCCCACGGTGGCCACTGATAGTATCAACAAAATAGACATAACAGGGATGCAAGTAAATTTTTTACGCCCGATAATCAAAGATTCAAGGGCGTAAATAGATAGAACAAAAAGTGCGGGAATTGATGCTTTGAGCGCAAGGTCATTGTAGAATCCGAATGGAGGCAAAAGCGGCAGCAGAAATAAAAACACCACAGCTGGCAGCAATATTGATGTAGAAAGTATCTCGAAGTTGAAACGTTTATTTATCGCAATTATTAGTGCGGTCCACACTCCAACCTCTAGAAAAGCGAATATAAGATAGACCGCGAGTTTATTGGGAAATGTAAACCGGGTTATTATTCTTGAAAATTGTTGATACTCACCATCAATAGTGTGGCTTTCTGGGGCCTGCAGCCTTGCGTAAAAATATGCGAGGAAAATGGTCCCAAGCAACAGGGCGCAAATAGAGTTTATCAAAAACTCTTTTGACCAATATTTCGACATTGTCTTTTTTTGTACAGCATTCTTTATCTCTACTAAAACCATAAAGCCTGCTATTGGCGCAATCCCGAGGGCCAAAAATGGGGACCAAAAAAGACTAAGCGGCACTATTGCCAGTGCGTAGCCTGATATCATCGACCGCCTTGAGGAAATGACGAAAAGACCCGCCATTATCCACCCCGCCACGGCCACGTGCGGAACATAAAATAGTTGTATAATATTCGAGGTGTATTGGAATGCGTGCGCCCACCAATCATCAAACCTTGCTTCTCCGGTAACAAGAAAAATGCTCCATGAACCGAGTAGGTCAAATCCGGTAAAAATAAAAATAAATGCCAGGGCTAAAAAACAATTGGCGCGGGTAATTCCGCCAACCATCATAGCCACCGCACTGAGCCCTGCGGCGGTATAGGCAAGAAGAAATATGTTGGCGGCCGTCCAACCGAATAATTTTCCAATCACAGCGGCCGGCAGATAATATGCCAAATAGTAGGAAAGTATGTAGCGTGAATTGTCAAACTTCAGGACTACGGGCCAATCTTCGACGATAAGCGTCTGAAGAATTGTATTATGCTTATCCCAGTCAGCAGTCTGCCCCGCTATGCCCCCTACCCCTAAGGTAGCGAGTAAGAACAGCGAAGCTATATATATCAACCCTATCTGGAGTTTGACTCGATCCGGGAACTTTCCCACGCCACTGTTTTTGTGACTGGAAATGCTTCGGTAAAAATTTATCAGTAAGATCGCGGTTGTTACTGATGCTAACACAGCTAATGGCGTTCGAAGCCAGCCGATGATGAAAATAAATATTGGAATATAAATATAAAATACAGCGACCAGCTGTCCAATATATATAAACGTTTCGCCCTCAAGCGGTAGAGAATTTTGCTCTTTAGTCGCCATCACTAAATCTTTACCAGATTAACAAGTGTAGGGATGTTATTACTACGCACACCAAAGCGCGATCTAAGAATCAGTTCGCCATTTTGTAAAATGCAGTAGTCAAACTAGGAATGCAAAATAATATCCTAGATAATGGTTGGGTGGCCACGAGGTGTAGTGCTAGACATGCGTTAGGCTTCTTTTATTTTATCCGAAAAAATTTACGCCAGCAAAGGCCAGGCCGGCCATTAACGCAAACCACGCCGCGCCGATCACCCATCCACACAAAAGAATGCGGCCATCATAGGTCATCAGTCCCAGAGCAGAGACCGCAAGAGCCAGACCAGGCACACTATCAGTGGCGGGTAACGGAACCAGAAGCGCGGCGCCGATGAGCGACAAAACAACCCCAGTTATTCGCTCGCCCCGATGGGAGAAAAGAATGCCAAGTCGCGGCCGCGCCCCCCGCGCCAGCCAGCCAAACCATTTACGCCCGACCTGAGCGCTTTGCTCTAATTGAGTCCGCCCGATTGTCCGGTTGGCGAGGTCCGCCGGCAGCCAGGGTTTTGACCGGCCCGCCGCCATCTGGAGCGTGAGCGCTAACATAGGGAGTGCTACCAGCTGCGGCACGCCGACCAGGAATGGAATACTACAAGGCAGCGCAAGTAGAAAAATAATTGCGCCAAACGCTTGTTCGTCAAGGCCGCCGAGTACGTCGCCAAGCGAACAGCCCTCTGGCGGCGCTTCCGCGGCTAACCTCTCGAGCGCGGAAAATATATCACGGCGCATCGTCATAGAGCCGCCTCGCGGTCATTCAACCAAAAGCGTAGACTGGATTTTCGCCGCGATATTTTTGCCTTCGCGGATGGCGTAGTTCGTCCCCCGGTCTTCCGGATAAACCTGCGCCATGGTCGAAATCCAGAAATTGTCCAAAGGCGTTTCCTGACCCGGCACATAGGATGAATAATTACGCTCAGTAACCGGTTGCGCATAGCGTGCAGACCAGGCGTGGGTCTCTACAACCCAGTCTTTGGTAAAATCTGGAAACATCTTTTTGATATAAGGTTCGGCATAATCCAATAATGTGAATGCAGACATGTCATATACGGGATCTGTATGCGGTAAGTAGCGCGACATATAAACGATATGGCGGCCTCCATAAGATTCAATTGGCTCAAAATTCGTATGTTCAATTACCCCGACAAACGGAAAATCAGGATCGTTGACGTTCAACCAATAAGTTTCAGAAAGGCTTTTATTCAGCACCAACACGAGGCACTTGTTCGCTAGATAGTTTACACGACGCAGTTTCAGTAAAAAGTCATCACCAACGGCGCCGTCAAGTATATTAGCAACAATCGGCAAAGCCGGCGTCGCCAGAACGCCGGCGACCTCAATGGCCTCCCCATTGTCCGTTATAACAGCGCTTACTTGGTCGCCATTCGCAACGATACGCTTGGCCGCATCGCCGAGACGTAACTCGCCACCCCGCGCGATAATTTCACGCTGCATGCGCGCCGCCAGCGCGGCAAAGCCGCCGCGGTAATAGGCCAGCGCCTCACCGCCGGAACTGTTGCGGCTGGAGCCGCGCAACTGTAATTTTTTCCAAAACCATGTCGCAGATAGATCATCCGCATAAATAGAGAACTTTGCTCGTATGAGCGGCTCCCAGACAACTTCGTAAACCTTTTCTCCGCACAACCCGACAAGCCATTCCCGGACATTGAGGTGTTCAATTGATTTCCAGTCCTGTATCGCGCGCGCCTGGAACACCAGCAACCCAAGCCGGATGCGATTGACCATAGACAATGGGTTAAATCGCAATACGTCGAGCGGTGTGGAAAGTCTAAACATCGAATTATTGAAATACATACCTGTGCGTGAGGGTCGTATGACGATCTCACCTTCCTCGCCTAGCTCGTTAACGAGGTCGGTAATGTAACGATCATTCGTAAACCAATGATGATAGAATTTTTCGAGGTCGTAACCGCCATCAATCTTGAAGCTTCCGGCAAGGCCGCCGACGTCGCTGTCCTGCTCCAGAACAATGACTTGATGGCCGTGTTTCAGTAGCTCGATCGCGGCAGTAAGACCGGTAAAGCCCGCGCCAATAATGGCTATCGGTTTCATGTGTTAATTCCTGGCGCTATTACGAATTGCGAAGTTTTGAAAAGCCGAATCGTCGCCAGCTTATAACAATTGCAACTGTTCCGGCGATAGTTGTCGGCCCCCAAATTGCCGCATGAGAGAGGACGGCCATAGCCGCGGCGCGTCCGGGGTCGCCGAAAAGAATTTGGTATGATTCAAATGCGGCCAAATGAAAAGGGCCAAAATAGCCGGGGGACGATGGCGCCAGCGTCGCAATCGTCGCAAGTCCCGCGATGAGGGCGACCCCGGTTAGGCTAACCGGATCGCCGAGCCCCGCCATAACCGCCGCGAAGACCGTCGCTTCAAGGCACCAAATACCGACGCTAAGAAGGATAACTCCGCCAAGACGTGAGCCCTTTGTCAACTCTGCGACATAACCAAAGACGCCAACGGAAAAACCCAGAAGATTATGGAACAGCCTATTTGTCGCGACAAATTCAATGCGCTCTACCTGGTGCAGGAAACTGCTTATTGCCCGGCGTCCAAAAAAGGTGAGAAGCACGGCTATCCCACATAACCCCAATAGTGCTGTCATGGATGCAATCAACCATTGTGGTGTATTGGTTGCGCCTATTGCGTTGATCCCCAGGCTGAGGATTACGAGCAGTATTATGAGATCGAGAAACCGTTCAAAAATTAAGGTCGCCAAGGATTGAGAGCGGGTTATGCCTATAGCTTTCGGAAAAACGAATGCGCGAATTACATCGCCGCTTCGAAATGGTAAAAGGTTGTTGAGAGCAATTGAGGCTAGATAGGGCGATGCGCACTTCGTCGTTGAAACGGTCGGCGCGCTAACACGGAGCATGACCGCCCAGCGATAAATCCGCAGCAGATAACCGAGAGAAAGAGCTGCGAGCGCCAGAAAGCCAAACCGCCAGTCAAACTGCAAGAGCGCGGCGCGAAGTGCGGGTATATCCGTCACATTGAAAATATAGACGAAACAGAGCACCGTAATCGCCAAGCCCGCTGCCAACTGCAGATATTTTAAGATGGTCCGCCGCCCCGAGTTTTTTTTGGCAGCCTTCTCGCTATCGGCTAAAGCCTGGCTCACGCCCAACTCTTCCAGGGGGCTTTGCCTGTTTCCCACAGACTTTCCAGTTCTCTTTTGTCCCGCAACGTATCGCAAGGACGCCAGAATCCGGGGTGTTTAAAAGCGTAAAGTTCGCCATCACGGGCCAACCGCTCCAGAGGCTTGCGCTCCCAAATTTCTTGATCGCCGTCGACATAGTCGAATATCTTCGGCTCAAGAACAAAAAAACCACCATTAATCCAGCCGATTTCTTCGCTCGGTTTTTCCTCAAATGTAGTTACCCGATCCGCTTCGCCGAGATTCAATACACCAAACCGGCCCGGCGGCTGAACCGACGTCACCGTCGCCGCATGGCGATGATTTTTGTGAAATGCGATTGACTTTCCAATGTCAAGGTCAGCAAGCCCGTCGCCATAAGTCAGACAAAATGTGTCGTCACCGACCAACGGCTGGACACGCTTAATGCGTCCGCCGGTCATCGTGTTCACGCCGGTTTCGATTAGGTGAATTTTCCAAGGCTCAGCTTTTGAATTATGGATCGTATGTTCGCCATTCGAAAGATTGACGGTCACATCGGCGTTGTGAGCATAATAGTTTAGAAAATACTCCTTGATGATGTAGCTCATATAGCCAAGGCAGATCACGAACTCATTGACGCCGTACTGACTATAGCTTTTCATGATGTGCCAAAGCAACGGCCTACCGCCGACTTCAACCATCGGCTTCGGGCGCAAATTCGTTTCTTCCGAAAGTCGTGTGCCAAATCCGCCTGCTAGTATCACCGCCTTCATTATACGGCCCCTCTCACTCTTTGTGCGCTGCCGACATGGTCAATCGCATCGTCGATAACAGCGACATCGCCTCCTCGAATGTTATTGTGCATACGAATGACGTATTCGCCAATTAGGCCCAGGAAAAGCGAATTCATTCCTAGAGAAAAAAGAATCAGGATGTTTGTGCTCGCCACGCCAATTGGAAGATCGGGTTTCATAAATTTGAGAAAAATATAGTATATCGAGCCAGTGAAGGTCAAAATGATCGTCACAAGACCAACATATGTCGCCAGCCGTAACGGCACAGTGGATGTGCTCAAAATTCCATCCAGACCCAGGCCGAGAAGTGATTGAAGCGTGAATTTGCTCCGTCCTGCTTGCCGCGCATCGCGGTCATACTCGATTCCGATCTGCGAGAACCCCAAGGCGGCGATCGTGCCGCGTAAGTAAGGCGCCTGGTCGTGAATTTTGCCTATCGCTTCAATCACGTCGCGATCGATGAGCCGGAAATCACCCACATTCTCTGGGACATGATAGCCCGCGAGCCGGTCAATCGACCAATAACCAGCACGTCGAAACTGACGCATAGCCCAAGATTCGGGACGCGTTTTTCGCACGCCATAGACGACTTTATAGCCGTCCTCCCATTTTTTCAGAAACTCCAAGAGAAGCTCAGGCGGGTCTTGCATATCAGCGTCGAGCTGCATTACCGCAACGCCTCTCGTTTGAAGGTAATTTGTCAGGATTGATTTTTGAAAACCGAAATTACGGGAAAATCTGAATGCGCGAATTCGCACATCTTTTTCGGCTAGCGTTTTGATCAGTCGCCAAGTGTTGTCCGTTGACCTGTTATCGGTAAATACAAACTCTGTGTCATACCGATCAGCAATGCTGTCCGCCACTGTGGTGATGCGCTCATAAAGACGGGATACATTTCCTTCTTCATTGTAGACCGGTATAGAAATCGAGATCAAAGGCTTTGTTGCGCCACTGCTATTCATTTTACCGCACCTGTCGTTTCGCTTAGGCCAAGCCCATCCCGAAGTTTGCGCAAACCGTTATGAAGCGAGAAGACCGGTCGCCAATCTATAGCCTGACGAAACGCCGTTCCGTCCCCAACAATGCGCTCAAGCTCGTTGTGGCGCAGTTCAATGCCGCCAAAGTCGAGCAGGTTTTCGTCGGCGCCCACAAGCGATGCGATTTCCTTGCAAACGGTCTTCACCTTTGTGCCGACACCGGTGCAAATATTATAGGGTCCAGATTTCAATTTTCCTGAAACAAGGCCGGCAGCGGCTGCATCGAAAGCCCTGCCCACATCATCTACATAAATAAAATCTCGAATTTGTTCGCCCGGCGACAAGGCGACGCACTCGCCTTTGCGCAAGGCGGAAAAAAGGCTTGTTGTTAAGCGATGAGTTTTTTCACCCGGCCCGTAAACATGAAACAATCGCAACACCGCAAGAGGTTTGCCCAGGCTTTGGGCGGCCGCAAGGTGAAAAAGGCCGCCGGCCGCTTTTGAGGCCCCATAAAAATCAACTTGCTGAAGTCGGTCAGACTCTACATACCGGCCATCCGGCTTTTCGGCATATTCCGCGCAGCTTCCGGCAAAGACAAAGGCGCGTGCGTCAATCTCCTGGAGTAATAGCGCCCCAAATCGGATATTGGATTCAATGAGCGCGCCCATCGCGCGATCCGTGGGGGCAACGCCCGCCGCCGCTAAATGATAAACGTAGTCAAAAGACGAGCCTCCAGGCGCATTGCCAGCAGCGACGGCGTCAATGTCATCAATCAGCCAGTTCGCGACCCCCTTTTCGTCGACTGGTCGACGTCCTAATGAAACGATATCATCGCCTGCCGCTACTAGTTGTCGGCACATGGCGGCGCCAACAAAACCAGTCGCCCCTGTGACAAGAATTCTCATTGGCGCTACGAGTTCAACCCTGTTCGGTATGCATTGAGTTGCTCACGACAAGCCTCAATGGCGCTGCGGTCACCACCAAGAACGGCCGCATACCATTGCGCCGTTTCGCGCAGGACATCGTCAAATGCCCAAGGTGGGGACCAGTTGAGTTCCGAGCGCGCTTTCGTACTGTCCAATGCCAGGAAATGAGCTTCATGATATTCACTTACTTGAAAATCAATCCTAGGGCGCTCCCAATGCTTGGAAAACCCCTCAACGAGCGTGCGAACACTTGCGGCCTCGTTGTTTCTTGGGCCAAAATTCCAAGCGCCCTCTGCGTTTTCACGATCTTCAAGGAGATGCGCCGTCAACATCAAATATCCCTGAACTAGCGCCAAAACGTGCTGCCACGGCCGGGTTGCTTCTGGATTTCGCAACACAAGCTCATTTTTATCCGTCACGGCACGAACAAAATCCGGGACAATTCTATCTTCTGCCCAATCGCCGCCGCCGATGATGTTTCCGCCCCTGGCGGACGCCATTGCAAAGTTGTTTCCATGCGGATTAAGTGCCTGCCGATAAGTTTCAACGACCATTTCTGTCGCTGACTTCGAGGCGCTATAAGGGTCTTTTCCACCAAGAGTGTCTGTCTCCCTGTACGGCCAGATCCATTCTTTATTCTGATAGACCTTGTCGGTCGTCACACAAACGAGTGACTTGACAGGCTTGCAATTGCGAGCCGCTTCAAGGACATGCGCCGTTCCCATGACATTGGTGCTGAATGTCGTGATAGGGTCTGAATATGAGGCGCGTACCAGGGGTTGTGCAGCCAAATGGATAATGCAGTCAGGCTCGACGTCTTTAATGATCTTGGCTGTTGCTGAGGCGTCTCGGATGTCTTGGATATGGGAATCGATAAAATCATCCGCCGCCAAAAGTTCGTAAAGCGATGGCGTGGTGTTTGGAGCCAGCGAGAGGCCGGAAATTTTACATCCCAACATATGCAGCCACAGGCAAAGCCATGAGCCTGTGAACCCGGTATGTCCGGTCACCAGAACTCGACGCCTTGCGATTGTTTCTTCCCACTCTTGCACACTATGCTCCTGCGCTCGCGATCGATTAACGCAATCGCCTGGTCATGTAAACAAAGCCGAAAAAGTACGGCTTTGTCAGCCAGACTTGTTACGGTTAAACCGAGGCAACAGCGATTTACGAGCTTTTCGCGCGGCTTATGAGGCCTGTTTGGGTCCCCAGTTTGAGGTTAAAAGCACCGATTACCACTCAACATATTTCAATCCCGTTAGGGCCGCTAAACCAATATATTGTCTTCTTCGGACTTTAAAAATCAGCAAGCACAGTCTGATTTTTTTGATAAACGATGCCCTTGATGAGGCTGGTCGCTCTCAGTAGTCGGGTTGTTGAAATTGAACGGCGCACAAGCGGCTCTGTCTCGCTAAACATCGCCGCGTGATGAATTGCTACCGAATCAATGACAAGGGCGCCGTGAAGTCTTCAGCTCTTGATTTTATAGACCAGTGTCTTTGAAAGATCGTACCGTTGATGTTCAGCATAGCACAGATTCTTTTTCTCGCACACAGAATCGAGTTTTGCTTGAAACTCAGCTAACGCTTTTTTACGATTGCCGTGGTGATGAACGTATCCCCAATGTCGAATAATGATATAGTCGGGCTTCATGCGTACAATGATATCTTCGCTGACACTGGGCAAGGGGCGCGCTGATATTTTTGCACCGTTGCCTCGCCACTCATCGAGGGGCAAAGTCACTCGCGTATCAACGATTATTGACGTTTGGCTTAGATTTCCTTCGATTTCGCGTGTTACCGCGATGCGCATTGCTTCCATATCAAGAAAATCTGGGCGCTCAGTTTCCTGCCACCTCTGGGTCGCGAAATTTGCATAATCGGGTAGCACCGCGCAAAGGTGAGCAACTATAAAAGACACTGCGGCCAAGCCAGCGAAAGCGCCGGCCATCCGCGCACCGGCGGTGTAAAGCCGTTGCCCCGTTGCATAAAGGCAGGCTGGGCCAACTAGCAAAAAGAAGCCCGGAAGGACCAAATACCAAAGCCAAATTTTCTTGACTGAGAAAATGACATAGGCAGACGGCGCAATGACCCAAAGCAATGACACAATCGAGAAACCCGCGATTGTTTTTCCGTTTTTTAAAAACAAGGCGATAATGCCGGCCACAACTGCTGACAGCAACAACCATGGTAGTAGAGTGTTGTCACCGAAATAGAGGTCGATCTTGGGCCACCATTCTTCGATTCCGCGGTAATTGACCTTGCCTTTTTGGGAATTTTGGTTCGATTCATATTGAACAACGAGCCAATCAAGAAAATGACCGCGCGACCGCGCAGAGACGAGTATTGGCAGGTTCCAGATAAAAAATGTGCCAAGGCCTGCGGCGAGAACAGCGAAATCCGCAGCGATAATACGTATATTTTTGCTATGTAGTTTTACAGAAGCTAGCATCGCGCCCCGATGCAGATAAATTCGGGTTAGAATAATACCTGCAAAAACCGGCCCCAGAAGAGCGGCATTGAATTTTACCGATATTGCAGCGCCGGCAAGAGTGCTGACCAAAAAAAGGTTCGTGCGAAAGGATTGTAAGGGCATGGCAAGGGCAGCCCATGCCGAGGCGACAATCAGGAAGTTACTTAGCTGCTCTGCAGAGAGTGGTTTATGCATGACGATCAGCCCCGGCGTAAACGCCATCGCCACACCGACAAGCACCGCCACATAGGCGTGGACGCCCAGCCTGCGCACAATCACGCAGACGAAAACGACTGTGCCGCATTCCAGAACTGTCGAAATCAACCTTCCAAAAGCGAGAATACCTTCATCGCCGGCCATCTCGGCGAAAGGGTAAGTAAGGATCGAATAGCTAAGGTGGTATAGATACCCGTACCCATATTCGAGACGCTCAGATAGCAGCGCAGCCCAATCGCCACCTCTTATGTGCTCTTGATAGCGCAAGATTACCCTGATCAATGCATTTTCGTCAGCCGAAAAATACTTCAGGCTTTCGCGCGGTAGGTATCGGCCGAACAGGAAAGGAACATGCGCAACAAACGACATCAAAAAAACGATAAATCGGTAACGTCGGTCAAGGAGGTTGGAGTTTATAATCTGTATTCTGATAGTATTAATGGTGCGAAAAATAAACGCCACTGCTCGCGATGCGTAGCGGGACATATTCCTCCGGCCTCGAGCGGCTATTGTCATGATCACCTCACGCAGGCAGTCGCACTGAAACTCGAACGCCCTGGCTGCACTGCAATATTCCTTTTCGCGGCCCTAAAAGTTGAGAAGTGTAATCCGGTCCTTAGCAGCAGACTTAATGCTTGCCAACAGTAGAATACCCGACCGCAAGCTTGAATTCGTCAGCCATCACTTCCCGGGACTAAACACCTCATAAGAATGAGAGACCGTCAAATAGATACGGTTGAGCAGTTCTTGCGAAATGACAACCTTGCTTGTTCATAAAAAGAAAGCCCGTAAATTAAATACGGCATATGCAAGGAAAGCAGTATAAATAATAAGCGGCGCTTATCATTCGGTCTGTTGGCTAGACGGTGAAGAAGCCCATCTTAATTGGCTTTTTCCATGGCCAGTAATTTATGTGAGCGAACACGCACACTTGATGTGGAGTGCATCCACCTTTTGCAATTGCCCGCAGTGGCGGTGTTGATCTATATTGAAGGTGGCCGAGCCCATTGGGCGCGATGCAATGGCAGGGTAGTTTTGCTATCCATTACCGCGAGGGAGCCGCCCGATCTTTGTAGCCACCTTGAAATCGATCCGCGCCCTGGTGTTCTGGCCGCCGGTCGTCCTGTTGCTCTTGGCGCTGGCGTTCAGCCTTGCCGATTTTGACAATTTTCATGCCGCCGTCACCACCGCCAATAACTGGATATTGAGCCGGTTTGACTGGCTTTTCAGCCTTGCTTCTTTTGCCGCGGTGGCTTTGCTCGCGTGGGTCGGTTTGTCATCGCTTGGCGCGGTGCGGATTGGCGGTCCGACGGCCAAACCGATATTGAGCCGCTGGAACTGGTTTGCTATCACTTTGTGCACGACCATCGCCACCGGAATTTTATTTTGGGGCACGGCCGAGTCGATGTTTCACGTTAACAGTCCGCCGGATTTTGCCGGCGTTGAAGCGCGCTCAGGCGGCGCAGCACGGTTTGCATTGTCGTCGATGTTTATGCATTGGACCATCACGCCTTACGCAATCTACACCGTGCCGGCGCTGGCTTTTGCGTTGGCGCACTACAATCTCGGGCGGCCTTATTCCTTAAGCGGACCTTTGTCGCTGGTGTTCGGCCGCGCGGCGACCGGGCGCGGCGGCGCGATTATCGATGCTATTGGTCTTTATGCCCTGGTCGCGGGAGTGGCCGCTTCGCTTGGCGCCGGCGTGATGACGATTGCCGGCGGTCTTCACACCGTTGCCGGCTGGCATGACGGCGCGCTGATGCGGCTCGGGGTTACGGTTGCAATCGTTATTTTCTTTGTCGCCTCATCGGTGAGCGGCATTCAACGCGGCATAAAAATTCTGTCCGACTTGAATGTCAAATTCTTCTTTGCACTGTGCATATTCGTTTTTCTCACCGGACCGAGCCTTGCAATCTTATCGCTCGGCGGCGAGGCGCTCATGGAGTATGTGGTGCAATTTATTCCCCGCAGTCTCAGCTTCGGCGAACGCGCGGGCGACCAATGGACCCGCGATTGGACGGTGTTTTATTTCGCGAATTGGCTCGCCTGGGCGCCGATCACCGCATTGTTCCTTGGGCGGATTGCCGTTGGTTATACGGTGCGCGAGTTTTTGATGTTCAACCTCGCGGCGCCGGCGGCGTTCGGCGCCTTATGGATGATGGTGTTTGGCGGCGCGACGATTGAAATTGACGTCGCGACCGGCGGTGCGCTGACGGCGGCGTTGAACAATGACGGACCGGAAGCGGTGATCTATGCCTTGTTTCAGACCCTGCCTCTGACCGGCTTTATTATCGTTGCGTTTGTTGCGGTGACGTTCATTTCATTTGTCACAGCGATGGATTCCAACACCCATTCGATTGCCGGCGTTTGCCTCAAGCCGGATGCGCCGGGCGGGCAACACGGAAAACCTGCGCTTGCCGTCAAAGTGTTCTGGGGCGCGCTTGTTGGCGCCATCGCCTGGGTTATGACGGCGACGACCGGCATTGCCGGCATTCGCATGTTGTCCAATCTCGGCGGCTTGCCGGGGCTGTTTATTCTGATTGCGATGGGCGCGGTGTTGATCGCTCTGCGCGCTGCCTGGTTCGATGAGGTGAAAGCCGCAAGTCAGCCAGCTTCAGCGAAAGACGAAATTTAAAGCGACGGCGGTCATCAGCATTTGCCGCTACAAATTTATCTGCCGGATGAAACCTATTGACGTGACTGTATTGCTTCTATAACAGTATCATTATGGAACATATTGGTTATATAGAGCGACAACCGAATCTGGATGCCGTCTTTGCGGCCCTGGCTGACCCGACGCGGCGGGCGATATTGTCCCGGCTTGCGGGCGGGCAGGCTTCGGTCAATGAGATCGCGGCGCCATTTGCAATTAGCCAACCCGCTGTTTCGAGACATTTGAAGGTGCTTGAGCGGGCCGGGTTGATTGAGAGAGATGTTGATGAGCAACGCCGCCCCGCGATGTTGAAAGCTGAAACTATGGCTGCGGCTGTCGAATGGCTAACCGAATTTAAGGCGTTTTGGGAGACTAGTTTCGACCAGCTTGATGACATTCTAATTCGCATACAGACAACAAAGGAATAGGAAACCAACAATGAGTGATTCACCAGAATTTATTCTTGATCGCACATTCAATGCGCCCCGTGAAATGGTTTGGCGCGCATGGACTGACCCTGAATTGCTGTCGCGATGGTATGGTCCCGGCGTCGAAACAATCATCCACAAATTTGATTTGAAGCCCGGCGGTGAGTGGCTCAATGAGATGAAAATGGGTGACAACTCTATGCTCAGTAAAGCGGTTTTTAAAGAAGTGGCGCCGCTGGAGCGGCTGGTTTGGCATCACCATTCCTCTACAGATAAACAGTGGAACGCCGTATCAAACCCAAAGATGCCGGACTGGCCTAGTGTACTTTTAACAACCGTGACGTTTGAAGATGAGGGCTCAAAGACCAAGGTGCGGCTGGTCTGGGCGCCCTATGAGGCGAGCGCCGCTGAGATTGCCTGTTTTGCCGGCGTCGTGGCCAATATGGGCAAAGGCTGGGAAGGCGGATACGCTGTTATGGATGAGATTTTCGCAGAGTTGCAGGCGAAGAAATAAGTAGAGGCTTACGATGAACGATAAGACCCCTAGCGGCGTTCACTTGAGTTTCTGGGTAATCGGCGCAGTCGCGTTGGTCTGGAATCTGATGGGTGCGATGAACTTCATTATGCAGATGAACCCAGAAACGCTCGCCAATATGCCAGAGCCGTATCGTGCAATCGCCGAGGCCCGGCCGGCATGGGCTGCTGCCGGTTTTGCCGTTGCGGTGTTTGGCGGCGCGATTGGCTGTATTTTACTTTTGCTCAGAAACGCGGCGGGGTTTTATCTGTTTATCGCCTCTGCGCTGGGCGTAATTATGATGATGGCCCATTTCTATAGCGCGACCGGTCCAGACGTGGCGATAATCGGCATGTTGATGCAATTGCTGGTGACGGCATTTTTGATATGGTATTCAAAGCACGCCGAGCGCAAAGGTTGGGTCCGTTAGAGGTTTCCGGCGTGCTTTTTTGCAATACGCATCCCGCAAAAAAAACCGCCCCGGCGGTTAAGCCGGGGCGGCGACGCAACTTGTTTACGCAACAAAACTGATGCGACGGCTATTGTTCTGAATCTGATCCGTCGTCAACGGTTTCAGAAACATTTGTTAGCGGCGTCGTTTCGATCAACGCAATCGGCGCGCCGTCTGGTTTTTTCTCTTCGGGTTTGGGTTGTTCGTGAAGTTGCGGGCCGGGGCTCGGCGTTAGCGGTGCAGCAGGAACGTTGTCGAAATTGGGCGTGTCGGCGTTGGTTGCCGCATATTCGCCCCAATAGGCCGGCTGGTTCATCAATTGGCGAAAATAATCGATATTGTTATTTGCAACTTGCGGCGGCAGATCAGAGCGGGCCAGACGTTCGGCGCCTGTCATGTCGCCAGACAACGCCAGCACTAAAGCAAGGTTCTGGCGAATGCGCGCATTGCCGCCGGCGTTGCTGGCCGCCTTGCGGAGAGTTGCTTCCGCTTTTTTCAGATTGCCCTCAAGCGCATAGGAAAGGCCTTTGTTGTTGAGCACCGAGACGGCGCGCGGCGCTAACATCAAGGCGCGGTCATATTTTACACGCGCCGCGCTATGTTCACCCATTTGGTCGAGCGCCACGCCATAAGCCGAAATAGCGCTCCAGTCGGTTGGGTTGGCAGTGACGGCGTTTTCAAGATGGCGCACAGCCTCGAAAGAGCGGCCGCTCTCTACCAGCACCTTGCCATATTCTAGCGAGACATCGGCATTGTCGGGATGGAGCCCGGAGGCTTTTTGCATCACGGTCACCGCCTCTTCGGCTGAGCTGATTCTACGCAAGGATTTGGAAAATTGCGTAGCAACAGTAGGATCGGACTGGTCGGTGTTGTACCGGGTGCCCCAAAAGGCGGCGGCGGCGATTGGGTCCATGGTTTCATCGGCTACAGAGCTTGAAAATACGCCAATCGCGTCGCGATATTGGGCGGTCTCGCCGTTGGAAGCGGTCTTTTGCGTTGTGCTGCAAGCCTGGAGCAAAATGGCGGCGGCGGCGATGCCGGCGACTTTTAAGCCAAGCGGAAGAGGGCTGAGAGTCATGATTGTGCCTCGATCACTGAAAATTTCAGGGCGATCATGCCTACAGGAGTTCAAAAAAGCCTTAAGCATATGCTTAATGTGCAACCGAAATTAGCAAATTAACGGATTATTGATGGGCAACGACCTCTTGCAAGAATATGAAGCCGGCGCCGCCAGGGCGTCGCGGATGATCCATGCCGTCAAAGAGGGAGGGCTGGATGTGGCCGATCTTCCCGATAGCCTTAAGCAGCTTGCGGCCGCCAATGGCTTTAGCGGCGAGGCTGGCGCGGTGCTCGCCAATGAAGACGGGGTATTACTTGGCCTCGGCGAGGGCGGCGATCCGTTCATAGCCGCCGCCGCCGCCGATAAGCTGCCCAGGGGCGATTATAGCTTTGCTGCTTGGTTAAACGAAGATGAAGCGCCGCTGGCCTGCCTCGGCTGGCTGATGGGCGGCTATCGTTTTGATCGTTACAAATCGCAAAGGCCGGCGACGGCGCGCCTGATTGCGCCTTCGGGCGTCGATATGGAAGCGGTTTTGCGCGCCGCCGCCGCCATCGGTCTGGTCCGCGACCTTGTGAACACCCCGGCCGCCGATATGACGCCGGAAGTGCTGGAATATGAGGCGCGGGTGATTTCTAACGAATACGGCGGCGCCATCAATGTCATCGCCGGCGACGCCCTCCTGGAGGAAGGGTTTCCGATGATCCACGCGGTCGGACGGGCCGCCGCAGCAGCGCCGCGGTTGATTGATCTGACTTGGGGCGATCCTGCTGCGCCAAAGCTCACGCTGGTCGGCAAGGGCGTCACCTTTGATAGCGGCGGTCTCAACATGAAGGGCGCAGCCGGCATGGCGCTGATGAAAAAGGATATGGGCGGCGGCGCCCATGCTCTGGCGCTCGGGCGGATGATTATGGCGGCGGGTTTGAAGCTGCGCTTGCGGGTGCTGATCGCGGCGGTGGAAAACGCAGTTGCCGGCAACGCCTACCGGCCCGGTGATGTGCTTGCCAGCCGCAAGGGCCTGAGCGTTGAGATTGGCAACACGGACGCGGAAGGCCGGCTGGTTCTGGCCGACGCGCTGGCGCTTGGCGGCGAGGAGGACCCCGACCTGATGATATCGCTGGCGACCCTTACCGGCGCGGCGCGGGTGGCGCTGGGGCCTGAACTTGCGCCGTTTTACTGCGACGACGACGCGCTTGCCGCCGCGTTGCAAGCGGCGTCAAAGAAATGCGCCGACCCGGTGTGGCGGATGCCGCTCTGGCGCAATTATGATGCGATGCTGTCCTCGCAGATCGCCGACGTCAATCACATCTCCGGCGGGGTTTTTGCGGGGTCGGTGACGGCGGCGCTGTTCTTGAAGCGGTTCACGCCGGTGGGTGGCGCGTGGATGCATTTTGACCTTTATGCGTGGCGGGCGAAGGCCGCGCCAGGCCGTCCAGTGGGCGGCGAGGCGCAAGCGATTCGGGCGCTGTTTGAAGTGCTGGCGGTGCGGTATCCGGCCTGACTAGAGCGCCGGGCGATCCCCGTTAAGGACTTTTTCTTGCTCTTCCTGTGCGAACAGTTGCAAGCAGACGGCAGGGAAATTTCTACGGAATGAGCCGGCGATGGCGTCTATCGATATATTGACGAACTGGCGCGATGTGATGTGCGATGCGGTGCGCGCTGACGGGCCGGATCTTTCGATGCGGCAATGGTCAATTTTGCTGACCGTCTATCTCAATCCGGGTCCGCATACAGTGCGTGCGCTGGCGCGTGATCTCAACGTGCCCAAGCCCGCAATATCACGCGCGCTGGATGCA
The DNA here is from genome assembly GCA_021776455.1 of Hyphococcus sp. GTDB lineage: Bacteria > Pseudomonadota > Alphaproteobacteria > Caulobacterales > Parvularculaceae > Hyphococcus. The sequence continues at coordinate 63,247 of JAJFFX010000009.1, read as the reverse complement.
CTTTCCATTCTCGGCTTTGTCAAACGTGTCCGCGATCCTGGCGACAAACGGGTCGTCCTTGTACAGAAGACCCCTGGCGGCGCGGTTTATCTCGACGAATTTGCAAGGCTGGTGGAATCGCGTATCGCCAGCGAGCCGGCGCTTGGCGCGCTCTACGGATAGGCAAGTTTGGGTTATTCCAGCTTTGGCAGATCAGCAATTTTTATGCCGGCAATTTGAGCAGAGCCCTCATTAAACTCAATCGGCGCGGTGATTTTTCCGCCGGATGGGAGCGCTATCACGATAAGCCCCGTCGTCGCCGCGCTGGCTTCAGCTTGCGACAAGGCGCCGGTTTTGCCGAGTAGCTTTGCAAGCCCCGCCGGGTTTTGCAGCTCGGTTTTGAGCGTGCCTTGCGGGTAGTGGTTTTGGTCAAGTTGAATGGCGCCTGAAGCCGCTATTTTGGTGTTTTCAACATCAGTGAAGAAATGCGCAATGGTCAGCGCGCCGCCGGTCTCGCGCCAGCTGGCGGCGGGCGTCGGTGTGAGCAACATATCGGTTCTCGATAGCGAGGCCATGGTTTGTAACTGCGCCATTTCGTAGGTCTCTCCACCGGCTGAAATTTCAAGACCATGGGCGGCGAGATTGAGTGTTAGCGCCGTCGGGTCGCCCTGCGCGGGCGCGAGATCTAACACCAGTGAGGTGAGGCGGTAGCTTGCGCCATCGCCATCTCGCCTGCCCGTTGCATCGCCAGCGGTGACGGCGAACACCCAGCCGCGGGTGTTGTCGTTTGCAATTGATGCGCGCAGTTCCGCTGCAGAGCCGCGCCATTTGCCGACGCCTTCGGCGCTGAACAGCTGTTCGCCGCCGGGAGAGATAATCAGCCGGCTAAGATCATAGGGCAAGGCGTCAAGGAACAGTGTCTCCGCGCGCCATCGCCACACACCCGGCATGGCGATCTCCGGCGCTTCAATATGAACGCGCAAGAAAAACGGAAACCCCTCTGCTGTGACGGCGCCATGAATAACGTCCAGCCCAGCTGTGCGTTGGTCGATGACCCAGGCGTCAACGGCTCTTTTCATTTCATGCGCGCCGGTGCGCCATAAAAGGTAATAGCCAGCCAGAATAAGTGCGGCGATGGCGAAGGGTGCATAGAGCCAACGCCTTGATATGCGAGGGGAACGGTCAGTCATCGGACGCATTAAATTTGGTTGAGGGGAGGTCGACAAGGTCCGGTCGTGCGCCATCGATTTTCTGCTTAAGCTGATCAAGAAAGACCTTGCGGTCGAGGCCAGGCTCTATCGCCGGCAAGAACCGGATGGTGATTTCGCCGGCGGTTTTTTCCGGTCCGGGATGGCGCCAGAACTGTCCGCTATTATGCGCCGCCGGGACGCATGGTGCGCCCGTGGCGGTGTAAATGCCGGCCACACCGGAATGAAATTTTGCTGTCTGGCCTGGGGGAACCCGCGTTCCTTCAGGGAAAACAATCACTTGGCAGCCTTCCTCAATTCGTGTGGCAGCTGTCGCGCGCATTGCCCGCAACGCCTTGGCGCCGGCCCTGCGGTCAACCGCGATGTTGCCGGCGCGCGCCACAACCCAGCCATAAACCGGCAAGCGGGCGAGTTCTTTTTTATATACAAAAACCGGCCGCGGCATTAGCTGGTAAAGCGCCAGCGTCTCCCACATCGACTGATGGTTGGCGGCGATAATGGCGCCGCCGTCAGGCATGTTTTCCGCCCCCTCGACGCGGTAGGTGACGCCGGTGATAAAGTGTAAGGCGTCAAGAGCCGTCCGCACCCAGAATTTTGCAACCGCGCGGGCGGCGTTCTCTCCAAATAAAAATACTGGAGCAATGATCACGCCATAGATAAGACTGCCGGAAAAGATAAACACCAAAAAAGCAATCCCGCGTATCCGTTCCATTGCCGCCTCAACGGCCAACAAAGGAGAACAGAGACGTCATGCGGGCGAGAAGGTATTTTGTATATTCGCCGCTAAGTTTTCGCCACGCTTTGCGAGAGTTTGGCTGACGGTTGTCATTGAAGTACCCGGAGGCGACAACATAGGGCATGATTTCCATCTCCGGCATCTGAGCCTTGGCGACCGCGATGGCGCGGGGCATGTGGTAGTCGGAAGTGACTAGAACCAGACCTTTAAATTCATGTTCACGCGCCCACTGCGCGGCTTCTTCTGCATTGCCTTGCGTTGAGTGCGCCATGCGTCCGAGATCAACGCAGCAGTCAAATCGGTCCGGCGTTCCATTCCAGAATTCCGACAGGCGTTCGCGCGACGTATCGGGGTGCACGCCCGAGATTAAAAGGCGCTCGCCGGCGCCGGTGGCGAAGACGGCCATACCGGCGGAAATACGTACGCCGCCGCCGCCGGTATAGACGATGACGGCGTCGACTTTTGCGGGCGTCAATTGCGATGGTAGAGGCAAACCACGGATGAACATCGCGAGCCCGACCGCCCATAAAAGGCCGGCGACAACAAAGCTTAAGATTATTCGCTGCACCGCCTACTCCTGATCTTGCCCATCATAAGCCGAGAAGATAGCGGATCGGGGCTCGGACGGTCTAGTAGTGTTAATACTGCTCGCGCAATGTTTTCAAAACTGTAAGGCGCGCGGTTATGGCCGTGGCCAGGCAGGTGACGACCGGAACCGCAAAGAGCCACAAAATCAGCCAGCCGCCGACGCTAAACTGCGGCAGGAAAGCATCTGCGCCAATACCGGTGCGAAAGGCGGCCGCGGCCAGCGCCAGCGCAATGAGAGCAGCGGCGAGCCCGGCGGCGGCCCCCCGGAAGCCGAGAATAAAAAACCGCCGCTGGACTTCCGCTGCGATGAAATCGTCGGTGGCGCCAACCAGATGCAGGACCGAGACAATATCGTGATTGGCGGCGAGCCCGGCTCGGGCGGCAAAGATAGAGATTGCGCAAGCCGCGGCCATCACCAGAAGGAAGATTGCTAAGGCCAGCGCCTGGCCGGAGCGTGCGGCGGTGGCGAGGCGGTTGTGCCAGACAGCATGATCGTCAAGCGTTGCGCCCGGCGCCGCGGCGGCGAGGCGGTTGCGCAACAGATCGAGGTCGCCGCGCAGGGCGGGCGTGACTTTGACTTCTATTAGCGCCGGAATATTTAAAAACGCCTGGACATTGCCTCGCCCCAGCCACGGCTCCAGCAGCGCCACAGTCGTAGCCTCGTCCTGAAGCGTCGCCTCAATAACGCCGTCTGTCCCCTCCAAAACACGCATTGCCGCCGACGCGCCGGCGGCAATTTCCGTGGCGTCCGCGCCTTTGATCTGTACCGTGATTTCTGAACGAAGCGCTGAGGTCCATTTGCTTGCCGATTGATTGATAACTAAAACCGACGCCATGGCGAGGACGGCGAGGAAAGAAATAACTGCGATAACGGCGGTCAGGGGCGCGCCGCCGGCGCCGGCTTCCGGCAATAATGGTTCGCGACGCAATCGTGCGAACAGTGAAGGTTTGGGCCATTCGTGGTTTTGGCCATCGCCAAGGCCATTAGCTTCAGAGGTATCCGGCTGGGGTATTTCGGGCTGATTCATGACGCGCCGCCCGCGCCGGGCGCCCGCGACACCCTACCGTCAGAAATTCTTAACACCGGTTTACCAAGGGTTTGCACGAGACGAAGATTGTGGGTTGCAACGATCACTGCGGCGCCCAGTTTGTTCAGCTCCACGAATAGTTTCATAATTCGTTCACTCATCGCCGGGTCAACATTACCGGTTGGCTCATCGGCGAGAATGAGGTCCGGTTTTGAGACAAGCGCGCGCGCCAAAGCGACCCGTTGCTGCTCGCCGCCGGATAAAGTGGGCGGTTTCGCCCCCATCCGGTGACCCAATCCGACCCAGTTTAAGAGTTCGCTTACGTCTTCGCGGTATTGGTTTTGGTTAATGCCGGCGACCTTCATTGGGAGGGCGACGTTTTCGAAAGCTGTGAGATGGTCGAGCAGTCTAAATTCCTGGAACACAACGCCTATGCGACGGCGCAGGGCGGGCAACGCCTCGCGCGGGGCGTTGGTTGCGTCCTCGCCAAACAGCGAAAAGCGCCCGCGCGTCGGCCGGTGCGCAAGATACATCATTTTCAGGAGCGAGGTTTTGCCGGCGCCGGACGGGCCGGTCAAAAACCGGAATTCACCCTCGCGCAGCTGCAAGGTAACGTCGCTCAGCGTTTCCGGCGCATCGCCATAGGCAAGGCCGGCATTGTCAAAATCAATGATCAAACCATTTGCCGCCAAGATATGCTGCTCCGTTCATATGATCCCACTTCCCCAAACGGGGTCAGTGGCGCCAATTCATGCGGCGCCAAGTTAAGTGATTCTGGCCGCTTATGATAATCACCTGTCCAGATTGCGCTACGCGCTATGATGTCGACGACGACCGGTTCCACCCGAAAGGCCGCTCCGTGCGCTGCACAGATTGTGGCGAGAGCTGGTTTGTGCCCGCACCGGAGCCGATTGAGGAACTGTCGCCCGGTTCGCGTATCCCCGACGACGCACCGCCGAAGTCTAAACGCGGGGGCGGCCGGTTGAAAGTCAGTATTGACGAAGAAGCGGAAAAGCCGAAGCGCAAAACCCGTAAAACCGTAAAAAAAGCCGCTGCGCGCGACCAAGCCGACGCCGATGGCGCGGGCGATCACGACGATGATGATGACGCGTTGTTCGATACGCCGATCATGAAGGCGACGCGCAAAGCCAAAGATTTTGCCAAAGCCGAGAAAAAGCCATCCGTAAAAGCGGCGAAAGCTGAGCCGAAAGCCGCTAAGGCCAAACCTCAAGCCAAGGCCCAGTCTACACCCGCCGAAGATGATGAGCCGATTGAAAAAGGCTGGCGCAAGGGCAAGCAGTTTATCATCGAAGATATCGAGGATGACGAGGAGGAAGAACCGCGTCGGTCGTTCTTCTCGCGCAAAAATAAAAAAGACAAAGACGACAAGCCCAACCGCCAAAACGCGCGCGAAGCGTTGCGTTTTGCTGACGATGATGTCGATGAAGACCGGGACGAAGATGAGACGGATGACGTCTACGACGAAGGTAGCTCTTATGACGACGCCTATGATGAAGGTGGTGCCGACTATGACGAATATAGTGTTGATCCGGCGACCGTGGTGGATGCGGATTGGGAAGATGTCGATGAGCACAACCCCCGCGAGCGCGGTTTTGGTCGCCGGGTCCGGGTCGAGCGCCGCCGTGCGACGGCGCTGGCGCGGATGGAGGATGTGCGCCGGTTTGAGCCGGATGTCTTCGATGAAGAGTTTTTTGCGTCCTTGCGGGTCACTCCGCGCGAGCTAGAAAAGGCCTTGCGCCGCGCTCGCCGCCGCGCTGAGGCGCGCGACAAAAACCGGATGACGCCGCTGCGCGCTTTCGGCTGGTCGGCCTGGGTCGCAGCTGTGGCGGGGACGATTTATGCGGTGGTCGCCTATCGCGATGAGATAGTGAAGATTGCGCCGTCAACGGCAGACGCCTACGCCGTTGTCGGTATAGCCGCGAACCCTTATGGCCTGGCGATTGAAAATGTGAACCATCGCCTGGCGATGTCGACCGGCGGGCCGACCATTGAAATCACCGGCAGCTTAAGAAACGAAGGCGCAACTGCGGTAGATGCGCCGCTGCTCCAGGCCGAAGCGCTCGGCCCCAGGGGCGAGTTATTATCGCGCTGGACCTTCAGCTCCAGCGAGCCGGGGGTTGCGGTTGGCGGTTCGGTCGAGTTTGTCACCAGAGCCCCGGCGCCGGATGGCGTCGCGGAGGTGGCGTTGTCTTTTGCGCCGGCAAAAAGCGCTGTCAGCGATCTCCTTTCCGGTCGCGACGAGTAAGCCTACAATCCAGACATTATGGGTAGTGAGAAGCGCTGCCGGCAGCGCTGGCGCGGTGCGTAAAACATGCCTATGAGGGGGCTGACATTCAGCAATAATGGACCAGTCGCCCATGCGCACCCTATTCGACGAAGCCGCCATCGCCAATCGCATTGATGAAATGGCGCGCGAGATGGCCAATGATCTGCCTAAGGATTTTCTGTTGGCGCCAGTTTTAACCGGCGCCTTCATCTTTGCAGCCGACCTCTTGCGTGCGCTCCACAAATATGGCGCCGATCCCTATGTCGATTTTGTTCAACTTTCCTCCTACGCAGGTGCGCGGTCATCGTCCGGCGTGGTGACTTTGTTGAAGGATTTCTCGATCGATATAAAAGGCAAGACCGTGCTTCTTGTCGATGACGTTCTCGACACCGGACGCTCGCTGCATTTCGGTAGAGGGATGGTGCTGGATCGCGGAGCGGCGGACGCAAAAACATGTGTCCTGGTTAAAAAACTCACTGGCCATGCGGAAGATCTGGTGTGTGATTATATCGGGTTTGAGGCCGGCGCCGATGATTTTCTTGTCGGTTATGGCATGGATGATGACGGCCGCAAGAGAGGCTTGCCGGTTATCGGCGTGGTTTAAAATCATCATCCTGGACCAGCAGTCCATCACTGCGTGACGCAATGCATCCGGGATGACGCGATAATGAGGCGGATATTTTGTTAGTCTGTGTGCAAATCTTTGAATTTTGTTACGCACCGATCAAAATCGCTCAAGCAAACGCTCCAGATAGTCGATTTCCTCTTCACTGCGGCCGGGCTCTGCGAGGCGGCGGCGTAGCTCTTCGATGACGGCGCGGCTGCGCGCGGCGTCGGTTTCTTCCGGGATTTTGACACCGTCGCCATCGGCCTCGCCTGTGGGTCTTCCGAGCGGGTCGAGCGTATCGCTCTGGCGGCCCTGCCGCGCCTGGCGCATTTCTTCGCCGGCAAGGCGTTTGGCGCCGTCGCGAAGGTTTTCAATCGCGCGCTCCATGGCGTCATTGGCGGCGTCGAAGTTCCCGTTTTCGAGCCCTTGTTCCGCCTCGCGCATATCGTTGCGGGCTTGAGCGAGGGCGCGTGCCGCCGCGCCGTCAGGGTCAGCCTCGCCGCCTTCAATATCGTCGATCAACTCATCGAGATTAGCGCCTAGAGCGCCTTCGGCGGCGGCCAGATCATCGCCGTTCTCACCATAGGATTGGCCGCGTCCGAAGGCCTCGTCGGCAAGTTCGCGCTGGCGTCCGATTAACTCGCCAGCCTTGCCGGATGGGCCGCCTTCTCCTTGCGCGCCTTGGCCGGGCGCGTCTGCGCCGCTCTGACCTTCACCTCCCGTTCCGCCCTCGCTGACGCGGAGATTGTTCAAAAGATTTTCAAGGTCCGACAACATCTGCCGCGCAGCGTTGGAGGCGCCCTCGCGCGCCAGGTCGCCAATCGCGTCAAGCATTTGGTCAAGGTCGGATTGGCTGAGCTGGTCGCTATTGCGCGCCGCCTGTTCCGGCGATTGGCCAGACTGTGCGAGCGCGGTCAGATAATCGTTCATGGCCTGGCGCATCTCTTCTATGAGGCGGGCGATTTCCTCTTCGCTGGCGCCGCGCTCAATCGCCTGGCGCAGGGCTTCTTCCGCCGCCTCAAGTCGCTGGCGGGCCAATTCCAACGCCTCGTCTTCAAGTTGCAGAGCGAGTGGCCAGAATTTTTCAACCGCATCTTCAAAGCCTTCTCCATCCTGTCGCATCACCCTCCAGAATGCGGCGCGCAACAGTAAATAATCCTTCGTGTCGTCAAAGAAGACTTCCGGCGCCATCGTCACGGCGTCGAAAGAGCGTCCCGCACGGCGCCAGTCTTCGGTTGCCACCGCGAGGGTCTGGCGTTGCTCAATGACGGTTTTTGCAAGCGGGTTAAAAAATTTCCGCGTCGGGAGTGTAACGCTAACCGACTTGGTCTCTCCGGTCTGACCGGCGCCGTCTTCCACCACGACTTTGGCGAGCACTTTCAGTCCCGCCCATGGGTCGGGTTGGAGATTGAGGGAGACCGATTGCTGGAGGCTGGCTTTGGCGCCACCGTCAAGCGGGATTTGGCGCTGTTGGCTGAGCGCTGCGCGATCAAACGCCGGGGCGTCGAGCGGGCGTTCCTGCTCGGGGTCAAGGCGTAGCTCAAGCCGTACGGCGGCAATGCCATAATCGTCCTGCGCGGTGAAACTGAACGCCAATTGCGCCTGATCATCGAGGGCAGGAGAGCGGGTGAACGTTACGGCGGGGGTGTCGTCGGCAATGATTGCGATCGGCCAGCGGACCTCATCAGCGCCGAGCTTAAGCTGCAACAATCCGCTCTCTGTCAAGACAAGCTCTGCGCGCGCCGCGTTGGCGCCGCGTTCAAACTCGGTGGGGATATCGTCATTTTGCGTGACAAACCGAAGCTGCACTCGCGGCCGCCCGTTGATTTGCGCGACCAGTCGGGCGCCAAAGGGCGTATCGATCTGGGCGGGCGCAACGGGAAACGCTTGTCCGGCGCGCAACAGATAGATCGGCGCCTTACCGGTATAGTCTGGCGGTTCAATCCAGAGATCGGCGACAAAGGCGTCGCTTGACGTTAGTGCGCCCGGCGCAAAGCCGCCGGCAAGGCGCGCGCGCCAGTCAGCGCCAGCGGCGACAAATCCGATGGTGATGAGGCCGAGTGCAATAAAGCGAAAGCCGTAAGGATCGCGCGTCTCCGCGGTGGGCCGGACGCCGGCAAGGCGCGCTTTGCGTGCGCGCTCGGCGCTCGCCGTCATGTGCGCCAGCCAAAGCGGGCTCGTCGCTTTGGCCACATCAAAGGGCGCATCATCGAGCGCCTGCAGCGGTGTGTGTTCTGCGCGACCATCCCGTTCGAGCCGGGCGAGCCCTGCGCGCCGCGCCGGCCAGCGCACACCGCGCAGGTCTCGCCAAATCAAGGAGACGAAAACAAGCGCGCCGAGGGCGAGCGTCAGCCCGTGCAGCCAGCCAGGGACCAGGCGCCATGCGCCGAACAGGCTAAGCATGATGAATAGGCAAGCAACGCCAAGCGCCGGGAGCATGGCCGGCCAAGCCCGCTCCCAAAACAGGGCGCCGCGCGCCGCGATGATTGTAATTTCGCCAGGCGCGTGCTTTTCACGGCTGGAAGGTTGTGCCAACTCGGTCGTCATACTTCTTGCACTCTACAGCGGCGGCGCGTGCGCGTCGACTTAATGGGGCCAGGTTTTGTCCTTTTTAAGACCCGCATTGGCGCAGATTATGGGCGATTAAGGGTTAACTCCGGGAGAGGCAGTGTTGGTGTTTTTTTTAGGGACTGCAAAACGCCGGAACACGCTGGCGCAGGATGCGGCGAAATCGCGGGCCTCGTCTGTGTGCCGTATGGCGGCCTGGGCTGTGGTGGTCGCTTACAACATCGTTGGTTTTATCGATATTTATTCGACCATCGCCGCGATTGATAGCGGCGCCGGGATGGAGGCAAACCCTTTGGTGCGCAGTGTGATGACGCATACCGGTGACGGCTGGATCGCCGCTAAGCTGGCGCTTCAGGGCGTCATTAGTTTTATGGTGTTGTGGTTTCCACATTGGATCGTCATCAGTTTCTTTGCGGTTGCTTCGGCGATCAATGCTGGGGTTGTCTATAATAACCTTGTGATCGCCGGCGTGCTCTAATTCATCGAGCGATTAAGAGGAATCGCTCGATGAATTAGATGTTTTGCTGGTCGCGCATTCACAAAAACCGCGCACACTTTTTGTGAATGCGCTCTAGGCACCGGACCCATAAAATGATTTGGGGTTCGTGCGAATTGTGATTCAAGGTTTCCGAAGGGAGACTATTGATGAGCAAGCAGTATTTCTGGCTGACGAAGGCGCAGTTTGCCAAGGTGAGGCCGCATTTACCTACAGATACGCGCGGTGTGGCGCGCGTTGATGACCGCCGTGTGATCTCCGGGATCATTCATGTTTTGAAGACGGGCGGGCGCTGGGTAGATGCACCGCGTGGCGAATACGGCCCGCACAAAACATTATATAATCGCTTTGTCCGGTGGGCGGAAAAGGACGTATGGGGTGATCTGTTTCGGGCGCTCAGCAAGGCAGGTGGTCCCGCAGCGCAGGTTTTAATCGATTCAACGGCGGTGCGCGCGCATCGCTGCGCCGCTGGCGGTAAAGGGGGGAGCAAAACCAGGCGATCGCGCGGTCGCGCGGCGGGCGCACGACGAAAATCCATGCGCTGACGGATCAATATTGCCGTCCATTGGCCTTCTCACTGACAGGAGGAAATGTTGCCGATTGCATTGCAGCCGAAGACCTTATTGCCCTTGCGCCGCCGGAAACGGTCGTTTTGCATGGCGATAAGGGTTACGATAGCAACAAAGTGCGACGGCAAATCGAGGCCCGCGGCGCTGCACCGAACATTCCGCCAAAGATCAATCGCAAATACAAGCCCGGCTTTTCGCCAGCCCTTTACCGAAACCGAAACGCCATTGAACGTTCCTTTGGCCGCCTCAAGGACTTTCGCCGTATTGCCACAAGATACGACAAACTTCAGCGAAACTTCCTCGCCGCCGTCCAGATCACAGCAACCGTTTGCTATTGGTTATGAGTCCCGAGCCTAGCACAACCATTCGGCAATAGCCTCGCCATCCATAATCTCATCGACCGTCGGACGTTTGCGGATGATCGCATAGCGCTCGCCGCTCACTAATATTTCAGGTATCAGCGGGCGGGAGTTGTATTGCGATGTTTGCGATGCGCCATAAGCGCCGGCGGACATGATGGCCATGAGGTCGCCGGCATGTTGGCGGGGTAGCATGCGGGCTTTGGCGAAACGGTCGGTCGATTCACATATCGGGCCGACCACATCATAGGCCTCGCTGGCGTCAGTGTTTTTCACAACCGGCCAGAGGTCGTGATAGGCGTCATAAAGCGCCGGGCGCATCAAGTCATTCATGCCGGCGTCTAAAATGATAAAGCGCCGCGACGCGCCGTCTTTGACGTAAATGACGCGAGCGACAAGGGCGCCGGCATTGCCGGCAATCATCCGTCCGGGCTCAAAGATCAATTGCACGCCGAGACTTGCAGTCACCTGCTTGATCATTTGCGCATAGGCTTGCGGGTGCGGCGGCGTAGCGCCCTCGCCATAGGGAATGCCGAGCCCGCCGCCAAGATCGAGCCGTTCAATTACGCATCCGTCTGCGCGCAGATCATTAATCAGCGTGGCAACTTTTTTAAACGCCGCTTCGAATGGCGCCAGATCATCAATTTGTGAGCCGATATGGACATCGACGCCCTTGATCTCGACCCCTTTCATGGCGCGGGCCATCGCGTAGAGCGCGCGGGCGCGGGACCAGGGCACGCCGAATTTATCTTCAGATTTTCCGGTTGAGATATTTTCGTGCCCGCCGGCGGCGACATCGGGGTTTATACGTAAAGCAATGGGCGCGCGCAGGCCTTTAGTTTGGGCGATTTCGTCGAGCGCGACGAGTTCAGGCTCGGATTCGACGTTGAACTGATAGATGTTTGCGTCCAGCGCGAAGGAGAGCTCGTCGCGGGTTTTGCCGACGCCGGAAAAGACGATCTTTTCAGGCGCGACGCCGGCGATGAGTGCTCGATGCAGTTCGCCGGCGGAGACAACATCAGCGCCGGCGCCTTCGCTGGCCAGCACTTTCAGAACCGAGATGTTCGAGCTGGCTTTGACCGAATAGGCGATCAGCGCATCGGCGCCGGCAAAGGCGTCAGCGAAAATGCGCAAATGCCGGCGCAAGGTTGCCTCACAATAGACATAGAACGGCGTACCGACTTCCTCGGCCAAGGTTGTTAAGTCAACATCCTCTGCAAACAGACGATTATCTCTATAGGTGAAATGATGCAAAGGACTGGTTCTTATTTCGACGCCTTAGCGCAGCGATTGTTCGGGCGGCTCTTCCGGCGGGCGCAGGGGCGCCTTCTTGCCGCAGGCTGAAATTGCAAACAGCATGGCCATGAGAATAATTAGGGCGCGCATGTTTATGTCTCCTTAGAAAGAGCGACGATCCAGCGGTCCGCTTCACGTTGCACATTTGCCGGCGCCGCGCCACCATAAGATGTCCGCGATGCCGCTGATGCGTCGACGGAAAGCACGGAAAAAACCGCATCGGTAATGCGCGGTTCGATCTTTTGCATGGTTTTTAAATCGAGCGCTTCCAGATCGAGCCCGCTTTTTTCGGCGGCGGCAACTATTGCGCCGGTAATGTGATGGGCCTCGCGGAACGGCATATTGAGCGCGCGCACCAGCCAGTCGGCAAGGTCGGTGGCGGTGGCGTAGCCGCGCCCGGCGGCGGCCTTCATCGCCGCGCGATTGGGGGCTAAATCGCCGATCATGCCGGTCATGGCGGCGAGCGCCAGCGCCAGCGCGTCAAAGCCTTCAAAGGTCGCGGCTTTGTCTTCCTGCATGTCTTTTGAATAGGCGAGCGGCAACCCCTTCATGACAATAGATAAATTCGTCAGTGACGCGATTATTCGGCCGGCCTTGGCGCGGACCAGCTCGGCCGCATCCGGGTTGCGTTTTTGCGGCATAATCGATGACCCGGTCGAGAAACTGTCGGACAGGCGCACAAAATCAAAATGCGGCGATGTCCATAATACCAACTCTTCGGCCAGGCGCGACAGATGCGTGGCGGTAATCGCCGCCGCGCTAAGCCCCTCCAATGCGAAATCGCGTGATGACACAGCATCGAGTGAATTGGCGCAAGGGCGCTCAAAGCCAAGGGTTGCAGCGGTCGCTTTTCGATCAATCGGAAAAGATGTTCCTGCAAGCGCGGCCGCGCCCAAGGGGCATTCATTCATACGCGCGCGCGCATCGTTAAAGCGCGTCGCATCGCGCGAGAACATTTCAACATAGGCAAGCAGATGATGACCAAAGGTCACCGGCTGGGCAGTTTGCAAATGCGTAAAGCCCGGCATCACCGCATCGGCGTTATCGCGCGCTTTTTTTGCAAGAGTTGTCATCAACAGGTTCAAACCGGCCTCGGCCTGTTCGCAAGCCCCCCGCACCCACATACGGAAATCCGTCGCCACCTGATCGTTGCGCGAGCGCGCAGTGTGCAGGCGACCCGCGGGCGCGCCAATAATCTCTTTCAGCCGCGCCTCGATATTCATGTGAATGTCTTCAAGCGCCTTGGAGAAAGTGAATTCGCCGCGCTCGATCTCGCCGGCAATCTGGTCGAGCCCCTTCTGGATCGCCTGATTGTCGTCGCTGGCAATGATGCCGGCGGCGGACAACATGTCGCTATGGGCTTTCGATCCGGCGATGTCTTCGCGCCACAGCCGCCGGTCGATATCGATGGAGGCGTTGATTTCCTCCATGATGGCGGCGGGGCCTTGCGAAAATCGGCCGCCCCAGATTTGGCTTTCTTTGCTGTTGGTCTTATCTGTCATCTTAAATCTTCTATCGTCCGTAAAGGAGCATGCTTGTGGCGGCATTGAGACAACCGCGATTTTGGCTACTCTTGTGGGGTGGCGCGGGCTCGCTTGCGCTCGTTTACTTTATTATAGCCGCCAGCGTCCAGCCGCGCGGCGATAATCAGCCGTCAGCGCTCAATCATGACGCCGCGCTTCTGGCCGGTGAAATGGCTGATTTTATCTATGCTTTCCCGCCCCGCGGCGCGCCGAAAATCTCATTCGACTATGAAGGGCGGCCAATATCTCTGGCTGATTTTCGCGGGCGCGCGGTTTTGGTCAATTTCTGGGCGACGTGGTGTGCGCCTTGCCTGAAGGAATTGCCCTCGCTGGATGCGTTGCAGGAAAAGCTTGGCGGGCGCAAATTTGAAGTCGTGGCGATTGCCGCTGACCCGCGCGGGCCAGTTGCGGCGGCGGAATTTCTTGAGCGCCTCGAAATCACCAATCTCAAGCTTTATGCCGATCCGCGGCTGATTTTTGCAACATCGATTGGCGGCGCCAATGTGCTGCCGGTGAGTATTTTGTACGACGCCAAAGGACGTGAGGTCGGACGGCTGGTCGGCGAGGCGGATTGGACCAGTCCGGAAGCGGTCCGGTTGGTCAAATCGGCCATTCCCTGATTAGTCGCATATGGCGGCGGGTGAATAGCGGGGCGACCGACCCCGATTCTAGACTAAAAGACACTTCAGATTAAACGCATATTAGTCTACGACGTTGGCGGATACACGCCGGCCGTTTTGGGTGTTGGGATAATCAAAGAGGGAGCAGAAATTCATGCGAATTTCAAAAATACTTATTGCCGCCGCCGCCGCTTTCGCGCTGGTTGCCTGCGGAGATAAAGACGCGGGTGGCGAGGCGCCCAAAAGCGAGGCCAGCGCCAAGGCGGCGAAAGTCTCCTCCACATCGCCGCTGGATGCGGATTTCCGGCTCAAAGATGGTCAAGAGGTCGATATTGCAGCGCTCCTGGCGATGATGCCGGACGAGGCCAACCCGACTTATGACAGCATCGCGTTTGATACCAAACTCGGCGCTACTGTGATCTCAAACTTACGTTTTGCCGATGATGATGGCGGCGAGGCCATTCTTGTTAAGCGCGCAGAATTTTACGGCGTTGATCTGGACGCAATTGCGCGCATCGACAATGCAACTGACGTTGGCGCAGACGCCCCGTACGAAACGATATTTGAGAAAGTACGTCTTCTCGATATTAGCGCCGAAGGCGTTGATGAAGATGAAGGCTCTATGACGATTGGCGGGATTGAGTTTGATAAGCTCTCCATCCGCCAAGGCGGCCCGGAAGGCGACGGGCAAGGCGACGAGGCGGCCCGATTTTTTAATGTGGTCAGCCTTGCCGGGCTTTATTTTAAAGATATTTCTGTTGCCGTAGAAGAAGGCGAAGGCGCCAGCATAGCGATGATCGCCCCCGATCTCAGATTTATCGGGCTAGCGGACGGCAAGCTCGGCGCCATCATCACTAATGACCTTGATTATCAAGTCTCGCAGTCAGATGCAGCGCTTGCCAATCTCGGTGAGGCGTTCGGTCCTCAAGGCGCGATGTTAATGGGCGGGCCATTGAAGAGTTTGCTGGCGCTCAGCAATCAACGCACGACCATCGCCGCGCTGACTTGGAGAGACATCGATTTGTCGGGCTTGCTGAGTTGGGGTTTAAAAGGCGAGGCGCCGCCGATGACGGAGCGTGACCTCATTGATCTTGGGACGATGAAAGCAACCGATATGGAAACTTTTATCGAGGGCCGCCGCTTGATGGCCGTTGAAGAGGCGACAATTTCTGCGGCTGAATTCACCTGGCTTATACCGTCGAAGATTCGCACAGACACAAAAGGCGGGGTTTATGACTTCACCGCCTATGTGCCTGAAACTGAGGAGACGGCAGTTGAAGTGCTCAAGCGCCACGGCCTCGATCATGTGGAGGGCGATGGTTATGCGGAATGGAAATGGAATCCCGATAGCGGCGCCGGCGCATTCGTGTACGCTGTAAATGCAGATAGCGCGGCAAACATTTCCATGGGTCTTATCCTTAGCGGGCTAAAACTTGATGAAGCATCTGAAGCGATGGCGAATGGCGAGGATAACCCGCTTGCAGCGTTGGGCGCGTTCGACAGTTTCTTTATGAAATTAGAAGATAAAAAAGCGCTTGATGCGATCTTTGATCTTTCCGCCCTACAGATGGGCGGGTCCGGCAAAGACTTGCGCCAGTCAACGCCGGCAATGATCCGGATTTCAGGCATGCAGATGGCGCAGTTCAATCCAAGGATTTCCGACTATATCGACGCCGCCGCCAATTTTGTCGCCAAGGGCGGGACGCTGGAAATCACCGCCAAGCCGGCCGAACCGATCTCCTTTTTTGAGCTGGAATCAAGCAGCGCGGCACCCCAGTCTTTGCCAGACGTGCTTGACCTTAAGGTTACGCACACAGAGTAATTACAACTTATACAAAACCGGCCGCCCTGACTGGGCGGCCGTTTTTATACGGTAGAAACGGGTCAGCCCTTAAGTATAAATGTGACTTTCAAGATAACGCGATATTCCTTGATTTTTCCGTTGTCGAGAATCATTGACTGGTCCTTTACCCAGGCGCCTTCAATGTTGCTGAGCGTCTTGTTGGCGCGCTCAAGGCCGTTCTCGATGGCGTCTTGAAAACTTTTTGACGACCCGCAGATAATTTCCGTAATGCGTGCAACGGTCATGATGGCCTCCTCCCAAATGGTGGCGCGTTGATCGCGCCAAGGGGTGGGTTAGACCAGTTAACCGACGCAAGATCAAACCGTTACCGGGTTGGCGCGGGCTCGGCGCCGGAATAATCGTAAAACCCTCGCCCGGTTTTCCGTCCCAGCCATCCGGCTTCAACATATTTTACAAGCAATGGACACGGACGATATTTGGTGTCCGCAAGGCCTTCATACAACACCTGCATGATGGCGAGACAGGTGTCGAGGCCGATAAAGTCGGCAAGCTGAAGCGGCCCCATCGGATGATTGGCGCCGAGCTTCATCGCCGTATCAATCGCTTCGACCGAGCCGACGCCTTCGTAGAGCGTGTAAATGGCTTCATTGATCATCGGCATCAACAGACGGTTGACGATGAAGGCGGGAAAGTCTTCCGACACCGCCATGGTCTTGCCGAGCCTTTCGACCAACGCCTTCGTCGCCTCGAATGTCTCGCTTGAGGTTGCAATACCTCGGATGACTTCAACAAGTTTCATCACCGGCACAGGGTTCATGAAATGAATGCCGATAAACTTCTCCGGACGGTCGGTAACCGCCGCGAGGCCGGTAATGGAAATCGATGAGGTGTTCGACGCCATCAGTGCGTCCGGCTTCAAGATTTTGGATAGCTCGATGAATATGTCTTTCTTGATAGCCTGATTTTCCGACGCCGATTCAATCACCAGATCGCAGTCTGCGAGCGCGTCAAACGCTGTCGCCGGCTGAATGCGCGACAAGACCGCCGCCGCGTCCTCGGTGCTGATGGCGCCCTTGTCGGCCTGACGGCTGAGGTTTTTCTGGACGCTTGCACACGCGGCGTCGATTTGCGCCGCATCAATATCGTTCAGCATCACGTCATAGCCGCACAGCGCCATAACCTGCGCAATCCCCGCGCCCATCTGCCCCGCGCCGATAATACCAACCGATTGAATGCCCGCCATAGCTCGCTCCTGATTTGGGGGTGCGATACTGCACTGCACTATATTCAGGTGGCAAGCCTATGGCGACAGTGGCGGCGCTTATGACGCGCGTCTGATTTCAGCGGCGAAGCAACCATGCATGGCGTTGTGCGCATGAATGTAGGTCGCGTCAGGATTGTTGAAGGCGCGCTCAATTTTGGCAGCCAACTCGCCGTCCATGTCGAGATCTGCGCCGATCAGATTTCCACCCTTGTCGAAAATACGCAAAGCGATGGGCCGGCCCTTAAAAACTGGCGGCAATTCATCCGTGAAAGTCTGGGCGACGCTGGCGTTTTCGCGGACATAGATTGCATAAGACGACCGGTATGGGCTGTCGGTCTTGTGGCTCTCATGATTGAGCAACAAAACGGTCTCACCGGGCTCGGCGTCCTCCAGGGTGATGCGGCAGGGAAAGCCGGGCTTGGCGCTGACAGTTTTCCGAATGACGCCGCGCGCTTTGAGCGCCTCATCGGACAGGTCAAACAGCGGCAGGAAGTCTTCGGCCGGCAAACCAGAAATCGAAAAAGACATGGGATACTCCTTTGTTAGGGGAGCAATCAGTAGGAGTGCGTAGCAAGCAGAGCGACCCGTTTCTTGCGCAATAAAAAAACCCCGCCTCAGCGGGGTTTTGGTTCGCGGAAACGATTACGTCTTATCCCAACGCCTCAACCAGTTCCGGCAGCGCCTTGAACAGATCCGCCACCAACCCGTAATCGGCGACCTGAAAAATCGGGGCTTCTTCGTCTTTGTTGATGGCGACGATGACTTTGCTGTCCTTCATGCCGGCCAGGTGCTGGATAGCGCCGGAGATGCCGACCGCGATGTAGAGGTCCGGTGCGACGACCTTGCCGGTCTGGCCGACCTGGTAATCGTTGGGGACATAACCAGCATCGACCGCAGCGCGAGAGGCGCCGACGGCGGCGCCGAGCTTGTCGGCCACGGGGAAGATAAATTGCTCGAAATTCTCATAGCTTCCAAGCGCGCGGCCGCCGGAAATAACGATTTTGGCGCCGGCGAGTTCCGGCCGGTCGGATTTGGTCAGCTCCTCGCCCACGAAAGCGGAAAGCCCCGGATCGCCGGCTGCCTCGATCTTTTCGATGGTCGCCGCGCCGCCCTCTTCAGCCGCGGCAAAGCCGGTCGCGCGCACGGTGATGACTTTTTTCACGTCGTTGGATTTCACCGTCAACATCGCATTGCCGGCATAGATCGGGCGCACGAAAGTGTCGGGCGCCTCGACCGCAACGATTTCGGAAATTTGCATCACATCAAGCAACGCGGCGACGCGGGGCATGACATTTTTACCGGTCGTTGCAGCGGTTTTTAAAATCGCATCATAATCGCCAGCCAGTTTGACAATAAGGTCGGCGAGCGGCTCGGCGAGGCGGTGCGCGTAGACCGGATCATCGGCGTGAAGGACTTTGCGAATGCCGGCAATGCTCGCCGCTTGTGCGGCCGCATCGCCGGCGCTGTCGCCAGCGATCAATATATCGACACCACCGCCAATCGCCTGCGCGGCAGTGACGGTCTTATGAGTGGAATCGTCAATTGAATTTCCGTGCACATCGGCAACGACAAGAACCGCCATCTTAAAGCACTCCCGCTTCGTTTTTCAGTTTATCGACCAGTTCAGCAACGCTCTCGACGATGACGCCGGCTTCGCGCTTGGGCGGCTCGGTCACCTTCACCGTCACCAGCCGCGGGGCGACATCAACGCCGTAATCGCCGACCTCTTTGATATCGAGGGGTTTTTTCTTGGCCTTCATAATGTTCGGCAGGGACGCATAGCGCGGCTCGTTGAGCCGTAAATCAGTGGTGACAATCGCCGGCAATGTCAGCGACACGGTTTGTAGACCGCCATCAATTTCGCGGGTGACGTTGAGCTTGTCGCCGTCTTTTTCAACCTTTGAAGCAAACGTGCCTTGCGCCCAGCCGAGCAGCGCGGCGAGCATTTGCCCGGTCTGATTGCAATCATCATCAATCGCCTGCTTGCCGAGAATGACCAGCTCGGGGTTTTCTTCGCCGACCACCGCTTTTAAGAGCTTGGCGACGCCGAGCGGTTCGACCTCGTCATCGGTCTTGATCAGCAACCCGCGATCGGCGCCCATGGCGAGCGCTTGGCGGATCTGGTCTTGCGCCTTTGCCGGGCCGATGGAAATCGCGACGATTTCGGTCGCAATGCCGGCTTCCTTCAAACGGATAGCCTCTTCGATGGCGATTTCATCAAACGGGTTCATCGACATTTTGACATTAGCGAGATCGACGCCGCTTTCGTCCGACTTCACCCGGACTTTAACATTGTAGTCGATCACGCGTTTGATCGGCACGAGGATTTTCATTTTCAGCTCCAGACCCGTCTTGGAAAATGCGGGGATTGATGCAGCTTGTGCGCTCGTCGCGCGCCGCTTTAGGTGATTTCGCGGCACCATAGCCGTGCACTAGCGGGCTTTCAATGCGCCATGGCGCCCGAAATCATGAATTAGAATGGGCTTCAAAATCAGTCGTGACGTATCGCCGCCAATCAGCTGCCGGGGCCCTTGCCGATCAGCATCAGAAATAACGCCATGAGAGCAATCGTGACCGCCTGGGCGATCACCCGCATGCGCATCAGCTTGTTGGAATTTTCTTTAGCGAAAGCCCCGCCCTTGGCAAGCGAGTAGAGGCCGACACCAAGAATAATGGCGGTCGCGGCGAGCGCCAGCGGGATCAGGAAGAAAACAAAACTGCTCATGAGGCAAACCCTTTCGAGATACTGATATAGGCCGCCAATGGGGATATGACCACGTCCTAGGCGGGGTAATCTTGAGGTCTTGGGGGAATTCTCAGCGGCGCTTCAGCGCGGTCGGGCCTCGTTGAACCGGGCATGCCATGTGGGGAAGAACACCGCGCTGGGCTCTGCCCCATAGGCGACCGGCGTAATTTTGCTTGGTGGCGCGTTCTCCGCCAGGACATCGCTGCCGCCCAGCCGAGCGATATAGCCGCGAATATCGGCGTCCGCCGGCGCTTCAACCCCGAGGCCGCCCTCATCAGTGCTGGCGATCATCGGTGATTTTAGCTCATTCAAGGAAAAGTCCATGCGCACATCATAGGATCGCTCGGCCTGATAGCGCAGGAACCGCAGCGCATTATACCACTGCGCTTTGACTGTATCATCCGTACAGGTCTCAAGCTCTGCGCCGCGCGCGCCCCAGCGCCGTTCCGGGCACTGGTAGGGGTCAAACGAGAGGTCAAACAAGCGCTCCATCACATGGGCGAGGTTTAGCCGCATCCGGGTTCTGTCCGAGCGCCAATAAGTGATGGTGCAGGCGTTCTTTTCCTCTTCAAAGGCGGTGGCAAGATCGCCGGCGAGATCGTCGCCATTATAATGAACGCCAGGCGCGCCGCTTTCCAGATCGTGGACCAGCCGCTGGATGTCGCGGCGCAATTCGATGAAGCTAACCTTCAGCCGGGCGTCGCGCGAGGGCGTGGAATATTCCTCCCACGCGCCATAGGTCCCGTAAATATTGCGCGGCAGGCGCTTGGGGTGCCGCTTGAGATAAATACGCGACGTCATCGCCTTATTGACCGCAATTTTGCGCGCTTTGACGGCGCCGCAAATGGTTTGCAGGCCAAAGCGCAATTCATCGACCGGGTCGTATGAAAAGCCGGGCGCCGCCAGCTTGCGGCGAACATAATCGTAATATTTGTAGGTCCGGTCGTTGTAGCGAAACTCACCATAGTGCCAGACGCCGGACGGGTGGGGGGCATTGCCCATATATTGCTCGAGCGAATAATGCGGCAGCTCACTATTTGCCGCAGGGTGCAGGCGCCCACCGCGCAGAGAACCGTCTGCGTTTGTCTCCGCGCCCTCAACGGAGATCGGCCGCCAGGCTTTAAGCCCGGCGCCGAGCGCCGGTTTGGAGCGCATGAAATTCGGTCCATAGGTCGAGCGCGTGATCGATTGATCCGGGTGGGATGCAATCACCAAAACCCGGCCGTCTTGGAGCACTTCATAGACGATGCCGACATGGCCATAAATATCATAGGCGATGACGCCGGGCCGAACCGCCTCGCGTGAAATTTCAACCGGGTAGAAATCATCATAGGAGCGCCCGCCGCCGGTTTCCGGATGTGTGCGGAACATCGCAGTCGAGACCTCGCCGCCGATGCTTTGCAGAAAGGCGTGGGCGTTGCGGACCGAGTTTTTGATGGCGCGCCGGCCGCGGACAATATTTCCGGCGCGCGAGTACCGTATGTCATCGCCAGACCGGTCGGCGGTGCGCATCGCGTTTTGAAACGAAAACGGCAATCCGTTCTTCCACGCATAATAAGCGCGAAGAATATAGGCCATGTCGGCGCAGTCGCCGCGTAATGTCGGGTCTTTGTCAGAACGGTAAGGGTTGGCGTCGCTTTTCAAGCAGGCTTCAAGCGATGAACAGGTCGAGCGCCCGAAACCTTGCACGAACGCCGTATAGCCAGCCTCATCACTCGCCTCCCAGCGCGCTTTAAAAACCTTCCATTCTTTGCCATCGTTGACGGGGGGTGGAAATTCAGATTGCGCCGCCGCGCCGCCAAGCATCGCCCAGCCGAGCACGGCCAGCGCCAGCACGGTCTTACTCGCCCGGTCGAATATCCACGTCACACCCATGGGGGGATGTTAACGCCGGGTTAACCGAGTCGGTAGGGGGCTAAGGGCCGTTGACAGAATTTTGAAGGCGGGCCGTTGCATTGATGCCTCGCAATCGGCCGCAGGCTGGGAATCATGCGTTAAGCGCAAGAAAAACACTTGGATTTTCAATTACATAGTGCAAAAAATCGAAATTTCAAGTCTGACGCCGGCGGCCGATCGTCACCATCTATAGTTGTGAGCTAACAGGAGGAGAAATTTATGGGGTTCGAGATATTCGTCGCCGGACTGGTTGTTCTTGCCATTGTCGTGATGTTTTCCGGGGTCAAGATTGTCCCGCAAGGCTTTGAGTTCACGATTGAGCGGTTCGGCCGCTACACCAATACGCTAAAGCCGGGCTTGCATCTGATCATTCCGTTTGTCGACCGGATCGGCCGGCGCATGAACATGATGGAACAGGTGTTCGACATTCCGGCGCAGGAGGTGATCACCCGCGACAACGCGCAGGTGACGACCGATGCGGTGGCGTTTATCCAGATCATGGATGCGGCGGCGGCGGCTTATGAGGTGCATAACCTAGTCCGCGCGATTTCGAACCTGGCGATGACCAATGTCCGCACCGTGATCGGTTCGCTCGATCTCGATGAGGTGCTGTCGAACCGTGACGATATCAACGAGCGTTTGTTGCGCGTCATTGATGCGGCGACCCAGCCCTGGGGCGTCAAAGTTACCCGGGTTGAAATTAAAGACCTCGAGCCGCCGGGCGACATCACCGAGGCGATGGCGCGTCAGATGAAGGCTGAACGCCTCAAACGTGCGGATATTTTAACCGCCGAAGGCGACAGGCAATCGGCGATTTTGCGTGCTGAGGGTGAAAAACAGTCGGCGATCCTGGAGGCGGAGGGCCGCAAAGAAGCCGCGTTTCGTGACGCTGAGGCGCGCGAGCGCGAAGCCGAGGCTGAAGCCAAGGCGACGCAAATGGTTTCTGACGCGATAGCCTCAGGTGATGTGCAAGCGATCAATTATTTTATCGCCCAGGATTACGTTAAAGCGTTTGAAAAACTGGCAATCTCGCCGCAGCAAAAAACGCTTATCATGCCAGCTGAAATGAGCGCTCTTGTGGGCACGATTGCCGGCATCGGCACATTGGTGAAGGGCGCCTTTGGGGGCGGCGATGAAACGCCGCGGCCGGGCGGTTCTGTTCCTAGCGCCTAGGTTTATTTAGACGAGTAAGACGGGCGCGATGCGATTGCGCCCGCCTTGCAAAAAGTCTTTATACAAATTACTGAATTAACGGGAGGCGCGCTATGGAAGGTTTTGTTGAATTTGTGCAGGCGATGCCGTTCTGGCACTGGTGGGTCTTGGCGATTGCCCTTCTCACCATAGAGCTCTTAACCGGCTCGACCTATTTCCTGTGGCCAGCGGTCGCCGCCGTACTGGTCGGGTTTTTAACGCTATGGCCTCTGGATGGTGCGTGGCAGATGCAGCTGATTATATTTGCTGGCCTGACCGTAGTGCTGTCGGTGTTTGCGCCGCGCTACGTCAAGCCATGGCTGCACAAGACCCGGGCCGACCATATGACACTGAATGAACGCGGCGAGCAGAAGATTGGCCGCAAGGCGACGGTTGATCGAGATTTTGAAAACGGCGTTGGCAAGGTTCATCTCGGTGATACATTATGGCTTGCCGAAAGCGAGACCGGCGAGGATTTCAGCGCCGGAGCGCAGGTTGAAATCATCCGTACGGAGGGAACCAAGATTTTCGTTAAGGCCGCGGGATAGCACTCGGTAGGGGTAAGGACTATTTCCTCGCGGCGACCCAATCGGCTCTGGTCATTTCCCAATAATGCGATGGCCGCACGCTGCCACCGGGTAGCTCGCTCTCAATCTCGCCGATATAGTGAAAGCCAATATGCTCAAGTAGCTTTGCGGTGCGGGTGTTGCCTCGTGCTGCGGTCTCGCAAATGAGGTCGATACCGATCTTGTCAAACAACCAGTCGAACGCGGATGCAGCGCCGTCCATACCGGTATGGGCGCCTTGACGGTCAGCGCGGACGGCGCCGCCGAGTTCGCAAGCCGCCCATTCGGGCCAAAACTGAATGTCGTAATAGCCCGCCGCCGCTTTGTTGTTGTCGCGTTCAACCATCAATAATCCTACGCCGCGAGCGCGTTCTTGCAGGTGACGGTCGATAAATACCGCCACGGCGTCGCGGGTGATTGGTTTTGGCAGGGAATAAATCGGGTCCGAGATCTGCGGGTCAATGATTAGGGCGGTGAAGGCGTCGGTGTCAGCTTGCATCGCGACGCGTGCGCCGCTGGGCATTTCTTCAGCACCGCGCACGGCGTTGCGGATTGCCTTGGATTGATCCGCTGATGCCGGACGCCGCGTTAAAGGGATTTTCGTCATCGTCTGTCGCTCCGGAGGGCGACCGATTAGCGGTAGCTGCGCAGGTCGCTACGGACTATCGTGCGCCCGATTGGCCACAGAGAAAAGCCCGCAAGCTTCAAATGCGCCCAGGCGAAAGGCAGGCCGATAATGGTGATCGCAAAGCCCGCCGCGGCTATTAGGTGGGCGAGCGCCAGCCACCAGCCGGCGAGAAGGAACCAGATAATGTTCCCGAGCAGGCCAAGCGGTCCAGTACCGATGTCTTCCCCGTAAAGACGATCGCGCTCGATTGGCCGGGCGCCGAACGGCCACAGCGTATAAACGCCATTGTCGAAGGCGGCGCGCGCCCAGGGAATGCCAATAATGGTAACAACCATAACCAAGGCGGCGATAAACCAGCCAAGCGCGGCCAGCGCGCCGCCAAGCACCAGCCACAAGATATTCAAGACCAATGCAACGGGCGTCGGCCCGCGTTGGTCAGCGAGGGGATGGTCCGGATACATGATGCGCCTCCTTCTTGCCTTTATATAAGGCGCAAAGCGTGGATTTCATCCCGGCTCATCGCACCCTGCCGGCGTTTCGACGAATGGGACCCTTAGCGCCTGAAAAGAAGCCTATCCAGCGACAGCTTATCCTCGCCGAGGAACGCCAGCAGGATTAGGGATGCAATAGCGACGGTGCTGGACGGAAAAAACAGCACCTGCCGGGTTTCTTCTGTCAGCAGATAAAGTCCTAGCGGATCGGCAATATATTTCCAGATCGCGACCGCGCCGACAACTAGCACAATCGCCTGGATCGAATAGGTGACGCGACGGAACAGCCCAAGAATGACCAGTGCGCCAAGCGTAATCTGTGCGAGTCCCATCGGCGTTTGTAGCGTGTTTTCGCTGATCGCGCCGCTGTAATATTTATCAGAAACGTGGATCGCGATCTCCGGCGCAAACGCCTTGATCGATCCCCAGAGAATTAACAGCGCACCGGTCGTTATCCGCAGCGCCAATAGCAATACAGCTTTCATTTCGCCCTCCCAACTGTCTGGCTGTGTATAACGTGTTGACGCCGTCGCGTCGCGTCACAATTTCTTGGGTAGTCCGAATATGCCCTGTTGGCGCCATTATTGGCTGCTACCCAGTGCGAATGAGAGTGATTGCAGGGTTTGTGATCGTCTGTTTGACGGCCACTGCGGTCTTGCCGGCAAATGCGCAAGGGCTTGGCGCCGAGCTTTCCGCAGCTGCAATCGAGCGCACCCAACACCGGGTTACTTATGATCCGGCCTATATCGCTCTTGCCTATCCCGGCGGTGATGTTGCGGCTGATCGCGGGGTTTGTGCGGATGTGATCATCAGGGTTTTGCGCGCCGTAGACATCGACTTACAACAGTTGGTTCACGAGGACATGCAAACCGCATTTTCCGCCTATCCGGATCATTGGGGTCTTACGCGCCCGGATGCGAATATCGACCACCGGCGGGTGCCAAACTTAGAAATGTTTTTCACGCGGGCCGACGCACGTCTTGCGCCAAGTGAGGAGCCGGCGGATTATTTGCCGGGCGACATTGTCGCCTGGAATCTCAGGGGTGACGCTGGTTGGCTTCCACATATCGGGATTGTCACCGACACAATCGCCGCCTCGGGGCGGCCAATGCTGGTGCATAATATCGGCGCCGGACCGCAGCTTGAAGATGTTCTGTTCGACTGGCCGATCACCGGCCGCTACCGTATAAACGACGCCATCGCCCGGGCCGAACCATAAGACCGTCAGCAGCACGACATCACAGCAGGTCAACGCGCTTTCGAATGTCGGCGGACGTCTCGCCACTTTCACGCAAGGCCTTTATCGTTACCGCCCGATCGCGTTTAGCGAAGCGTTTGCCCATTTCATCCGTCATCAGACGATGGTGGCGGTAGATCGGCGCCGGTAAATTCAACACCGCCTGCAGCAGCCGATGGAGATGCGTTGCCGGAAATAAATCTTCCCCGCGGATAATGTGGGTGACGCCCTGGAGCGCATCGTCATAGACTGAGGCCAGATGATAGCTCGTGCCGAGGCCTTTGCGGGCGATGACAGGGTCGCCAAATAACTCTGGCGTCGCCCTAATGGTTCCGTGCTCGGCCTTTGGGCCCGCGCCTTCCTCCGTGAATGTAAGCGGCCCGCCGATTTTTTCTGCAAGGTGAACGGCGCGCGATGTCTTCAGCCGCCAGGCGAAGGGCGCGCCTTCGGCAAGTAAAGAGCGCTCTTTATGGGCCGCGAGCCTGTCGCCGACATATTGCGGGCCTTCAGGCCCTTCAGGCGTCAGGTGCGGGGCCCGCGCAATCTCATCTGCAACGTCTTTCCGGGTTTTGAAACAACGATAGACAACGCCGGCATCGCGCAGCTTCTGGAGTGCTTCCGTATAATGCGCAAAATGGTCGGATTGCCGGCGCACCGGCATTTCCCATGTTATGCCGAGCCATGTGAGGTCTTCAAATATCGCGCGTTCAAATTCTGCTTTGCAACGGGTCCGGTCGATATCCTCAATACGTAATATGAGCTTGCCGCCAACCGCGCATGCGGCGTCATAGGTCGTCAATGCAGAATAAGCATGACCGAGATGCAAAAGCCCGGTGGGCGAGGGCGCGAAGCGGGTGACAAAGGCGTTCATTCACGCTCCGTATGGGGAGTGATAGATTAGGCCGCGGCGCCGCCGACAGTCATGCGGTCGATTTTAATCGTTGGCTGGCCGACGCCGACCGGCACGCCCTGGCCGCCCTTGCCGCAAACGCCGATGCCGGGGTCAAGCGCAAAGTCGTTTCCGATCATTGAAACTTGCGTCAAGACGGTTGGTCCGTCGCCGATAAGCGCGACATTTTTCAGTGGCGCGCCAAGTTTGCCGTTCTGTACGCGATAGGCTTCGGTGCAGTTAAAGACGAACTTCCCCGAAGTGATGTCGACCTGGCCGCCGGAGAAATTGACTGCATAGATGCCATCTTTCACAGATTTCAGGATTTCCTGTGGGTCATGTTGGCCGTCCAGCATGAAGGTGTTGGTCATGCGCGGCATTGGGCTGTGGGCAAAGCTTTCGCGCCGGCCGTTGCCGGTGGGGTTAACGCCCATCAGCCGGGCGTTGAGCCGGTCTTGAAGGTAGCCCTTCAAAATCCCGTCTTCGATGAGGACAGTGCGCGACGTTGGCGTTCCTTCGTCATCAACAGTGAGCGAGCCGCGCCGGCCATCAAGGGTTCCATCATCGACAACAGTGACGCCGGGAGCGGCGACGCGTTCGCCGATACGGCCGGCAAAGGCAGAAGTTTTCTTGCGGTTAAAGTCCCCCTCAAGCCCGTGGCCGACCGCTTCGTGGAGCAAAATCCCGGTCCAGCCGGACCCCAGCACCACTTCCATTTCACCTGCTGGCGCGGCTTGCGCCTCAAGGTTGATCAGGGCCTGGCGCAAAGCCTCGTCGACCTGGTTCTGCCAGGCATCGGCGGCGATAAAGCGTGCATAGCCCTCACGACCGCCAGCGCCGTAAGAGCCGGTCTCCTGGCGGTCGCCGTCGCCAGCGGTCACCGAGACGCTAAGCCGCACCAACGGCCTGAAATCACGGATGATCTCACCGCCAGGCCGCAATATTTCCACAGCCGACCATTCGCCGGAAAGCGAAGCGGAAACCTGGCGCACGCGCGGGTCTTTCGAGCGCGCATAGGTGTTGATTTCTTCCAAAAGCTTTGTTTTCGCCTCAAACGGCATGTCGCCGAGTGGGTTTTCATCTGGATAGAGCTTGGCGTTGGTGCGCGCCGGCCCGACGCCCATTTGCCCGCCCTTGCCGCCTTTGACCGCCTGAACGGCGTCGCCCGCCCGCGTCAGTGCTGCATCGGATAGTTCAGAGGCGTGGGCGTAGCCCGTCGACTCGCCGCAGACTGCGCGCAGGCCAAATCCCTGATCGACATTAAAGTTTGCGGTTTTGAGCCGGCCATCGTCAAACACGAAGGCTTCGGACTGGGCGTATTCAAGATACAGCTCGCCATCATCAGAGCCCTTTAGGGCATCATCGAGAAAGGTCTGAGTGCGGTTTGGGTCAAGCTCGGTGCGGGAAAAGAAAAATGATTTGCTCATGAACAAGGACTTAAGGCGACGCCGTCCCGACTGCAATGGTTAGGTGTTTAGCTCCGGAAAGGGGAGGAAGCGCGTTCCGGGACTAAGCACCTGGTGTCTGGGATATGGCCCTGCCCGTTCTGCTTGAAGACGTTGGCTTTAGCGAATTGGTGTTACACTTGATGCGTTGGGCGAACGCGCCACGATCAGGCCGTCGGGCTGCTGAGCAACGTCAAACTCATTCAATTCAATACACACATGCGGCGCCATTAGGGCGGCCACTTGCAAATGTATATCCTCTGTATGTGTTCCAATAATCCAGTAATCGACCAGATTATCCGACAAAACCGATTCGGCTGATTTGATCAGGTCCGCTTCCGCGCCTTGAACATCCATTTTGATAAATATAGGGGAGGTTCCGTAAGTTTTTATGGCATGCTCGAGCGAAATCGCCGGCATTTGGCGGGCGTTTGCGCTGTTGTCAGGCGCTGCATTGTCACCTAGCCCGAAATAGTTTGAGAAGTAGTCACTGTGGCCGCCGTCGCCAAGCGGGAAGATGCTTGATCCGTAGCTCTTTGCCATGAATGAAATTTCGCCATCTTTTGTGGCGATCGCTTTTTCATGAATAGTTACCCGATCGGCTGCGAGATTGTTGATCGCGAGGTTTTCCACAATGGCGGCGCGGTGATCTTCAAGCAGTTCAAAGGCGTGGACCTCCACATCACTGCGCGTCAGGCCGCATAAAATTGAATAATAGCCAACCGCTGCGCCGACATCGAAAAAGACCCCGCCGCCTAGATTTTGCAACACGGCAAGAAACCAGGATTCTTCTACTGGTTCATGTAGATTGATGGCTCCGGGGGCGGTATAGCGCGAAATTCGGCCAGCGCCGAGGTCTTGCGCTCGGATGCGCATTCTGTTGTCAAATTGGTGAAGATTGGACATTAGGCTTTGCCCTCGGCATTTGTCGTGGTTTTGACGAAGATCACCCGATTGGCGACAATGTTGTGACTCTGATCAATAAACCGTGCGCATGCGTTGTCTAGATGTACTTTGCCATATTTACTTCTGCCGCCTGGCGACCTGAAAATGATCTTGCCACAATCGTCAATACCCGGCAGCTGCTTCCTGCGACCATTTTTCCTTATCTTGCGCGATGACGCGGGGGCGGCGAGCAGCCTATAAGCTGGCGGAAATATTTGACCTGGGGTGGAAGCTGAGCGTATCGACGCGGATGCGCGGCGCCTTCCAGGGCGATTCGCGTTAACTTTCGGCGCAGCATTAAGATCGATAGCCCGGGACCAGACAATGACATTACCGATGGCGACATCACTGACGGCAGTAAAAAAACGGATAGCGCTCATTTCCGGATTTGGCGTTTGGGCGGCATCGGCGGCCAACGCGCAAATCACGCCTGCCGGGATCGGTATGCAGCCGGCCAATTCTGCGCTGGCGGAAGAAGTGCATATTTTCCACAATCTGATTTTGATGCCGATCATCACGATTATCTCCGCGTTTATCCTGGGATTGCTGATCTGGATCGTTATTCGGTATAATTCCAAGACAAACCCTACGCCGAGCAAGTTTAGCCACAACACGATGATCGAGATTATCTGGACCGGGGTTCCGGTTTTGATTCTTTTGGTGATCGCGCTGCCGTCTTTCGACCTTCTCTACAAAGAAGACGTAACGCCGGACGGCCAGCAGGTGGTTGCGACCGGCGACGGTCAGACGGTTGATTTCATCTTCGCCAATGATTTCCCCGAAAGCCGCATGGTGCGCCGGCCCAAGCATCTGCAAGTGATCGTTGATAATGGGAGCGAACGGCGGGTTATGAAAAACCGCGCCGATTATCGCGTCGATGGTTTTGGCGAGGCCAATCTTGTCGTGTCGATGGCCACGCCGCCGGTCGCGGGAGAGCGGGTCATCATTCGTGGCGGCCGGTCGGTTGATCACCGGGGTAATGTCACACTGGCCCCGACCATGACGCTTAAAGTCACCGGCTATCAGTGGGGCTGGAACTATGCCTATCCGGATTTCGGCGATTTTGAATTTTTGTCGAACATGCTGCCACGAGACCAAACAACCCCAGAATTATATCTTCGCGCCGTCGATAATCGTATTGTCGTGCCGGTTGGCGAGACGGTCCGTGTGACGATAACCGCGCGCGATGTTATTCACGCTTGGGCGCTGCCGGCCTTCGCGGTCAAGCTCGATGCTGTGCCAGGTCGCATCAATGAGACCTGGTTCAATGCAGACCGGGAAGGCGTTTATTACGGTCAGTGCTCGGAAATTTGCGGCATCAAACATTCCTTCATGCCTATTGCGGTGGAAGTTGTGTCACGACCAGCCTTTGAGGCCTGGGTCGATAGCCAGCGCGCCCTCGCGGGGATGGACCCGCTCTTTGACGCCGATACAGTTAAACTTGCGCAAGGCGACGCCAGCGCGCACGCAGAATAAAAAAGGGACGAAACCAACATGGCAGACGCTCACGCCGCGGGTGGTCACGATGACCACGCCGACCATACGCCGTCGTTTTTTGCTCGCTGGTTCTTTTCGACCAACCATAAAGATATCGGCACGCTCTATCTGATCTTTGCGATCGTCGCCGGGGTTGCCGGCGGGGCGATGTCCGGACTGATCCGTATGGAACTGGCCGAACCCGGCGTGACGTTCCTGACGCATTTTACCGGCGGCAATGTTGAGGCGGCCTATAATTTCTACAATGTCCTGATCACCTATCACGGCCTGATGATGATCTTCTTCATGGTGATGCCGGCGTTGATTGGCGGCTTCGGCAACTGGTTTGTACCGATCATGATCGGCGCACCGGACATGGCGTTCCCGCGGATGAACAATATCTCCTTCTGGCTCTATGTAGCATCGGGCATTTTGATCACCGCCTCGTTGTTTGCGCCCGGTTACGGATCGCAACTTGGCTTTGGCGGCGGTTGGGTGTTGTACCCGCCATTGTCGTCAAACACAGGCAGTCCGGGGCCGGCAATGGATCTGTTGATTCTTGCAATACACCTTGCCGGCGCCTCGTCGATCCTTGGTGCGATTAATTTCATCACCACCATCTTTAATATGCGCGCACCGGGCATGACGCTGCACAAAATGCCGCTCTTCGCTTGGTCGATTTTGGTGACAGCGTTTCTTCTGGTGTTGTCTCTGCCTGTGCTCGCAGGCGCGATCACTATGCTGCTCACCGATCGCAATTTCGGCACCTCGTTTTTTGATGCAGCCGGCGGCGGCGATCCGTTATTGTTCCAGCATTTGTTCTGGTTCTTCGGTCACCCGGAAGTCTACATTCTAATTTTGCCGGCCTTCGGCGTGATCAGCCATATTGTCTCGACCTTCTCGAAGAAACCGATTTTCGGTTATCTCGGTATGGCTTATGCGATGATTGCGATTGGCTTTGTCGGCTTTATCGTCTGGGCTCACCATATGTATACGGTCGGCCTCAGCGTTGACATGAAGGCCTATTTTGTCGCTGCGACGATGGTCATTGCGGTGCCGACGGGCATTAAAATCTTTTCCTGGATTGCGACCATGTGGGGCGGTTCAATCGAGTTTCGAACGCCAATGATCTGGGCGATGGGCTTCATCTTCCTGTTCACCGTTGGGGGCGTCACTGGCGTCGTTCTCGCCAATGCCGGCGTCGATCACTATATGCACGACACCTATTATGTCGTCGCCCACTTCCACTACACGATGTCGCTTGGTGCGGTGTGGGGGATTTTCGCGGCCTGGTATTACTGGTTTCCGAAAATGACCGGCAAGATGTACCGTGAATGGCTCGGCAATCTGCATTTCCTGCTTATGTTTATTGGCGTGAACATGGTGTTCTTTCCGCAGCATTTCCTCGGCCTGCAAGGTATGCCAAGGCGCTATATCGACTATCCGGAAGCGTTTGCGTACTGGAACAAAATCTCGACCATCGGTTATGAGATTACCGCCGTCGGGGTTCTGGTCTTTGCGGTCTGCATGATTGATGCGTTTTTCGTATACCGGAAAAAAGCCCCAGCCAATCCGTGGGGCGTTGGCGCAACGACCCTGGAATGGACGCTGCCGTCGCCGCCGCCATTCCACCAGTTCAATGAATTGCCGCGTTTCGATAAACCCGACGCCAAGGCGTTTTAACGCATTTGGCTAGAACCTGCGGAAGGACAAATTTGATGGCGCAGAAATCACTCTATGAGCGGCTTGGCGGTTATGAAGGGGTGACGGCTTTCGCCAATGATTTGTTGCAGCGCCTGCAGGGAGATTCCCAATTGGGGCGTTTTTGGCAGAACCGCGGCGATGACGGTGTCGCGCGGGAAAAGCAATTGCTGATCGATTTTTTATGCGCAAATGCTAACGGCCCATTATACTACACTGGCCGCGATATGAAGACATCGCATATTGGCATGAAGATCAGTGAAAGCGATTGGTCGATATTTCTGGACCACGCCGGTGCGACGATGAAGGCTTTAGCGGTTCCTCAGCAGGAATGCGACGATGTCGGCGCCTTCGTCTCAAGCTTGAAAGCTGACATCGTTGAGGCATAGCGCCCCTGCGCGTTAGCCGGCGCCCGAACACCCCAATGACGTGAAAAAGCCCGCCGGTGTTGCCGATGGGCTTTTTTTAAGTCCTAAACTCATAAAAATGGTGCAGTGCAGCGTGACCGGCAAAAAAAATGCCGTTAACCTTTGCTGAGGGGAAATTAATAAAACACACGGGGCATATCCATGGAAGGTATGATTGGAGAAATTCGCACGGTCGCTGAATCGATGTTTTTGAGCGGTGACTTTATTTATCTCGGGATGGTTGTCGTAGCGGCGCTGGTAGGCGTCTTTTCGATGAGAAGCTTAGGGCAAATTTTTTGCGTAAGCTTGCTGGCAATGATCGTGCTCGGGCTGATCTGGATGGCTTATGGTGGTGCGACGAGCGATGCGCCATCTGATCCGGGGACTTATCTCGGGCAGCTGGACGCAGGTTGGGCAGCTATTGGAGCGATGTCAGGGACTACACTGGTTGGTTACCTGGTCACTTTTGCGGTGGCGATTGGCGTCTTGTTCATCGGCAAGTCACTGGTTTTTCGCGGCTGACAGGCTGATGACAACTAGATAGCAGATTTGCCGTCCGGCAGTCCGTTGTCTGATTTTTGGCCGGCGTCCTTCACGACGCCGGCCGTTTTTCTTTGGGTTTATTGTTTAAGCAGGAGGGGTGGATGTTGGCGTCTATTGTAAATGATGTTGTCGGGGTTTTCAGCGCAACGTTTATGAGCGGCGACTGGACGGCGATCGCCGTTGCGGTCTTATCGGTCTTGATCGCGGTGACGGTGATGCGGCGCGGAACGCAAATCGGGTCTATGACCTTGCTGGCCTTGGTGGTGTTCGCCATTGGTTGTTACTTGCGCGGCTATTTTATGCAGTCGGCGGCAGGCTCAAACATGGTAGACGGCAACCGTGTGGTGGGTCAGCTACAATCGAGCTGGCTGGAATTTTCTGACCTTCAGGCCGGTACATTGCTTGCCTATTTCGTTGCTTTCATGGTGTTGATTTTGGTGCTGTTCGGCCTCAAATCGATCTTCGCGAGAGGCTGACACGCTTATTGCGACTGCAGGCCGCGCCCATTCCCAGGGCTGCGCTATTTTAATAGTGTCGCGCATAGGGCATAAGCCGGCCTATGAGCGATATTGTTATGGATGCTGATAACCCGCCCCATACTGGGCATTCTCACTCCCTCGCAGGGCCGGGCGATTATTTCGCACTGTTAAAACCGCGCGTTATGTCGCTGGTGATCTTTACCGCGTTGGTCGGCATGGTCGCCGCGCCGGGCGCCATCCATCCAGTGCTGGCGGCGATTGCACTTTTGGCTATAGCGGTGGGTGCGGGCGCGTCGGGTGCGCTGAATATGTGGTGGGACGCCGATATTGATGCGGTGATGTCGCGCACCGCACAGCGTCCGGTGCCTGCCGGGCTGGTGCCGCGTTCGGAAGCGGCTACTTTCGGCTGCTTTCTCTCGGCGTTGTCGGTCGTGCTGTTGGGGATTGCCGCCAACTACCTTGCCGCCGGGCTCCTCGCTTTCACAATTTTCTTTTATGTCGTCATCTATTCGATGTGGCTAAAACGTCGGACGCCTCAAAACATTGTCATCGGCGGCGTCGCCGGCGCCTTGCCGCCAGTTGTTGGTTGGGCGGCGGTCTCGGGTGCGGCGCCGCTTGAGGCATGGGTGTTGTTTGCGATCATTTTTCTGTGGACGCCACCGCATTTCTGGGCGTTGGCGCTCTATAAGCAGGGCGATTATGCGCGCGCCGGCGTGCCGATGATGCCGAATGTCCACGGTGATCGCGCGACGCGGCGTCAGATTTTTGGTTATGCACTGGTGCTGGCGGCGGTTGGCTCCACGCCATTCTTTGTCGGCATGGCCACGGGGTTTTATCTGGCGACAGCGACAGTTCTCGGCGCTGGCTTTGTATGGTTGTCCTGGTGCGTCTTACGGGCCGCAGACGGCGATCAAAAACCGGCAAAGAAACTCTTCAGGTTTTCGATTTTCTACTTATTTGCATTATTCGCCGCGATTTTAATCGAGCGGCTGGCGGGTATTTATGGTTGAGCAGGAACAACCGCAATCGTCCACATACCGCCGGACCCCGGAAGAAGAAAAGATGCTGGCCAAGCGCAATCGCGCCGTCGCACTGAGCGTTGCCGTATTCATTATACTGATTTTCGCGGTCACCATGCTGCGCCTCAGCGGCAATTAAGGTGACCGCAAGCGCCAACAACCGCAAACTAGGCTTCATAATCGCCGGCCTGGCGGTTGGTATGGTGGCGATGTCGTTTGCCGCTGTTCCGGCCTATCGCGCCTTTTGCCAGGTCACCGGTTGGGGCGGCGTCACCCAGCGCGCTGAGGCTCAGGCTGACCGCACCCTGGCCCGCAAGATGACCGTACAATTTGACGCGAACATCAATCAGGACCTCCCCTGGCGTTTCAAGCCCGAACAGGTCTCGCAAACCCTGCATATCGGCGAGACGGGTCTGGCTTTCTTTGAGGCGGAAAACCTCACCGGCAAACCGATCACTGGACGCGCTAGCTTCAACGTTTCGCCAGCGAAAGCGGGCATTTACTTCAAGAAAATTGAATGTTTCTGCTTTACCGAGCAGACCTTGCAGCCGGGGGAGAAGGTCTCCATGCCGGTCACCTATTTTGTCGATCCGGCGCTGGCGGACGACAAACACCTCGATGAGGTCCGAACAATTACGCTGGCCTATACATTTTTCCGCTGGGATGATGCGCCTGAAGACATTGGAAAAGCACCCGGTGTGGGCGGCGCCCCGTAAATCAACCAAAACTGCGGCGCAATGGCGCGGGTCGCGCCGCGCCGCGCACTTGGATTTTCGGCCCGCCACAGTATAGAAAACCAGATAAACTCTGCGACCTTCGCAAATAGGGGCAATAAATGGCCGGCGCTGAAGTCAAACACGAATACCATCTCGTCAAACCGTCTGCGTGGCCGCTTATCGGGGCGGCTTCTGCGACCACCATGATGATCGGCGCCGTCGTATGGATGAAATCCGGCGCCAATGAAGCGGGCTTGAATCTTGGCGGCGGCGAAAAACCGTTTCTCTCGCTCAGCGGCAGCTGGATGTTTCTCACCGGCTTTAGCCTCATCCTTCTGACCTTCGTTGGCTGGTGGCGCGACGTCGTTAAGGAAAGCCTGACCGGCGAGAGCACATCAACGGTTATTCGCCTTGGCCTGCGCTACGGCATGCTGCTGTTCATCGCCTCGGAGGTAATGTTCTTTGCCGCATGGTTCTGGGCGTTTTTTGGCGCGGCGCTTTTTCCCGGCGCCGGCGATCCGGTGCTGCTTGCCGATGGCTCGCAGATGTTAAACGCGAGCGGCGAGTTGGCCTTTGGCGGCAATGAAGGACGTTTGTATGCAACAGGCGGGGTTTGGCCACCGGTGGGCGTCGAGCCTTTAAGCGCGTGGGGTTTGCCGCTGTTGAACACGCTGGTCCTTTTGCTATCTGGCACGACAGTGACCTGGGCGCATCATGCGGTCGTCCATAATGATCAAAAGGGACTGGTGCAGGGGCTTATCGTCACCATTGTCCTTGGCCTGATCTTTACGTCGTTTCAGGCGATTGAATATTATGAAGCGTTGGCGGGCGGGATGTTTAAATTCTCCGGCGGCGGCATTTATGGCTCGTCTTTCTTTATGGCGACCGGGTTTCATGGCTTGCATGTGATCATCGGCACCATATTCCTGACCGTCTGCCTGTTCCGGGCGCTGGCTGGCAATTTCACGCCGGAGCGTCATTTCGGTTTTGAGGCGGCGGCGTGGTACTGGCACTTTGTCGACGTGGTCTGGTTGTTCCTGTTCGCGTTTATCTATGTGCTCGGCAATCAGGGGCTGTTGTCTTAACGTCTTTGGAGCCATTCCAAGGAGGGCGGATATGCGCTCATCGGATTTTATAAAGATGGTGCTTGCCGGTCTCGGCGCCAGCCTCCTCGGCGGGTGTTTGCTGTCAGAAACCCCGATCCTCGATGCGACGAATGGTCGGGCGACGCCGATCAAGCCCGGCGCCTACATCGCATGCCCATTAAACGATGACGCCGATGCGAGCGACTGCAGCGAACTTATCGTCTCGCATAACTCCAGCGGATTATATCGGTTTGAAAAGGCCGACGAAAAACCGAGCCTGTTCCGGTTTCGTAAGATTGCACGGCGCGGCTATGCTGTTCAGACTACGGAAGATAGCGATGACAGCTACATGTATTATTACGGCCAGCGGGTGGGCAGGCGCTTTCGTCTGACGATGATGATGTGCGCAGATCTGCCTGCGACGCTGCGTGATGATCTGATTGCGAGCGGCGACCTGTCCAGCGAAGACGATGATTTTGAGACCTGCGTGGTTAATACGCTTAAGGGGCTAAGCTGGGCAGCGAAGGCCTATCATCGCGGCGATGCAGGCGGTGATGAAACCGACAGTGATAATGCGGTGCTGGAACTGACCTCCGCAGATGCGTCCGAATGAGCGATTACCCGCCGGTCTCCCCCTACGCCGCCGGCCTCAATGCCAGATGTCCGCGCTGCGGCAAGGGCGCTTTGTTTGATGGCTATTTATCGTTGCGTGAAGCATGTGATGTCTGCGGGCTCGATTATGGCCGCGCCGATTCGGCGGATGGCCCGGCGGTCTTCATCATCTTTATTGCCGGTTTTTTAGCTGTCGGTGCGGCGTTTATTGCGCGTTTCGTGTGGTTTGCGCCGACCTGGCTTGCATTTTTAATCAGCGCCAGCATTGCTTTGGGCTTAACGTTTTTGCTGTTGCGTCCGTTTAAGGCGACCTTCATTGCCCTTCAATTCGCTAACAAAGCCGCAGAAGGCCGGCCACAGGAATAAGCGCCATGCTCGCCGGTATTATTCGCAATCGGCGATTTGTGTTTCGCCCTATACTGACGATTTTTTCACTCGCAGGCCTCACCATGCTGGTCTCGCTTGGGGCCTGGCAGCTCCAGCGTCTTGAATGGAAACAGGGCCTCACCGCCAAAATTGAGGCGCGCGCAGAAGCGCCGCCGATGGCGCTGGAAGAGGCAATTGCGCGCGCCGAGGCGGGCGAGGATATGGAATACGCGCCGGTTCGTGTCCGGGGCCGTTTGCAGCCAGACCTTGAGGCGCATTTGTTCGGGTCTTATGGCGGTGCGGCGGGGATATATTTATTTGCCGCCGTTGAGCCGCTGGGTGCGGACCGGCTGGTCTATGTCAATTTTGGCTTTGTTCCCCAATCCGTAGTCAAAGCCCCAACCGAGGCGTCGCTTTTTCCATCGCTGGAAAGTCCGGAGATCATCGGCCTGTTTCGGTATCGCGAAGAATTGTCGCCGCCGGCCTCGTGGTTCCAGAGCGCTGAGCAATCGCCGGACGGTTTGTGGTTTGTGCGCGATCCGCTGCGCTTTGCAAAAGCGGCGCAGATCAACGCCTCGCCCTATTACATTGATCGCTTTGCTAGTGAGTCCGCGCAATGGCCAATGGGCGGCACGACCCGCCTCGATTTTCGTAACGCCCATCTCGACTATGCGCTGACCTGGTTTGGTCTCGCGATCGTCCTTTTTGGCGTTTGGCTGGTTTTTTCCTTGCCAAAACAATAAAAATCAAATAACTTTAAGAAACAAAGTAATAATATTGCCATGACCCTGGATTTGATTGGTTCTGTTGTGGAGGTTTGGCTGTAGCCGGGTCGGGAATCCGGGAACGGGCAGGACGTGTAAAGAGTGGAGCCTGGTTGATGTTCTTAGATCCCCTTCTGTCGGCCCCGTGGGTCATTCAGCTTCACGCCTTTGGCGCGATTGCTGCTTTCTTTCTCGGGGCCCTGCAATTTGCAGCGCCGAAAGGTATGCTGCCGCACCGGATGATAGGCGGTGTGTGGATCGTGTTGATGGCGACCATTGCGATCTCCAGCATCTTCATTCGTCCCGCGCTCTTTCCAGGCCTGCCGTTCTGGAAATGGTTTAGCCCGATCCATATTTTCACAATCCTCACCATATACGGAGTGGCTCAAGGTGTGTTCCAGCTCGCTAAGGGCGGCTCCGACCTCAAATATCACGCTCGTCCGTTCAGCGGGATTTTCATTGGCGGACTGATTGTCGCCGGCGCGTTCGCTTTCCTTCCCGGGCGGATCATGCACCAGGTAGCGTTCGGCGGATGATCAATAAGCTGCCACGCAAAGAGCCGCATCGCAGCGGGAAGCCGTTCCGGTGAATGCTCTCGGCGCACTGCGGGGCAGTTTATTTTTAGTCTCCATGCCGATGGTATTTATTGCCTTCGCATTGCCTCTACGCGCTGAGGATTTGGGCGCTTCCGGATTTCAAATAGGCATTCTTTTCAGCCTGTTTACGGGCTCTGTTTTTGTGCTCCGTCCCCTGGTCGGTTTTGGGTTGGATTGGTTTGGGCGCAGGCCGTTTTTCATCGCAGCGATGTTGTTTTATTTTGGTGCTAATGTCTCCTATGCGTTGAGCGGCTCCCTTGAAACACTTTATGCTGCACGCCTGGTCCAGGGCATTGGTTTTGCAACGCTCTCCATAACCACCGCCACCATAACCGCTGATCTGACCCTGCGCGACAGCCGTGCAGAGGCGATGGGCGGCAATATCGCCAGCCAGGCGCGCGGCGGAATGGTTGGCGCATTTATCGGTTTTGGTCTCGTCGGTGCGATACCGCTTCATGCGTGGGCGTATTCGTTTTCCACCTATACCGTCGTTGCGCTGTTGGCGGTGTTGTTTGCCTTTCGGGCAATCCCTGAAACCGGAATAGGCGACAGATGTGAGCGTGAAAAGCACCACTTTAAGTTTCCAGCGAAACACTATCGTTTGTTAGTGATTATTTTCTTGGCAGCCTTTGCTGGCGCCGTGATCGATCCGTATTATCTCATATATCTGCGTGAACGCTTTGATTTGGAGTTGTACTGGCTGGCGCTTGCATTTTTACCCGTCGGTCTTTCCGCCGCTATCCTGCCGCCTTTGCTCGGCCGGATAGCCCGTTTGCGAAGCCGGGCGGTTATCGTCAGCATAGGCCTTTTGCTCGCGGGCGGGCTTTACGCGTCGGTTCCTCATGTCAGTTCTCTTGTCTGGGTCATTGTTGCTTTCACCGGGGCGTCGATTGGGCGGGTGCTGGCTGAGCTCACCAAAGACGCCTGGATTGGCGATATTTCAGGGCCCAATGCTGCCGGGCGAACCTTCGGGCTTGCCGCGTTTGCGGCGGGCCTCGGCGCGACTTCGGGGCCGCTAGCGGGCGGCGTGGTTTATGATCATCTGGGCCAGGAATATGTGTTCTACATAGCAGCGGCGATGATGGCGGCGGCCATTTATCTGACGCATAGTTTCCGCTCAACGTCATGAGCGCGCTAAGGTTTATCGTTCCGTCAGCTTAAATTCAATCCGCCGATTTTGCGCCAGCGCGGCGGATGAAAAGCCGGAGACCAGCGGTGAGGCGGAGCCGGAGCCGGTTGCCAGTAAGCGGCGCGGCGTGACGCCGCGGCTGGTCAGATATTGCACCACGGAAATAGCGCGCTGCGCGGAGAGGTCGAGGTTAGAATCAAATTTCGCACGACAGGACGGGCCAAGCGGAGAGGCGTCGGCATGGCCGTCAACGCGCAACACCCAGTTCACTTCGGTTGGGATCTCGCTGCGAATATCGATCAGCGCGCCGGCGAGCTTATTAAGTTCGATCTTGCCGGCTTCGCCAATTGTCGCCGAGCACGGGCCGAACAAAATATCGCTTTCGAAAATAAACCGATCGCCTACGACTTTGATATCGGTGCGATCACCGAGCGCTTTGCGCAGCGCTTCGAAAAAGCGCGAGCGCACTTCTTGTAATTCCTGCACCTTGCGGGCGAGTGCGGCGTTGAGGCGGGTTGAAAGATTTTCAATCTGCACCTGCTGCTCGCGGTCTTTCGCCTCGGCTGCGTCAAGTGCATCCTGAAGGCTCGCCAGCTGCCGGCGCAAGGCGGCAATTTGGGCGTTCAATGTCGCCAGCTCGCTCTTTTGCTGATCGGAAAGGGCCTTTTCCGTCGCCAGTTCTTCCGCTGACGCTGCAACCAGAGCCTGGCTGGTCGCAAGAGATGCGCTCAGCCCGGCAAGGTCTTCATTATTTTTGGCAATCGTATCTTCCAGCGACAACACTTGCGCCGTTAATCTTTGCCGCTCGCTGGCGGCGAGGCCAAGCTGGTCATTTAGTGAATTAATCTGCGCAATCAGCCGCGCCAGCTCGTCGTCTTTGGACGCTAACTCGTCCTTGACGCTTTGCAGCCGGTCGCCAAGGTAAAATTGCGCGACCACGAATATCGACAGAATAAACATCAGCACCAGGAGCAGCGTTGACAGCGCGTCAACAAAGCCTGGCCAGATATTGGCCTCACCTCTTATCCGCCTGCGGGCCACGGGGGCTACTTCCCGCCGCCGGAGCGGATCAGCGTGCGGTTAAGCGCCCGGATTTCGTCTTTAAGTTCTGCATTTTGTCCCGCCAGCGCCTTGATCTGGGTCTCGGTGTTGGCAGCGAGCGCGGCCTCAAGGTTGTAGATGGCGCCGGCCAGGTCGTCATCGCCGCCTTCGACGGTGAGGTTAGAACCGTCGCGCGATTTAGTACGGACGGTTTCGGTCATGCCGGCGAGCCAGTCTTCAAGGTCGGTGTAGAATCGGTTTTGCGCCTGGCCGGCCTGCAAATCGAGAAAGCCGACAACAAGGCTGCCGCCGAGCCCGAACAAAGATGATGAAAATGCCGTGCCCATGCCCGACAAGGGCGCGCGTAAGTTGGTAATCAATTGCGCGACCGCATCCTCGGCAGCGACGCCGACAGTTGCAAGCCCATTAATGGTGTTGGCAACTGCATTGACGGTTTCCAACAGCCCCCAGAAAGTGCCGAGGAGGCCCAAAAATACCAAAAGGTTCATCAGGTAACGGCCAAGTTCACGGCCTTCATCCATCCGTGTGCCGATTGAATCAAGAATGGCGCGGCTTGATTCCGGCGATAGCCGCGACGACCTTGTATCAGCATCGAGAAGAAGTTTTGACATGGCGCTGATAAGTGTTGGCGGCCGCGGCATGCGCGCGCGGGCCGGATCGACGGATTCGCGGAAGGACTCCACCCAACGCACTGCCGGCGCGATGACGCCGGCCTGACGGAGATTATAAATAATGCCGATGGCGAGAACGCCAAGGATCAGACCGTTGAGCGCTGGATTGGCGTTAAAAGCGTCAATCAGAAGCGATGTCGGCTGTGGGCTTAGGGGCGAGAGATAGTAAACCACTGCGCCGACAACCAATAAGAACATTAACATGTTCAAGATGTATCGGCCTGGCCTAACGAATTTGACCGAACGTTCCAGTGAGCGCGCCATGAAATCCCCTACAAAAACCAAACACCAGCGACGCCCCAGCTTAATTCAAAAATAGGGCCGCGCCAAAGGCATGTTCGCGTCCCAGGGGCCTTTTTATCGCTCTGCGCCCCTATAACGCCATTTATTGTAGTGTTTCGTGGGTGCGGGCGCGGTTAATAAGCGCACAAATTGCGCCCAAGGAAAAAGGCGCGCGGTTTCCCAGCGCGCCCTTTTGATACGGATTGCGGCTGTCGTCAGAGATCTGAGAGACTTTTGACCTCAACCGATCCCAGGTTGAGCGCACGAATGCCGGCCTCAATCTTCTCGCGGTCGCCAACGATCACCCATACCAAGCTTTCAGGATGGATAACTTCCGTCGCGGCGCTGGTGATCTCGCTCGGATCGAGGGCTTTGAACTTGCCGGTTAGCGTTGACGGATAATCCCACGCACGGCCATAGCGCGCGCTTGATCGCAGGCTGCCGATAACCGCATTTGAGGTTTCGAACGAACCGGGAAGCGAGCGGGTGTTGTTGAGGATTGTACGTTCAATCTCACGTGCCGTCGCCGGCCGGTTTGATTTGTATGCGTCCAATTCCTTAACAAGCTCCGCCAGCGATTCCTTGGTTTTGTCGGTTTGAACCGGCGCGTAAACCATCCAAGGCCGCTGGCCTTTGGCGCCCTGAAAGAATGTGTAGGCGCCATATGCCCAGCCCTTGTCTTCGCGCAGGTTCATATTCACCCGCGCTGAGAACTGACCACCGATAATATCGTTCATCGCAGTAATGGCGACATTGTTGGGCGCATTTGAAGGCGGCGCAACATGACCGGCGAGGATCAGAGATTGCGGCGATCCGGGTTTGTCGACGATGATAACTTTGCCTTGTGCAGGAAGCTCAACGGCGGCGATATTTTTTGTCGGAATATCACCGGAAGGCGCGCGCCAATTGCCCAATACCTTTTCAAGCAGGGGTTTGATTTCCGCCATGGTGGCGTCACCCACTACGAACAAAGTGGCGTTATCCGGGCGCAGCCAGGTTTTATGGAATTGCTGAAGGTCTTGGCGTTGTAATGAGTTAATCGATTCAGTCGTGCCTGACCCAGTGAACGGAACCCCGTAAGCGTGGTCGGCCCCGTAGATCTCCGGCGGCAACATGCGCAGGGCAAGCTGCACCGGATTTGCTTTTTCCTGTTCAATCCCCGCAAGCCAGCGTGCGCGCAGCTTGTCGATCTCGGTTTGTGCAAAGGCTGGATTGCGGATGACATCGGCGAGAATGTCGAGTGATCCGCGTAAATTCTCCTTCAGCGCCGACATGGCGACGGATGTGGTGTCGAGCGTTGAGTTGGAGGCGAGCGTCGCACCGAGGGTTTCCAGTTGTTCGGCGATGTCTAGCGCGGAGCGACGTGCGGTGCCTTCATCAAGCATGGCGCCCGTAAAGGACGCATTGCCAAGTGTGCCGCCTTCGACCGAATCGGCGGCGTAGCCGGCGTCGAACTGCACCGCGATCTGGACGACCGGCACGGCGTGGCGTTCCGCCAGCACCACTTTTATGCCGTTGCTCAACGTCGCTTCACGAATCTCGGGGAAAATCAGTTCCGGCGTATCGTTGACCGTTGGCAGTCCGGTGGTTCGGTCGACGTCTGAAGTTACGGTTGAATAATCCGGGAAGGGAAGAATATTGAGCTGATAATAGCCCGCATTCATCACGCTGCGTGCGGCGCGCAGAACATCCGCCGGCGTGGCGGCGTCAAGCCAGTCAAGCTGGGTTTCGATAAATCCCGGATCGCCGGCGTAAAGCTCACCCTGCGCCAGGGTGACGGCCTTGCCGCCAAAGCCGCCAACCTTTTCAAGCCCGCGTATGATGCCAGCCTTAATGCTGGTTTTGGCGCGCTTCAATTCAGTCGCCGTCGGCCCCTTGTTCAGAAAGATTGAAAGAACGCTTTCCATTTCACGTTCTGCGCGCGCCAGATCAGCGTCTTTGTTGGCGTCGACGGTGGCGGAAAAGAAGCTTAAAAGCTCCTGGGATTGATTATTGGCGTTCGCTGCGGTTGCAATCTGCAACTCATCGACCAGTTTGCGATAAAGTCGAGAGGTTTTGCCGCCGCCGAGGACGTCGGCCGCGAGATCCATCAGCACCGCGTCGCGTGTTGTTCGTCCGGGCGCGACCCAGTTGCGATCAAGGCGTGGTTGCGGTACGCGGTCATACATCACTTCATGTTTGTTGACGGCGAGCCTTGGCGCATTGGCTTTGGTTTGGGTCAGTGGCGGGCCGGCCTCGATATCGCCGAAATACTTCTCCACTAACGGGCGCGCGGTCTCCACATCAACGTCGCCGGCGATCACCAATACTGTGTTCGCGGCGCCATAATATTCCTTGAACCAATTTTTAACGTCATCTAGCGAGGCGGCGTCGAGGTCTTCCATCGAGCCGATAGTGGAGTGGGTGTAGGGGTGGCCGGCGGGCAGTAATCCAGCGAGTACGGAATATTCTGCGCGGCCATAGGGCTGGTTGTCGCCTTGGCGTTTTTCATTTTGAACGACGCCGCGCTGATTATCGAGCTTTTCCTTGGTGACAACGCCAAGAAGGTGACCCATGCGATCAGATTCCATCCATAAAATCCGCTCCAATCCCGGCGTTGGCACGGTCTGGAAGTAGTTGGTGCGGTCGAACCAGGTGGTGCCGTTGAGGTCGGTCGCGCCGATTTCCTCCAGTGGTTCGAACCATTCGCCGTCATAGTTTTCCGAGCCGTTAAACATCAAATGTTCAAACAGATGGGC
This sequence comes from Hyphococcus sp., assembly GCA_021776455.1. Lineage (GTDB taxonomy): Bacteria > Pseudomonadota > Alphaproteobacteria > Caulobacterales > Parvularculaceae > Hyphococcus. The sequence goes on along the minus strand of JAJFFX010000009.1, from coordinate 18,635 downwards.
AAAGCCAGTTTTGCCTTCCGGCTCATCTTTGGAGCCGACATGATACCAGATCGAAACGGCGACTAGCGGAGCCTTGCGGTCTTCATGCACGACGACGGTGAGGCCATTATCAAGCTCAAATTTATCATAAGGCAGGTTGATGTCGGCGGCGATGGCGGGTGCTGCGCCGATAAGGCAGGCAGCGCTGAGAAAGGCAGTGATAATACGCATGATTGGCTCCAGGCTAATGGGAGGCGCGTCCCCGGGAAAACGCCCTACCATTGGGAAAAGCGTTGCCTTGGTCAAGCAAGGGGTGGTCGTTTCGTCGTCGCAGGCGCTCGGTTGGCCGCAGTACGAAGGAGCGACATTTGTCGCTGGTTCTCTACTTTGCGCCTATCGCGGCGCGCGTTTGGCGAGAATACGCTGGAGTGTACGGCGATGCATGCCAAGTCGGCGGGCGGTCTCGGAAACATTGTGATCACAAAGCTCATAGACCCGCTGGATATGCTCCCAGCGTACTCTGTCAGCCGACATCGGATTTTCCGGCGGCGCCGGGCGGGCGCCAGGTTTTGCGAGGAGGGCTTTTTCAACATCGTCGGCGTCAGCCGGTTTTGACAGATAGTCGATGGCGCCGGCTTTAACCGCGGCGACCGCAGTTGCTATATTACCATAGCCGGTGAGCATGACGACCCGGCAGTCTTCGCGTCTGTCGTGGATATTATTGACGACCTGAAGGCCGTCGCCATCTTCCAGCCGCAGGTCGATAACGGCGAAGGCCGGCGAAATTTGCTTCAGAATTTCCGCCGCATCAGCAACACCGGCAGCGAGTATGGGTTGAAAACCGCGTTTTTCCATGGCGCGGCCAAGCCGGCTACGCAAGGGTTCGTCATCATCAACGATCAACAAGGTCGCGTCTTCCGGCAAGGTGCGGTCTTCTGCGCGGGCGTCATCGAGGCTCGTCATGACAGTATTTTCCATTCGGCTTGGATAGGCAGCGATACCCCCTGAATGCCGGTTTTTACGGACAACTTCAAGCAAAGGGGCCGGCGGAAATTGCATCAATCGGCCATCGCGCCAAAACACTGGCGCCGGCTTGTTCGGGCCCTTGTCCCCACTGACGATTATGAAATGCAATCTCGGCGCCGGATCCCTCAAGCAGGGTTTTGGCGATGAAGAATCCTAGCCCCATACCGCCTTTGCGTCCGATAAGCGGGCGATTGCCCGCGCGTGAGCTGACATAGGGCTCGCCTAGGCGCGCCAATATTTCAGCGGTAAAGCCCGGACCATCATCGTTGATTGTGATAGACAACTCGTCTGTACTCCATTCTGCCGCCATCACAACTTCGCTGCGCGCAAAGCTGGCGGCGTTTTCAATGAAATTGCGAAGACCAAAAATAATTTCTGGACGCCGCCGCAAGGTTGGCTCTGGCGCACCGTCCGTGCTGCTTGTTTCTATACGAATTTCTGGACTGTTTGGTTGATCGAAAAATGGCGCCGCAGCCTCTCGTAGCAGCGCGACGACTTCGATGCGATCATGCACGACATCTCCAGCATCACCATGTTGGGACAGGCGGCCTAATATGTCGCGGCAGCGTTTTGCCTGGCTGACCAGTAACGCGGCGTCTTCATAAAGATCGTCGTCTTGGTCCACCTCACGCAGCATTTCGGTTGCGGTTAATTGAATTGTTGCGAGTGGCGTGCCCAGTTCATGCGCAGCGGCGGCGGCAAGACCGCCCAGCGCCGAGAGTTTTTCTTCGTGGCCAAGAACCAGTTGTGTTGCGGCAAGCGCGCTGCGCATTTGCTGTGATTCTGCAGCGATGCGGTGGGCATAGGCGGCAAAGAACATGACTGAAAACGACAGCGCCGCCCAGACGCCGGCTTTGTAAATCGGCGCCAACGCCAGAGCCTCGCCTGGGCGCCATGGCAGCGGCATATGGTAAAGCGCCAACAGGCTGATACCGGCCAGAGCGAGTGCGCTGATTAACATTGTGAGGCGTAGCGGCAGGAAACTCGCAGCGATTGTCACCGGCGCGATGATCAGTGCTGAGAACGGATTGAGAAGTCCGCCCGAGAGCGCCAGGAGAGCGCAAAGCTGAATGATGTCGAAGGCGATAAAAGCCGCCGCCTCGCGGTCGCTTAGGAAGCGCTGTGGAGAAAAACGCAGCACCGTAAACAGGTTCAGCCAGGCGCTTGCGGCAATGACGCCGAGCGCCAGCCCCAGGGGGGTTGCAAAGCCAAGCCCGAAGTGAACGCCGATGATGGCTGCGGTCTGTCCGCCTACCGCGAGCCATCGAAGCCCGGTTAGCGTGCGCAGCCGAACAGGCCCGCGAAGTGCGTTCAAGGCAGCCTGACTGTCAGCAAGCGCATGCGGCATTCAGCGCTTTTACCGCGACTGTCCCTAAGATTGGAAGCCGTCTAAACATGAGGTCTTGAAAATGTTTAATGGAGCGCCCGTCATGGTCCGCCACTCCGCCGCTACGCCGGCCCTTCTTTTCTCCGTTCTCGCAAGCCTGATAATCACTGGCTGCAGCCGCGAGGCGGCAGCGCCAATCCCCCAGCAAGGGGTTGTGGCGCTGTCGGAGCAGTTTACCGGTGATTTTACGCTCATCGATATAAATGGCCAAGCGGTCAGCGATGAGGATTTCGCCGGCAAGGTAATGCTGGTCTATTTTGGCTTCACCCACTGTCCGGATGTCTGTCCCGGGGATGTCGGGGTGATGAGCGCGGCGCTAAACGAGCTTGGCGAGCGCGCCGGCGACATTGCGCCGATCTTTATCAGCGTTGATCCCGAACGCGACACGCCGGCCGTGCTCGAGGATTACTTCGCTTTCGACGATAGGATTATTGCGCTTACCGGCAGTGTTGAGGCGGCCAAGGCCGCGCGCACAGGCTATAAGCTGTTTGCGCAGAAAGTCGCCCTGCCGGACAGTGCGCTAGAATACACGGTTGAGCATGGCCGGTTTTTCTATATCGCCGACCGCACCGGCCAGCCGCAATATGCCGTGATTGGCGGCGTCAGCCCGGCTGAACTTGCCGCAATTTTGCGCCGCAGCATCAAGGTGAAGTCGTGAGTTTCGAATTAATTCATTAAAATCAATGTACTAGCCGTTCTCACGCGAGCTATCACAATATTGCAAAAGCGTTAGAAGTGATTGATTTGCCGGATCAATTCGGCTCATAGTCCGCCTCCTTTAAGACTTCGCACGGGTTTTGTGCTATGCAGCAAGGTCTTCAAGTAGCGTAAGGACGGCAATCCCCCATGCTTTATTCAGCTTATGAACTTGCCTATGCGGCGGTCTCGCCGACGCGAATCGCCGCCGGGCTCGGCGCGCAATTCTGGCGCTCCCCCTTCAATCCAGCCTCCGATACCTGGGTGGGACGGTCGGCGGCGGCGACGCTTGATGTTTTGGAAAACGCCATGCGGCGTTATCCGAAGCCGGAATGGGGCATAGATGCAACGGTCACTGGCGGCGTTGACGTACCGGTTGTAATTGAGGCGGCGGCGAAAAACGATTTCTGTACGCTCTTACATTTCAAACGCGATGAAGCAGCGCTAAAAAAAGCCCGCGGCAAGGCAGGCTCGGACCCGGCGGTATTGATTGTCGCGCCGATGTCGGGCCACTACGCGACGTTGTTGCGCGGCACGGTCGAGGCGATGTTGCCTGAGCATGATGTCTATGTCACCGATTGGGTTGATGCGCGTGACGTGCCAGTCGCCAATGGGCGCTTCGATCTCAATGATTATATTGATTACCTGATCGAGTTTATGCGGATGATAAACCAATCTTCGCCGAACGGTTCTGTTCATGCGATGGCGGTGTGTCAGCCGGGCCCGGCGCTGTTGGCGGCGGCGGCGGTTATGGCTGAGGCTGACGACCCTTATCGTCCGGCGTCGATCACCTTGATGGGCAGCCCCATCGATACAAGGCTGTCGCCCACCACGCCCAATCTCATCTCGCAAGAGCGGTCCTATGCGTGGTTTGAACAGAATATGATTTACACCGTGCCATTGCCTTATGCAGGGATATTGCGACGGGTATATCCGGGCTTTGTGCAACTCTATTCGTTTCTGGCGATGAACTCTGATCGGCATGTGAATGCGCATTACGACTATTTTCAGCACCTGGTTGAAGATGATGGCGATAGCGCAGAAAAGCACCGCGTGTTTTATGACGAATATCTCGCGGTGATGGATATGACCGAGGAGTTTTACCTGCAGACAATCCGCGAAGTGTTTCAGGACCACACGCTCGCGGAAGGAAAGTTCATCCATCGCGGCCGCCTGGTTAAGCCTGAAGCCATTACTGATATCGCGCTAATGACCGTTGAGGGCGAGAACGACGACATTTCCGGCATCGGCCAGACCCAGGCCGCCCATGCTCTGTGTGCGAATATTCCACAAGACATGCAGCTCGATTACGTTCAGCCCGCGGTCGGCCATTACGGGGTTTTTAACGGCTCGCGCTGGCGCAAGGAAATTCAGCCGAAAATGGCGAAATTTATGGCGCTAGCCGAGGCCAAGGCGGAAACGCGCGCGCCGCAAAAAATGGCGGCGGAGTAAGCGTTTAAGCCTCGCTAACCGTCAACCTCACCTCGGCCGGCAAACAGCCCAGTGGAACAAGGCGCCGCGCGCGCGGTCGTGGGCGATGTCTTCAATGATCCAGCCGGCAGCGGTGAGCAGGGCTTCAATCTCCTCCAGTGAGCGGATGTGATAGATCGCTTGCGGCGAGTCGGAGACAAAGCGTTGGTCCTCTGACGAGCGAAAGCCGAGAACGAACCGTCCATGCGGCGCAACGACGCGTTTTATTTCGCGCAGCTCTTTGACCGGATCGTCCCAGAAATAAATCGTGTGCACGCTCATCACCGCATCAAAAGCAGCCGTCTCAAACGGCATGTCGCGGGCTTGGCCGCGGACAATCTCGATGGTGTGAGAGCGAGTTTTCTTTTGCGCGACGCCGACCATCACCGCCGACGGGTCGATCCCGGCGACGCGGCCACGTTTAACGCGCTGGGCTAGCATTTTTAGTGATGCGCCATGGCCGCAGCCGACATCGAGCACGGATTGGCCAGGCTGGAGGCCAAGCAGGTCGATGGCTTTTTGGTTCTCCCATCCGGTCTCGCGGCTCATAATTTGCGCGACGATCCAGCCCAGAAGGCCTTTCGGATGTGAGGCTTGGCGGGCGATGAAGATGGGCTTTCCCATGGGACATTCCTTGATTGCGTAAAACTGAGCGCAACCTTGTCGATTTGCCCGCCGTGGTCTTGCCGATCTCGAAAAATCTCCTAGCGAAATTGAAATTCACCGGACGATTTTAAAAATTATCCCGCAATTTCGAATAATGCGGTCGCGCGCGGGATTAATCCGCCTTCGACAGAAACGCGACCGGCAGGCCGCCGGGGCCGTCCATATAGTAGATGCGCTCGCCATGGGCGCATTCGGGGCCTTTGACTGCAACGCCGTTCTTATTGGCGCGCGCGGCCCAGGCGTCGGCGTCATCGACAACGATCTGTAACATCGTCATTTCCGGCATGCCTTCCCCCGAAGGCCAGATCTCAATCCAGCTACCCACGCCGGTCTCGGCGCCCTCCAACGGGAAAACCGCGCCCTGAAAATTGTCGCCACCGCCCATGCCATTGGTTTTAAGGCCAAGCCCGTTTTCCCCAAGCATGTCGGCAAGGCCTTGCGCGTCTGCGGCGCTCGACACTTTGCAGAATCTGATCCCTAGAACTTTCATCGCGTCTCTCCTATTCATGAAGGCCAACCTGATCAGGAAGTTACGTTGAATGTCTGCAAAAGCCAAAACGCCGATCCGCCTCTATCTGGTTGACGGCTCCGCCTATATTTTCCGCGCCTACTTTGCGCTGAGCCGGAGTCGCGAGAGTTTGACGCGGCAATCAGATGGGTTGCCGGTTGGCGCGGTGCTCGGTTTTTCAAACATGCTCAACAAACTTTTGTCGGATATGAAGGACGAGCATGACCCAACCCACCTCGCCGTTATTTTCGATTATTCCGGAAAAACTTTCCGCAATGAGATCTATAAAGAATATAAAGGTAATCGCCCTGACGCGCCTGAGGATTTGATCCCACAATTTCCGCTGGTGCGTGAGGCGACGCGCGCCTTTAATGTTCCGTGCATCGAAACGGAGGGGTTTGAGGCAGACGACATAATCGCAACCTATGCAAGGCAGGTTGAGAATATGGGAGGCGAAGTTGTCATTGTCTCGTCGGACAAAGACATGATGCAGCTTGTAGGCGAGCGCATTTCCATGTTCGATCCTATGAAGAACAAGAAGCTTGGACGCGATGACGTGGTCGAGAAGTTTGGTCTGCCGCCGGAAAATGTAATCGACATACAGGCGTTGGCCGGCGATTCATCGGATAATGTTCCGGGTGTGCCGGGTATCGGGGTCAAAACGGCTGCGCAATTGCTGGAAGAATATGGTGATCTTGAAACGCTTCTCGCCCGCGCCGGAGAGATCAAGCAAAATAAGCGTCGCGAAAATCTGATTGAATTTGCCGAACAAGCGCGGCTTTCAAAGCGCCTTGTCGAATTGCGCACGGACGTTCCTCTTGAAGAGCCGGTCGAGGCGTTAAGGGTGCGGCCCATAGATCTCGATATGTTACTCCCATTTTTGGAGGAGATGGAGTTCTCCAAGCTAATAGATCGCGTTAAACGTGATAACGGCAATGCTGATAACAGCGCGAGCGAGGCGCTGCCAGCGCCGTCGCCGGGCAGCGGCGATTATGAAACCGTGTTTGATGAAGCGCGGCTGCAGGCCTGGATTGACAAGGCCTATGAGCGCGGCGTCATCGCCGTTGATACCGAAACCGACAGCTTGAACGCGATGCGCGCTAACCTCGTTGGGGTTTGTCTTTCTGTGAAAACTGGCGAGGCTTGTTATGTTCCCCTCGGACATGGCGGCGACGGTTTGGCGCTTGATGATGAAGATGCGGCCAGGCAAATCAAACTTGAACGCGCGCTGGCGCTGTTAAAGCCGATGTTTGAAGATTCATCGATCCTGAAGGTCGGCCAGAATATAAAATATGACGCGCTGGTGCTGTCGAAATATGGCGTCTCCATAACACCGGTCGATGACACGATGCTGATTTCATACGCGCTCGATTGCGGCAATGGCGGCAATGGCATGGATGAACTTGCCAAGCGCCACCTCGATTATGACACCATCAAATTTTCCGATGTCGCCGGCAGCGGCAAGAAAGCGAAAACCTTTGATCAGATCCCGATCAAGGAGGCGTCGAAATATGCCGCTGAAGACGCCGACATCACCTTGCGGCTTTATGAGATGTTGAAACCGCGTTTGGCGGCGGAAGGCAAAACTACCGTTTATGAGACGTTGGAGCGCCCGCTGATTGCGGTGATTGTGGCGATGGAGCGCGAGGGCGTGAAGATTGACCGCGATGTGCTGTTGCGTCTGTCGGGCGATTTTGCCCAGCGCATGGCGGTGTCGGAGGTGGAAGCGCACAAGCTTGCCGGCGAAGTCTTTAATCTCGGTTCGCCAAAACAGATTTCTGAAATTCTGTTCGGCAAACTGGCGCTGCCGGGCGGGCGTAAAACCGCAAAAGGCGCGTGGTCGACCAAGGCCGATATATTGGAGGAGCTGGCGGTTGAGGGCCATGCGCTGCCACGGGTTATTCTTGACTGGCGCAGTCTTGCGAAGCTGAAAAGCACCTATACCGACGCTTTGCCGGGCGAGATTAATGACAAAACCGGGCGGGTTCACACTTCTTATTCACTGGCCGCCACAACCACCGGGCGGCTGGCCTCCACCGACCCAAACCTTCAAAACATTCCGATACGCACCGAAGACGGGCGCAAAATCAGAACCGCCTTTGTACCAGAAGACGGCAACCTCCTGATTTCAGCCGATTACAGCCAGATCGAGCTGCGGTTGCTGGCGCATATTGCCGACCTGAAATCGATGAAACAGGCCTTCGCTGATGGTGTCGACATTCACGCGATGACGGCGTCGGAAATCTTTGGCGTGCCGGTGGAGGGTATGGACCCGATGGTGCGCAGGCGCGCGAAAGCAATTAATTTTGGCATCATTTACGGTATCTCCGCCTTTGGCCTCGCCAATCAACTGGCGATCTCGCGCAGCGAAGCCAAAGATTATATTGACAGCTATTTCAAAAAATTCCCGGGCATCCGTCAGTATATGGATGATACAATCACTTTTGCTAAGGCCAACGGTTATGTCGAGACGATTTTCGGGCGCCGCACTTATGTCGGCGGCATTAACGACAAAAATCCAGCGATGCGCGGCTATTCGGAACGCCAGGCGATCAATGCGCCAATTCAAGGCGCGGCGGCGGACGTCATCAGGCGGGCGATGGTCGCCATGCCCGCCGCGTTGGCGGCGGTCCGGCTAAAATCACGTATGCTGTTGCAGGTGCATGATGAATTGATTTTTGAAGGCCCTGAGGGCGAGGCCGAAAAGACCTGTGCGATCGTCGCCAAAGTCATGCAACGCGCGCCGGAGCCGGCGGTTAAGCTTAGCGTTCGGCTCGATGTGGAGGCGCGCGCCGGCAAGAGCTGGGACGAAGCCCATTAACAACGGGCATGAATTGCCGGTCGCCTTGTGGTTGTGGGATTAGTTTTGGGAGATGATACCGGTCGCTTCCGGCATTGCCTCGCCTTGCGCCTGGCCGGCGTCTTCCTTGGCGTCCTTCGGCAGAGAAATAAGTCCCAAGATCAAAAATGCCGCTGCAAAAAGTACTGTCTCAAACTTCATCTACGGTCCCCAAATACGCAACGAGGGCCTCTTCGCACATGCAGCATAGGCGTGCAAGGGTTTGAACAGGCGTAATTGAGTGAGGTAGGGGCGGTCGCCTGGCAGTTTTACGGGTGGTTTAGGCTGGCAAGGTCAGAACGCGCAGCGGCTCTGCCCGGAGGTAAGCGTGAAAAAGGCGAGGCGTGGGTCGCCCGGATACGCGGGGTTGCCCGCCCATGAGGGTTGCGGCGCAATCGCGCCTTCGGGCAGGTGCGCCGCCATGAGCCTGGCGATCATCGAGTTGTGGAAATATACGCATCTGCCGGCGCGCTCGAACGCTTGGGCCGCCGCCAGTGATTGCGCGATATTGTCATCGGTCGCAATCATCACCGCAGCGCCGTTCATTTCCGCCTCGATCAGGAGAATTGGCAGGCGCGACAAGACCAGTGCATCATCAGCGATGTCATGCGCGATGGCGGCGGCGATGGCGTGCTGTATTGCGCGCGCCTTGGCGTCGTCGGCGAAGTCGGAAAAGTTTACGAAAGCACTATAGCTGAGGGCGAAGATCGATGTGCAATAGGCCAGCCTGGAAATTCGTCCTGACCCTGAACGGTATAGGAATACGATAACCAGTCCGGCGAGGACACCCGCAATCATCCATTGTGGATAGAGCGCGGCGGGAGCATAGAGCGCCGGCGATCCCTGGCTAATCGTCTGCATCAGGAAGTAGGCAATGGCCGCTGAAACGATAATGACGAGCGTTGTCTGCCGGGGAAGTGCGCCCTTTGCAGCAATTGCATGCAGCCCGGCGGCGCTCAATATGGCGATGAACGGCAGCGCCGGCATGAAATAGCGCATATTATAACTGCCTCCGCCATGCCACTGGCTCATCGAATAAAACACCACCGGCGCGGCAACCGCCAACAGGCAGAGCCCCGTGCCGGCAATATTTTTCCCGCGAATGAATTGAAAAGCCGGGATGATGACGAGCGGGAGAAAGGCAAGGCTCTGGACTAGCGCCTTTTTTGCATATCCCCAAAACAGAAGCTGACCGTATGAATTACGCTCAACCCCCTCCTGGAAATAGGCGTCATGGGCCTGAAGATTGATAACCAGCACATAAGCGCCGTAGAGAATTTTCCAGAAGAAATCTCCGGCAACGAGAACGGCTACGAGCGCCGCAAAGACAATAACGCCCACACATGCCTTGACGCCAAGCCGGTTCATCGCGATGCGCGCTATTTGGGGTGCGTTAAGCAGCCATACGCCAACCAGAAACGCAACGCCCGCGATCATGATCGGGATGTATCGCTCGATGCTGTCGGCGCCAACGCTTGGCCCATAAGAAAACGGTGAGAAGACGCCAAACTTTGTCAAGTTCAACCATGATGCCAGCATAAGGCCAGGGATCATCCCGACAAGGAGTAAGCCTGGAGTGATCCGATCATCGGGCCTGGCAAATAGCCGTAGCCAGAGAAAGACTATCGGGAACGCCAAAATGACATCGACACGGATGTTAATCCCGGCGCCAATAAGTAATCCGCAGGCAAACATTAACGCCAGCTGCCTGGGTCTATTTTTGCCTTTCGTCGCGGTGACGGCGCAGTAAATAGAGCCCAGTAGAAAGCCGAGCGACAGTGCGTGCGGCCAGATCGAAAATGCATAGCTGAGGAGGAAGGTTGCCAGGGCAAAAATTAAAGCCGCATAGCCTGCGATTTTCGCCGTATAGAAATGCACGGCGATGCGCCAGGTTAGCCATATTGACGCCAAGGCCGCGATTGCGTTGATTAAAATCAAACCGCGCACGCCCATCAGCTTATAAAACGGCGCCGCGAGGAGAGCGTAGCCGCTCGGATATTGCGGATAGACGCGGCCATCAATGCCATGGGTGAGATATTTCGTCAGCGCCGGGGCGCCTTCAACGCCGCCATTCCCGGCGATCGCGAGAGAGCCGTCATTGGCCATGGCCCTGGCCATATCGAGATAAATCCCTCCATCAATGATAAACGGCGCTGGCGCCATGAGAAAGACGCCGGCGAGCATAAGCGCTAAGCCGCCGAAAACCGTAATAGCGCGCCAATTGGCGGGCGCGCTAAGGTCGGCGCGCGCGATTGTGGAGGAAATGCCCATCACCAGCATTTTTCGCCAATATTTGAGAATATATTCTTTACGAACAGCAATTAAGAATTGCGGGGCTTTGACCCCTTAACGACGCAATTGGCGGACCAAAACAACATGGACCAGCTCGTCTCAATCACGCTCACGCGCTATCGCGAGCCGGATTGGCTTGTTGACGAAACGCTTGATGCGCTGGCGGACCAGGCGGATGTTGCCGGAGAGGTGATCCTGCTCGATCAGAATTGGCAGGTGGATTTTGCAGCGCGGGTGGAACAACGCTCCACCAACGCGCTTATTTTTCGGTGTTTGCCATGTGAGGAACGCGGCCTCGCTTTCGCCCGCAATAAAGGGTTGGATGTTGCCGCGCATTCGCTGGTGTTGCAGATCGATCCCGACGCCGTTCCCGATACATCATGGGCGCTGAACATCGCCCGGACATTGCTCGACAAGCAAGCTATGGTGGTTGGATCACGGATTGTGCCGCGTTGGGCGGGGCGGCCGCCTTTGCTCGCAAAATCGAGAGTTGTGCTCGATCAATATTCGATTTTTGATTTTGGCGCGCAAATTCTACCGGTGACCCGAGTGGTCGGCGCTGGCATTGGTTTGAACAAGGATCTTATTCCCGAAGAGCTTCGCTTTGCAGAAGATTTTGGCCGCAAGGATGGCGCGTTGTTTGGCGGCGAGGAGACCGATTATTGCCGCCGAATTCTGAAGCGCGGCGGCAAGGTTTTCTACGCTGGCCACGCGCTCATCCACCACCAAATTCTTCCAGAGCGGTTGACCTGGTCCTGGATATTGCGGCGGCTTTATTTTGCCGGTGCGGGGCGGCGCCAGCAGGGCGGCGCGCCGGCGCCGTTTCGAAAGCCGGGATTGTGGGACTGGCTGTTGTTACCGGTAATATTACCACCCTATGTCTTGGGTTATCTGTGTGCGCATACGTCTGTGAGTAAAGCATGAACCGCGAAAGCTACACGTCGCTTGCTTGGCGCGGTGTAAAATATGTCGCGCGCGTATTGCGCGCGGCCGATCAAATTGAGATCCAAAATATCAAAATTGCGATTGATCGCACAGGCTGGTCTGCGAGGATGGTGCGGCAAATCCTTATGGAAAATTATGAACGTAGCGAGTTCGCTATATTGAAAGCTACGCTTTCCAAATCCGACAAGGTTCTCGAAATTGGCGGCGGCGTGGGGTTTGTTGCCGTGTTGGCGGCGCGCATAGTCGGCGAGGACCGTGTCACCGTCTATGAAGCAAATGATGCGATTATCGCTTCGGCAAAGCAAACGCTTGCGCTAAATGGGATCAGTGTCGATATCCGCAATACGGCGATTGTCCCCGACAGTTACCAAGACATCTCTGTTAAGTTTCATATCCATAAGGATTTTTGGGCGAGTTCGCTCGCCAGTACGGATTGTGATGTGCGTGTTGTTGAAGTTAATGCTGCACCTTTGAGTGAGGCGATCGCGGAACTGTCGCCAACATTCCTGATCATTGATGTGGAGGGCGCTGAAGTAGATATTCTTACCGGCGCTGACCTGCCGGGGGTTTCCAAAATCTGCCTTGAAATTCACCCGGATGCGGTAGAACCGCAAAAAATCAGCGCGATGATCGGATCCCTGTTGGCGCGTGGTTTTGTTATCGATTTCACTTTATGCGACGGCGACGTGTTGTTTTTTTACCGGCCAGAGGCTTGAGCCATACTCACAGGTGCAAAGGCGTCGCACCGAAGTCCGGTCCTTTTCCATACCAGAAAGGCGAGCAGGCCTGCGTGAAAGGCAAAGCTAACCGCAGTTGAAATCGCCGCGCCAACAGCGCCATAGACCGGGATAAGCGCCAGCATAATCACTATTGAGATGGACAGGCTGATGGCTGAGGCAATCGCCGCCTCCCGGACGGCGCCAACCATAATCAGTACATCCATCGGACGCCCAACGATGGACAGGGCGACAAAGCCAGCGCACAAAATGATGACTAGCGGCGTGGCGGCGGAAAAATCCGCTCCAAACCAAGGAAACAAGATCGTAACGCCAACGGATACCGCAATGGAGGCAATGGCGGCGCCAAAAAATGTCATCCGCGCGCCGAGGATGATTTTACGCATCATCGCCGCCTGGTCGCCGGCCGCGTGCAGGCGCGCAATGGTCGGTGCAAATCCACTCGATAGGGCAAAGGCGGGAAATGTTACAAACAGTGCAAATCTGAGCGCAATCGCGTAATATCCAAGCGCTTCAGGCGAGCCATAAGCCGAGAGCGCAAGGATTTCAAATTTCCCAAAGGCGAACTCGCCAAGCCCGGCGACCATCACCAGTATTGATGCGCCGGTCCATGCGCGCCAGTTATATTCTCGTGCTGCGCCGCGCGCAGCCTTTGGCCAATGTTTTAAAACCCAAAGCCAGCTGACAGCGGCAGCCAGGCTCCAGCCAATAAAATAGGCAAACAGCGCCGTTCCCGGTGACAACGCGCCGCGTGATGCAAAGATGAGGATACCGGTGAGCGCGATCATTTGAACAAAGACGAATTCTGGCAGATAGGCTTTTGAGATTTGCATGATGCTACGCAAGATTCCCTGGGCGACGGAATTTAAGGCGACCAGCGGTGCAATGGCGCAAGCGATGATGATGGCGTTGTCGGCGTTGATCACTTTAGCGATCGTTGCAGCGATAGCCGACGCGCTAAGGGCGAGAATGAGAACCAGCGCCCCGCTGAAAAATAACAACCCGTTCAGCAGCGCCCATTTGTGGGTTTCGATATATTGCGGCGCCATGCGCATAAAATATATGTCGAGACCGAGCTTGGCGCTCATGGATAACATGAATGCAATGCTCAACCCGAGTGCGACAACGCCGAACCCGTCTGCGCCGAGAGATTTTGCGAGGATCGCCGTGATCACCAGGCCGATAGCGATGTTAATCAGTCGGTAGACCATCGTCGTCGCTGCGCTGCGCGCCAGCGGGCCGACGAACATCGGCGGCAACGTAGCGGCTACAGATTTCAGCATTGGTGTTCTCTATGCATAGGCCGCCAACGTATCGCGTGCGACGCGGGCCCAGGAGAAATATTCCGCCGTCTCACTCACCGAGTTGGTAATAAATTGCTCTCTTTCAGCTTGCGTCCAGCCTGCAATCTTCGTGATCTTTTTAACCCAGGCCTCTGGCTCGCCTGCCGGCAGTAGATATCCAGTACGCCCGTCAATCACAGCGTCACGCAGGCCAAAAACATTGGCCGTGAGTGCAACGCCGCCCGCAGCGGAGGCCTCGGTCGCCGCAAGTCCGAAGCCTTCAAAATAAGTCGGGTCACTATCGATATTCGGCACGATGACGGCGAGTGCATTGCGTCGCAACTGCACTAATTCCTCGCCTCGGACGGGTCCGTGAAAGGTCACACGGGGAGCGGCAAGAGCGGATTTTTCCGATGCATCAATGACCGGACCGACAACACATAGCGAAAGACCGTCCGGTAATTTTGGCAACACATTTTCGATGAACCAGCGACAGCCCTTTTGTTTCGTCAGTCTGCCAACGAATAGCAAGTAAGGTTGTGGTGGTTGTGGAGAGATTGGCCTCGTTTGCGCGGCGAGCGGAATAACTTTCGGAGATCTAAAGCCGTGGCGCTCAAGCAGGGATGCGGTGGCTTGTGAATTTGCCAGCATAGTGCCTTTGCGCAGAAGCCGCGCACCGAGCCGCAAATAATAACGATACAGGTGAGGCAATATCCCGCGCCGGTTAGCGAAGGCGACATCGGTGCCGTGCGCTGAGAGAACGATTTTAGCGTCTGGCGCGCGGATCGATGCGGCCAGCGCCAAGGGCCATATAGCCATATCGGCGGCGTGAATGATATCGTATTTTGGCCGCGCGCCGGCAAGCCTGATGAGCGAGCGTAGACCAAAACCGATAAGCGCAAGGCCTGAGGGAGGCGCGCCACTTTCGCGTCCCGGCAAGGCCTCCAGCGAAAGGTTAATTTGAGATTTCAACGCCGCAACCAGCTCAGCGCAATAGGTCTCCATGCCGCCGACGGCGGGCGGCCACTTCCGGGTTATGAACAACACATTTTTATTCATGGCAGGCTCAAGCGATACGCCATTGTGGCTTTGAAATTCTTAACGCTCTGTTTGCCCTGTTCCGCTTAGATGCGGGCAATCCGAAGGTGGGATCATGATCAAGCTTATTGTCCAAATTCCCTGTTTTAATGAGGAAGCAACGCTCGCTGAGACAATTGGCGATATTCCGCGCCAGATTGACGGCATCGACCAGGTTGAGATTTTGGTGATTGATGACGGGTCCACAGACCGCACGGTAGAGGTCGCAAAGACGAGTGGCGCCGATCATGTGGTCTCAAATCCGAAAAATATCGGATTAGCGCAGTCCTTCCAGAGAGGCCTGGACGCTTGCCTTTCGCTCGGCGCCGATTTCATCGTCAACACCGATGGGGACAACCAATATTGTGGCCGCGATATTCCAAAACTGATTGCCCCGCTTGTGGCGGGCGATGCTGATATCGTCGTCGGCGACCGTCGGCCGGCTGAGATTGCGCATTTCTCGCCGTTAAAACGCCTGTTGCAAAAACTCGGCAGCCGCGCCTTGAGCGGCCTCGCCGGCGTTGATGTGGCCGATGCGGTCAGCGGGTTTCGCGCCTATACCCGTCAGGCGGCGATGGGCGTGACGGTGCGGTCGACATTTTCCTACACCACCGAAACGCTCATTCAGGCAGGGCGCAAGCGCCGAACTATAGTTTCTGTACCAATTAGAACTAATAAAGTCGAGCGGCCTTCAAGGCTGTTTCGTTCAGTACCGCAATTTCTGTCTCGCACTGGCCGGACGATGTTGCGTGCTTATGCGATGTACGAGCCGTTGAAGATATTTCTTGTGTTTGGCGTTGTGTTGATGGCTGCGGGATTGGCGCCAATTGCGCGTTTCGTTGTGCACTATTTTCTCGACGGCGGCGCCGGAATGATCCAGTCGCTGATCCTCGGCGGCGTATTGTTTCTCGTTGGCGGCATTTGCGCAATGTTCGCGCTGATCGCCGATCTCATTGCTTATAATCGTCAACTTCTTGAACTGACGTTGGAGCGGGTGCGCAAGATTGAATATACGATGGACGAAAGTGAGCGTCGATCGGCAAAGAAAAAGCGCTTTCCTGCCGAAAGGCTGCGTGAGGAGTTTTCCCATCTGAAAGGCCGAATTGGCGGCCAGTCCGGGCCGAGATAGGCGAGGGCCGGTCCTGCTAACATAGCCGCAAAAACCGGGCGGCGCGAGGCAATCGGCGTGCTATAAGCGCGCCATGACAGATTACTTTTTCACGCTATTCGATACTGCGTTAGGGCGTTGCGGCCTTGCCTGGGGCGAGGATGGCATTGTTGCGGTCAGCTTTCCTGAAACTGATGATGCGCAGACCATTGTGCGGTTGACGCGCCGCGCCGCCGGCGCTGTTGAGACGTCGCCGCCCACACATATTCGCCGAATAATTGACGACATTATCGCGTTGTTTAACGGCGATCCACGCGCGTTTGACTATGTCGATTTTGATATGGCGGGCATTGCCGATTTTGACCGAAATGTGATCGCGCTGACGCTGGCGATTAAACCGGGCGAGACAAAAACCTATGGCGATCTCGCTAAAGCGCTTGGCGATGTTGCGTTGTCGCGGCGGGTGGGCCAGGCGCTGGGGCGCAATCCGTTTCCGATCCTTGCGCCCTGTCATCGTGTTGTCGGCGCTGGCGGTTTAATGACCGGGTTTTCCGCGCCGGGCGGGACAACCACAAAACAGCGCCTGTTAAAAATTGAAGGCGCGCTGGCTCCCGATCTTTTCGATGCGCTTTAGCCCCAGGGTCCGCGGCGTCTTCCTTCGAATACGGACGGTCCGTCCGGGTCCATAACCACGCTTCCAAGATTGCTCATCGCCATCAGCCGGTCGATCCGGTTCTGGGTCGCCGGGTGGGTTGAAAAGAGTTTGTCGCGGCCATTGGCTGTCAATGGATTGATGATCATCAGCTGTCCGGTTTCGGGGTGGCGCTCAGCGGTTGCGTTGGGAATGCGCGCAGCGCCCTGTGAGATTTTCGCCAGCGCCGAGGCAAGCCAGTCCGGGTGGCCGCAAATTTCAGCGCCAATGCGATCGGCCTCATATTCGCGCCCGCGGCTGATCGCCATTTGCACCAGCGCCGCCGCCATTGGCGCGAGGATCATAATGGCGAGGGCGCCAATGATGCCGCCTGCGCCGCGATTGCCGCCGCGAAAAAACAGCGCAAAATTGGCGAGCATGGTAATCGCGCCGGCGATGGTCGCGGTGACCGTCATAGTCAGCGTATCGCGATTTTTTACATGCGCTAATTCATGGGCCATGACGCCGGCAAGTTCATTTTCAGTTAAAATGCGCAACAGTCCGGTGGTCGCCGCAACGGCGGCGTTTTCCGGATTGCGCCCGGTGGCGAAGGCGTTGGGCTGGTCGTTCTCGATGATATAGACTTTCGGCGCCGGAAGACGTGCATTTTCGGCAAGCTCGCGCACGATCAAAGCGTAGCGGCGCACGGCGCCGGAAGCCTGATCGGGATCAATCTCCTTGGCGCGATACATCCGCAAGACCATCTTGTCGGAGTTCCAATAGGCCCAAAGATTGGTTCCCGCGGCGAACACAAAAGCGATCGCCATGCCGACGCCGCCGCCTAGTAAAAATCCGACGCCCATAAACAGCGCCGTCAGGGCGGCGAGCAGAGCGCCGGTGCGTAGGGAATTCAGCATCTCGCGAGGCCTTTTTAAATTTGCTTGTCTGCAATCGGGTTGTCGGCTTTTATATGTGGCGTAGAAAGGTGGGTTCAATATGGCGGACCAAGACTATGAAACGACGCCGGCCGGCGCGACGTTAACGCCGGCGGCGCGGCGGGCGCTTAAAGAGGCGGAAATTCGTCGCCAAGCCGCCGCCGAGACCCAGGCCGCCGCCAAAGAGGTCAACGGGCCAAGGGGCGCTGAGCCGACCCGGTATGGCGACTGGGAGCGCCGCGGCCGGGCGGTGGACTTTTAGCCGAAGAAAAACCCACAACTATATTGAGAACAAAAGACAAATATGCTACCTATGCGTGTATATGCGCTATCTCCTAAATTTCGCCGTGTGGTTTGCGCTTTTTTGGACGCCCGCCATGATTGCGCCCGCCTGGGCCGGATCGGCGCTAAGGGGGCCGGTGGCGGCCAGCGTTGAGCGGGTGATTGACGGTGACACGGTCAAGATGCGCGCCCAGATCTGGATTGATCAGGAATTGGTCATCTCGGTGCGGCTGGCAGGGGTTGATGCGCCGGAGCTATTCCGGCCGAAATGCGCAGTTGAAAAAGACCGCGCGCGGGAAGCGAAAATTTTTGTCGAAGAGTTTTTAAGCAGCGGCACGGCGGTGTTGCGCGATGTCGCCTATGGCAAATATGCCGGCCGCGTTGTCGCCCGTATCGAAGTGGCGGGAAGCGACCTTGGCGAGGCGCTGGTCGCCGAAGGCCTGGCGGTCAATGGCGCCCGCGGCGCCTGGTGTTCAGGGGCTTGAACGCTATGAAGTCAAATGTGCGACCTGAGCCCTTTGGCTCGCGTTTCTTTAGCCAGTCCTGCTGCTGACTTTTTCAACGCTATCGGCCACAAATGACATATTAAAAAAATTATGTGCGAACGGTTTTCGTTACCGATAAAACACTGTTTCATTGCCCGAAAAAGCCCACGGCTCTTCAAGGTCGATACAAGACAGCGCGTCTCCGCGCACTTCGATTTTTAACAGCGCGGGACCGGCTTCGCCGCTTTGGCGTTCGAGGACGACAACGCCGTTAATCAAGGGGCCGAGG